>CAJNBP010000067.1 GCA_905221035.1 bacterium | reverse complement strand
GGGGGGGGGGGGGGGGGGGGGGGGGGGGGGGGGGGGGGGGGGGGGGGGGGGGGGGGGGGGGGGGGGGGGGGGGGGGGG
>CAJNBP010000066.1 GCA_905221035.1 bacterium | reverse complement strand
TTTCCTTTGTCGTACTCTGGGGTGTAGATGTCTTTGTCTTTCTCTCTAACCG
This sequence comes from bacterium, assembly GCA_905221035.1. GTDB lineage: Bacteria > Bacillota > Bacilli > Lactobacillales > Streptococcaceae > Streptococcus. The sequence continues at coordinate 31 of CAJNBP010000066.1, read as the reverse complement.
TTACTTCCACTGGAACGATATCTTTTGAGCC
>CAJNBP010000065.1 GCA_905221035.1 bacterium | reverse complement strand
GATTGAATGATTGAATGATTGAATGATTGAATGATTGAATGATTGAATGATTGAATGATTGAATGATTGAATGATTGAATGATTG
>CAJNBP010000064.1 GCA_905221035.1 bacterium | reverse complement strand
ACTTTGCCTGGCTTACTTCCTGGTTTACTTGTGTCTGGTTGTTCTGACCAGCTATAGTTTGTTCCTGCTGGTAAGTCATTGGTATTAA
>CAJNBP010000063.1 GCA_905221035.1 bacterium | reverse complement strand
GATGGTACAGTAACTGTCACAATCCCAGAAGGAGCAAAACCAGGCGATAAGATTACAGGAACAATCACCGTAACTTATCCAGACGGCTCAAAAGA
>CAJNBP010000062.1 GCA_905221035.1 bacterium | reverse complement strand
GATTTAGATAAAGTCAAAGATGCAGCTAAGAAAGCAATCGATCAAGCAGCTGAAAGAGAAAAAGAAGAAATCAACAACGATGGAAGCTTAACTCAACCAG
>CAJNBP010000061.1 GCA_905221035.1 bacterium | reverse complement strand
GATTTAGATAAAGTCAAAGATGCAGCTAAGAAAGCAATCGATCAAGCAGCTGAAAGAGAAAAAGAAGAAATCAACAATGATGGAAGCTTAACTCAACCAG
>CAJNBP010000060.1 GCA_905221035.1 bacterium | reverse complement strand
TCTTTTGAGCCATCTGGGTAAGTTACGGTAATTGTTCCTGTAATCTTATCGCCTGGTTTTGCTCCTTCTGGGATTGTGACAGTTACTGTACCATCTTTGCC
>CAJNBP010000059.1 GCA_905221035.1 bacterium | reverse complement strand
GCTAAAGTTGATGAAGCAAGCAATGCAACAGAAGTTGACACAGCTAAGAATGACGGAGCTGACACAATCGGCAAAGTACATGACAATGGAGATTTAGATAAAGTCAAAGA
>CAJNBP010000058.1 GCA_905221035.1 bacterium | reverse complement strand
TAAGTTACGGTGATTGTTCCTGTAATCTTATCGCCTGGTTTTGCTCCTTCTGGGATTGTGACAGTTACTGTACCATCTTTGCCTACTGTGATTCCTGGAGTATCACTTTCGAA
>CAJNBP010000057.1 GCA_905221035.1 bacterium | reverse complement strand
GTTGACACAGCTAAGAATGACGGAGCTGACACAATCGGCAAAGTACATGACAATGGAGATTTAGATAAAGTCAAAGATGCAGCTAAGAAAGCAATCGATCAAGCAGCTGAAAGAGAAAAAGAAGAAATCAACAA
>CAJNBP010000056.1 GCA_905221035.1 bacterium | reverse complement strand
TTGTCGTACTCTGGGGTGTAGATGTCTTTGTCTTTCTCTCTAACCGTTACTTCCACTGGAACGATATCTTTTGAGCCATCTGGGTAAGTTACGGTAATTGTTCCTGTAATCTTATCGCCTGGTTTTGCTCCTTCTGGGCTTGT
>CAJNBP010000055.1 GCA_905221035.1 bacterium | reverse complement strand
ACTTAACAGAAGCATCTGAAAATCAAAATGTTAAAGTGCTTTATACTAAGCTAGGATCATGGGTACTGACACCACCAGAAGGAACGAATTTCGATCCAAAACCATATCCAAACCATCCGACAGATCCAACAACACCTGGAACACC
>CAJNBP010000054.1 GCA_905221035.1 bacterium | reverse complement strand
TCTAGGGAGTTTAGCTCAGCTGGGAGAGCATCTGCCTTACAAGCAGAGGGTCAGCGGTTCGATCCCGTTAACTCCCATTTAAGCGGGTGTAGTTTAGTGGTAAAACTACAGCCTTCCAAGCTGTTGTCGCGAGTTCGATTCTCGTCACCCGCTTTGAAC
>CAJNBP010000053.1 GCA_905221035.1 bacterium | reverse complement strand
ACTTAACAGAAGCATCTGAAAATCAAAATGTTAAAGTGCTTTATACTAAGCTAGGATCATGGGTACTGACACCACCAACAGGTGTAACACCACCAGAAGGAACGAATTTCGATCCAAAACCATATCCAAACCATCCGACAGATCCAACAACACCTGGAACACC
>CAJNBP010000052.1 GCA_905221035.1 bacterium | reverse complement strand
AAAGATATCGTTCCAGTGGAAGTAACGGTTAGAGAGAAAGACAAAGACATCTACACCCCAGAGTACGACAAAGGAAACGGCAAACCAGGTGGCACTGTCGAATTACCATTGAAAGAGAAATCTGGAAAAGAAATTCCAGAAGGAACTAAGTTTGAAAGTGATAC
>CAJNBP010000051.1 GCA_905221035.1 bacterium | reverse complement strand
ACAATCCCAGAAGGAGCAAAACCAGGCGATAAGATTACAGGAACAATCACCGTAACTTATCCAGACGGCTCAAAAGATATCGTTCCAGTGGAAGTAACGGTTAGAGAGAAAGACAAAGACATCTACACTCCAGAGTACGACAAAGGAAATGGTAAACCAGGTGGCACTGTCGAATTACCATTGAAAGAGAAA
>CAJNBP010000050.1 GCA_905221035.1 bacterium | reverse complement strand
GAAAAGGCGGTGTCTTAACCCCTTGACCAACGGACCAGAGTTGTTATTTTCAACTCTTACTATTATACAGCCTTTTTCTGACTTGTCAACACCTTTTTCTAATTTTTTTCATTTTTTTTGCATAGCTAACTTCTCAAAGTAACTTCCACTTGCCCAACCAAAGTGGAAATTAGTCTAAAACGGATTTTTATGGTGGAATTAAG
>CAJNBP010000049.1 GCA_905221035.1 bacterium | reverse complement strand
GTAATCGGTGTATCCTTACCTGGTGTTGTTGGCACTGGTGGTACCTTGTATCCATTTTCTGGATGTTCTGGATCTACCGGTTTTAACGGTACTAGTGGGTTTTCTGGACTCACTGGTTTTGTCGGATCATTTGGAAACTTAGGTGTATAACCTGGCACATATGGAATCACTGGTGTACCTGGAGTGATTGGTTGTCCTGGTTCAGGATATACCG
>CAJNBP010000048.1 GCA_905221035.1 bacterium | reverse complement strand
TTGGGCGCGTAGCTCAGGTGGTTAGAGCGCACGCCTGATAAGCGTGAGGTCGGTGGTTCGAGTCCACTCGTGCCCATAGTGTTTAGTCCATTACTAGAGAATTGAAATATTATCTTTTCACTAAGAGGACACGGGTTTGTTCCCGTATAAACTATTTTGGAGGATTACCCAAGTCCGGCTGAAGGGAACGGTCTTGAAAACCGTCAGGCGTGTAAAAGCGTGCGTGGGTTCGAA
>CAJNBP010000047.1 GCA_905221035.1 bacterium | reverse complement strand
CTCGTCTTCCAGAGATTATGTCTTGGGACGAGTATGCCTTTACCAAGGGAAAGATGAGTTTTATCGCACAAGATTTTGATCAGCTCAATATCATTACTGTTCTTGAGGGAAGAACACAAGCTATCATCCGCAATCACTTTCTTCGCTACGATAGAGCGGTCCGATGTCGAGTGAAAATCATTACTATGGATATGTTTAGTCCTTACTATAACTTGGCTAAACAGCTTTTTCCTAAT
>CAJNBP010000046.1 GCA_905221035.1 bacterium | reverse complement strand
TCAAAAAGGTATTACCAAGTTGCAATACTTTTTTTGAGGCTCTTTTGTCTTGTTCTTGTTTCAATTAACTATATAATTAACTACAGTATTTATTAAACGATTGTTATTAAAATCACTATATAAAATGAATTACTAAAATCGAAAAAAGAGGGAACCAAACTGATTCTCTCTTAATGTATATAATATCTAGTTAAATAAAAAAGATACGCTTGGTATCTCTGTACTGAATCGGGAAGACAGGATTCGAACCTGCGACACCTTGGTCCCAAACCAAGTACTCTACCAAGCTGAGCTACTTCCC
>CAJNBP010000045.1 GCA_905221035.1 bacterium | reverse complement strand
AAAGTAGGGCGATAAAATCGTTTATCACTCAGTTTACGACTATCCTGCTGGATGAGCTTCCAGTAGCGCTTGATGGCCTTGTATTCATGAGATTTTCGATCGAACTGATTCATGATTTGAACACGGACACGACTCATAGCACGGCTTAAGTGTTGTACAATGTGAAAGCGGTCAAGAACGATTTTAGCGTTAGGAAAAAGTTTTCTGGCAATATCGTAGTAGGGGCTAAACATATCCATCGTAATGATTTTCACCTGACAACGAACGACTCTATCGTAGCGCAGAAAGTGATTTCGGATGATAGCCTGTGTTCTGCC
>CAJNBP010000044.1 GCA_905221035.1 bacterium | reverse complement strand
CGAAAATAACTGAAACCGAACAGACTAGATTCCCGCCTGCGCGGGAATGACGGCTGCAGATGCCCGACGGTCTTTATAGTGGATTAACAAAAATCAGGACAAGGCGACGAAGCCGCAGACAGTACAAATAGTACGGAACCGATTCACTTGGTGCTTCAGCACCTTAGAGAATCGTTCTCTTTGAGCTAAGGCGAGGCAACGCCGTACTGGTTTTTGTTAATCCACTATATATGAAAGGCACGCCCCAGTTTCCCCAATGTGGATTTTCAGCGCGTGCAGTAGAGGTGCTGACCCAATTGGCAGACCCTTTGCTTTTGTTAATATC
>CAJNBP010000043.1 GCA_905221035.1 bacterium | reverse complement strand
GACTTCCAAAAACCATCGAAAATTCCTTACCTTGAAACAACTGGTATGCCTACCAGAATCCTCCTTAAAAAGCGTCGATTTAAGTGCTATCACTGCTCGAAAATGCTGGTAGCCGAGACCTCTCTCGTCAAGAAAAATCACCAAATTCCTCGTATCATCAACCAAAAGATTGCGCAAAAGTTGATTGAAAAAACTTCTATGACTGATATTGCCCATCAGCTTTCCATTTCAACTTCAACTGTCATTCGAAAACTCAATGACTTCCGTTTTAAGACTGATTTTTCTCGTCTTCCTGAGATTATGTCCTGGGACGAGTATGCCTTTACCAAGGGAA
>CAJNBP010000042.1 GCA_905221035.1 bacterium | reverse complement strand
ACTTTGCCGATTGTGTCAGCTCCGTCATTCTTAGCTGTGTCAACTTCTGTTGCATTGCTTGCTTCATCAACTTTAGCCTTAGCTGCTTCTGTAGCTTTATCTACTTCTTTCAGTTTTTCAGCTTTTTCTGTTTCTGTTAAGCTTGGATCTTTTCTGATTTCGTCTTTTTCTGCTTCTGCTGCTTCATCCAATGCATCTTTAGCGTTTTGTTTAACTTTATCTAAATCTCCATTGTTGTGAACGCGGTCAATTGCTTTTTCACCAGCTGTCTTAGCTTTCTCTACTGCATCTGCATCTTTCGCTGCTTCTACCTTATCTTTAGCCGCTTGTTTAGCTTTGTCTACTTCTGCTAATTTCGCGTCTTTTTCTGGTTGAGTTAAGCTTCCATC
>CAJNBP010000041.1 GCA_905221035.1 bacterium | reverse complement strand
TCTGGCATTGTTACTGTTGCGTTTCCTTTGTCGTCTACTACTACAGTTGCGCCTGGGTTGACTGCTTCAATTGCTTTCTTAACAGCTGCTTTTTCAGCGTCTGTTAAGTTTTCTTTATCTCCAACTAATGTACGGATAGCTGGTGTTTTCACTTTAGCATTTGTTGCTTCATCAGCTAATTTTTTAGCAGGGATTACTAAGTCTGAAGCTGGGATGTTAAGAACTGTGCCGTCAGCTTTCGTTACTGTTGCATTTCCTTTATCGTCTACTACTACAGTTGAACCTGGGTTGACTGCTTTAACTTTATCTTCGATTACTTCTTTCTCTTTTGGATCTAGAGAATCTGGATTTTCTACAACAGTCTTAGCTGCTGGTGTGTTTGCATCGTTACCACCATT
>CAJNBP010000040.1 GCA_905221035.1 bacterium | reverse complement strand
ACTAAATAGTTTTGGAAATCCTCATAGGAACGGCCTTTTTTAGCTTCTTTAGGGATGGAAGGTAGCTTACTTTTCCGTCTTTCTTTGAATTTAACGGCTCTGGCTAGATCAATAGGAGCGATAGATAGGTATCCTTTTCGAATATGTCGATAGACAGTTGAGGAGCTGACATCAAGGTTATGAGTTTTGAGAATATGATAGATGTGTTGTCCCTTTTTAACACCATCAGAAATGACTTTGTCCATGTCCCAGAAGGTCTTGGAATTAAGGGGAGTCCCTTCACGAGCTTCGACAAGAGTTTGTTCGTACTGTTTTTGAGCTTGTTTAGCAAGGTAGAAGATTTTTTTAAATCCACAATTTTGTCTTCTTTTAGGGCAGCCGTTACAGACAAAGGGAACTTTGTCGAGTAGAGGGCAAGGAAGGTTATCGCATGTAGACTCTCGGACTTGTTTGTTTCGTTTGACTTCTTTGGA
>CAJNBP010000039.1 GCA_905221035.1 bacterium | reverse complement strand
TCTTCGTAAGTCATTGGAGCGATTAACTCACCATTTGTTAGCCCTGCAACCAAAGAAATCCTCTGATATCTTCTACCAGATACTTTACCTTTTATTAACTGACCTTTTAATGAGCGACCATATTCTCGATAAAAATAAGTATCGAATCCTGTTTCATCAATATAAACAGGTGCTAAGTGCTTTAAACTATTAAAATTTTTAAGAAATAAGGCTACTTTTTCTGGGTCTTGTTCATAGTAGGTGTGGTTCTTTTTTTTCGAGTGTAGCCCATAGCTTTGAGAGCATAGTGGATAGTAGTTGGATGACAGCCAAATTCAGAAGCTATTTCAGTCAAATAAGCGTCTGGATTGTCAGTAAGATAGTTTTTAAGTCTATCTCTATCAACTTTTCTTGGTTTTGTTCCTTTTACTTGATGGTTTAGCTCTCCTGTTTTCTCTTTTAGCTTTAACCAGCCATAAATGGTATTACGTGAGATTTGGAAAA
>CAJNBP010000038.1 GCA_905221035.1 bacterium | reverse complement strand
ACGGTAATTGTTCCTGTAATCTTATCGCCTGGTTTTGCTCCTTCTGGGATTGTGACAGTTACTGTACCATCTTTGCCGACTGTGATGCCTGGGGTATCACTTTCGAACTTAGTTCCTTCTGGAATTTCTTTTCCAGATTTCTCTTTCAATGGTAATTCAACAGTGCCACCTGGTTTGCCATTTCCTTTCTCGTACTCTGGCGTATAGATGTCTTTGTCTTTTTCTCTAACCGTTACTTCCACTGGAACGATATCTTTTGAGCCGTCTGGATAAGTTACCGTGATTGTTCCTGTAATCTTATCGCCTGGTTTCGCTCCTTCTGGGATTGTGACAGTTACTTTACCATCTTTGCCTACTGTGATGCCTGGGGTATCACTTTCAAACTTAGTTCCTTCTGGAATTTCTTTTCCAGATTTCTCTTTCAATGGTAATTCGACAGTGCCACCTGGTTTACCATTTCCTTTGTCGTACTCTGGAGTGTAGATGTCTT
>CAJNBP010000037.1 GCA_905221035.1 bacterium | reverse complement strand
GACTTACCAGCAGGAACAAACTATAGCTGGTCAGAACAACCAGACACAAGTAAACCAGGAAGTAAGCCAGGCAAAGTATTAATCACCTACCCAGACAAGAGTACAGAGGAAGTGACGGTAACGGTTGAAGTAACACCACAAAAAGACGATTACGATCCACAACCGAAGGCCCAAACAGTGGACAACGGGACAGTGCCAAACGCAGAAGACAGTGTCGATAAGACCGACTTACCAAGCGGCACAAGGGTCACATGGAAAGAAACTCCAGTTGTGAACACCCCAGGCAGTCATCCAACCGTGGCTTTAGTCACTTATCCAGACGGAACTATCGATGAAGTCACAGTCCCAATCACGGTGAAAGAACAAAAAGAAACGTTCAACCCAACGGCAAAAGAACCGAACCAAACGGTTCGTCACAACGAAGTACCAGATCCAGAGAAAAGTATTAATACCAATGACTTACCAGCAGGAACAAACTATAGCTGGTCAGAACAACCAGACACAAGTAAACCAGGAAGTAAG
>CAJNBP010000036.1 GCA_905221035.1 bacterium | reverse complement strand
GAAGTTCCATTGCTGTTACCATTACCAGTGCCATTGTTATTACCTCCAGCATTGTATGGTACATATTGTTTGAATGCATCATCTCTTGGAATTGCTAATACTTGACCTTCTTTTGTAACGATTGTTACATTTCCAGCTTTATCAATGTTAACAGCTAGATCTGTCTTACCATCTTTCGTAACTTTCATATTACCATCTTTGTCGATTGTAATAGTCATATTAGAATCTTTAGATTTATAAATCGTATTCCCTTGTGCATCTGTTTCTTTTAAGAAGGCATCAAGATCGAATTCTTCTACATCTGTGATAGCTCCTAAAATCATGAATTGGAATTTCTCTTTTTCTTCTGGAGTAATATTAGCAAGGTTTGCTACTGTTACTTTACTCAAGTCGATATCAAGATTGTCTCCACCGTGTTTAGATTTAGAAACAGCTTCTTTATCTTTCACTAGTTGGTCTTTAGAAATTGTTGCTGTAGAACCATCTGGCATTGTTACTGTTGCGTTTCCTTTGTCGTCTACTACTACAGTTGCGCCTGGGTTGACTGCTTCAATTGCTTT
>CAJNBP010000035.1 GCA_905221035.1 bacterium | reverse complement strand
ACAATCCCAGAAGGAGCAAAACCAGGCGATAAGATTACAGGAACAATCACCGTAACTTATCCAGACGGCTCAAAAGATATCGTTCCAGTGGAAGTAACGGTTAGAGAGAAAGACAAAGACATCTACACCCCAGAGTACGACAAAGGAAACGGAAAACCAGGAACTAAGGTAGAAGTACCATTGAAAGAAGAAACTGGTAAGACAATTCCAGAAGGAACTAAGTTCGAAAGTGATACTCCAGGAATCACAGTAGGCAAAGATGGTACAGTAACTGTCACAATCCCAGAAGGAGCAAAACCAGGCGATAAGATTACAGGAACAATCACCGTAACTTATCCAGACGGCTCAAAAGATATCGTTCCAGTGGAAGTAACGGTTAGAGAGAAAGACAAAGACATCTACACCCCAGAGTACGACAAAGGAAATGGTAAACCAGGTGGCACTGTCGAATTACCATTGAAAGAGAAAGCTGGAAAAGAAATTCCAGAAGGAACTAAATTCGAAAGTGATACTCCAGGAATCACAGTAGGCAAAGATGGTACAGTAACTGTCACAATCCCAGAAGGAGCAAAACC
>CAJNBP010000034.1 GCA_905221035.1 bacterium | reverse complement strand
GACTATTAGTCCGTCTCGCTCCGCTAGGTGCGAGACAAAAAAACCACCCGCTATGCGGGTGCGCGTCGAAGGTTATACCCCAAAAACTCCAAACGCGATACAATAAAGGTGTTCAAGCCAATTGTAACGCGAAAGGAGAAAAATATGGCACAAAAGGCACATAGTTTATCGCACACAAAGTGGCACTGTAAGTATCACATTGTGTTCACCCCTAAGTATAGACGAAAAATGATCTATAATCAATATCGAAGTAGTTTAGGAGAAATATTTCATCGATTATGTAGTTATAAAGGTGTTGAGATTATCGAAGGACACTTAATGCCTGATCATGTACATATGTTAGTAAGTATTCCACCAAGGATAAGTGTTTCGAGTTTCATGGGTTATTTAAAAGGGAAAAGTGCACTCATGATGTTTGACAAACACGCCAATCTCAAGTACAAGTTTGGGAATCGGCATTTTGGGGCGGAAGATTATTATGTGAGTACGGTTGGACTCAATGAAGCCACAATTAAGAAATATATTCAAGATTAAAGAAATTATCCAGTGGATGATTTCTTCACGAGTATGAAAATTTGAGAACGAGTAAAGCAT
>CAJNBP010000033.1 GCA_905221035.1 bacterium | reverse complement strand
GCATTCAAACAATATGTACCATACAATGCTGGAGGTAATAACAATGGCACTGGTAATGGTAACAGCAATGGAACTTCTGGCAATAACGCAGCTAATAACACTGACGCAAAAGTGGATAAAGCTAAGTTAGAAGGTGCTATCCATCAATTAGATGAATTGATCATTAAAGAATCAGCTAAGCTTGATGCAGAAACTGCAAAAGAAGCGAATGACTTATTAGCAGACGCTAAGAAAGTATTTGCTAATGCAGATGCAAGTCAAGCAGAAGTGGATGCAATGGTTAAACGTATCGAAGACTTCATGGCGAAAGTTGCTCCAGCAACTGATCATGCAACTCCAGCTAACGACCAAGCTGCTCAAACACCAGCTGTAGCTCCAGCTACAACTCAAGCAGCAGCTAATGCTAGCCAAGAAGCAGCAGCAAATGCGCGTAAAGCAGCTAAAGAATTGCCAAATACAGGTACAGCAGATTCTACTGTAGCTATGGTAGCAGCTGCCGCAAGTGCATTACTTGGTCTTGGTCTTGCAGGCCGTCGTCGTAAAGAAGACGAAGAAGCTTAATTGGTAGATTGTTTGATAAACATCAGATGATAAATCCGATTTTCAAAGCTTAAGCAAGTACCTCTCATAAGAAAATCTCCTAGCAGGAAAG
>CAJNBP010000032.1 GCA_905221035.1 bacterium | reverse complement strand
GATGGTACAGTAACTGTCACAATCCCAGAAGGAGCAAAACCAGGCGATAAGATTACAGGAACAATCACCGTAACTTACCCAGATGGCTCAAAAGATATCGTTCCAGTGGAAGTAACGGTTAGAGAGAAAGACAAAGACATCTATACACCAGAGTACGACAAAGGAAATGGTAAACCAGGTGGCACTGTCGAATTACCATTGAAAGAGAAAGCTGGAAAAGAAATTCCAGAAGGAACTACGTTCGAAAGTGATACTCCAGGAATCACAGTAGGCAAAGATGGTACAGTAACTGTCACAATCCCAGAAGGAGCAAAACCAGGCGATAAGATTACAGGAACAATCACCGTAACTTATCCAGACGGCTCAAAAGACATCGTTCCAGTGGAAGTAACGGTTAGAGAGAAAGACAAAGACATCTACACCCCAGAGTACGACAAAGGAAACGGCAAACCAGGTGGCACTGTCGAATTACCATTGAAAGAGAAATCTGGAAAAGAAATTCCAGAAGGAACTAAGTTTGAAAGTGATACTCCAGGAATCACAGTTGGCAAAGATGGTACAGTAACTGTAACAATCCCAGAAGGAGCAAAACCAGGCGATAAGATTACAGGAACAATCACCGTAACTTATCCAGACGGCTCAAAAGATATCGTTCCAGTGGAAGTAACGGTTAGAGAGAAAGACAAAGACATCTACACTCCAGAGTACGACAAAGGAAATGGTAAACCAGGTGGCACTGTCGAATTACCATTGAAAGAGAAAGCTGGAAAAGAAATTCCAGAAGGAACTAAATTCGAAAGTGATACTCCAGGAATCACAGTAGGCAAAGATGGTACAGTAACTGTCACAATCCCAGAAGGAGCAAAACC
>CAJNBP010000031.1 GCA_905221035.1 bacterium | reverse complement strand
TACATGAAGGCTGGACTAAAGATAGAGTTTCTCTTGAATACGGCCTCCCAAGTCGTACGATACTTCTTAATTGGCTAGCACAATACAAGAAAAACGGGTATACTATTGTTGAGAAAACAAGAGGGAGACCAACTAAAATGGGACGTAAGCCAAAAACGAGACCTGAAGAGAGGACAGAATTAGAACGCCTTCAAGCAGAAAATGAGTATCTGAGAGCGGAGAATGCCATCCTAAAAAAGTTAAGAGAGCTCCGATTGAAGGAGGAAAAAGAGAAAGAAGAAAGACAGAAATTGTTCAAGAATTAATTACTGAGTTTTCGTTAGATATTCTTCTAAAAGCCATTAAACTAGCTCGTTCGACCTACTACTATCACTTGAAACAGCTAGATAAACCAGATAAGGAGCAAGAGCTTAAAGCTGAAATTCAAGCTATTTTTACCGAACAAAAAGGAAATTACGGATATCGTCGAATCCATTTAGAATTAAGAAATCGTGGTTATGTGGTCAATCATAAAAGAGTTCAACGCTTGATGAAAGTGCTCAATTTACAAGCTAAAATGCGACAGAAACGAAAATATTCTTCTCATAAAGGAGACGTTGGCAAGAAAGCAGATAACCTTATTCAACGCCAATTTGAAGCAGCCAAACCAATGGAAAAGTGCTACACAGATGTGACAGAGTTTGCCATTCCAAATAGCACGCAGAAATTGTATTTATCGCCTGTTTTAGATGGCTTTAACAGCGAAATTATTGCTTTTAATCTTTCTTGTTCTCCTAATTTAGAACAAGTAAAAACGATGTTGGAACAGGCCTTCACAGAGAAACACTACGAGAATACGATTCTCCATAGTGACCAAGGTTGGCAATACCAACACGATTCTTATCATCGGTTCCTAGAGAGTAAGGGAATTCAAGCATCCATGTCACGAAAGGGCAACAGCCCAGACAACGGTATGATGGAATCTTTCTTTGGCATTTTAAAATCCGAAATGTTTTATGGCCATGAGAAAAACTTTAAATCACTTAATCAATTGGAACAAGCCATTATAGACTATATCGATTACTACAACAACAAACGAATTAAGGTAAAACTAAAAGGACTTAGTCCTGTGCAATACAGAACTAAATCCTTTCAATAATTATTTGTCCAACTTTTTGGGGTCAGTACA
>CAJNBP010000030.1 GCA_905221035.1 bacterium | reverse complement strand
TTTTAGTTTTACCTTAATTCGTTTATTGTTGTAGTAATCAATATAGTCTACAATGGCTTGTTCCAATTGGTTGAGCGACTCAAATGACTTCTCATAACCATAAAACATCTCCGATTTCAGAATGCCAAAGAAAGATTCCATCATGCCGTTGTCTGGGCTGTTACCCTTACGTGACATGGATGCTTGAATTCCCTTACCCTCTAGAAACTGATGATAAGAATCGTGTTGATATTGCCAGCCTTGGTCACTATGGAGAATCGTATTCTCGTAGCTCTTCTCTGTGAATGCTTGTTCCAACATTGTTTTTACTTGTTCTAAGTTGGGTGAAGTTGAAAGATTATAGGCGATAATTTCGCTATTAAAGCCATCTAAAACTGGTGATAAGTAAAGCTTTTGAGCGCTTGCTGGAATGGCAAATTCTGTCACGTCCGTATAACACTTTTCCATTGGTTTAGCTGCTTCAAATTGGCGTTGAATAAGGTTGTCTGCTTTCTTGCCAACATCTCCTTTATGAGAAGAATACTTGCGTTTCTTGCGGATTCTAGCTTGTAAATTGAGCACTTTCATCAAGCGTTGAACTCTTTTATGATTGACCACATAACCACGATTTCTTAATTCTAAATGGATTCGACGATATCCGTAATTTCCTTTTTGTTCGGTAAAAATAGCTTGAATTTCAGCTTTAAGCTTTTGATCCTTATCTGGTTTGTCTAGCTGTTTCAAATGATAGTAGTAGGTCGAACGAGCGAGTTTAATGGTTTTTAGAAGAATATCTAACGAAAAATCAGTGATTAATTCTTGAACAATTTCTGTCTTTCTTCTTTCTCTTTTTCCTCCTTCAAGCGGAGTTCTCTCAACTTTTTTAGGACAGCATTCTCCGCTCTCAGATACTCGTTTTCTGCTTGAAGTCGTTCTAACTCTGTCATCTCTTCGGGTTTCTTCTTTGGTTTACGTCCCATTTTAGATGGTCTCCCTTTTGTTTTCTCAACAATAGTATACCCGTTTTTCTTGTATTGTGCCATCCAATTTGGAAGCATACCACGATTTGGGAGAGCATATTCGAGAGAAACTCTATCTTGAGACCAGTTTTCATGTAGGACTTTATCAATCATTTCTTGTTTTAATTCAGGAGAATAGTAACGATTTTTTTCTTTTTTGACGAACTCTATTCCATAACGATCAATCAATTTAATCATGTACCTAATATTAGAATTGTTTATCCCAAATTTATTTGAAAGCTTCTCTAAGCTATATCCTTGTTTTCTAAGTTCATAGATCTGAACTTTATCATCATAAGTTAATTTCATAATAAAAGCACCCCAAAAGTTAGATTTTTTCTGTCTAACTTTTGGGGTGCAGTTCA
>CAJNBP010000029.1 GCA_905221035.1 bacterium | reverse complement strand
TTCTCTTTTGGATCTAGAGAATCTGGATTTTCTACAACAGTCTTAGCTGCTGGTGTGTTTGCATCGTTACCACCATTTGGTTTCGTAGCATCATCTTCAACTTTAACTAAGTCTGTTGATGGGATAACTGAAACGTTACCATCTTTGACTACTGTTGCATTTCCTTTATCGTCAACTACAACTTCAGCACCTGGATTTGCTGCTTTAACTTTGTCTTCGATTGCTTTCTTCTCAGCGTCAGTTAATGCATTTGGATTTGCTACTTTTGTCTTAGAAGCTGGTGTAACTGCGTTATCTTTAGCTTTTCCATCGTTCACGTCTTTTTCAGATTTTGTTAAATCTGATGCTGGGATAACTGCTGTCTTACCGTTTGGAAGTGTGACTGTTGCGTTTCCTTTATCGTCTACTACTACAGTTGAATCTGGGTTGACTGCTGCTACTTTAGCTGCGATAGCATCTTTTTCTTCTGGAGTTAGAGCATCTGGATTTGCTACTTTTGTCTTAGAAGCTGGTTTAACAATGTCATTTCCTGCTTTTGGTGCTTTTTCTGCATCCGATGACTTAGTTAAGTCTGCTGCTGGAATTACGGCTGTCTTACCTTCTGGGGTTGTAACTGTCGCATTTCCTTTATCATCTACAACTACTGTTGCATCTGGATTTACAGCTTTAACTTTATCTTCGATCGCTTTCTTCTCAGCATCTGTAAGTTTTTCTGGATTTGCTACTACAGTCTTATCTGCTGGTTTAACGATGTCGTTACCTGCATTTGGTTTAGCTGCATCTGCTGCTGACTTAGTCAAATCTGCTGCTGGAATTACGGCTGTCTTACCTTCTGGGGTTGTGACTGTCGCATTTCCTTTATCGTCTACTGCTACTGTTGCACCTGGGTTTACAGCTTTAACTTTATCTTCGATCGCTTTCTTCTCAGCATCTGTAAGTTTTTCTGGATTTGCTACTACAGTCTTATCTGCTGGTTTAACGATGTCGTTACCTGCATTTGGTTTAGCTGCATCTGCTGCTGACTTAGTCAAATCTGCTGCTGGAATTACGGCTGTCTTACCTTCTGGGGTTGTAACTGTCGCATTTCCTTTATCATCTACAACTACTGTTGCATCTGGGTTTACAGCCTTAACTTTATCTTCGATCGCTTTCTTCTCTTCTGGAGTTAAGTTAGCTGGATCTTTAACTGCTGTCTTATCTGCTGGTTTGTTTACGTTGTTTCCTGCTTCTGGCTTAGCTGCGTCTTCTGGTGATTTAGTTAAGTCTGACGCTGGGATTACCGCTGTCTTACCTTCTGGGGTTGTGACTGTGGCGTTGCCTTTGTCGTCCACTACAACTTCAGCTCCTGGGTTGACTGCTTTAACGTTAGCTTCGATTGCTTTCTTAGCTGCTTCGTCTACTCCTTTAGCTGGATCTACTACCACTTTATCCGCTGGTTTAACAATATCGTTTCCTGCTTTTGGTTTCGCTGCATCTTCTGGTGATTTAGTTAAGTCTGACGCTGGGATTACCGCTGTCTTACCTTCTGGGGTTGTGACTGTGGCATTGCCTTTGTCGTCTACTACTACTGTTGCACCTGGGTTGACTGCTTTAACGTTAGCTTCGATTGCTTTCTTAGCTGCTTCGTCTACTCCTTTTGCTGGATCAACTACTACTTTATCCGCTGGTTTTAC
>CAJNBP010000028.1 GCA_905221035.1 bacterium | reverse complement strand
TTTTTACGAAAATCTATTGAATATGCCATAAGAAGATTATACCACATTCTGTACTGTTTTTGGTTCATTTTACTATACACATTGAAATTTAATAGATTTTATAACTCTTATTAATTTTTTAATAAAGCACTAGAAGAGTTTCTGTTGAATCTATAGTATATATTTTTATGTTATAAAAATTGCTCCTATTACGATTTTAAATAAGTATTAGTTTACATTATAGTTTGAATTGAATTTGATGTCACGATAAAGGAAGTGACTATAGATTCTTTTCTACCTCATGTTTTATTGTATAGTGTATCTTGCTTATTTTGAATAGAATTTTTTATGACATTTGTCATATCTCCTCATGACAGAAGCTTCTAGTGATTCTACCTTCAAAGAATTATACTAGATGTATCAAGTGGAGGAAGAAAAAATGAAACATAAAGTAATTGTCGCAATGAGTTTAGTAGCAGCAGGAGTTATGACCTATCTCATGTTTTCGGGATTGGATGAGGATTTCTACCATTTTCCTTGGGAGCTTTTTGCTGGCTTTGGAATGATGTCTTGGCTTATCAGAGAAGGTTTGAAATTGGTCAGAGATGTGAAAAAGGAGTTTGAAAAATGAAAAAAGCGTTTCTCTATCTTTTTATTGGACTATCACTAGTGGTATGGTTGGTAGAAATGTTTACAGGTTGGTTTGATCAAGCCTTCCTTCACCAATTCATCCGTGGTGCCTGGGGACTAGGATTTATGATTTTTATCGCCTTTCCTATGGGAGAGGAGTGGCTGAAAGGAGAATATCATGAACATGATTAAGGTAGAAAGCCTAAATAAAAACATCAATGGCAAGGCTATTTTGAAGGATATTTCCTTTGAGGTAGCTGAAGGTGAATGTGTTGCCTTGATTGGTCCCAATGGTGCTGGGAAGACGACACTCTTAGATTGTTTGCTTGGAGATAAACTGGTCACCAGCGGTCAAGTATCTATTCAAGGTTTACCAGTGACGAGTTCTAAGTTAGATTATACTAGGGCTTACCTTCCTCAAGAGAATGTGATTGTACAGAAATTAAAGGTTAAGGAGTTGATTGCTTTCTTTCAAAGTATTTATCCAAATCCTTTGAGTGAACAGGAAATTGATCAACTATTGCAGTTTGACAAGCAACAAAAAGAACAGTTGGCAGAAAAATTATCAGGCGGTCAAAAGCGTCTTTTCTCTTTTGTCTTAACTCTAATTGGGCGACCAAAGTTAGTCTTTTTAGATGAACCTACTTCGGCCATGGATACCTTAACTCGTCAACGTTTTTGGGAGATTATTCAGGAGTTAAAAGCGCAAGGAGTCACCATTCTTTATTCGTCCCATTATATTGAGGAAGTGGAACACACCGCAGATCGCATTTTGGTCTTAAATAAGGGAGAGTTGATTCGTGATACGACACCTCTAGCCATGCGCAGTGAGGAGATTGAAAAGCACTTTATCCTACCTCTGGCTTACAAGGAAGTTGTCGAACAGTCTAACTTGGTTGAAAACTGGTCACAAAAACAAGATGCCCTGCAAGTAGTCACACGCGAAGCAGATGCTTTCTGGGAACTGTTAGTCAGAGCAGGATGTAGGATTCAAGAAATTGAAGTCAATAATCGCAGTTTGCTGGATACAATCTTTGAAGAAACACAAAAGGGAGATGACTAAGATGAAACGATTGATCGCACTAAACAAGATAGAATTTCTATTGACCAAACGACAATTAGTAACTTATCTATTGTCAGTAGGGATGCCGACGGCCTTCTATTTATTCTTTTCAGGCATGTACCAGGACACACCTGGTGGACCAGCTAATTTTATGCGTGATTACCTCATCTCCATGACAGCCTTTTCCATGATGTCGACAGCTATGTTTTCATTCCCAGCTGTTTTACATACAGATAAAATCAACAACTGGCAGAAAACATTGCGCCATACTCCGGTAAATATGGTAGAATATTATCTATCAAAGATAACAAGTATGCTGGTTGATTATTTGGTTTCAATCTTGGTGGTTTTCTCAGTTGGGCATTTTGTAAGAGGTGTGGATATGTCTCTTGGAAATTGGATTGGGGCGGCGCTCTTGCTGATAGTAGGAAGTGTTGCCTTTGTAGCTCTCGGTTTGACTTTGACGCTGTTACCAACTAGTCAGCTGATGTCTGTCGTGGGCAATCTTCTCTATCTAGGATTGGCTGTTTTAGGCGGACTCTGGATGCCCATCTCTTTATTTCCAGACTGGATGCAAGCAATCGGTAAGTGCCTACCAACCTATCAGTTGATGGAGTTGCTCAAGACCTTCTTAAACGAGGGTGACATCAATCTATCAGCCACAGTTTATCTACTTGTTTTTTCAGCAGTTTTGTTTGGTTTGACCATTTACCTTCAAGGTCATAAGGAGAATTCTTAATGCTTGAAAGACTAAAAAGCATAGACTATATGTATTGGGCCAGTTTGATTTTTATGGTTTTTCCCGTCGTTCCTGTAGTGACTGGGGAGCTTCCTAGCTGGCATTTATTGATTGATATTCTATTTGTAGTGGCCTACTTAGGCGTTTTAACCACCAAGAGCCAGCGCTTATCCTGGCTCTTTTGGATTATCATGCTAGCCTATGTAGCTGGCTATACAGCCTTTGTTGGTGTAAATTATATCTGGTTCTTCTTTTTCCTTGCCAATCTCTTAATTTATCATTTCGGTGTACGTAGTTTTAATTCTTTACATGTCCGGACTTTTCTCCTTGCTCAATTCCTTGTTGTGGGGCAACTTTTGATTTTTCAGGAAATCGAAGTTGAGTTTCTAATCTATCTGTTTGGAATTCTTACGTTTGTCGATTTGATGACTTTTGGCTTGGTTCGGATTCGTATTGTGGAAGATTTGAAAGAAGCTCAGACTAAGCAAAATGCCCAGATAAATCTATTGCTAGCAGAAAATGAGCGCAATCGTATCGGTCAGGATTTGCATGATAGTTTGGGACATACATTTGCTATGCTGAGTGTCAAGACAGATCTGGCCCTGCAGTTATTTCAGATGGAGGCTTATCCACAGGTGGAAAAGGAATTAAAAGAAATTCACCAGATCAGCAAGGATTCCATGAATGAAGTGCGAACGATTGTGGAAAATCTTAAGACTAGAACTTTGACATCCGAACTAGAGACTGTGAAAAAGATGTTAGAAATTGCTGGAATTGAGGTAGAGACAGATAATCAACTTGATACTGCTAGTCTTACTCAGGAATTAGAGTCAACGGCTTCCATGATTTTGCTTGAGTTAGTGACCAATATCATCAAACATGCCCAAGCGTCTAAAGCTTACTTAAAATTAGAACGTACAGAGAAGGAACTTATTCTAACAGTAAGTGATGATGGCTGTGGCTTTTCTTCTCTAAAGGGGGATGAGCTCCATACAGTCCGAGATCGTGTCCTTCCATTTTCAGGAGAAGTAAGAGTAATCAGTCAGAAACATCCGACTGAAGTGCAGGTTCGACTACCTTATAGGGAGAGAAACTAAGATGAAACTACTTGTTGCAGAAGATCAAAGTATGTTACGAGATGCCATGTGCCAGTTGCTTGCCTTTCAAGCAGATGTAGAGTCTGTCTTACAAGCCAAGAATGGGCAAGAAGCAATCCAACTCTTAGAAAAAGAGTCTGTAGATATCGCCATTCTTGATGTAGAGATGCCTGTCAAGACTGGTCTCGAAGTCTTGGAATGGATTCGAGCAGAAAAACTAGAAACAAAGGTGGTTGTGGTGACGACCTTCAAGCGCCCTGGTTACTTTGAACGTGCAGTCAAGGCTGGAGTAGATGCTTATGTCTTGAAAGAAAGAAGCATTGCAGACCTCATGCAAACCTTGCACACTGTCCTCGAAGGACGCAAGGAGTATTCGCCTGAATTGATGGAAGTGGTGATGACGCATCCTAACCCGTTAACAGAGCAAGAAATCGCCGTTTTAAAGGGAATTGCCCAAGGCTTGTCTAACCAAGAAATTGCAGATCAACTTTATTTATCAAACGGAACCGTCCGAAACTATATCACCAATATTCTTTCGAAACTAGATGCTGCTAATCGAACAGAGGCAGCTAATATCGCGAGAGAATCTGGTTGGTTGTAATGATATAATATTTTTCTGAACATTATGTGCTAAAAATGATGGGATTGAATGGATCAATACCTAACTTTAGGAGTGACTTATTCCTCCTTTTCTTTCTTTTGGGAGCAATACAAAAGAGGTAAAATGGTAAATTCCCAAACTAAGTTCCACCGCTAGTACAAGTGGAAGTTAGTCTGATAAAAATCCTAAAAACCAGTGGAAATCCGTGTCAGGGTAAGTTCCACTGGTTTTAATC
>CAJNBP010000027.1 GCA_905221035.1 bacterium | reverse complement strand
GTGAAAAAGGATGTTTATCCTAATTCTTCGATGTCTCGAAATTATGTTTGGACTGGGCAAGGATGTACTGATTTAGCTCAAAGAATAGAATGTAACTGGAATTTATTTTTTAAATCATTGCTTGATTTAAAAGTAAAAATCACTCGAATAGATTTAGCTCTTGATGATTATCATGCTGTTATAGATATGAATAAAATGGAGCGAAAACTAAAACGAGGAGAGTATAGGTCGTCTAAGAAAAGTTACAACGTGATAAAAGAAGCTGACGTGAATGGAGAAGTTAAAGGTCATTCACTCTATGTGGGGTCTCGTTCCCGTTCAGCTAAAGGATGTTATTTCCTTCGTTGCTATAATAAATATGCTCAGTATATGAGTAAGGCTCAGATACCGCCTGAAAAAGCAATTGAAACAGGAAAATGGCAAAGGTATGAGATATCATATACTAAGAAAAAAGCTCATAAAGTTGTTGAATGTCTCGGTTATGAAGGTCAAACTATAAGTTCTATTTTTCAAGAGACTGCTAGAGATATTGTTGAGTTTTTAGTAAGAGATAAAAAACAAGCGAATAAAGCAAGATGGAAAACATGCAAGTGGTGGGAAGATTTTCTGGATGGAGCTAAAAAAGCTCAATTGGGAGACCCTGAAATGGATGTTGATTTAGGTCGTACATTAAAATGGATACGTATTTCTGTTTTGCCAGCAATAAAGCTTATGCAAGATATTTTTGAAGAAAGGAATTTAGATTTTTATGATTTGATGAAAAAATCTGAAGTCGGAGAGTATTCAAAAAAGATGAATCGATTGCAAAACAAGGCTAGAGAAATAAAAACGATTGATTTGATGAATTATATTGAACAATTCGAGGAGGGTAGATATGGCTAAAACATATAAAAAAAACTCTCAGAATGTTTATAAATTGCCTTTGTATCGTCGGTTTTGGTTTTGGTTGCTGATTAGTTTTATTTTGTCGATATTGCTTTTTTTGATTGGGTCAATAATTTCAAATTCAATTTTTCAGATAGGAAAATTGTTGTCAGTGTTCTTGATTGCAGGTTTATTGATTTGGCGAGCCTGTTCACTGAGGAAGTCAGTGATCGAGGCGAAGACAATTATAAATTATGTTAGACAAACAAAAGCAGAAAAGGCAATTACTAAAACGTTGCTTGATACAATGATGTTAAATCATCAAAAAGATTCTCCTCAAACCATATCCGTGCCACTTGTAAAAGTGGTGGTGTGCGATAGCACACCGCCACATATACTAGTTGAAATAGAAAAATTAGCTGGCATGTACGATATTGAAAAATTGATAGAAGATATTAACGCAAGTTTCCGAGGGAAATTAGCAGCTTATGCAGTCATCTCAAGTAGAATAACTGAAGATGGTTTATACTATAAATTTGTTCTTGAAGATGTTGCAACTGATAGAACGTGGAGACCATCTAATATTGAATTGATGAAACAGAAAAGCCATGAGATAAAATTGCAAAAGGGTTTAACTATCAATTTAGCTGATAGACCACATATTTTGGTTTGGGGAAAGTCAGGTAGCGGAAAATCATCGTTTCTATGGTCTGTCATTATTCAGTTGTTACTTGCTGATTCTGGATTGTACTTTATAGACCCTAAATCTGAGTTTTCTTCATTGGCTTTATTTTATCCTGCTGAAAGAATTCAAGAAGATGTGGAGCCATCTCTTGAAGTATTAAGACATATATGTCAGCAATTGAAAGAAAGGCAAAGGATTGTAGCTAGAGCCGTACGAGAGAGAAAGGAAATCGGTTTAAGAGCGTATGATATAGGCTTAAAACCTATTGTCTTGATTGCTGATGAGATTGGCTCTCTTATGGCTAGCATGGATTCAAAGCAAAAGAAGGAGTTCTTGGCGTTGTTAACTCAAATCGTACAGAAAGGTCGCTCGGTGTCGGTATTTTGCATTATTGCAACTCAAAGCCCAAAAGTTGATACTACACTTTCGAGTGATATTCGTAGTCAATTTGCTACTAAAATACTACTTGGTTCGGCAAATCCTGAAACGCAAAGAATGGCTTTTGATGGGGCGGTTGCAACAAAAGGCGGTGTAGAAAAATTTAAAGGCTATTATATCTGCGATGGAATAACTGATGAGAATCCTTTGCTATTTGCGGTTACAGACTTACATAAGTACGGATTGAATAAACTTGAATGGTTTGAAAAAGCGTATAAAATGGATTTTGGGTCAGATGAACAATGAAAAAAGACATTACAGGAATAAGCTCTAAAAATTAAATTTTTCATGTTAAAATCTGAATATGAAAGATATTATTTTAGGAATTAAAAGTAAAGCTTTGGCATTGGATTCAGAAGTAGAATTTGAACAATTGGAGAATCAGGTCATTGAACTCAAGGAACAGATAAAACTTTTAGATATTATGTTAGATTTGAAAATGTTTAACTAAATAAAAAAGGCTTGTCAATGACAAGCCTGCTTTTGACCAAGACAATCAATTTAAGGAAATCAAAAGCAATTTAATTATATCAAATTTTATAGTTGGTCGTATACTGAAAGCAAAACAAAAGGGGTTTTACTAGCATAAAAATAATCTGGATTTATCATAAATGTTCTTCCACCTTTATGGTTTGTCTTTTTTATCAGATTACAGTTTTCTAGTTTGATGATTGAACGAGTTATAGAACGTATTGTAGTATCTAATTCTATTGCTAAAACTTCATTTTTATCTAGTCTAACAGTGTTGGTTTCATCTGTTTGTGATAGTAAGTAAAAAAATAGTTGATACTCAGTTTTTGTTAAACCAAAGCTGATGAAATCTTTTAAATCTTTTGCTCTTGCTTGAATAATTGTTTTTTTTGTTCTCATATTTCACCTCTTATAAAGATTATAACAAAGATAGACAAAAATGTCTACTAAAAGTTATTTAAAAACCGCTATAATAGGTTTTTAGTGTTGCAAATAAAAAGTGAGTATGATATAATAAGGGTATCAAAAGAAAGGAATTTAGAATATGACTGATGAAGAAATTGAAATAATGGTTGATGAATTTATAGCGGAAGAAATGGGAAAAGAATTAGAAGAGGCTATAAAAGAGCTTGTTTCTGATGATGATGGAAATATTGAACCGCAAGAAATAAAACCAGAGCGAACTCCAGAGCCTCCTTTTATTCGTTGAGTTGATTTTAAGTTTTTTTCTTCCGTCGGCTCCAATTTTAAAAGCATACTGATCCAAGCGGAAAAGTCAAGGTGGAAAGGCGAAGCCGTGCCTTGACCAACGCTATCAGTATGCTAAATTGCGAAGCCGAACGAAGAAAAAATAAAAATCTTTCTTCCAGAGGTGTGGTCCAGCGGACTCCGCTGGTCAGGTTTGGGCGAAGCCCAAGAAAACAAGGTCTTTACATCTGACAAGTAATGATGTAAAATAAAAATATCCGAGGTCGTCGAACAACCGCGGATATAAAAAAGTCTTACTATCGCCGCCAAGCACTCGTAAGACCCCAATATTTTTTCGAACTAAAAACAGTATATCACAATAGTACCAAGAGTGCAATAGATGTAACTGTTATAAATATATTGGTGTCTTTTCTATAGTGTTTTGTGTCGTAGTAGATAACAAAATATTATAGAAAGGACATTTTTTAATATGTCACAATTACAAAAACTACAACAACTTGCAGAAATGCAAAAGAACAAAAACACTAACACGTTAACAGCATTTAAAGATTTAATCTGTATAAACGTAGCTATTCCATCAAAACTTTACTATCCTAAGCTTAAAGATTCTCAAGGGAATAAGATTAAAGATGAAAAAGGTAATGATTTGAGGTCAGAACAGTCAACTGGGACGCAGATTTCTCTAGTTGAGTTTGGAACAGGGAAAAAAGTGATGGCAGTTTTTCCTAAAGCTTATAATTTGGAACTTTTGAAAGCTTATAAAATTAGCGGTTCTGGATATGATATCAAGTCTGGAAATATGTACTTTTTAGAAAAAGATTGTACGATTTCAAACTATGAGTAAAGCCGTTGATAGATTAGGAATCAGCCCCCTGAATAGGGGGTAGATGTCCTACACTAGTTAGGACGTCTACAAATACAAGAATTGGAGGTGTAGAATGTCTACAAAGCCTTATTTATCAATGGGTTACAGGGTCGATTGGTTGGCTCTAACTATTTCAGATTCTCTAGACCAAATTTCTGATAAATTTGAGTTATTACTGCTAGAAAGTTTGGGGTATAATGTTGAAGATTTTAAAGAAACCCCAGGCAAATATTTTTATAACTCGGGATTAACACTTGGCGGATATGTAAATGTTTATTATAACGATGTGAAAAAGGATGTTTATCCTAATTCTTCGATGTCTCGAAATTATGTTTGGACTGGGCAAGGATGTACTGATTTAGC
>CAJNBP010000026.1 GCA_905221035.1 bacterium | reverse complement strand
AGCTAAGCGACTTCCATATCTCACAGGGGGCAACCCCCAACTACTTCCGGCGTTCTAGGGCTTAACTTCTGTGTTCGGCATGGGTACAGGTGTATCTCCTAGGCTATCGTCACTTAACTCTGAGTAATACCTACTCAAAATTGAATATCTATTCAAATCAAGAAAACCTTACGCTTTCATATTCTCAGTTACTTTGGATAAGTCCTCGAGCTATTAGTATTAGTCCGCTACATGTGTCGCCACACTTCCACTTCTAACCTATCTACCTGATCATCTCTCAGGGCTCTTACTGATATAAAATCATGGGAAATCTCATCTTGAGGTGGGTTTCACACTTAGATGCTTTCAGCGTTTATCCCTTCCCTACATAGCTACCCAGCGATGCCTTTGGCAAGACAACTGGTACACCAGCGGTAAGTCCACTCTGGTCCTCTCGTACTAGGAGCAGATCCTCTCAAATTTCCTACGCCCGCGACGGATAGGGACCGAACTGTCTCACGACGTTCTGAACCCAGCTCGCGTGCCGCTTTAATGGGCGAACAGCCCAACCCTTGGGACCGACTACAGCCCCAGGATGCGACGAGCCGACATCGAGGTGCCAAACCTCCCCGTCGATGTGAACTCTTGGGGGAGATAAGCCTGTTATCCCCAGGGTAGCTTTTATCCGTTGAGCGATGGCCCTTCCATACGGAACCACCGGATCACTAAGCCCGACTTTCGTCCCTGCTCGAGTTGTAGCTCTCGCAGTCAAGCTCCCTTATACCTTTACACTCTGCGAATGATTTCCAACCATTCTGAGGGAACCTTTGGGCGCCTCCGTTACCTTTTAGGAGGCGACCGCCCCAGTCAAACTGCCCGTCAGACACTGTCTCCGATAGGGATCACCTATCTGGGTTAGAGTGGCCATAACACAAGGGTAGTATCCCAACAACGTCTCCTTCGAAACTGGCGTCCCGATCTCTTAGACTCCTACCTATCCTGTACATGTGGTACAGACACTCAATATCAAACTGCAGTAAAGCTCCATGGGGTCTTTCCGTCCTGTCGCGGGTAACCTGCATCTTCACAGGTACTAAAATTTCACCGAGTCTCTCGTTGAGACAGTGCCCAAATCATTACGCCTTTCGTGCGGGTCGGAACTTACCCGACAAGGAATTTCGCTACCTTAGGACCGTTATAGTTACGGCCGCCGTTTACTGGGGCTTCAATTCATACCTTCGCTTGCGCTAAGCACTCCTCTTAACCTTCCAGCACCGGGCAGGCGTCACCCCCTATACATCATCTTACGATTTAGCAGAGAGCTGTGTTTTTGATAAACAGTTGCTTGGGCCTATTCACTGCGGCTGACTTAAAGTCAGCACCCCTTCTCCCGAAGTTACGGGGTCATTTTGCCGAGTTCCTTAACGAGAGTTCTCTCGCTCACCTGAGGCTACTCGCCTCGACTACCTGTGTCGGTTTGCGGTACGGGTAGAGTATGTTTAAACGCTAGAAGCTTTTCTTGGCAGTGTGACGTCACTAACTTCGCTACTAAACTTCGCTCCCCATCACAGCTCAATGTTACAGATATAAGCATTTGACTCATATCACACCTCACTGCTTAGACAGACACTTCCAATCGTCTGCTTTAGTTAGCCTACTGCGTCCCTCCATCACTACATACTCTAGTACAGGAATATCAACCTGTTGTCCATCGGATACACCTTTCGGTCTCTCCTTAGGTCCCGACTAACCCAGGGCGGACGAGCCTTCCCCTGGAAACCTTAGTCTTACGGTGGACAGGATTCTCACCTGTCTTTCGCTACTCATACCGGCATTCTCACTTCTATGCGTTCCAGCACTCCTCACGGTACACCTTCTTCACACATAGAACGCTCTCCTACCATACCTATAAAGGTATCCACAGCTTCGGTAAATTGTTTTAGCCCCGGTACATTTTCGGCGCAGGGTCACTCGACTAGTGAGCTATTACGCACTCTTTGAATGAATAGCTGCTTCTAAGCTAACATCCTAGTTGTCTGTGCAACCCCACATCCTTTTCCACTTAACAATTATTTTGGGACCTTAGCTGGTGGTCTGGGCTGTTTCCCTTTCGACTACGGATCTTAGCACTCGCAGTCTGACTGCCGACCATAATTCATTGGCATTCGGAGTTTATCTGAGATTGGTAATCCGGGATGGACCCCTCACCCAAACAGTGCTCTACCTCCAAGAATCTCTAATGTCGACGCTAGCCCTAAAGCTATTTCGGAGAGAACCAGCTATCTCCAAGTTCGTTTGGAATTTCTCCGCTACCCACAAGTCATCCAAGCACTTTTCAACGTGCCCTGGTTCGGTCCTCCAGTGCGTCTTACCGCACCTTCAACCTGCTCATGGGTAGGTCACATGGTTTCGGGTCTACGTCATGATACTAATCCGCCCTATTCAGACTCGGTTTCCCTACGGCTCCGTTTCTTCAACTTAACCTCGCATCATAACGTAACTCGCCGGTTCATTCTACAAAAGGCACGCTCTCACCCATTAACGGGCTCGAACTTGTTGTAGGCACACGGTTTCAGGTTCTATTTCACTCCCCTCCCGGGGTGCTTTTCACCTTTCCCTCACGGTACTGGTTCACTATCGGTCACTAGGGAGTATTTAGGGTTGGGAGATGGTCCTCCCAGATTCCGACGGGATTTCGCGTGTCCCGCCGTACTCAGGATACTGCTAGGTACAAAGACTATTTTAAATACGAGGCTATTACTCTCTTTGGCTGATCTTCCCAAATCATTCTTCTATAATCTTTGAGTCCACATTGCAGTCCTACAACCCCGAAGAGTAAACTCTTCGGTTTGCCCTTCTGCCGTTTCGCTCGCCGCTACTAAGGCAATCGCTTTTGCTTTCTCTTCCTGCAGCTACTTAGATGTTTCAGTTCACTGCGTCTTCCTCCTCACATCCTTAACAGATGCGGGTAACAGGTAGTACCTGTTGGGTTCCCCCATTCGGAAATCCCTGGATCATCGCTTACTTACAGCTACCCAAGGCATATCGTCGTTTGTCACGTCCTTCTTCGGCTCCTAGTGCCAAGGCATCCACCGTGCGCCCTTATTAACTTAACCTTATTTTTGACCTTTCAGTCATAAACTCTTTTAATACTACAGCGTTTCGGTTTATTTTCTTGTTACTATTTGATATAGATATTCAATTTTCAATGTGCATTACTTGGTGATCTCTCACCAATGGAGCCTAGCGGGATCGAACCGCTGACCTCCTGCGTGCAAAGCAGGCGCTCTCCCAGCTGAGCTAAGGCCCCACAAGACCTCTCAAGACTAAACAAGACCAATGCGCAGTTCCTTATCCTTAGAAAGGAGGTGATCCAGCCGCACCTTCCGATACGGCTACCTTGTTACGACTTCACCCCAATCATCTATCCCACCTTAGGCGGCTGGCTCCTTACGGTTACCTCACCGACTTCGGGTGTTACAAACTCTCGTGGTGTGACGGGCGGTGTGTACAAGGCCCGGGAACGTATTCACCGCGGCGTGCTGATCCGCGATTACTAGCGATTCCGACTTCATGTAGGCGAGTTGCAGCCTACAATCCGAACTGAGACTGGCTTTAAGAGATTAGCTTGCCGTCACCGGCTTGCGACTCGTTGTACCAGCCATTGTAGCACGTGTGTAGCCCAGGTCATAAGGGGCATGATGATTTGACGTCATCCCCACCTTCCTCCGGTTTATTACCGGCAGTCTCGCTAGAGTGCCCAACTGAATGATGGCAACTAACAATAGGGGTTGCGCTCGTTGCGGGACTTAACCCAACATCTCACGACACGAGCTGACGACAACCATGCACCACCTGTCACCTCTGTCCCGAAGGAAATCTCTATCTCTAGAGAGGTCAGAGGGATGTCAAGACCTGGTAAGGTTCTTCGCGTTGCTTCGAATTAAACCACATGCTCCACCGCTTGTGCGGGCCCCCGTCAATTCCTTTGAGTTTCAACCTTGCGGTCGTACTCCCCAGGCGGAGTGCTTAATGCGTTAGCTGCGGCACTAAACCCCGGAAAGGGTCTAACACCTAGCACTCATCGTTTACGGCGTGGACTACCAGGGTATCTAATCCTGTTTGCTCCCCACGCTTTCGAGCCTCAGCGTCAGTTACAAGCCAGAGAGCCGCTTTCGCCACCGGTGTTCCTCCATATATCTACGCATTTCACCGCTACACATGGAATTCCACTCTCCCCTCTTGCACTCAAGTTAAACAGTTTCCAAAGCGTACTATGGTTAAGCCACAGCCTTTAACTTCAGACTTATCTAACCGCCTGCGCTCGCTTTACGCCCAATAAATCCGGACAACGCTCGGGACCTACGTATTACCGCGGCTGCTGGCACGTAGTTAGCCGTCCCTTTCTGGTAAGATACCGTCACAGTGTGAACTTTCCACTCTCACACTCGTTCTTCTCTTACAACAGAGCTTTACGATCCGAAAACCTTCTTCACTCACGCGGCGTTGCTCGGTCAGACTTCCGTCCATTGCCGAAGATTCCCTACTGCTGCCTCCCGTAGGAGTCTGGGCCGTGTCTCAGTCCCAGTGTGGCCGATCACCCTCTCAGGTCGGCTATGTATCGTCGCCTTGGTGAGCCGTTACCCCACCAACTAGCTAATACAACGCAGGTCCATCTGGTAGTGATGCAATTGCACCTTTTAAGCAAATGTCATGCAACATCTACTGTTATGCGGTATTAGCTATCGTTTCCAATAGTTATCCCCCGCTACCAGGCAGGTTACCTACGCGTTACTCACCCGTTCGCAACTCATCCAGAAGAGCAAGCTCCTCCTTCAGCGTTCTACTTGCATGTATTAGGCACGCCGCCAGCGTTCGTCCTGAGCCAGGATCAAACTCTCATTAAAAGTTTGAGTTCTCACTCATTTCTGTCACTGACAGATTTATTGTTTTTTCATTGTTCAGTACTACAACCTTAGTTGTAGTGCCCTGCACATTGGTTCGTCTTGTTCAGTTTTCAAAGGTCTTTGTCACTCACTTCTCTCAAGCGACAACTATATTAGTATATCACAGTCGCTTTCGCTTGTCAACACTTTTTTGAAACTTTTTTAAGTTTTTT
>CAJNBP010000025.1 GCA_905221035.1 bacterium | reverse complement strand
TTTTTACGAAAATCTATTGAATATGCCATAAGAATATTATACCACATTATGTACTATTTTTGGTTCATTTTATTATACAAAAGCTGTATCTTATTTTATCTTGGAACTCAAAGATCCGTCACAGACAAAAACGGTAACAGAAGAATTACAGAAAAATAAGAAGTATACTGTTCTTTCTCAACAGAAGGTTCTTGATATTGTGATTACTTTTATTCGTGTCATTCAGGGATTGTTGATTGTGCTTTCATCACAAGCTATTGTGGTAGCAGCGGTCATGATTGGTATCATTATTTACATCAATATCATGCAACGTTCTAAGGAAATAGGTGTCATGAAGGCAGTTGGTTATCAGAATCGTGATGTCAAAGGAATTTTTATTTACGAGGCTATCTGGATTGTAGGCATTGCCTTGCTGCTGGCATTTTTGGTTGCACAAGGGGTGGGAAGTTTGGCGAATGCGATTGTAAGTCACTTTTACCCATCCATCACTAAGGTTTTTGAATTAAATCTTTTATCTGTTTTAGGAACTCTAGTTTTCGCTCTATTACTTGGTTATGTCTCAGCCTACTTCCCGGCGCGTAAAATTAGTAAAATGGATCCTGTAGAATCGCTACGATATGAATAGTAAGGGATTCCTTGATTTACAGTTTAAAAAAGAAACTAACATAGAAAAACAATGCCCGTACTTGCAATTAAACTTAAATAGTTATATAATAGGTTTGTTGAAAGGTGATTTGTAGTGATTCAAGTTACTCTTTTCACAATAAAAATTTCATGATTTTCATAAGGAGGAAATCACTAATGGTAGTTAAAGTTGGTATTAACGGTTTCGGACGTATCGGTCGTCTTGCTTTCCGTCGTATCCAAAACGTAGAAGGTGTTGAAGTTACTCGTATCAACGACCTTACAGATCCAGTTATGCTTGCACACTTGTTGAAATACGACACAACTCAAGGTCGTTTCGACGGTACTGTTGAAGTTAAAGAAGGTGGATTTGAAGTTAACGGTAAATTCATCAAAGTTTCTGCTGAACGTGATCCAGAACAAATCGACTGGGCTAACGACGGTGTAGAAATCGTTCTTGAAGCTACTGGTTTCTTTGCTAAGAAAGCAGCTGCTGAAAAACACTTGCACGCTGGTGGAGCTAAAAAAGTTGTTATCACTGCTCCTGGTGGAAACGACGTTAAAACAGTTGTATTCAACACTAACCACGACGTTCTTGACGGTACTGAAACAGTTATCTCAGGTGCTTCATGTACTACAAACTGCTTGGCTCCAATGGCTAAAGCTCTTCAAGATAACTTTGGTGTTGTAGAAGGATTGATGACTACTATCCACGCTTACACTGGTGACCAAATGATCCTTGACGGACCACACCGTGGTGGTGACCTTCGCCGTGCTCGCGCTGGTGCTGCAAACATCGTTCCTAACTCAACTGGTGCTGCAAAAGCTATCGGTCTTGTAATCCCAGAATTGAACGGTAAACTTGACGGATCTGCACAACGCGTTCCAACTCCAACTGGATCAGTTACTGAATTGGTAGCAGTTCTTGAAAAGAACGTTACTGTTGATGAAGTGAACGCAGCTATGAAAGCAGCTTCAAACGAATCATACGGTTACACAGAAGATCCAATCGTATCTTCAGATATCGTAGGTATGTCTTACGGTTCATTGTTTGACGCAACTCAAACTAAAGTTCTTGACGTTGACGGTAAACAATTGGTTAAAGTTGTATCATGGTACGACAACGAAATGTCATACACTGCACAACTTGTTCGTACTCTTGAATACTTCGCAAAAATCGCTAAATAATTCATGAGTCGATAAAAAGCAAGGCCGTTGGTCTTGCTTTTTAAATATTTAAAAATGGATGACGCTATCATCCATTCTTTTTTAATTCTTTTTCAAAAGTATCTGATAGGGTAGTGAAGCTTAATTTCTCTAGAGTAAGCGGATGGGTAAAGGACAGTCGAAAGGCGTGGAGCATAAGCCGACTTGTTTTTGATTTACTATTATAGAGAGGGTCGCCTAAAATAGGGAAGTTATGATGTGAAAGGTGCACACGAATCTGATGGGTTCGCCCTGTCTTTAGTTTGCAACGAACCAAGGAAGTTTTGTTTGAGAATTGCTTTAATCTGCTTACATGCGTTTCGGCATATTGGCCATTTTTTGTATCAACTACTCGTTTTCTGCGATCATGGCGATCACGTCCGATTTTGTCTTTGAAAACAAGTTCTTTGCTGCTGATATTTCCGTCAACGAGTGCCCAATATTCTCTAGAAATCTCTTTTTTCTCCAATAAGCGATTGAGAATGGGCAGGATAAAAGGATTTTTGGCAAAGAGAACTAAACCACTGGTTTCCATGTCCAGACGATGAACGACATAGCAGGTTTGGCCAATATAGGCACTGACATGGTTAAGAAGGGCAATTTCGTTTGGCTGATTACCATGCGTTTTCATCCCCTCGGGTTTGTTTACAATAATCAAGTGTTGATCTTGATAAACCTCTTGAACGAGGTCAGGATTGCCCCAAGGAATTTCCTTTTTGGGATAATCTTCCTCGTCAAAAGTCAACTGGCAAACATCTCCAGGACTTACCATCTCGTTCCAATGAACTTCTCGCTGATTAATCAAAATGTGTTTCTTGATTCTCAAAAAATGACGGATTTTTCTAGGGATGAGGAGTTGTTCCTCTAGTAATTGCTTTACTGTCATTTGAGGTAGAGAGTCTGGTAATGTAAATGTGAATTTCATACAGATATTGTAACAAAAAAAGCCCTATTTGGATAGGAAATAGCAAAATTCTTGTCTTCCTATGACGAAGATGATAAAATAAACGCATGAAATTAGATAAATTATTTGAGAAATTTCTTTCTCTTTTTAAAAAAGAAACAAGTGAATCAGAGGATTTTGGGTCTACTAGCTTGCGTCGTTCTCGCAGTGATCGAAAAAAATTAGCCCAAGTGGGTCCGATTCGAAAATTCTGGCGTCGCTATCATCTAACAAAGATTGTCCTTATACTAGGTTTGAGTGCAGGCTTGCTAGTTGGAACCTATTTGTTTGCTGTAGCCAAGTCAACCAATGTCAATGATTTGCAAAATGCCTTGAAAACTCGAACTCTCATTTTTGACCGTGAAGAAAAGGAGGCTGGTGCCTTGTCTGGTCAAAAAGGAACTTATGTTGAATTGACTGATATCAGTAAAAATTTGCAGAATGCCGTTATTGCGACAGAAGACCGTTCTTTTTATAAAAATGACGGGATTAACTATGGTCGTTTCTTCTTGGCTATTGTAACTGCTGGTCGTTCAGGTGGTGGTTCTACTATTACCCAACAGCTGGCTAAAAATGCCTATCTGTCGCAGGATCAAACTGTTGAGAGAAAAGCGAAAGAATTTTTCTTGGCTTTAGAATTGACTAAAAAATATAGCAAGGATCAGATCCTAACCATGTACCTTAACAATGCCTATTTTGGAAATGGTGTGTGGGGTGTAGAAGATGCGAGTAAGAAATACTTTGGAGTTTCTGCATCAGAAGTGAGTTTGGATCAAGCTGCGACTCTGGCAGGGATGCTCAAAGGGCCGGAACTGTATAATCCTTTGAATTCCGTACAAGATTCGACTAATCGTCGCGACACTGTCTTACAAAATATGGTTGCAGCAGGATATATTGATAAAAACCAAGAAACCGAAGCTGCAGAAGTTGATATGACTTCGCAATTGCACGATAAGTATGAAGGAAAAATCTCAGATTACCGCTATCCTTCTTACTTTGATGCGGTGGTTAATGAAGCTGTGTCTAAGTATAATCTAACAGAGGAAGAAATTGTCAATAATGGCTACCGCATTTATACAGAGTTGGATCAAAACTACCAAGCAAATATGCAGGTTGTCTATGAAAATACATCGCTATTTCCGAGGGCAGAGGATGGAACATTTGCTCAATCAGGAAGTGTCGCTCTCGAACCGAAAACAGGAGGAGTTCGTGGAGTTGTCGGTCAAGTTGCTGACAATGATAAAACTGGATTCCGGAATTTCAACTATGCAACTCAATCAAAACGTAGCCCTGGCTCTACAATTAAGCCTTTAGTTGTTTATACGCCAGCAGTTGAGGCAGGTTGGGCTTTGAATAAGCTCTTGGATAACCATACCATGAAGTATGACAGCTATAAGGTAGATAACTATGCAGGAATCAAAAAGAGTCGAGAAGTTCCCATGTATCAAGCCTTGGCAGAATCGCTTAATCTACCGGCTGTTGCTACTGTTAATGATTTGGGTATTGATAAGGCTTTTGAAGCAGGCGAAAAGTTTGGACTCAACATGGAAAAAGTCGACCGTGTTCTTGGTGTCGCCTTGGGAAGCGGTGTTGAAACCAATCCTCTGCAAATGGCTCAAGCATATGCTACCTTTGCCAATGAAGGTTTAATGCCTGAAGCTCATTTTATTAGTCGAATTGAAAATGCTAGTGGGCAGGTTATTGCAAGCCATAAAAATTCACAAAAACGGGTGATTGATAAGTCTGTAGCTGACAAGATGACCAGTATGATGTTGGGGACATTCACCAATGGAACGGGTATTAGCTCATCGCCTGCAGACTATGTCATGGCAGGGAAAACTGGGACAACTGAAGCTGTTTTTAATCCTGAATACACAAGTGATCAGTGGGTAATTGGTTATACTCCAGATGTAGTGATTAGTCACTGGCTTGGTTTTCCGACCACTGATGAAAATCACTATCTAGCAGGATCTACTTCAAATGGTGCAGCTCATGTCTTTAGGAATATTGCAAATACCATTCTACCTTATACGCCAGGAAGTACCTTTACAGTTGAAAATGCTTATAAGCAAAATGGAATTGCACCAGCTAACACAAAAAGACAAGTACAAACCAATGATAATAGCCAGATAGATGATAATTTGTCTGATATTCGAGGACGTGCGCAAAGTCTAGTAGATGAGGCTAGTCGGGCTATCTCGGATGCTAAGATTAAGGAAAAAGCTCAAACAATATGGGATTCGGTAGTCAATCTATTTCGCTAAGATGCTTGTCAAAGCCTAGCTTTCTTGTTATAATAGATAAGATGGAGGCGTTATGGCACTAAAAAAAGCAAGCCTAGCTTGTGCGGTTTGTGGTTCTAGAAACTATTCAATCAAGATCAGTGGAAACCCCAAGCCTACACGACTAGAAGTAAATAAATTTTGTAAGCATTGTGGCAAGTACACTACACATAGAGAAACGAGATAGGAGAGAGCGATGCGTTTTATTGGAGATATTTTTAGACTTCTTAAAGACACAACATGGCCAACTCGCAAGGAAAGCTGGAGAGATTTTCGTTCTATCATGGAATACACAGCTTTCTTTGTAATAATTATTTACATTTTTGACCAGTTGATTGTTTCAGGTTTGATTCGATTTATTAACATTTTTTAGAAGGTTAGTGGAGTTAATTACACTAGAAATCTTCTATTTATGAAAGGAAATATCATGGATAGTTTTGATAAAGGGTGGTTTGTTTTACAAACTTATTCTGGTTATGAAAATAAGGTAAAAGAAAATCTATTACAACGTGCACAAACCTACAATATGTTGGATAATATTCTACGCGTTGAAATTCCAACACAAACAGTGCAAGTTGAAAAAAATGGAAAGAGAAAAGAAGTAGAAGAAAATCGCTTTCCAGGTTATGTTCTTGTAGAAATGGTCATGACAGATGAAGCTTGGTTTGTTGTTCGAAACACACCAAACGTTACAGGATTCGTTGGATCTCACGGAAATAGATCAAAACCAACTCCATTATTGGAACAAGAAATCCGTGATATCTTGGTTTCTATGGGACAAACCGTACAAGAGTTTGATATCGATGTTGAAGTTGGTCAAACTGTACGTATTATTGATGGTGCCTTTGCAGATTATACTGGTAAGATTACAGAAATTGATAACAATAAAGTGAAGATGATTATCTCTATGTTTGGTAATGACACAGTTGCAGAAGTAAACCTAAACCAAATTGCAGAATTATAACCCAAAGAGAGGCAAGCCCTCTCTTTTTTGTGCAGTTGAGGAGCTAAAGGGTGCAGAATGGATGAAATGTGCCAAAAGTGTTTCTGAATCTGTTAGACTGTAAACAGAAAGGGGAAGATTATGCTTAAAGAATTGTATGAAGAAGTCCAAGGAATTGTATACAAGTGTAGAAAGGAATACTATCTTCATTTATGGGAGTTATCGGACTGGGATCAAGAGGGAATGATCTGCTTACATGAATTGATCAGTAGAGAAGAGGAGCTAGTAGAAGATATCCCTCGTTTAAGGAAATATTTCAAAACCAAGTTTCGAAATCGAATTCTAGATTATCTCCGTAAACAAGAAAGTAACAAACGAAGATATGATAAAGAGGTTTATGAAGAAGTGGGTGAAATTAGTCATCGTATAGGAGAGGGAGGTCTATGGTTAGACGATTATTATCTCTTTCATGAGACACTAAGAGATTATAGAAGCAAACAAAGTAAAGAGCAACAAGAAGAGTTAGAACGCGTCTTAAGAAATGAACGCTTCAGAGGGCGTCAAAGAGTCTTAAGGGACTTGCGTATTGTGTTTAAAGAGTTTGATATCCGTAGCCGGTAAGAAGCTATGCAAAAAAAAGGTAAATTCCCAAACTAAGTTCCACTGCTAATCCAAGTGGAAGTTAGTCTGATAAAAATCCTAAAAACCAGTGGAAATCCGTGTCAGGGTAAGTTCCACTGGTTTTAATCATGCTTGATTTCATCGCTTTTGTAGCCAAAATAAATCGAAAAAAAGAGCGCACAAAATCCCCTCATCTGAAAGCGTTTCAGATTAAGTTCCGCTATGGTGGAAGTTAGTGTGAGACGTTTGAATGCGGTTAAAGGTTAATTTTTAGAACTTATGTTGGAGTAATTTAGAAGACTGACAGACGTCTTCTGCAGGTATTTTAGAAATACCTAGAAGCTTAGGAATCTCTTCTCCACCATAGGTAAATGCAAAGAGCTCATAGGCTGACTTTCCATTCAAAGCAGCACGTTTGACACTGTTGACATGAGAACAGACGAGATTGATGTCCTCTTGAGTTAAGTTATCAAAAGAAGTTCCCTTAGGTAGAATGTCTCGAATCAGTATGTGATTTTTCTCAATTCTCCCTTTCTGGTCAGAGCGATTAGGATCACAAAAGAAGAGTTTACTCTCTCCTCGCACATCCATTTCGATATCATCGACCCTGGCAAACTCTCCACCATTATCTGTCAGGATGACAGGAAAAAGTTGGAAGAAATCTTTGTCCGCTTGGTGAAGAGTGTTCTTAATATCATAGAGGTGTTTGGTAACCTCAAGGGCAGTTTTATTATCCAGAAGCCTAGCGAAGATAAAGTTACAGAAAGATAAATTGAAGGTGAGTAGGACTTTACCTCCCATCCTGCCCAGAACTGTGTCCATTTCCAGCCAAGAGTCTAGTTGATTAAGGACTAAATAGTTTTGGAAATCCTCATAGGAACGGCCTTTTTTAGCTTCTTTAGGGATGGAAGGTAGCTTACTTTTCCG
>CAJNBP010000024.1 GCA_905221035.1 bacterium | reverse complement strand
GGTTTTGCTCCTTCTGGGATTGTGACAGTTACTGTACCATCTTTGCCTACTGTGATTCCTGGAGTATCACTTTCGAATTTAGTTCCTTCTGGAATTTCTTTTCCAGCTTTCTCTTTCAATGGTAATTCGACAGTGCCACCTGGTTTACCATTTCCTTTGTCGTACTCTGGTGTATAGATGTCTTTGTCTTTCTCTCTAACCGTTACTTCCACTGGAACGATATCTTTTGAGCCATCTGGGTAAGTTACGGTGATTGTTCCTGTAATCTTATCGCCTGGTTTTGCTCCTTCTGGGATTGTGACAGTTACTGTACCATCTTTGCCTACTGTGATTCCTGGAGTATCACTTTCGAATTTAGTTCCTTCTGGAATTGTCTTACCAGTTTCTTCTTTCAATGGTACTTCTACCTTAGTTCCTGGTTTTCCGTTTCCTTTGTCGTACTCTGGGGTGTAGATGTCTTTGTCTTTCTCTCTAACCGTTACTTCCACTGGAACGATATCTTTTGAGCCGTCTGGATAAGTTACGGTGATTGTTCCTGTAATCTTATCGCCTGGTTTTGCTCCTTCTGGGATTGTGACAGTTACTGTACCATCTTTGCCTACTGTGATTCCTGGAGTATCACTTTCGAACTTAGTTCCTTCTGGAATTGTCTTACCAGTTTCTTCTTTCAATGGTACTTCTACCTTAGTTCCTGGTTTTCCGTTTCCAGCTTCATACTTAGGTGTGTAGATGTCTTTGTCTGGAGTTTTCACTGTTACTTTCACAGGGATTTCTTCATGTGATTTATCTGGATACGTTACTGTAATCTTACCTATGATTTCATCTCCTGGTTTCGCTCCTTCTGGAATTGTGACGGTTACTTTTCCATCTTTGTCGACTGTAATTCCTGGTGTTGAAGTTTCGAATTTAGTTCCTTCTGGAATTGTCTTACCGTTTTCTTCTGTAACTGGAATTTCAACTTTAGCACCTGGAATTCCTGTTCCATCATCATACTTAGGTGTGTAGATATCTTTATCTTGGTCTGTGACAGTTACACTTACTGGAACTTCATCTTTCGAACCGTCTGGATATGTTACTGTTACTTTTCCTGTGATGACATCTCCTGGATTCTTATCTTTTGGAATTGTGACAGTTACTTTACCTTTATCATCTACTGTGATTCCTGGTGTATCGCTTTGGAATTTCGTTTTCTCCGGAATTTCTTTTCCAGTTTTCTCTTTCAACGGTAATTCTACAGTTCCACCCGGTTTTCCGTTTCCTTTGTCGTACTCTGGAGTGTAGATGTCTTTATCTTTATTAGTTACCGTAACTCTTACAGGTACTTCTTCTTTTGATCCATCTGGATATGTTACTTTGATTGTACCTGGGAATTCATCTCCTGGATTTTTATTTTCAGGGATTGTGACAGTAACTTTTCCTTTATCATCTACTGTAATTCCTGGTGTTAAACTTTCGAACTTAGTTCCTTCTGGAATTGTCTTACCGTCTTTTTCTTTCAATGGTAATTCTACAGTTCCACCTGGTTTTCCTTCTCCATCATCATATTTAGGAGTGTAGATATCTCTATCTGGAGTTGTTACCGTTACTTTAACTGGTACTTCTTCTTTTGATCCATCTGGATATGTTACTTTGATTGTACCTGGGATTTCATCTCCTGGATTTTTATCTTCTGGAATTGTAACAGTAACTTTACCTTTATCATCTACCGTGATTCCTGGTGTTAAACTTTCAAACTTAGTTCCTTCTGGAATTGTCTTACCAGCTTCTTCTTTCACTGGTACTTCAACCTTAGCTCCTGGAATTCCATTTCCATCATCATACTTAGGATTGTATTTATCCGCTTGTTCTTGAACTTTAATCGTAATCGTTTGTGTCGTTACATTGCCGTCCTTATCATGCGCTTTGATAGTTACAGTATAGTTACCTTTATTGCCTGTTGGTGTTCCTGTAATTTGTCCATTTGCATAAGTTAATCCGTCTGGTAAATCTGTTACCTCCACTGGATTTTCTTCTCTTAAGCCTGATCCACCTTCGTTATCCGCAACGGTTACTGGAATTGGAGTGATTGGTTCGTTTTTCGTTACTGTTGCACCTTCAGCTGTAATTGTTGGTCCTGTTACGTCTCGTACTGTTACTGGTACTGTTACTTCTTCACTTGATCCATCTGGATATGTTATTTTAGCAACCGCATTTCCAACATTACCTTTTGTAGCTGTTGATGGTTTACTTACAACTGTAACAGTTCCTGGTCCATTACCTTTAACTTTAGCAATAACTTCTGCATCTTCAATCACATGATTTTGATCAACCGTTAAACCTTCTCCTGTTGGATTATATTTATCCGCTTGTTCTTGGACTTTAATTGTGATTGTTTCAGTCGTTTCATTACCGTCTTTATCGTATGCTTTAATCGTTACAGGGTAATCACCTTTATTGCCTGTTGGTGTTCCTGTAATTTCTCCATTTGCATATGTTAAACCATCTGGTAATCCTGTTACTTCGACTGGATTTTCTTCACGTAATCCACGTCCACCTTCATTATCCGTTACAGTTACTTTAATCGGTTTAATTGGTTCATTTTTCGTTACTGTTGCACCTTCAGCTGTAACTGTTGGGCCTGTTACGTCTGATACAGTTACTGGTACTTTCACTTCATCAGTTGAACCATCTGGATATGTTACTTTTACAATTGCATTTCCTGCATCGCCAAATGTTGATGTTGGTGGTGTGCTTGTAACAGTCAGAGTTCCTGGTCCGTTATCTTTTACTTTACCTGTCACTTCATCATCAGTAATTGTATGACCTTGATCAACTTTCAGACCATCTCCTGTTGGAGTATATTTGTCCGCTTGAGTTTGAACTGTGATAGTAATTTGTTTTTCTGTAGAGTTACCGTCTTTATCAGTTGCTTTGATTGTTACAGTATAACCACCTTTTTCAGCTGTTTTTGCTGGTGTTCCTGTAATTTCTCCATTTGCATAAGTTAAGCCATCTGGTAATCCAGTTACTTCTACTGGATTATCATCACGTAATCCACGTCCACCTTCGTTATCCGCTACATTTACCGGAATTGGTGTGATTTCTTCATTTCTCGTTACTGTTGCGCCGTCAGCTGTAATTGTTGGTCCTGTTACGTCTTTTACAGTTACTGGTACATCTACAGTTTCACTTGATCCATCTGGGTACGTAACTGTTACTACTGCATTAGGTACATTATCTGTTGTTGCTGTTGATGGTTTGCTTGTAACTGTTAGTGAACCTGGTGCGAAATCTTTTACTTTAGCTTTCACTTCGTCATCTGTAATTTCGTGACCTTGGTTTACTGTCAAGCCTTCAGCTGTTGGATTGTACTTATCTTTTTGTTCTTGAACAATAATCGTAATTTTAATTGGGGCTTCACTTCTATTACCGTTTTTATCAAATGCGGTAATCGTTACAGGATATTCACCTTTATCTGCTGTTGGTTTTCCTGTGATTTCCCCATCTTTGAAAGTTAATCCATTTGGTAATCCTTCTACTACAATTGGATCATTATCACGCATTCCAACCCCACCTGGGTTATCTTCAGCTCTAATTGGAATTGGTGTGATTTCTTCATTTTTCGTAACAGTTGCACCTTCTGCTGTAATTGTTGGTCCTGTAGTATCAGCTACTGACGTATCACGTACTGTTACCGGTACATTTACATCTTCGCTTGATCCATCTGGATACGTTACGGTTACTACTGCATCTTCTACATTTCCTACAACTGCTGTTGTTGGTTTGCTCTTAACTGTCAATTGAGTTGCTGGTGCGTAATCTTTCACCTTAGCAATAACTTCTGAATCTTCAATCACATGATTTTGATCAACGGTTAATCTTTCTCCTCTTGGATTATGAGCATCCGCTTGACTTTGTACGATAATCTTAATCGTAGTTGTTGAAGGATTATCATTTTTATCATATGCCGTAATAGTTACTGTACTTTCACCTGCTGTTCCAATTGGTTTACCAGTAATTTGTCCATTTGCATATGTTAATCCTTCTGGTAAGCCTGTTACTACGATTGGATTAGTAGCACGCATTCCAACTCCGCCTGTATTATCTTTAGCCGTTACAGAAATTGGCGTAATGTCTTCACGATTTGTAACTGTGGCATTATTAGCTGTAATTATTGGTCCTGTTACGTCTTTTACAGTAATTGGAACATCTACTAAGTCATGTGAACCATCTGAGTAAGTTACTTTAACAACTGCATTTCCTGCTGGGCCTGCTGTTGTTGTTGATGGTTTACTTACAAGTGAAACTGTGCCTCCTCCAGGATTATTTACTTTAGGAGTTAATTTTTCAATTGTAATGTCTTCATTTTGGTTGACTGTTAATTCCGTTGCTGTTGGAGTGTACTTATCAGCTTGTTCTTGGACATTAATTCTAACTTTTTTCGTTGAAGGCGTATTGTTCTTGTCATACGCTGTAATTGTTAAAGTATAGTATCCTTTTCTAGCTGAAGTTGTACCTGTAATTTTTCCATTTGAATACGTTAATCCAGCTGGTAAATTACTTACTGTAATTGGATTTGTTTCACGCATTCCAACTCCGCCTGCGTTATCTTCAGCTGTAATTGAAATTGGTGTGATTTCTTCATTTTTCGTTACAGTTGTTTCTTCTGCTGTAATTGTTGGTCCTGTTACGTCTCTTACAGTTACTGGAACAGTTACAGTGTCATGTGAACCGTCTGGGTAAGTCACTTTAACAACTGCATTTCCTGCTGAACCTGCTGTTGCTGTTGAAGTTGGTTTACTTTGTACAGTTAATTTTCCTGGTCCAAAATTCGTCACTTTTGCGGTTACTTCATTATCTGTAATTACATGTCCTTGATTTACAGTTAATCCTGCTCCAGTTGGATTGTATTTATCCGCTTGTTCTTGAACTTTAATCGTAATATTAGATGTATTATGGTTTCCATTCTTGTCATACGCTGTAATCGTTACAGGGTAATCGCCTTTACCTGCTGTTGGTGTTCCAGTGATGCGGTTATTTGCATACGTTAATCCTGTTGGTAATCCAGTCACTTCGATTGGATTCTTATCACGTAATCCTACTCCGCCTGGGTTATCCACAGCTGTTACTGAAATTGGAGTAATTGGTTCATTTTTCGTTACCGTCGCTCCATTTGCTGTAATTGTTGGTCCAACTGTATCACGTGCTGTTACCGTAAAGTTGAAGTTCACTGGATCCGCATTATTTCCATCATTATCCGCAGCATTGAATGTAATCGTATTTTGTTTTCCGATATCTTCTGCTGAAGTTGTGATTGAAATTCGAACAACTTTTTCTGTTTCAGTTGTTTTTACTGGTGTAGTAGTTGCTTTACCTGCATTCACACGACCAAGGTATTTATTTAAGAAATCTGTAGCATCCAATGTAACAGAAGTATTATCTGTTGCGGTTACTGTAAATTCTACTTTTTCCCCTTCAACGACTGTTTGGCTTGATGGAGTAATCGTTAATGTTGGTTTTTGAGCATCTTTTGCGTTTTGTTTTGCTACTGGACTCTCTAAAAGAACATTATTATCGATAGTCTTAGAAACTTTTGCAGTTACTTCTTTACCATCTGCTACTTCAAGGTCAGCAATTTTCACTACTCCTTGAGGTGTTACAGATACTTTATCCGTTGGTTTACCATTTACAGTCCAGTTATTTCCTGTTTTTGTAACTTTTACCGTTTCAGGAGTTGTTTTTCCTGTTGGAGTATAAGTCAATGTAATCGTATCGATATCTTGTGGGTTGTTGCTATTTGGACGTTTTGGTGGTGTAATTTCCACGCTACCATCTTTATTAGCCACTACGCTAGGCGCTGTTGGTGTTACCGCAAGAACGACTTGACGCTTAATTTCAGCTGGGGCAAATGTTGTTCTAGTTGTACTATTCGTATCAGTAATAGAATTTGTACCCGTTGGGAATTTTGCTACCGCATTTCTTGTATATTTACCTGAATTATCTAATGTAGTACCTGAATCTAAGTTATCTCCAGCTTTCCATGTCCATACCATCCCTTGAGGTAAATAACTGTTACCACGATCTCTTTGATCGTTGCTATCTACTACTTTAAGGTAATTATGAGCATCAACATTTGTACGGCTATTTTCTACATTTAGAGTTGAGCCTACTGGAACTTTTGCGATACCATTTTCAAGGTTCTTAGTTGTAATATCCACAACACGGTACTTGAATTTCAAGTCACGGCTGTCAGCTGCACTGCTTCCCTCAACATGAAGGGTACCAATATGCTCTCCTAATGTTTGCGTATCTACTACACTTCCTGAAGATAAACGAGTTGTATACTTCTTATCTTCTGAACTTCCATCTTTACCAGTTTGAGCTGTAAAGGTAGAAGCACTTACTCCGCCCGGAAGATTTCCAACAGTTACTTTTGAGATTTTTCCAGAGTTATCCCATACTTTCAATTCAGGGTTAAATTCAGCACCACGATACACTGTAAAGATTGGTTCGTTTGCTGTTTCTGTTAAAGTAACACCGTTTAGTGTAGCTTGTGGTTTTTGAACATCTTTTGCAATTGCTTTTGCTGGATCTGAATCCGCACCATTTCCATTCTTAGTAATAGCAGTTACTTCTGTTAAATCTTTTACTTTATTGGCTGGGATTGTAATTTCACCATTATTTGCATCAATTCGCACATCTGGATTATTGACAGTCCATTTACCATTTGTTCCTTTATTTCCTTCAGCTGTTTTCGGTTGATTATCTTCACCTGTAAAGCTTACTCTAATTTTATCTACTTTTGTAGAATCTTGTGGTTTTGCAGTTACATCCCCATTATCCTTAGCTGTCGCAATTGGTGTTGCAGCCTTGTCATCTACAACATGCACAGGTGCATCTACAATAAATGTTCCACGTTCTGGAATAATCACTTCCACTTTACCGTACACAGGTGCATTTGGTGCTGTAGGTCTTGATACATCTGGATCTTTAAACCAACGATACGTTGTACCCGCAGGTAATTCATTTGGATTCGCAATACTGTTGTATGCATCTGGAATAACCCCTACTTTAGTACTTTGCTCCTTAGCTTTTGGTTTAAGATTATATCTTTCTGCTTCTTCTGGTTTCAGTGGTAAGGTACCGATAATGGCATTTTGACCCTCTCTATATCGAACATAACCAAGGTCTGTATATCCTCCATATGCTAAGTATGGATCGTTTGCTAAACGTTTTTTAATGTCAGCAAGCATCGGATTACTTTTATCTTTATTATTCCAATCTGACATAATGCTTTGATCTAATTCATCACCTTCAAGAATTTTTGTTTTGAAAGTGATAATTGTACGTTGACCTTTTTTCACGTTCATTTTGTCTTCAATGACACCTCTAGTAAGGTTATAAATTAAACCACCTGTTGTGATTCCGTACATATCTTTTACACGAGAAGCGGCATCTGGATTACGATCTGTACCATCTTTTCTAGAATCACGATAAATATTTCTCCACCAGTTGTTATCTGGATGAGCATAATCCATCCAAGAACCTATATTTTCAGCATAAGAAGCACCAGAACGACGTTCTCCATTT
This sequence comes from bacterium, assembly GCA_905221035.1. GTDB lineage: Bacteria > Bacillota > Bacilli > Lactobacillales > Streptococcaceae > Streptococcus. Next base: position 7,965 of record CAJNBP010000024.1, on the reverse strand, counting down.
TTAACATAAGCACGATAATTAGAGTTTGCATGCTCCCAAGCTGTTGCACTGGCATATTCATCATGAGAGTAAAGCGATCCATCAGCATATTTTGTATAAGTAAAGTCATACGGATCTCCTACAGTACGTGGAATCGCAAGTGATACTTTCTTAGATAACCCTGCCTGTGCATTTGCCGCTGGACCTGAATCTAACATCCAGTAGTAATATTTATTTCCATCTTTTTCGATACGCTCTTCACGATACACACGAATATTGTCATAGGCTTTATCAGCAGTTCCTTTACTTACGAAAGCATATTGCTTCGTATCTGGTGAATATACGTCACGCTCTGAATAGTTAATCATTGGGTTTTTAATCCAACCAACACCAAAGTCTGTTACTTTTGTTTCACGAACTGTACTTGTTCCAGAACCTACTTCTTTTCCGTTCTTTTTAACGACAGTAGTAATAACGGCATCTTTTTTCATTAAGCTTGTGTCAACATTGACTGTAAAGTAACCATTTGATTGTGATCTAGTTGTGTATTTTCTTCCACCGATTGATACTTCCACATCAGCTTCTGCCGCTGTATATCCGTCAACTTGAGCAATACCTGCTAAACTATCATTGAATGATACTGTATCTGTTTGTTTTACAGTAGTATTAGAAACACTTTGACCATTAACTACTAATTCAACTCTATCCCCAACTTTAATACCAGATGCGTTTAATTTGAAAGCTCCGGTATCATCAAGTGTAGACGTAAGTATCTTTTGACCATTTCTCTTAATCTCAATTGTTGAAGATGGTGTCGCATATCCTGTAATAAATCCAGAATCCGCTACAACAATCCCAAGACTCCCTTGTTTAGTCGTCTTATCAATGGGTGCTGAGCGAAGATCAGATCCTTCTTCCATGGTTTCGCCATTACGTGGGTCGCGAGATCCAGTATTAGCAATCGTATTTTCACCTTCTTTTACAACCTTTTTAGGCGCATCAACCTTAGGCATTGAAGATAAGACAAAACTTTTCTCATTAAGTTTTTTAGCGATGGCATCAATTTCAGCTTGTGTCAACTCATTATTATTTAATGCATTTTTAGCTGTTTCTAAATCTGCTTGGATTGCAGCAAGAGTCGAGGCTGGAGCTTTTTCCTTGTTGACTTTATCCAAGAGTTCTTGAACTTTTGTAATATTAGCTTGTAACTGAGACTTATCTAGTGTTTGTTTTTCCGTCACTTTATCACCACTAGCAGCTTTAGTTTCAGTCATTGTGCTAGTAGATGTGCCGTTATTTAGAGAATTAGCCTCTACGTCTTCTTTATTTTCAGATGGTTTCTCTCTTTCCTCAGTTTCCTTGGCTACCTCAACTTTTTCAGTTTCCTTGGTTTCCTCATTTTTTGATGTTGGAGCAGACTCTATCAGAGGCGATTTCTCCTCATTTGGATTCGGTGCGCCTATGGCAGGTTGGTTTTTACCATCTACAACATCCGCACTAACGACATGCGTACCTAAAAACATCAGTGCTGCTACAGCTACTGAAGCCGCACCAAAGCTATATTTACGAATCGAAAAACGCAAGACCTTATCACTTTGATGACGTTTAATTCGACTGAATGACTTATTTTTATGTTCCATTTTCCCTCCTAAAGGTAATATAATATAGAAAAAGCAATTTTTATAACTTCAAAAAAGAGTCAAGTTATAAAAATCACTATGATGACTACTATTTGCTAATAACATCACAGCTATCACAGCTATCACAGCTATCACAGCTATCACAGCTATCACAGCTATCACAGCTATCACAGCTATCACAGCTATCACAGCTATCACAGCTATCACAGCTATCACAGCCCAATTATACCATTTTTAATAAATTTACACAAATATAAACCGGTTTGTTCTATCAAATAAAGTTAAAAACCATTATTTTACATAAAATGTTATCATGTTATATAAGTAAATGCAAAAAAAGATGCCTTCTCTACCTATAAAATAAATCTATCATTACCTATCATATCAATCGATCCATATTCATTGTAGCTCCTGAAACATTTCTCAAGAATGTCGAGTAGTAGCTGTGTCATGTCAGGTGAAACGTATCGAAAAATGCACTAATAGCACAGCGATGGAGAGTTTATTGAGGTATCCCAAAACTGAGTATTGGGATTAAAAGAAACACAATGTTTTAATACTCTCCAAACAACGTCAGCGTCATCTTGGAGTAGGATAAATTGCTGACTTTGTCAGTTTTATCTACAACCTCAAAATAGTGTTTTGAGCTATCTGCGCCTAGCTTTCTAGTTTTCTCTTTGGTGTTTATTGAGTATGAGTATTTTGGTACAAGTTTCTACTTTTTCTAAAACACAACAATAGCCTTGCACCTATTTTAAAACGAGGAGCAAGGCTGTTGTTTAATCTTTTTATTCATTGTCCACTTAACAATGAACCATTCATATTTTGACTAAATTTTTAGTCTTCTTTTTTCTTTCCAAGAGCAAGTCCGAGACCACTTAGAATACCAAGAAGTCCTAGAGAGGCAAGAGTCGCATTTGATTCTGTTCCTGTATTTGGCAATACATTTTGAGAATCATTTGATTTAGCTCCATTGTCACTAGCATCTGTAGTATCTTCATGATTTGCATTCGGAGTAACCTCATCTGGAATTGGAGTTGTTGGTGCAGGTGTATCGTGACCAGAATTTCCATTAGTATCAGGTGTGACCGGCGCAACTGGGACTGGAGTTGGAGTTGTTGGTGCAGGTATATCTTGACCAGAATTTCCATCAGTATCAGGTGTGACTGGAGTTACTGGAATTGTATTTGGAATTGTACTTCCACTTACTTTTCTGAAGATATGTGTAATCACTGGTTCATTTTCATCAATCACAGTCCGTACGTATTCATATCCTGGAATTGATCCATGTTCAGCATCCTTTTCACTACCTGTCTTAACGGATGGTTTCAATACATTTCCATCATCATCAATCCATCGAACCTCAATCATTAGCTCTGGCAATTCAATTGAAGCCGGTAATACACCATTTTCAAAAATTGTTACCTTAGCTGGATTTTCTACTGGAACTTCCACAGCTGGTTTACCTGGTTCAGTAATCTTACCTGTACCTGAAACTTTACCTTCTGGTAATTCACTGTTTGGTACTTTACCTTTACCGTCTTCACCGATTGTGACTGTGATTGGACCATCTTTACCTGGGATTTCTACCTTAGTTCCTGGTGGGTATGTTGAGCCATCTGGTTTCTTAGGTGTGACTGTAACGTCACCTGTCTTAGGAACTTGTTCTAACTCTACTTTTGGTTCTTTCGTTTTCCCATAAGTTCGAACTGTTGTCGGAGTTACCTTACCTGTTTTTGAATCTACTTCATAGGTAGTGGTATCAATCACATCACGACCTTGGTCATCCTTATTACGTTCAACCTTAGTTTTCGCACCAACTTTAACGATTGTCTTACCTGCTGAAGTGACGACTGGGGTGCCAACGTGTTTTGTGATATGACCGTCGGTTGAATCTACATCGTAAGTGGTTGTAGTGACTGTTTTACCTTTTTCACCCTCAGTACGCTGATCTGGTGTACCGAAGTCTTTTTCAACATCTTTAACGTATTCCACTTCTGGTTCAATCAGCGTTTCTACTACTTTATCCTTAGCTGGAACTTTAACGATCGTATTAGTTGGTTCTTTCAGGCGAACCAGTTTTCCTACAGTTGGGGTAATTTCCCCTGTTGTTGGATTTACTTTGTACGTTGTTACGATTGTATCTTCACCATCTTCACCTTTAACGGTAGTTGCTCCAGTTCCTTTTTCTTTCGTATCGTCTTTTTCGTAAACTACTGGAGATGGGACTACCCTCTTCTCAACCGTTGGTTCTTTCCTTGTTCCGTAAGTAGTTACTGTTGTAGAAGTTACCTTACCTGTTTTTTGATCAACCTCATAGATAGTAGTATCAATCACATCACGGCCTTCAGAATCTTTAGATTGTTCAACCTTAGTTTTAACACCAACTTTAACGATTGTCTTACCTGCTGGGGTGACGACTGGATTACCAACCTGTTCTGTGATATGACCGTCGGTTGGATCTACATCGTAAGTGATTGTAGTGACTGTTTTACCTTTTTCACCCTCAGTACGCTGATCTGGTGTACCGAAGTCTTTTTCAGCATCTTTAACATATTCCACTTCTGGTTCAATCGGTGTTTCTACTACTTTATCCTTAGCTGGAACTTTAACAATAGTATTAGTTGGTTCTACTATTATCGGTTCTCCTACATGTGCAATAGTTTCTCCATTGTCTGGATTTACTGTGTAAGTCGTTGTGGTTGTCTTACTTCCGTCTTTTCCTAGAACAGTAATATTGTCTTGACCTTTTTCCCTACTAGTATCTTTTTCGTATTTTACTGGGGATGGGATTGTTTCTACATCTACTTTATCCTTCAATCCGTTTTCTTTAAACGTTTCTTTTATTGTATGCTCTATTATGTTTCCATTATCTGGATTTACTGTATATGAAGTTGCTGTCTTAACAATGTTATTTCCATCTTTAGAAGTTACTACTTTATCTTTCGCTGCTACTTTAACGATAGTAGTTGTTGGATTTACTATTACTGGCTCTCCTACATGTGCAATAGCTTCTCCACTGTTTGGATTTACTGTGTAGGTCGTTGTGGTTGTTTTACTTCCATCTTTTCCTGGGACAGTAATATTATCTTGACCTTTTTCCCTACTAGCATCTTTTTCGTATTTTACCGGGGATGGGATTGTTTCTACGTCTACTTTATCCTTCAATCCGTTTTCTTTAAACGTTTCTTTTATTGTATGCTCTGTGATGTTTCCATTATTTGAATTTACTGTATATATAGTAACTTCTTTGACAATGTTATCTCCGTCTTTAGAGTATACTACTTTATCTTTTGCTGCTACTTTGATAATTGTATCCGTTGGATTTACTATTACCAGCTCTCCTACATTTGGAGTAACTTCCCCATTAGTTGGATTTACTGTGTAGGTCGTTGTGGTTGTCTCACTTCCATCTTTTCCCGGAATAGTAATATCATCTTGACCTTTTTCCCTACTAGCATCTTTTACATATCTCTTAGATAATGGAATTCCTCTTGCTTCTACTTTATTCTTAGCTGGAACTTTAACGATCGTATTAGTTGGTTCTTTCGTACGAATCGGTTTTCCTACAGTTGGGGTAATTTCCCCTGTTGTTGGATTTACTTTGTACGTTGTTACGATTGTATCTTCACCATCTTCTCCTTTAACGGTAGTTGCTTCAGTACCTTTTTCTTTCGTATCGTCTTTTTCGTAAACTACTGGAGATGGTACTGCCCTCTTCTCAACCGTTGATTCTTTTCTTGTCCCGTAAGTAGTTACTGTTGTAGGAGTTACCTTACCTGTTTCTGAATCAACTTCATAAGTTGTAGTGTTGATAACTTCACGACCTTGCTCATCCATGCTACGCTCAACCTTAGTTTTAGCCCCAACTTTAACTATTGTTTTACCAGCTGGTGTGACCACTGGGTTACCAACCTGTTCTGTGACTGTTCCATTATTTGGATTAACATCATACCTTGTAGTCGTTACAGATTTTCCTTTTGTTCCTTCTCTACGCTCGTCTGGTCTACCGAAGTCACGAGTGTCATCTTTTTCATAAACCACTGCAGGTTCAATTGGTGTTTCTACTACTTTATCCTTAGCTGGGACTTTGACCACTGTAGGAGTTGATGGGACTACTACCGCCGGTTCTTCATGCGGAATAAGACTGCCATCTGTAGGATTCACAGTGTAAGTGGTAGTAACTGTTCTAGTGCCTGGAGTACCAGCTATTGTTACATTAGTTTCACCTTTGGATTTTGTTGCGTCTTTTTCATAACGAACACTTGGCTGTATTTGCGTAACAACAACCTTAGATTTGGCACCATCTTTCTTGAACACTTCATCAAGTGTATTTTTAGTAATCTGTCCTGTATCAGGATCTTTCATACTGACAGTTGTTGACTTAATGATGTCATCTCCGCGTTTACTGTATACAGCAGTTTCTCCAACTTTTTCTACAGATTTAACTGATGTAATTTTTTTATCTTGATAACCTGTCCCATCCAAAGAAATTCGTTTCCCAGATATAAACTCTGATCGTCTATTAATCATATCGGATTCAAAATAAGAACGTGAACTATGACCTCCGCTTGTTGGTCCAACATTTATAACAACATCACTATCATTGCTGACGCCTTTTCTTATCGTCGAATCATTATCAACAATATAATGAGTCAATTTCCCTGACTTAGCTATTTTTTTGCTATCTAAACCTTTTTGCCAAAATTCACGACCAGAAACCAAACTTGTCACAACTTTTGGAGCATTAAATGTTGTTCCTTTTTTTAATACATTATTATAAAAGTTTCTATAAGCTGACTGTTCTCTAGGAGACATGACTCTGCTGTCAGAATATGCCAATTGATAGGCTTCAACCATTGCCCGTTGTACTAAATATCCTCCTAAAGAATGTCCTGTCAAATAAAGATTGGTAATACTCTTATCTTTGGCTAGTTCACGCATGATATTTTCTGCATCTATCCCCTGTTGAGGATTTCCTCCGGTCCCCAGAGTTATATCTGCTTTAATATCTTTCGCATCACTTGTTCCACGAAACGCCAACACTTGAGCAGTGCCATTTGGTAAATATAAAAAATCACTCTTAGTTTCATACAAGACAGCATCTAGTCCACTGGATGTATGATAACTTTTCTTCCTTTCCCAATAAGGTCCCAATTCCTTATTCATCATCATATACTCATAACGCGGCTTCCTATCACCATTCTTTTTATATAACTCTGACTCTGTTAAAGGTTTCTTATGATCCAACACTCTATCGATATAATTATCATCACGGTAAGACAATTCCATGAACATAATCATATCGCGCTCACTTACATTCCATTTTAATTTTTCATCTGGCTTTTCTTTACTGTCAATAATACCATCACCATCAGTATCTTCTAATAAGGGATGACTATTATAGCCTACATACTTTTTCCCACCTTTTTCATAAATATAAAGTTCTTCTTTATCCTTCAAGTAATCATCATCTGTATAAGCTTCTGGACTTAACTTAGGGCCGTTTAGTAACAAACTGTCTAGCTTATCACCTTCTGAACCGATTACTCCTGCTTTTATTTGCTTAGCATACTCCTCAGTTAATTCATACTTTTTAACCTCGGAAGGAGTTGATGCTGCTCTCACCTCTGGAGTACTTGATCTATCTTCACCTGCTACGAAAGCCCTTGTGGTCAAGCTATTATTTTCCTTATCCCCAGATGTGACGATTCCTGTAGTCCTTGTAGATCCTATTGGAACATCTCTGGTATCTAACTCAGAAGAAGGATTATCTTGATTATCTGGTAAATTTTGAACTTCTTCTCTTTTCTCCACAGAAGATAGAGAACTTTCTGTAGAAGCCAGTACTCCCTGGGATGGTGTAAACAAGGAAATTCCTATTAATACAGAAGCTACTCCAACAGAAAATTTTCGAATCGAAAAACGTTGACGTTTATTAAAAATATCTTTCATTTTACCAACTTTCTTTCTAACTATTTTTACAAAATAGAGGGTTCTAATATTTTGCCTTGACAGAATACTAAATCGTTTCTTGACTAAAATTTTAGAGCTTTTCCTCTACTTTATCATAAACTACTACATTGATTTCTAATCATAGAAAAATGGATCGATTAATATTAATAAAATATCAGTAAAATATAAAAAAATGTAAATATTTCACTTCCAACACTGCCATTATACCATAAAAAATCATGACACTCATGTGTTTTTAAAAAGGTTTGTCAAAAAGTCTTCAAAATCAAAAAAACGCATAATATCAGGCATTTTGTACTGACCCCAAAAAGTTGGACAAATAATTATTGAAAGGATTTAGTTCTGTATTGCACAGGACTAAGTCCTTTTA
>CAJNBP010000023.1 GCA_905221035.1 bacterium | reverse complement strand
GATAAACATCAGATGATAAATCCGATTTTCAAAGCTTAAGCAAGTACCTCTCATAAGAAAATCTCCTAGCAGGAAAGTCTGCTAGGAGATTTTTTAAAAAATTTACTCTTTGAAAATTTTTCAAAATTTGGTATAATAGTACTACTCAAGGGAGTAGCTGGCAGAAACCTGTGATAGTGTCGTCATTCCGAATTTTATACTGAAAAGTATGTTTTCCGGCCCTATCTTAAACAGCGAGACTTGTTATGATTAACAGGTCTCTTTTTGTTTGTCGTGAAAAGATACGATGAGGAAAAGAGAGTCTGTTTAGCACACAATGTCAAGGAGGAGACACATGTCAAAAGAACAAAAACGCCAAGCGTTTTACACTCAAAGTCCTGAAGAGGTCTTGAAGGCTGTGGATGCGACCGAGCAAGGTTTGTCATCAAGCGAGGCAGAAAAACGCCTTGCCGAATTTGGCCACAATGAACTCGAAGAGGGTGAGAAACGATCAATCCTGGTCAAATTCATCGAACAGTTTAAGGATTTGATGATTATCATCCTAGTTGCGGCAGCTATCTTGTCAGTCGTGACTTCTGGTGGAGAAGATATTGCAGATGCCATCATTATCCTAGCCGTGGTTATCATCAATGCTGCCTTCGGTGTTTACCAAGAAGGAAAAGCAGAAGAAGCTATCGAAGCCCTCAAATCTATGTCAAGTCCAGCTGCACGTGTCCTTCGTGATGGGCATATGGCGGAGATTGACTCTAAAGAATTGGTCCCTGGAGATATCGTTTCTCTTGAAGCAGGTGATGTGGTACCAGCAGATCTACGTTTGCTAGAAGCCAATTCTCTTAAAATTGAAGAAGCTGCCTTGACAGGCGAGTCTGTGCCAGTCGAAAAAGACTTGACAGTCGAGCTTGCTGCAGATGCTGGAATTGGTGACCGTGTCAATATGGCATTCCAAAACTCAAATGTGACTTATGGTCGTGGTCTTGGTGTTGTTGTCAATACAGGTATGTACACTGAAGTGGGTCATATCGCAGGTATGCTTCAAGATGCAGATGAGACTGATACACCCCTCAAACAAAACTTGAACAACCTTTCTAAGGTCTTGACCTATGCTATCTTGGTTATTGCCCTTGTTACTTTTGTAGTGGGTGTCTTCATTCAAGGGAAAAATCCACTTGGTGAGTTGATGACCTCTGTTGCGCTTGCCGTTGCAGCCATTCCAGAAGGGCTCCCAGCTATCGTAACTATCGTTCTTGCCCTTGGTACTCAAGTTTTGGCTAAACGAAACTCTATCGTTCGTAAGTTGCCAGCAGTCGAAACACTTGGTTCAACAGAAATCATCGCTTCTGATAAGACTGGTACGCTTACCATGAACAAGATGACAGTCGAAAAAGTCTTCTATGATGCGGTTCTACATGACTCAGCTGATGATATTGAACTAGGTCTTGAAATGCCCCTTCTTCGTTCCGTTGTTTTGGCAAACGATACTAAAATCGATGTGGAAGGTAACCTTATTGGTGACCCAACTGAAACAGCCTTTATCCAATATGCCTTGGACAAAGGTTACGATGTCAAAGGTTTCTTAGAGAAATATCCTCGTGTGGCTGAGTTGCCATTTGACTCTGATCGTAAGCTTATGTCAACAGTTCACCCATTGTCAGATGGTCGTTTCCTTGTAGCAGTCAAGGGTGCGCCAGACCAACTCTTGAAACGTTGTGTTCTTCGTGATAAGGCTGGGGATATTGCTTCGATTGATGATAAGGTTACAAACCTCATTCACAAAAACAACTCTGAAATGGCCCACCAAGCCTTGCGTGTCCTTGCAGGTGCTTATAAGATTATCGATAGCATTCCAGAAAATCTCACTTCTGAAGAGCTTGAAAATGATTTAATCTTCACTGGTTTGATCGGGATGATTGACCCTGAACGTCCTGAAGCTGCTGAAGCTGTTCGTGTAGCCAAGGAAGCTGGCATCCGTCCAATTATGATTACAGGTGACCACCAAGATACAGCAGAAGCCATCGCTAAACGTTTGGGAATCATTGACGCAAACGATACAGAAGGCCACGTTTTAACTGGTGCTGAACTCAATGGACTGTCAGATGAAGAATTTGAAAAAGTGGTAGGTCAATACTCTGTTTATGCCCGTGTGTCTCCAGAACACAAGGTTCGTATCGTGAAAGCTTGGCAAAAACAAGGTAAGGTCGTTGCCATGACAGGGGACGGTGTCAACGACGCACCAGCTCTGAAAACAGCAGATATCGGTATCGGTATGGGAATCACTGGTACTGAGGTTTCTAAGGGAGCTTCTGACATGATTCTTGCGGATGATAACTTTGCGACTATCATCGTCGCAGTTGAAGAAGGACGTAAGGTCTTCTCAAACATTCAAAAGACCATTCAGTACCTACTTTCTGCCAATACAGCAGAAGTATTAACCATCTTCCTATCAACCTTGTTTGGTTGGGATGTCTTGCAACCAGTTCATCTTTTGTGGATCAACTTGGTAACGGATACCTTCCCAGCTATCGCTCTAGGTGTTGAGCCAGCTGAACCTGGTGTCATGACCCACAAACCACGTGGACGCAAGGCGAGCTTCTTCTCAGGTGGTGTCATGAGTTCTATCATCTATCAAGGTGTACTTCAAGCAGCTATTGTTATGAGTGTTTATGGTCTTGCCCTTCTTTATCCAGTTCATGTGGGTGACAATCATGCCATTCATGCGGATGCCCTTACTATGGCCTTTGCAACCCTTGGTTTGATTCAGCTCTTCCATGCCTACAATGTCAAGTCTGTTTACCAATCCATCTTGACAGTTGGCCCATTCAAGTCTAAGACCTTTAACTGGTCTATCTTGGTATCCTTCATCCTTCTCATGGCAACAATCGTCGTAGAACCGCTTGAAGGAATCTTCCACGTAACCAAACTAGACTTGTCACAATGGGGAATCGTTATGGGCGGAAGCTTCTCAATGATTATCATTGTCGAAATCGTTAAGTTTATCCAACGAAAACTTGGTTTTAACAAGAATGCGATTTAAAAAGAAAAAGTCATCTTCGGATGGCTTTTTGCTACAGTTGAGGGAAAGGGCTTGCAGTTATCGGCTTTTGTGCTATAATTGCTATAATATAGTAAACATAAAGAGGAGTGTGAGGAAGTGGAAAAGAAAATTGTGAAGGATATTTTGTTTTTATCTCAGGTGTCTCAGACGGCAAGTCAGGATGATCTGTATCTTGCCAGAGATTTGCAGGATACACTCTTAGCAAATAGTGAGACTTGTGTCGGTCTAGCTGCCAATATGATTGGGGTGCAGAAGCGCGTGATTATCTTTAATCTTGGCTTGGTTCCTGTGGTCATGTTCAATCCAGTTCTCCTGTCCTTTGAAGGACCTTATGAGACAGAAGAAGGCTGTTTATCCTTGACAGGTGTGAGACCTACTAAGCGTTATGAAACCATAAGAGTTTCCTATCGTGACAGCAAGTGGCAGGAACAAACCATTACCTTGACAGGCTTCCCAGCTCAGATTTGCCAGCATGAACTGGATCACTTGGAAGGACGAATCATTTAGGAGGAAAGCAAATGAAACGAATAGTCTTCGAACTTATTTTTATCGCAACGACCTGGTATATCTTTTTACCGCCTCTTAACCTGACCAGCTGGGAATTTCTCTTTTTCCTTTGTGGACATTTTTTGGTTGTGGCAATCTTATTTGGCTTTGGCAAGGGGATAAACCTTGTCAAAACGGTTCATGTGCGCCACGGCAAGGCAGAAGCTGCCTTAAATCTAGAGGGTTTCAAAATCAATCGGTTAGGGAAAATCCTTTTAGCTTCTATTGGAGGAATTCTTCTCTTAGCAGCCTTGGTTTCCTTGGTGACTTCTAGCATTTTTCAGGCTAAAAATTATGCCAATGTAGTCACGGTTACGGAAAAAGACTTTACTGAATTTCCTAAGAGTGACACCAGTAAGGTTCCTATCCTAGATAGAAGTACTGCTGAAAAAATTGGGGACCGCTACTTGGGTTCCCTAACGGATAAGGTGTCACAGTACGTGGCGGCAGACACCTATACTCAACTAACGATTGATGGGAAGCCTTATCGAGTGACGCCACTAGAATACGCAGACCCTATCAAATGGTTTAACAATCAGGCCAAGGGAATCGGCGAGTATATCAAGGTGGATATGGTAACTGGAAATGCGGATTTGGTGGACTTGAAGACACCAATCAAGTATTCGGACTCGGAGTATTTTAACCGTGATGTCAAACGCCACCTGCGCTTGAAGTACCCAACCAAAATCTTCAAAACGCCATCCTTCGAGGTGGACGATGAGGGCAATCCTTTCTATGTGGCTACAGTTTACCAAAAGCAATTTGGACTTGCGGTTCCTCGTCCTGTTTCAGTCATTATCTTGGATGCCACAAATGGAGAAACCAAAGAATACAGCTTGGCAGATGTTCCTGAATGGGTAGACAGGGTTTATCCAGCTGAGGAAACTATCGAGCAAATCAACTACAATGGTAAGTACAAGGATGGTTTCTGGAATGCCATGATTTCCAAGAAAAACGTGACCCAGACTACCAAGGGTTATAATTACTTGTCTATCGGCAATGACATCTATCTCTACACAGGTGTGACATCGGCCAATGCAGATGAAAGTAATCTTGGTTTCATCCTTGAGAATATGCGAACAGGAGAAATCACTAAGTACAGCTTGGCTTCTGCGACCGAAGAATCAGCCCGTGAATCAGCCGAAGGTGCTGTTCAGGAGAAATCCTACAAGGCAACCTTCCCAATCCTCATCAACCTCAATGACAAGCCTCTCTACATCATGGGCTTGAAGGACAATGCTGGCCTGGTCAAAGAGTATGCTTTGGTAGACGCAGTCGAGTACCAAAATGTTATCGTAGCCACGACAGTGGAAGAGTTGCTCAGCAAATATGCCAAGAAAAATGATCTTGAAATTGACAATGCAACAACTGAAAGCATCAAGGGTGTGGTAGCAGACCTCAAATCAGCTGTTATCAAGGGTGATACCGTCTACTTCTTTAAAGTTGATGGCAAGATTTACAAGGTCAAGGCCTCTGTATCAGATGACCTGCCTTACCTCGAAAATGGGAAAACTTTCGAAGGTCAAGTAGGAAAAGATAACTATCTCAAGACATTTAAAGTTCAGTAAAGACAGCTTTCTTTAAAAAGTATATGTTATAATAAGGTAAATTAAGACTAGTGGAGGACAAACAAATGGGGTTTTATTTGATGGTTGCTTCAATGCTACTTGGATTGTTCGCTTTGAAGCTCGGTTTTTCTCAGTTCAAGGAGAAAAAAGATAAATTCTTATCCATCCTAACAAGCTTAGCTGGCACAGCCCTTGTTCTCGTGGCTATCTGGTTAGGATGGCCGAAATAAACAGAAAAACCTCGGTCAAACCGAGGTTTTTCAGATGAATTTCTTGGTAGTAGCTAAAAAATATGCTACACTATCAATATGAAAATTTTAATCCCAACAGCAAAAGAAATGAACACAGACTTGCCAAGTATCGAAGCCGCTCCTTTAAAACCAGAAAGTCAGGTGGTACTTGATGCCTTGGCCCTCTATTCTGCTAGTCAATTGGAGAGTTTTTACAAGGTATCAGCTGAGAAGGCAGCGGAAGAATTTCAAAATATCCAAGCTTTAACAAGCCAAACTGCTCAACACTACCCAGCTCTGAAACTTTTTGATGGGCTTATGTATCGCCATATCAAGCGAGATAAATTGACCGAGGCAGAACAAGTCTATCTTGAAAATCATGTCTTCATTACCTCGGCTTTGTACGGTGTTGTGCCAGCCTTGTCGCCTATGGCCCCTCACCGTTTGGACTTTTTGATGAAGTTAAAAGTTGCTGGTAAGACTTTGAAGAGCCATTGGAAGTCAGCCTACGATGAGGACATGAAAGGTGAAAATCTAATTTTCTCCCTCTTGTCATCCGAGTTTGAGACTGTATTTTCTAAGGAAATCAGAGAAAAGATGGTGACTTTCAAATTCATGGAGGATAGGGGTGGTCATCTGAAGATTCATTCAACCATTTCCAAAAAAGCGCGTGGTGCCTTTCTAACAGCTCTGATAGAAAACCAAGTACAAACAGTGGAGGAGGCTCGTCGCTTAAGCTTTGCAGGATTTGTCTACAGAGAAGACCTGTCCCAACCACAGGAATTGGTTTTTGTAAAGGAAGTATGAAAAGATATTTTGTATTTGACAATATGTATCATCAGTTATTTTAGTTTATAAATGAGAAAAAAGCGAACAAGCTAGTCTTCTGAGTGGCAGAAAAGTAGTCTTGTTCGCTTTTATTATGTTAGTTACTTGATAGCATTGACCAAGTCTTGAGCTTGTTTTTCAAGTGAGTTTAAGACTGTTTCTTCAAGAATCAATTTTCCGTTTGCCCAGGCAGAGTCATTAACAGGTGCAGCAGTGAAATCACCAACGACTTGTGTACGGATAAGTGGCAAGAGGTCCTTGTAGATAGTGAAGAGTTGATCGTGACCTGCATTGGCTACAGATGATACGGTGATAAACTTATCTTGAAGGGCAGAAGAGCCACGTGTATCAGACAAGTCAAGGGCACGAGATAGCCAATCAAGCAAGTTTTTCACTGTTCCAGGGATAGAGAAGTTGTAGACTGGAGAGGTGATGGAGTGTAGAAATGCTCATTAAAATTTAGTTGAACTACCGTATGCTGATGGAGAGATAGACTAGCAAATATCTCCCGACTTGCTTGATGTTAGTAATTTGATGAACATATAAATATAAGTTCAAGTCGTGAAAAACTTTCATATATTAAATGAAACTGTTTGCATTTGTGGGAATAATAGAATATAATATATAGGAAAAATAATTGCTTGGTTTAATGAGGAGTCCTCTATGTTTTTTAATCGAAAAGGAGTCAATCAAAAGAATTGGCGGATGATAAAGAAAGGGAAGCATTTTCTTTTTGGGTGCACTCTTTTTTTGGCTACAGGAGCAGTAATGATACAGAATCCACATCTTGTTCATGCTGATGAAATGGTTGCGTCTCTGAATGATTCAACTAAAGCTAAAGATGAAGATCCGAATAGTGAAAAGGTTCCAAACGATGTGGAAAATCATCCACAGGTAGAAAATCATGTTAAAGAATCAGATAAGATTTCTGAAAATGTGCAAGAAGATAAAAGTGTTGAAAAGGCTGTAGAGAATACAGTCAAAACTGTGAATAAAACTGCTTTAAATGAATTAATTGAAAAGATTAGGAACACTAATTTACAGACTAAAACAGTCAAATCAGTTGAAAATCTTAATCTCTCTTTGTCGCGTGCGCAAGCAGTCTTGGATAAGGCAGGTGCTAGTCAGGATGAGATAGATAAAGAAGTTCAAGTTTTGTCGGACTCATTTGCCCAACTGGAAGAGAAAAGCAACGACATAGACAAAAAAGAAAAGCAAGCAGATAAAGAAAACGATAGTGATGAAAAGAAAAATCTTTTAACAGAAAAGATTGCCAAGGTTCAGGCTCTTGTCTCAGAAATTAACCAATTAGCAGGAGAAATTAGTTATGAATTTAGTGAATCTGAAAGCAAATCTCTTCAAGCATTTGGTGATTTGTCTGAGGAAAAATCCACTGATAGTGAAGTTGATGGTGCTCTAAATGAGGCGAAAAGCCTCCGCAACAAAGTGGCTAATAGAGTAACTCGAGCGCATTCTGGAAAACGTGACCCACGCAACGGGAAAACGATTGATGGTAAGGGGGAGAGTGGTACCAGAGTTAGTGGAACTAATCGAAGTACAGTAACTACCACTCCAAGTATTCAAAATAATCTTAACGGTAAAGCTAGTAGTATTTCTGATGTAACAGTAAATGCACCAGTAGGATCAACAGTTAAGCTTTATGATGGTAATGATGTCTTAATTGGTGAAGCTGTTGCAAATACTCAAGGTGTGGCAATTGTTCATCCAAGAAATAGTTTACCGGAAGGAGAAATTAAGGCTACAGCGACTCCAGTAGGAGGTCAAGAATCAGAAAAAAGTAGCCCTGTAAATGTGACTCGTTTGAGAATAGGGGTGGGACCTGCAAAACACGAGAAACCAACTCAACCTACAAATACGCAAATTTTAATTAATAAATCCAACATAATTGCATATCGTGGAGATACTGTTGATGTTACTATACAGGCGGCTTCTAATGCAGTGGAGAAATTCTGGATAGCGAATGATCCGTATTCATTCCCTGGAGTGAATCATACAGGAGAATTTAGAGCTTCGGCAGGTACAGCCAAAACAAATCTTTTGACTGCATATACAAAGGGAACGATTTCTTTAACTCAACCTGAAGGAACTAAGGGGTTCCTATATGGAGTAATAGGAAAGGCAAAAGCAGGTAGAGTGGGAAGGGATAATCCTTCTGTAACCAAAACGGTTCAATTAGATATTACAGTTCTTTCATTATCAAAAAAATATGACGTATCCATCGGAGAGAAGATAACAGTTGAAAATCCAAATAACGTCAGTCAATCAGAAAAAGAAAAAATTATAGCTGCTATCAAAAAGAAAAATAGTACAACATATACAGATACAGCCTATAGAAAATTATTAGATGATGCTAATTATTCTGTAGACGCAAAAGGAAATGTTACAATTACTTATCCTGATAATTCAATTGATAAGGTGGCTTCATCTTATACAATTCAAAAAAGACCAGTAATCGAAACTTCGTTAATAGATAAGGCGGATGTTAAAACTTCGATAACTGTGTCTGCAGATCCGGGTTCAACAGTAAGGTTATATGATCATTCAGGAAATGAATTAGGTCAAGGAATAGCTGATTTAAGTGGTCATGTAACTATTAATCCTACAAGAACAATCCCTAATGGAAATGTAATTGCTAAGGCAACAGATAGTCGTAATAATACTGCAGAACCTAGTATTGTAAAACAAGCTACTGTACCAAGACCCAATGATATTAATGTTCAACAACCTTTACACGGTACAACTAGCATAACATTAACTCCAAATGGTAGAACAGATATTATTACTTCAACTATTCAAGGTAAAAAAGTTAAGCTTGAAAAAGAAGCGAATGGTCGCTATAGAACTCTTGAAAATGCAGCAAATGTAACTATCACACAAAATTCAAATGGAAGTATAACGTTAGGATTACCTACAGGAAATAGATTTGAAGTTTTAGATAGAATTCAAGTATTAGCGGAAAATAAAGATATTACAGTAAGTTCAGGAATTCGATCTTCTAATGAAGTAAATGAGTATGTAATATCAAATAGATTTGAGAAAGTTCCAGTAAAAAATGTAAATAACCTAACTCCTGAAGACAAGGAAAGAGTTAAAATAGCCTATGAAAAAGCTAATCCTGGTATTAATAAGTCTGAAGTAACAGTTGCAAATAACGGGAATATTACATACAATCACCAAGGAAAAGGGTCAGTACAAAAATGGGAAGCTAGATTAGATGGTAATGTTATTTTAGATAATACGGCACCTGCAAAACCAATAATAGAAACACCTTTATTAGAAAAAGCGGGAACTAGAACCCCGATTGTTATTAGTTCAGAATCAAAAGCAAAAGTAGAAATTTACGATTCGAAAAATCGAAAAATTGGAGAAAAAACTGCTGATGAGCGAGGAAAGGTAACTATTGAACCAACTTTAGATTTGCCAGCTGGAAATATTATAGCTAAGGCTATTGATGAGGCGGGAAATATTTCTCAGCCTAGTGATCCAAAACAGGTAACCTATAAAGATTTTATACCTGTCGTTCCAGCAATAACACTCGTTACTAAAACAACTAACTTAACTCCTGAAGAAATTAAAGAGGTAAAAGCTAAAGTTCAAGCGGTAAATAGTGGTAAAAATGTTGAAGTGACAAGTAATGGAACTGCAACAGTCACTGATCCTATCTCTGGATTTAGTCATCAAATACCAGGTACGCAATTAGTAGATTCAAAAGATAAAATCAAACCTACAGTAGAAATTCCTTATAGTGATGCTAGTAAACAAGAAATATATGTCTATTCACATGAAGAAAATAATATTAGTATTAAAGTAAAAGATAATTCTGGGAAAATATCCAGTGCTTATTTAGCTTTTCCATCAGAAAATAGGCAGGGATTAGGAACAGAAGATAATAGTTATCTGGGCGGTGGAAGTCCTAATGGATTGTATTTAACAGCTACTAAGATTAAGTCAGATACGACTGCAACAAATAATCAACCGGGAACGATAACAGTTAGTGGAAATATTAATAATCAACCATTCACAAGCGAAAAATCTATTACACGCTATTTATATGTAGAAGATCCAAGTGGTAATGCGAACTATGAACATGTAGGACATGCGAATGATACGGGAGCATCAGGACGTGTTCGTTTTGTATGGAAACCACAAACATTCAAATATACAGCAGTTGCGAATCCACAAACACAAACAGTAAGTTATAGAGCTGAACCAAGTGCAGAAGCAAGTGTTAATAAAACAGGTTTACCATCTGGAACAACATACGCTTGGAAAATAAAACCAGACACATCAAGTCCTGGAAATAAATCTGGGGTAGTAGAAGTCACTTATCCAGATACTTCAAAAGATACCGTGAATATAACAGTAGCGGTACGTAAGTTAAGCGACGAATATGCCCCTACAGGGAATACAATTGTTAGAAACCAAAATGCTCCTGTCTCAAATGATGACTTGAAAACAGCAGTAACTATTAGTAATAATGGTAATAACAAAGTTAAATCTGTTACTCCTGTAGGTACAATCACTACTGTAAATGCTGGTACACAAACAATTAGAGCAACAGTGACGTATTTAGACGACACGACAGATTCAGTGACGATTCCGTTGGAAGTTAACGATAAAACTGCTCCAACGATTACAATGCCAACAGAAGGTCAATTATGGGAAGTAACATCTTTAGATAAGACATTTCCTTCGATTAAAATAGCAGTTGCCGATAATCCTGGAGGGAGTGGAATAAAGAGTATTGTCCCAATGAATTTACCAAGTTTCTTGAAGTATGATAAAGCAACTAGTAGCATCGTTTTCCAAGATGGAGAACGAGAAGTTCCAAAATTATCTGGAATTAGTCGTACTACAAGAAATGTGACATTTGTTGTGGAAGATAATGCTGGAAATAGAAGTGAAAGAAATATTCAAATTCGTCAAATATCAATGGCTGAGAAATACAATCCACAAGCAAATACGACTGTTCAAGAATTGAGTCATGGAGAAACACCTAATCCGAAAACAAGTGTGAATACAGAAGGTTTGCCAGGTGATACACGATATGCATGGAAGACAACACCAGATACGAGTAAGCCTGGGGATAAAACCTCTGTAGTAACAGTTACTTATCCAGACGATTCAGTAGATGAAGTAACTGCGACGATAAAAGTGCGTAAGTTAAGTGATGAGTATAATGTTACAGGTGCCCAAATCGAAGTAAATCAAAACACTTCAGTAACAAACGATGACTTAAAAGCTGAAGTAACCGCAACTTCAACAGTAGGAAATGTAAATGGAACAGATAAGATTTCGACAGTGACGGCCCCTACAATCAATACAGCTAATTATGGTGAGCAAACTATTAACGCCACAGTAACTTTCAAAGATGGAACAACCAAAGAAGTGACGATTCCGTTGAAAGTTAAAGACGTGACGAAACCAACTATTTCAGCTCCAGCAGAAAATACAAACTGGGAAATGACAGCATTAGATAAAGCTCTACCAAATATGGAAGTAAGAGCGGAAGATAATGCCAATGGAAGTGGAATTAAAAACGTCAGTGTGACAGGATTACCTGATTATCTAGAATATGATAGTACGAATAATACTATTAAATTCAAATCTGGAAAAGATGCAGTAGAAAAACTACCAGAAAATACACCGAGTCGTGAATTTACTTTAAACATTCGAGCAGAAGATAATGCAGGGAATGTCAGTGAAAGAGCAGCGAGAATCACTGTATCTTCAATGAGTGCGAAGAATACTCCAACGCCAATTCCACAAAATACAGGTTATGGACAAGTTCCAGATCCTAATGCAAGTGTTGATAAAGCAGGATTACCAGATGGAACAATGGTAACGTGGAAAACACCACCAGCAGTTACAGTACCAGGAACTACTACAGGATTGGCTGAAGTAACTTATCCAGATGGAAGCAAAGATACAGTTGAAGTGACAGTAAATGTAAGCAAATTAAGTGACGAGTATAACGTAACGGGATCACCAATCGAAGTTAATCAAAATACTCCAGTAACAAATGATGACTTAAAAGCTAAAGTAACCGCAACTTCAACAGTAGGCAATGCGAATGGAACAGATAAGATTTCAACAGTTACAGCACCTGAAATCAGCACAGCTAGCTATGGCAATCAAACTATTAGTGCAACTGTAACTTTCAAAGATGGAACAACCAAAGAAGTGACAATTCCATTGAAAGTCAAAGATGTAACTAAACCAACAATCCAATCACCAACGAACGGACAAAACTGGAACTTAATCGCAGTAGAAGGATCAAACCCAGAAATCTCTGTAATAAGCGAAGACAATACTGGAGGAAGTGGAGTTAAGACAACGACTGTTACAGGCTTACCAGATTTCTTAGAATATAATGAGTCAACTAAGAAGATTCAGTTCAAAGCAGGAGTGTCGGGTGTACCAAGTTTACCTGAAGGGACTAATGAACAACCTCATAATATAACTATTACAGTTGTAGATAACGCAGGAAACGAAACAATAACAAACGTAACAATTACTGTGAAATCAATGACTACCAAATATGATGCAACTCCAAACACTCAAAAACAAACAGTTAGCTATGGTGAAACTCCAGATGCAGGAACCAGCGTGAATCAAACAGGCTTACCAGAAGGAACAAGTTACGCTTGGAAAACGACACCAGTAACGACAAATGGACCTGGAGAAAAGGACGGAGTAGTAGAAGTAACCTATAAAGACGGTTCAAAAGATACAGTAGATGTAAAAGTTACAGTAAAAGAATTAAGTTCAGAATATGAAGTGAGTGGAACACCAATTGTAGTAAATCAAAATACTCCAGTAACAAATGATGACTTAAAAGCTAAAGTAACCGCAACTTCAACAGTAGGAAATGTGAATGGAACAGATAAAATTTCAACAGTTACAGCACCTGAAATCAGCACAGCTAATTATGGTGAGCAAAACATTACTGCCACAGTAACTTTCAAAGATGGAACAACCAAAGAAGTGACGATTCCATTGAAAGTTAAAGACGTGACGAAACCAACTATCTCAGCACCGGCGGAAAATACAAACTGGGAGATGACTGCTTTAGATAAAACATTGCCTCCTATGAAGATTGAAGCAGAAGATAATGCAAACGGTAGTGGAATTAAAAACGTCACGGTGACTGGATTGCCTGATTACTTAGAATATGATAGTACAACTAACGCTATTAAATTCAAATCAGGAAAACAAACAGTAGAAAAACTAGCTGAGAATACACCAAGTCAAGAATTTACTTTAAACATTCGAGCAGAAGATAACGCTGGAAACTTCAATGAACGTGCAGCAAAAATTACTGTATCTTCGATAAGCGCTAAGAAAAATCCAACGTCAATTCCACAAAATACAGGTTATGGACAAGTTCCAGATCCTAATGCAAGTGTTGATAAAGCAGGATTACCAGATGGAACCAAGGTAACATGGAAAACTCCACCTGTAGTTAACATACCTGGTGCAACAACTGGTGAAGTCGAAATTACTTATCCAGATGGTTCAAAAGATGTAGTGACAGTAAATGTAACGGTAAGAAAAGTGAGTGAAGATTTTACAGCGACTGGAACACAAATTGAAGTAAATCAAAATGTATCAGTTACTCCAGAAATGTTAAAAGGAGCAGTAACTGCGACAAATGCGCAAGGTGAGAGTGGAAATGCCAAAATTGCAACAGTTGAATCAAAAACAACAATTAACACTGAGGCATATGGAGATCAAACAATACAAGCAAAAGTAACGTATATTGATGGTTCAGAACAAGACGTTACAATTCCATTGAAAGTTAAAGATGTTACGGATCCAACAATTCAAACACCAGCAGAAAATACAAACTGGGGAATGACGGCTTTAGATAAAACATTACCTCCTATGAAGGTTGAGGCAAAAGATAATGCAAATGGGAGTGGAATTGCCACGATTGAAGTAAGAAATATGCCTTCATTCTTAACCTTTGATCAAGCTTCTGGAACAATTGTGTTCAAAGAGGGTGTTAGAGAAGTACCGAAAATTGATTCTGATAATGTAATGCATGGTGTAACGATAATAGCTAGAGATAAAGCAGGAAACTCTACATCGAAATTGGTGAATATAACAATTTCATCAATGCGTGAAAAATACAAACCAACTGGAATCCCTCAAGAAGTGGACAATGGATACGTACCAGATCCAGAAACAAGTGTAAACAAAACAGGCTTACCAGAAGGTACAAGAGTTACATGGAAGACAAATCCAGAGGTAAGTACCCCAGGAAGTCATCCAACCGTAGCCTTAGTCACCTATCCGGACGGAACAGTCGATGAAGTGACAGTCCCAATTACGGTGAAAGAACAAAAAGATACGTTCAACCCAACTGCAAAAGAACCGAACCAAACTGTTCGTCACAACGAAGTACCAAATCCAGAGAAAAGTATTAATACAAACGACTTACCAGCAGGAACAAACTATAGCTGGTCAGAACAACCAGACACAAGTAAACCAGGAAGTAAGACAGGAAAAGTATTAATCACATATCCAGATAAGAGTACGGAAGAAGTGAGTGTAACAGTAAACGTAACGCCACAAAAAGACGATTACGATCCACAGCCAAAACCACAAACCGTGGATAACGGAACAGAGCCAAATGCAGAAGACAGTATAGATAAGACCGGCTTACCAAGCGGAACAAGAGTCACATGGAAAGACACGCCAGTTGTGAATACACCAGGAGATCATCCAAGTGTAGCCTTAGTCACTTATCCAGATGGAACGGAAGATGAGGTTACAGTGCCAATCACGGTTAAGGAACAAAAAGATACGTTCAACCCAACGGCAAAAGATCCAGCTCCAACTGCAAAACACGGCAGTGACCCAAGCGCAGAAGGAAGTATTAACACAGACAATCTGCCAAAAGGTACAACCTACACATGGGTAGAAAAACCAGATACCAATACAACACCAGGAAACAAACCAGGGAAAGTATTAATCACCTACCCAGACAAGAGTACAGAGGAAGTGACGGTAACGGTTGAAGTAACGCCACAAAAAGATGATTACGATCCACAACCGAAACCACAAACGATGGATAACGGGACAGTACCAAAGGCAGAAGACAGTGTAGATAAGACAGGTTTACCAGATGGAACAAGAGTCACATGGAAGACGACACCAGATGTCAGCACACCAGGCAGTCATCCAAGTGTAGCCTTAGTCACTTATCCAGACGGAACAGTTGATGAAGTCACAGTGCCAATTACGGTGAAAGAACAAAAAGATACGTTTAACCCAACGGCAAAAGCTCCAGCTCCAACAGCTAAACACGGCAGTGAGCCAAGCGCAGAAGGAAGTATCAATACAGACAACCTACCAAAAGGTACAACCTACACATGGGTAGAAAAACCAGATACCAATACAACTCCAGGAAGTAAATCAGGGAAAGTATTAATCACCTACCCAGACAAGAGTACAGAGGAAGTAATGGTAACGGTTGAAGTAACGCCACAAAAAGATGATTACGATCCACAACCGAAACCACAAACGGTAGATAACGGAACTGTGCCAAAGGCAGAAGATAGTGTAGACAAGACAGGTTTACCAAGCGGAACAACTGTAACATGGAAAGACACGCCAGTTGTGAACACACCAGGCAGTCATCCAAGTGTAGCCTTAGTCCATTATCCAGACGGAACTACCGATGAAGTTACAGTGCCAATTACGGTCAAAGAACAAAAAGATACGTTCAATCCAACGGCAAAAGAACCGAACCAAACAGTTCGTCACAACGAAGTACCAAATCCAGAAACAAGCATTAATACAAACGACTTACCAGCAGGAACAAACTATAGCTGGTCAGAACAACCAGACACAAGTAAACCAGGAAGTAAGCCAGGCAAAGT
>CAJNBP010000022.1 GCA_905221035.1 bacterium | reverse complement strand
CTTGACCAACGGACCAGAGTTGTTATTTTCAACTCTTACTATTATACAGCCTTTTTATTTTTTGTCAATAACTTTTTTTAAATTTTTTTAATTAATTTTACAACAGCCTCAGTTCGAGCGGTATGAGGGAACATATCGACTGACTGGATATAATGAAGATCATAAACTTTTACTAAGCGCACCAAATCACGAGCCAAGGTCGAAACATTACAAGAAATATAAACCATTTTTTCTGGTACATAGGTAAGAATAGTGTCTAATAACTTATCATCCAGACCTGTACGCGGTGGATCTACAATCAAAGCATCTGCTCGGTATCCTTCCTTGTACCAACGAGGAATAATCTCTTCTGCTGTTCCAGCTTCATAATGAGTATTATCAAATCCCATTCTTTTAGCATTTCGCTTAGCATCTTCAATGGCTTCTGGAATAATATCCATACCTCTGAGTGTCTTTACTTTCTTTGCGAAGGCAAATCCAATCGTTCCAACTCCACAATAAGCGTCAATCAAATGGTCTTCTTTATCAACATTCAGCGCTTTTACCGCTTCGCTATAGAGGACTTCTGTTTGTTCAGGATTTAGCTGATAGAAAGCTCTAGGGGATAGTGAGAATTCATAGTCGAGTACACCTTCTTGAATACTCTCTTCTCCCCAGATAATCTCTGTCTTTTCACCATATATCTCACTTGTTTTAGCTGTATTTGTATTCACAGCTACTGTCACAATTTCTGAAAAATCCTTAACTAAATCTTTTACCAATTGTGTTAAGTTAAGCTGACGGTTTGTAACAATAATAATCTGAACCTGTCCAGTTTTCCTAGCTCGTCGGACCATAATAGTCCTAACACCTAAAACTTTTCTCTCATCCGTGATTGGAATTTGGTGAAAAGTAAGTAATTCTGCTAGACGATTAGCAATCACTTGGGTTTCCTTGTCTTGTACCAGGCAGTCTTTCAACTCTACTAAATAATGAGAGTTTTGTGCATACAGACCTGTCTTGACCTGATTTTTAAATTTTCGAGTCTGAAATTGTAACTTAGCTCGGTAATATTTTGGTTCCTGCATACCAATCGTCGGGCGGATTTCATAGTTTTCATATCCTGCAGGGGCGAATTTTTTCAGTGCTTGGTGAAGTAAGTCCGTCTTGAACTCTAGCTGCTTATCATAATGCAGGTGCATGATTTGGCAACCACCACATTCATTATAGATAGTACAAGCTGGCACAACTCGGAATTTTGACTTCTTATTAACCTTTAGTAATTTTGCTTCAACAAAGTTGCGTTTAATAGAAGTAATCTGACAATAGATATCTTCACCTTTGAGAGCACCAGGCACAAAGACTAAGGTTTTTTGATAAAAGCCGATTCCCTCACCATTAATTCCCATGCGCTTGATTTTTAATGGTATTTTTTGTTTCACTTTCAGATTCATACCCCTATCTTATCACATTTTGAGTTATTCCGCTACCGCTTGATTTTTATATTTCATTAGTATGTAAAAGCCTTGATATTGCTGATTTTCTTTAAAATCACATTTCCTTATATTTTCTTTAAATTCTTTAAAAGTTCCTAAAAATGTTCACAAAAAAAGCCCCACAAAGGAGCCACTATACTATATGATGAGTTCAGCAGGCAAGAAACTAGCACGGTCATACGTGCTTTTTTTATTACCTATCACCATTATACCATATATCACTAACCTATATATTCAGAAATCTAAAAGCCCCTAGATTCATTTCTAAGGGTTTCTAGTTGATTCATGGAGTTCTATATGATGAAGCCCTAAAACGGGGCGTCCTAGACTCTAGTTATTCAGCTGATGGCTACTTATATGCTTCTAGTTCTCCGTTCTGGTGGATTCTAGCAAAGTTTAAGACAGCTATCTGTTTGTATCTATGATAATTAGTGGATTTTGTCCCAGCAATTTCTAAACATTCACTTACTGTTTTCTTCCTCATGTAACAATAATGGATAATAAAGTATTTTCTGGCTCGCTTGTTCTCTATCTTATTGATATCATGGACAAATGTTTCTAGACTCTCTCTAATTGCTTTTTCATGCTTACTAGTCAAATTCCACTGATCAGGTAGGACAAGTTTCCAAGCCTCTTCATCTATCCTAACTTGGTTTTCACTTCCTGCCATCCTCTGGAATCTCAGAAAGTAAGTCATCCGCTTTCTGACGTTCATCATCGTTTTAAACTTATCCAGCTCCATTTTTAACGACAACCTTTCTACTCCTGTAACTTATGCCTAGCTTAATCTTCTTCTAGGATTCCCAAACTTGGCAATTCTTTCATCTCGTTTTCTTTTACGCTCTTCAGCAGACTCTATACCTATCTGTTTTCGACGCTCCACATCTTCTTGATTGATATTACTCCATTTTCTGGTATGTACATTCTGCCGTCTACCATCTTGCGGATAATATTCAACGGTACATCTACAATTACTATGCCGTCTGTAAATATCATGGGGAACGGAAGGATATTTATAACTGCCCTCCAGTTCTTGGCACCACTTACAACACTTTCCAGCCGTTCGTCTAGTGATTTTAGGGCTAAGTCCTGCTTTATACTGAAATACCACGTTTTTTGAATCGTATCATCTACAATACTTTGGGTAAAATTAACAATCGTTTCACCCACCAACCATTTTACAGCCCCAAAATCATCTTCACTAGCTAAACGATTGACTAAGCCATCAATCCTATCTTGATTCAACTCAGGAACTTGAGCAGGAATACGAAGTTTAGCCCTAAGGTTTAAATCTTCTTGAACCTTTTCAGTATAATCACTTACAAGATCATAGTTTCGACCTAAAACATCTTCCAGCAATCGTTTAGCGATATTATAGTACATCTTGCCATCTGGTAGGCTTTCATTACTTAAGTAAGTTCCTAAAACCTTTGACAGTATTTCACCAATTTCTATAGCATATTGATTGGCGTCCAGATAATTAGCTTTATTCTCTTCTAACTTTTCTAGTAACTCTTCCAGAATCTCACTATCAAGCCTAGCTTTTTCAAATTCGGCCTTAATTTTCTGGAGTAGACTAGGAAACATATCTTCCATTACTTTTCACCTCCTTCGAGTAAACTGCCTTTTTCATTTTGACGCTCTTTCTGCCGTCTATAGTATCGTTTCTTCTGGGTCAATATCTTGTCTTTTTTCTTTTGGTAACGCTCTGCGTCTTTCTTTTTATTACATAGCTTACAAACTTTTGAGAAACCTTTCTTGTCTGAATGCTTTCTATAAAAGTTTTCGCTAGATAATTCTTTAGTCTCATGACACTTGGAGCATTTTCTAGTTACAGTAGTTTCATTCAATCCTATTTACTCC
The DNA here is from genome assembly GCA_905221035.1 of bacterium. Lineage (GTDB taxonomy): Bacteria > Bacillota > Bacilli > Lactobacillales > Streptococcaceae > Streptococcus. The sequence goes on along the minus strand of CAJNBP010000022.1, from coordinate 21,917 downwards.
TTTTTGTCTTTCTCGCTCGCGAGAAAATATGTACAGTGATGGCGTGAAGTTCGGGAGCACCGAGGGGGAGGGGGATATCCCCCCACCTTCTCCCTTGCTTCTCCAATCTCTTTCACAAAAAATATTTTTTCCGATTCACTTTATTAAAAAACTTTTTAATTATTTTTTTATGGAGTCTTTTTATGGACTCTTTAAAATAAATCTTTCAGCATTTCACTCATACCTTTATTAATTTTTTGCTGGTGTTCATTTGGCATTGATAGACGCTGACTAACTTCTCTATCAACCTCTTTGCGCTTCTCTTCCGTCAAGCGTTCAATCTCTTGCTGGTGCTCTTTTTCCTTCTTTTCTTTTAATAGTTCACCAGAACGATCTATGACAGCTTGCCACTTGGCATCTCTTGCTATATAGCCTTGTCTCTGACGTTCCCAAGCGTCTTCAATTTGTTTAGTTTTCTCTTCATGAATCTCAGCAGACTTTTCTGCTAAATGCTTCCCGTATTCGTTTAAATCAATCTTACCAGTGGGTAGGGTCATTCTATATACCTCATCTTTCTATTTGTTAGTAGGGGGGATAACTGAAGGGGGGAGGGGGTATTTTAATTTTATTCCCTTTTGAAATTCTCAGCTATATTATTTAATTTATGTCTATATCCATACAGTGCGTCTCTTGGTTCATAGGATAAACCAGAATAGAACCCACTAAGCCAAGAACCGTTTTTGTCTTTTTTATACTCTTCGTTATTTTTAGAAATATCCTTTTCAAGTTTTTCGAGTATACTATCTACATGCTTGGCTTCTTTCAAAGAGTCATCTCCAAGTTTTATAATCTCCATCACTTTCTTTCTAGCTGGCACATAGAAAGTTTTTTGTTGTTCATCAGCCAATTTATAAACATCTGCAACCATCGCATGGTATTCATCATAAGTGATCATAGGATTTTCAGATAACTCTTTCAAACGTCCTTCGTGAAATTCCTTTGTACGTTCTGCCGTCCATAAGTCACCTTTTGCTTCAACATATTTTTCTGAGTTGATTTCTTTTTGAGCCTTTACAAGTTTGGTTTGAGCGTCTGAAATAGCTTGGTTTGCTTTAACCAGTTCCGCCTCAGTCATCTCAATATCTTTCTTATTCTGTTCAATCAGTTTGTCAATTTTAGTTTCAATAGTTTGTAATGTTTCCATCTTCTTTTATTCCTCATTTCTTTTGATCGTGCTTATTGGTTTCAACTCTCTACTGGGTCTTTATTCCTCATTAAGTCCTCTTTCTTAAAACAAAAAGAGGCGCAACAAAAAGCTACTTAGCTTTAATGTTACGCCTCTAGTTGTCTAGTCAGCTATCTTTCTTTAATTGTTGTATCAATCTGGACAATGTTACCATCTTGACTAGTAAATACCACGCTTCCAAAGTCTGGTATTTTCCTCATCTCTATTATACCATCTTTGTTAAAAATAATAAAGTTATCCTGTAGAAATGGAGTGTAATCTTTGCTTTGATTCATCTGTTTTTCCTCTCTTTTTTGGTGCCATATATTTAACATATCTTCTATTCTGTTAAATTTAAGCGACCTCCCTTCTCGCCTTGTCTATCAAGGGGGGAGGGCTATTTTTGTGATTTCCTATTTACATTTTCTCATTATGTAAAATACAAGTATGATTTCCGTTTTAAAAGTTACTCATTTAAGTTACTATTTTCATTCCTATTTAGGTCTCCTACTCATGATTCCAAAAAGTGTAGTCATTTTGGGATATCTAGTGACTACGCTCTCCGCCTTACAATTCCAAGGCTTTTCGCCTTGCGTAGTCATGTAGTCACCTTGCTCCCAAAAAAATAAACAATAAACGCCTTTTATCTTTTATCTTCATATACTCTTTAATAAATAGAAAATAACTACATTTTTATATAAAAGTCAATAATATCAAGGGTTTAGGGGTGTAGTCAGTAAAATAGTAAAAACAACACTTTTTTCTAACCCCTTATGTATCAAGGGTTTTCTTCCTATTCAAAATGTAGTCACTTTTTAAAAATAAACTACGCTGACTACATTTTTTTAACATAAGCTGGTTTAATGCTTTTACCAAATCTTGTTGATCGCCTATGTTCCCAGCCGTCTCGGTTTTGCATGTACTTTTTAACCTTAGCCTTATCCTTTGGCGGTACTTTGTCAGTCAGATACACCTCTTGAAAAAATAGGTTAATCGTCATCTTGTCCCTGTCTACCAGTTCGCCGTAGGTGTCTGTGTCCAGTTCAACCGTTCCACCCCTGTTATTTCTATAGTATCCCTCGTTCATCATATCATAGATATAATAGTATCGCGTTCTGTCAGTCGTCGGGAACTGATACATTCTTTTTGGGTAAGGAGTGCCTAAATAGCGCTCCAAATCCTCAAGGGTTTCATCTACAAACTTGTAACGGCTTCTAACCTCATTTACTAGCTTTTCCTGCTCGTCTGTCAGGTTCAAGACTTGGTTAGCTCTCCAAGCCATCACCATAGCACCCCAAAAGGCTCTACGGTCTTTTTCCGTCCACTTCCTGCCCTTATAGGCGGTGTCCTTGTGGACTTCCGCAACCAGAAAGCGCCTTTCTCCTGTCAGGTCGTTTAAATAATCATGGTCATTGGTTGCTCTTACAATGATAAAACTCTTAGGCAATCGCCTGTCGCTGGAAGCGTAAGGCGGTCTAAACTCCAGCTTGGTTTCTGTGATGAATTTCTTCAATTCTGAAAAACTAGCCTTTTTACTGGCCACCATCTCATCATCAAAAACACACCAGTTTCTTACCATTCTAGCCTTGTCATCTTTGTCTGTGAAAGTCTCAACAGTTGTAAAATACTTGTGAGTGAAAAGCCCCTCAAAAAATTGGGTCTTTCCTACTCCCTGCCTTCCAGTCAAGTCCAGCACAAAGTCAAACTTAACAGTAGGGTCAAACACCTTGGCAACCGCTCCACGGAAAAACAAGTCCATAATAATACGGTTATATTCGTCATCCTTGATATTGAGATAATGCCTTAAAATATCAAAGGGATCACGCTGATTTACTAACTCTTTATACTCGCTTTCACAAGATTCCAGATAGTCTTTTAAGGGATTGTAGCTGTGTTCTCCAGCCACCACTTCCAAGATATCAGCGATATCCCCTTTTTTATAATCCATCTTATACTTGGTAGCAATATAAGCCCTAATCTCTCTGATAATCAGGTCATCGATTGTACCGCTCAAGGTTCTACCGTTTAGCTTCATTGGTCTAGTCACGTCAATTTCATATGTAAAAGTGTTGTACTGTATCGAACCTTTTAGCTTACTATCCCCACTCAAAATCTTCTTGAGATTGTCCAAGTTGACTGCAAAGCCATCCCCTCTTGCTTTTTTGGTCAAGTTCAGGCTATTGTTTTCCTCACTTGTCTCCCTTGCTTGGGTCAAGTCCACCACGGTAGGCGGTATTTGTGGTTGATTCTCTTCGATGATTTTACTTACAATTTCTTCACTATTCAAAAGCCACCTCCTTATAGAATTTTGTCGCTACTTCTAGGAAATAGCTGGCTAGGTCTTTCCGTTTGACGATTGCTGAAAACAAATCCACCAGCTGACTAAAACTGTAGCCATTCACAAATAGCAAGCGGACAAAAAGTGACGTCTCATACCTGGTATAAATGCCATTACAAATCAGGTCAAACACCCAGCCTTTCAACTCCACTCCAAGCCCCTGCCGTTGCTCGGTCAATTTGTTTACCTCTAATTCTTTCAGAATCGTCAGCAAGTCCGAACTGGCCAAAGCTATCTCCAAGTCTCTAATTAATTTCCAACCCTCCACTTGCTCCTTTTCGTCTTTGACAGCCACATACAAACCTTTATAGTGAAAATCCGTCAACGCCTCGCCTATCGGTTCAAAGTAGATGAATTTGAAGTGTTTCCCATTCTTCCAAGCTTGGGTAGGGGTAGACTTGAGAAAGCCAAACAAGGCCAATTTGTCACTAGACAAGGTTAACTCTATCACTCTCATTCTCCCACCCCCATAAACTTACGGATGTCGTCCACTTTATAATAAACTTTTCTGCTATCGTCTCCTGGGGGCTGATAACGCATCAAGCCCATTCTTTCCCATTTTTGCAAGGTCAGGTATTTTATATCTAACTCTTCCTGTACTCGTTTTGCGGAAATCAGTCCAATAATTCGGGGAGGTATTTTCTCATGGCTTTTTAGGTAACGATCTAAGGCTTCTAATATTTTTATTTGAAGTTCTTCAATCATCCTTTCAAACATATCATCACCTCCACGGCTTAATGCCTGCAAGTTGGATATATCGCCCATAATCTGGGCTTAAACTCTCGCTAGGACTTTCTCCTAGTTTCCTGTTTTCTCGCTCCATTTGAGCGCACTTTTTGCGGTCTCGATGATTTAGATATATGAGAAAGCCAATCAAAATCACGGTAAAAATAAGTGCCTGTGTATTGCTTAAATCTAGTTCATTCATGTTATGCCCTCGCTTTGTAGTTTTTAATATATAACTGTTGCACTTCAGGCTCCATCTTTTGGAAAGCTTCAACTTCTTGAACGGTTACTTTTTTATTGATAAAATCAACGATAAACTGAAATAAATTCGGATCGTTTACCTTTAAATCACCCATGAAGTTATCAAATTCTGCTTGTGTCATGTTGTCTAGGTTTAGAGTCATTTTAAAAGCCCTCTTTTTTGTAAATCAGAAACTACTAAACTTCGTAAATACGTCCAAGTTGAAGCAGTCTCATGAATAATACCATTACTTAACTTGTTTTCGCTTATTGCTTGATTTAAGTAATTGAATAGTAACCAGTCAGGTTTCTTATTGTACATTTCTGCACACTCATCATCATATTTTTTTAATTCTCCCAGTAAGTTCTCAACATTCTTATTATAAAATTCTTCATGACTCGCTTCCTGCATCTTGTACGCTTCAGATAATTTATAAAAACTTAGCCAAAGATCACTAATTACTGAATTACAATCTTCAACAATTTCCATTGCGCCAATATAATTCTTAGAATTATGCCACTCTGATAAAATATCTAGCTTTTCCTCTACAAGTACCAACTCGTTTTCAAATTCTTTAAAATAGTCATTCATATTTTTACCTTTTTCTTTTGGTTTGCCTGTTTCCTATACACGATTACCACCACTCCAAACGCTGGGCTTTTGCCCCTAGTTGGCGGACGCATGTAGTGATGTTTCGTGGGTAATCACCCACATTTTTGCTAAACAAGTGCTTAGACTCGCCGTGTCAGCACTTGTTTTTCAAAACCTTTTCTAATTGCTTGCCTGCACTTCGGTTTTCTTAGTTTTTCTTCGTTTCGTTTTCGATTTGATCGCCTAATCTTTTCCAGGCTCTATCAAATTCATCACGTTGAATTTCTTTACTATGTAATTGCCTTGCTAACTCCATGCCTCTGCGCATGAATCTAGCGAAGTGGGTTTTCGCTTCCATCCTAGCCCTCCATCATGTCATAAAGTAGGGCGTAGTGCTTATCTGGGATTCTGTCCAAGGCCTTCAAGCCGTCGTGTTCTGCTTTTTGTCTGGTTTCCGCCTTGACTGTGCTATCAAAGGCGATAGAAAAGGCATTTAACATAGCCTTGTAGCGGTCTACGCTCTTCAAATAGCGTCCACGGTCTGACAATTCCTTGTCTTCCAGTTCCTCTTTTACCGAATCGTCCAAGAGTGCAAACTTGGAGTACACCCCTTTTTCCACTTCAAATCCTAGACGCTTGTTTTGTCTCAGATTGTAAAGGTTGACCCTGCAACTCTCCAAGTTGCGATAGCCTAATACTCCAGCGATTTCTTCTAAATTTTTACCCTCTAATTCGGACAATTTTTCAGCAATATCCTTGAATTTTACTGCTTGATGTTGTTTTCCCATTGTATACCTTGTCTTTCTATGCTATAATCAAGGTATAGAAAAAATTTCTATATCCTTAATCTTGTCGCTTGCTTCGGTCGCCAAACTCTCCGCAAGTGACTTTTTTTGTTGTCTTTCTTCATGCTTTCTTCCCTGTCTGGGGGCTATAAAGCAAATCTTTACTTTCGATAAGATCCAGAATCCAGCTGAATCCCTGCTCCACCGTTTCAAGAAATGCGCCCAGGTCTTCACTGTCCAATAACTCGTAGTTCATACAAAGATATTCGGCTAGTTGTCTGTCCATCTCAACTAGCTTTTTAAAGTCCTTAAAATACTTGGGAATTTCTACCCCTTTGGCATTTGTTACTATCTTAAATTCATTTTCCATTTTCTATACTCCTATGCTTTAAAAATTAGTTCTTTAATTTCTGAATATCTCATATTCAAGTTAATCATCGCTATTGCCATATCTTCCAAGCGCTGATAGTTTGTCAGTTCATCACTGGTTAAACTGTCAATACCGTTTTCACTTTCTCGCTCTTGCATGAGTTGGGACTTGTTTTTCCCTGTCGCTCCCTTTAGCAATAAGTTTGTAAGAGTGCTATAGGCATGCTTAGGTGCTTTCTCCCACGATTTGATAGATTCGTTTAAGGTCTTGCGCTTTGGCTTTTCCAGTTCTCTTTGAAGATAGCGTTTAGAAAGTTCATCACGCATTTCAAAGAATGCTTTGACTAGATTCATTTTAAATTGACGTACTGGTTCAGTATTTTTTAGATAAGTGATCAGCAATGTTGCCTGTTGCTCGTTCAAACGATAGATTTTCATCGGTCGCCCGCGTCTGTCTAATTTACGGATTTCAAATCCGATTATTCCGTAACTTTCAAAATCCTCTTGATGATTTCTTATTAAACTTTGTACTGTATCATGCTTTACTTCAGCACATTCAGCGATGATTTCGCTCGTGGTGTACGGCTCTTTCTTGCCGTCCATATAAACCAGTTCCATTGGTTCGCTCCTTTCTTCTTTTGTCAGTGCTTGCCACCTAAAACAGTACCAAGGTAAAGCATGAGATATACTTCAGGAGAATAGTTCCTTAATACTGCCATAGGTAGCAAGCAAAGTAGTCTAGTAAATAGTTATCTAGATTCGTTCATCAATCCCCAGTGGTAAAGCACCACATGAGAAATCTGTAAATGTAGAGTAGTATTACGATTGGTTCGCTCCTTTCTAATAATCTTCAGCAAGCCACTGCATAGCTTTTTGGTAGATACTCGGTTTCACTTCGCCACCGTCTCGAATTTTTCGATAGGTAACTTGTGTAACTCCGATTTCTTCGCCTGCTTGCTTTGCAGTCAATTTCTTGTCTGCCTGCTTACGGCGAATCGCTTTTGCTTGTGTTGAGGTAATAAGCAATGAAATTTCTCCTTTCTTTTCTAACATTTTTGTTAGTTCTTCTGTATTCTACTAAATAAAATGTTAGTTGTCAAGAGTTTCTAACATTTTTGTTAAAAAATATTTTTTTGTGTTATAATTATCTTGAGGTAATATAACAATGACAAAGAACCAATTACAAGAGTTACGAAAAAAAAACGGGGACACCCAAAAAACACTTGCTGAACTTCTTGGAGTATCAGAGATGACAATATCCCGTTGGGAAAAAGAAAAAGAATTAAAAATTAAATATGAATACTTACAAAAATTAGCAGAGCATTTTAAAGTAAGCATTGGTCATCTATTAGGAATTACTAATGATTTTGAACAGGAATCTAATGACACTGGAGATATTGACCCTAAAAGGTTTTCAAAAGGTTTTGATAAACTTTTACTTTTAACTGGATACACCTCCAAAGAACAATTGATTTCTTCAATTGAGGAATCTTTTAATACTGAAAAATTTACTGAAAATTTCCTTTCAGAAAATTCGTTCATAGATGAGGAAGATTTAAAAATAAAATATCAAGAAGCAATTGAAAAACAAGTCCAAAATGTTTTGGGTGAGTTATCGGTTTTAAGTATCGCTATTTCTTACCTTAATGATGAGGCTAGTGAACTTCTATCAATTTTCTTCTTTTTATCGGATGATGATAGAGAAAAACTATTAGATATTGCTAGAGTATTTTCTCAGAATAAATAGCCACTATGGTATTTGAAAAAATTCTATAAAACTCCCCCATATTCGCCAATAGCAACCCTATTTCTAAGGTCTATTGTGCAAAAACAGGGGAAGTTGAAGAATAGAAAGCCGATTTTACAGACTAAAGCGCAAAAATGAGCGAAATTGACAAATAGAGATGACTAATATCTTCTAAACCATCGGCGAAGTCGTGGGCATATATAGAGAGAATTAAAATGAACAAAGAAAATCCATATTTTGAACAAACCAAACAAAACTACATAGAAGTTGAAAAACTCTATAAACTTGGTAAAGCAAAACATACATCTTCTAAATACCGATTTCTTGCACCAGCAGTTAAAAGACAATCTGAACAATTCTTATTTGAAGCTAAGACTCAAAAAAGAAAATATTGGAAATTCAGTCGAGGTTCTCTGGTATTCGTAGAGTTCGGTGTAAATATAGGCGGAGAATTATCAAATAATCATTGGGCTATTGTCTTAGACAAAGTAGATAGTCCCTATAAAAAAACACTTACAGTAATTCCTCTAACATCTAAAAATCAAATAGATACTGTACTCATAGACGAAGTCATTGCGGAATATCCTTCTATTTTGCTTGATGAATATATTGAAAAATTACACAAAGAATTATTTGCCTACCTAAAATATTTAGATTCCAATAATGCAATTACTGAAGCTGCCTTATCGGATGTCTACCAAGCTTATACAGAACAATTTTCAAACGAAATAATTCAACCTAAGATAATAGACGATGATAACCTTAAACGGACACAATCAGAAATAAATGACGTTATTGAATTAACTCAATACTACAAAAAATACATTAAGCGTTCTTATGCCAAGTGTAATAACCTTCAAACAATCAGCAAAGATAGAATTTTAAAGAAAAATAGATTAGATCCAATCGGAAAAATGAAAGTATCTGATAACACATTGGACAAAATTAACGAAAAGTTAAAAGAATTATACCTTTTCTAATCTCTTGACATTTTTTAATAATTATATTACAATACAGCTATTAGGAGTTTAGCTCCATAAAGTTTACATTTGGATTTTAGATCCATAACGTGATAGTAGCCGTATTTGATACGGTTACTTTTCTTTTTATATTCTAGTAAACATAACTTAAAATAAAAAACTCCCCCATATCCGCCTTGTTTCCTATTCTGGTACAATTTACCGTCTGACTGCTTAAAATCGAAAATAAGGGGTTTCTCGTAGCCCCTCGCATGGTATAAACTCAAAACCTTTTCTAATTGCTTGCCTGCTGATGGAAAAGGAGTAAAACCATGAAGATTACAGAGTACAAAAAGAAAGATGGATCAGTAGTTTACCGTTCCAGCGTTTATCTTGGCATCGATACCGTAACAGGTAAGAAAGTCAAGACAACTATTTCAGACAGAACTAAGAACAGGCTCAAAAGCAAGGCTATCCAAGCCAAGGTAGAGTTTGAAAAAAACGGCTCAACAATTACAAAAGCCGTTAACGTTACCACCTATCAGGAATTGACGGAACTCTGGCTAGAAAATTATTGCCATACAGTCAAACATAGCACCCTAATAGGCGCAAAAAACAACATAAAAAAGTATCTCCTACCAGCCTTTGGAGACTACAAACTAGATAAACTAACGCCCCCAATCATTCAGCACCAGGTAAACCAGTGGGCAATAGATTATAACCAACTAGGAAAAGGTTATCAGCAATATAACCAACTCCATGCCCTAAATAAACGCATATTATCCTATGCCGTTTCCTTGCAAGTCATTGCTTCAAATCCAGCTAGTGATATCATCGTCCCACGGCGCAAACCCAAAGAAGGGCAAAAACTGAAATATCTGGATGACGACAATTTGAAAAAATTCTTAGATTATCTGGATCAGTTACCAAACACTTATAAAAATTTCTCTGATACGGTGTTATATAAGACACTTCTAGCGACTGGTTTGCGTATTCGTGAGTGTCTAGCCTTGAAATGGTCTGATATTGACCTACAAAACGGTAGCATTTCAGTTACCAAGACTTTAAACACCCTCAAGGAAATCACTAGCCCTAAAAGTAAAAGTAGCATTAGAGAAATAGCACTGGATACCAAAACGGTACTCATGCTTCGGCTCTATAAAGCAAGACAATCCCAAATAGGTAGGGAAATAGGGATGACTTTTGAAAAAGTGTTCTCTGATACCTTTGACAATTATAGAGAAGCTGGGGCGCTTAGATTTAGACTAGAAAAGCATTTAAAACTGGCTGGTTGTCCTCGTTTAAGTTTCCACGCTTTTCGACACACCCACGCTAGTCTATTGCTTAATGCTGGCCTACCATACAAAGAAATCCAAACACGGCTAGGTCATTCTAAAATTTCAATGACTATGGACATCTATAGCCACCTATCCAAAGACAATAAGAAAAAGGCGACTTCCTTTTATGAAAAAGCCATTGAGAATTTACAAAGTTCCTAAAAAGTTCTTAAAATTCATCATTAAGAGACCAAAAACGGCTATATCAAGGGGGTTCAGCTTTTTCTCACATTTTGAGTTATAATAGAACTATGAAAATCACAAAACTTGAAAAGAAAAAAAGACTCTATCTGATGGAGCTTGATAATGACGATAAATGCTATATCACCGAAGATACAATTGTTCGTTTTATGTTATCGAGAGATAAGGTGATAAGCGAAGAGGAATTGAAGGAGATTCAGGACTTTGCCCAATTTTCTTATGGTAAGAATCTAGCCCTCTACCACCTATCCTTTAAAGCACGTACTGAAAAAGAGGTCAGAGAATATTTAAAAAAATATGATATTAATGAAAAAATAGTTTCTCAAGTCATTGCTAATCTTAAAGAAGATAAGTGGATTAATGATAGGCAGTACACTTATGCTATCATCAATGCCAATCAACTTTCAGGAGACAAGGGACCTTATATACTGACTCAGAAATTAGCACAAAAAGGAATTTCAAAATCTACTATAGAAGAGAACTTGAAAGAATTTGATTTTTCTGAAGTTGCTCAACGTGTAGCTAATAAACTATTGAAAAAATATGAGGGAAAACTTCCTGCTCGTGCCTTTCAAGATAAGATTATCCAAAACTTGACCAACAAAGGATTCTCTTACTCTGATGCTAAAAGTGCCTTTGATAAGTTGGATAGTCAAGTTGACCAAGAAACTACTCAGGAACTCATCTTCAAGGAACTTGATAAGCAATATGCTAAGTATGCCCGAAAGTATGAAGGATACGAACTTAAACAGCGTTTAACTCAAGTTTTAGCACGAAAGGGCTACGATTTTTCGGATATAGCAAGCGCTCTCAGAGATTATCTTTAATATTTTCATGTAAAATTCACAGATTTTAGGTAATTTTATGGTACAATAGTAAACGATAAACTTATAAATTGTAGAAAGTTGGTTAGTTATGAAGCTTCCAAAAGAAGGCGACTTTATTACAATTCAAAGTTATAAGCATGATGGGAGTCTCCACCGAACTTGGCGGGACACCATGGTACTAAAAACAACAGAAAACGCCATTATTGGTGTCAACGATCATACACTGGTTACCGAAAGTGATGGTCGTCGTTGGGTCACTCGAGAACCGGCTATTGTTTACTTTCACAAGAAATATTGGTTTAATATCATTGCCATGATTCGTGATAATGGAATTTCCTACTATTGCAACATGGCTAGCCCCTACTATCTGGATGAAGAAGCACTGAAGTATATTGATTACGATTTGGATGTTAAAATTTTTACAGATGGGGAAAAACGTCTCTTGGATGTTGAGGAGTATGAGCGTCACAAACGCAAAATGAATTATTCTGATGATTTGGACTATATTTTAAAAGAACATGTCAAAATTCTTGTTGATTGGATTAATAATGGACGTGGTCCTTTCTCAGAAGCCTATGTAAACATTTGGTACAAGCGCTATGTAGAACTAAAGAATCGGTAAAGTTGTCAAACTGGGGTGAGAGCCCTGGTTTTTTATTTTAATACTCAATGAAAATCAAAGAGCAAACTAGGAAACTAGCCGCAGGTTGCTCAAAACACTGTTTTGAGGTTATAGATAAGACTGACGAAGTCAGTCACATATATATACGGCAAGACAACGTTGACGCAGTTTCAATTTGATTTTCGAAGAGTTTAAAAACCCAGCCTTGAAGCTGGGGTGATTTCTATATATCCAATTTTGTCACTGTAAATTTGATGTGGGAATAGTCTTTTTCAACATCCTTATCCAGCAAGAAAGCTGTGGCATCCTTCTTGACCTGAACCAGGTCAATATTCTGCGCTTGGGCTGCATAGACACATCCACAATAACATTGACGGTAAATATCATACTCCTCACACATCTCCACTGAACGTTTGTAACCCTGATTTTTCTTGAAATCGCTGGGAAGATAGTGGGTGGTATAAATCTTTTGCACATCGATTCCGATGCTGTTGATGGTTTGAGAATTCTTATGAGGACTGATGGTTAAAGCCGAACCGAAGTAGTCAAAGCCTAAATCCATAGCCACTTGCGCTGTTTTATCCAGGCGGTAGTCAAAGCAAACCTTACAACGGTCGCCATCTTCAGGCTCTTCTTCCAAACCTCGAACCAGTTTACGATATTCGTTAGGTTCATAAGGAGCTTCTAGGTATTGAACGTTATTTCCAGTTCGCTCATTGAAATCACTGACAAATTTCTTGGTAACATAGGCACGCTTATGGTATTCTGCCTTGGGATGGATATTTGAATTGGCAAAATAGATGGTCACATCTGCATACTTGGTCAAATATTCTAGGGTATAGGTACTGCAAGGGGCACAGCAAACATGCATGAGAATAGTTGGGCGCTGCTCATTTTTCTCCCATACTTGTACCATCTTCTGCATAACACGGTCATAATTAATCTTCTGATTGGGGTTCATCTTGCTCAGAATTTCTTCTACATCGATCATGTTCTTCTCCTTTTTCTAGTCTTATTTTATCATATAAGTTAGGAGAGCTCAAATCTATTTAGAAGTGAATAGCATAAAAAGGAGGAATAGGCATTCCCTCCTTTTGTGTTTTTTATAAGTTATTTTCTATAGAAAGCTTACATCATCCCACCCATCATGCTTGGATCCATTGCTGGAGCTGGGGCTACTGGTTCTGGTTTATTGGCTACGACTGCTTCTGTAGTCAAAATCAAGCTGGCTACAGATGCTGCATTTTGAAGGGCTGAACGGCTAACTTTAACTGGGTCGATAATCCCCTCTTCAATCATATTGACCCACTCACCAGTTGCTGCGTTGAAACCTGTACCAACTTCAGCATTTTTCAAACGATCGATAACGATAGATCCTTCAAACCCTGCATTGTGGGCGATTTGACGAACAGGTTCTTCCAAGGCACGGAGTACAATATTGCGTCCTGTTGCTTCATCTCCTGTCAATTCCAAATTGGCCACTGCTGGGATAACATTTACAAGAGCTGTTCCACCACCAGCAACGATTCCTTCTTCAACAGCTGCACGAGTAGCGTTAAGGGCATCTTCAATACGAAGTTTCATTTCTTTCAATTCAGTTTCAGTTGCAGCTCCGACTTTGATTACTGCGACACCACCTGACAATTTTGCCAAGCGTTCTTGTAATTTTTCACGATCAAATTCAGAAGTTGTGGTTTCGATTTGAGACTTGATAACCGCAACACGGTGAGAAATCGCTTCAGGATTTCCAGCACCTTCTACGATAACAGTGCTATCTTTGTCCACAGTTACCCTCGCTGCTTGACCAAGTGCTTCAATTGTCGCATCTTTCAACTCAAGACCAAGATCTTCTGTGATAACTGTTCCGCCTGTCAAGATGGCGATATCTTCAAGCATGGCTTTGCGACGATCCCCAAAACCAGGTGCCTTAACTGCTACAACGTTGAAGGTTCCACGAATCTTGTTCAATACAAGGGTTGGAAGAGCTTCGCCATCTACATCATCCGCAATAATCAAGAGTGGACGATTGCTTTGGAGAATGCTTTCTAGGAGTGGCAAGATTTCTTGAATATTTGAAATCTTCTTGTCTGTAATCAAGATGTATGGATTTTCGAGGTCAGCCACCATTTTTTCGCTATCTGTTACCATGTACTGTGAAAGGTAACCGCGGTCAAACTGCATTCCTTCCACAACTTCAAGTTCTGTTTCCATACCACGTGACTCTTCGATAGTGATGACTCCATCTTTGCCAACTTTTTCCATGGCTTCAGAGATGTACTCACCAACTTTTTCAGAACGAGAAGATACGGCTGCAACTTGAGCGATGGCTTCTTTATTGGCAACAGGGATGGCATTGTTTTTCAAGGCTTCTACAGCTGCGGCAACCGCTGCTTCAATCCCCCGACGAATGCCGATTGGATTTGCGCCTGCTGTGACATTTTTGATTCCTTCACGGACGATTGCTTGGGTCAGAACAGTTGCAGTTGTAGTCCCGTCACCTGCGATATCGTTGGTCTTTGAAGCTACTTCTGATACCAATTTGGCACCCATATTTTCAAAATGATCTTCCAATTCAATTTCTTTGGCAATAGTAACACCATCATTGGTAATCAATGGTGAGCCAAATGATTTTTCAAGAACGACGTTACGGCCTTTTGGTCCCAAGGTTACTTTAACAGTGTCTGCAAGGATATCGACACCACGGACCATAGCTGAACGAGCATCAGATGAAAATTTAATTTCTTTTGACATACTTACTTTCTCCTTCTATTCTTCAATGATTGCCAAGATGTTAGCTTCGCCAACGATGATGTACTTCTCATCACCATCTTTGACATCAAGACCTGCGTGGGCTTCAACTAAGACACGGTCTCCAGGCTTAACACTTGGGGCAACCAAATCACCGTTCAAGGTACGAACACCTTGTCCAGTAGCTACAACTTGGGCTGTTTTTGTTTTTTCTTGAGCTGAACCTGCGAGGACAAAACCTCCAACAGTTTGTTCTTTTTCTTCGATTTTCAAGACCACACGGTCTCCTAATGGTTTCAACATCTGATTTCCTCCATAATGAGATAGATATCATTAGCACTCTTTATATCTGAGTGCTAATTCATAGTTCTATTGTATCACTTGGTCAGAAATAGTCAAGAAAAAAGTCTGACTTTAGCAAGATAAAAAGCCTGAGACCAACTCAGACTTTTTAATGCTTAAAATGGCAATTCTTCCTCTTCCAAAACCAAATCCGCCAAATCCTGCCCTGTGTTATTTTCTCGCATAGCACGTTGGGCACGACTTTCCAAGAGTTGGAATCCTGTAACAAGAACTTCGGTCACATAGTTCATTTGGCCATTTTTCTCAAAGCGGCGGGTACGCAATTCCCCATCAACGGAAATGAGACTACCTTTGGTTGCATAGCTTGCCAAAGTTTCTGCTAGTCTTCCCCATAGGACCATATTTACAAAATCGGCTTCACGTTCACCGTTTTGATCTTTGTAACGACGGTTCACAGCAATGGTTGCTCGTGCTACTGACTTGTCATTGTTGGTTTTATGCAATTCTGGTGTAGACGTCAAGCGTCCGATTAAGATAACTTTATTATACATATTTTCTTCCTCCTACTTATCTATTCGCAGGAAATCAAAAAAGTTACAGAAATAAGATAACTTTATTATACATATTTTCTTCCTCCTACTTATCTATTCGCAGGAAATCAAAAAAGTTACAGAAATTTGTAACTTTTCGAGAAAATTTTTTACTTTTTATGAACCATGAAACCTGTCGCCTGTTGATTGGCCATAATGGTCATATCTGTAATCTGCAAACGACGCGGTTGACTGGTCACATAAACCACTGTATCTGCAATATCCTGAGCTTGCAAGGCCTCAATTCCCTGATAGACGGTCGCAGCACGCTCTTTGTCACCATGAAAACGTACTGTAGAGAAATCTGTTTCGACAATCCCTGGCTGAATGGTAGTCACCTTGATATCCGTTGCGATGGTATCAATTCGCAGTCCATCTGAAAAAGTCTTAACTGCCGCCTTGGTGGCTGAATAGACAGCTGCACCTGCATAGGCATAGATTCCTGCGGTCGACCCCATATTGATGATATGACCTTGATTGGCTTTTACCATTGCTGGCAAGAAACAGCGAGTAACTGCCATCAAACCTTTGACATTGGTATCCAACATGGTCAGCATATCCAACTCCTCATAGTCTTGATAGGGAGCCAAGCCAAGAGCTAGTCCAGCATTATTGACCAAGATATCAATCTGCCCTATCGTTTCTAGAATATCGGAGCAGACAGTCCTCACCATAGTCATATCTGTCACATCTAGTGGAAAGGTCCAGACGATTTGATTTGGATAGGTTGCTGCAAACTCTGACTTGAGGGTTTCTAGTCTGGCTGTCCGTCGTCCTGTTAGAACAACATTCTCCCCCTGCTCCAGATAAGCACGCGCAATCGCTTCACCAATTCCTGAGGTCGCTCCTGTAATCACTACATTTTTTGCCATCTTATTTCCTTCTATCTGGTCTATCAGATATTAACAACTTCTTAGGCAGTCCAGTGTTTAGCTGGATCAAATGGTGTTCCGACAACTTGATCTTCTGATAATTCAATAACACCACGTTTTTGCGGAGCATTTGGTAGATGCAATTCACGAGGACTACACATCATGCCAAAACTCTTTTCGCCACGAAGTTCGCCTGGGAAAATGAGATTGCCTTTTGGCATCATAGCTCCCGGAAGAGCCACAATGGTTTTCAGACCGACACGCGCATTGGGAGCCCCTGCAACGATTTGCACTGTCTTGTCACTTGAAACTGCAACTTGGCAGATGTTGAGGTGGTCACTATCTGGATGAGCTACCATCTCGACAATTTCACCAACAACAAACTTAGGTTCCTTGTCATTGACAATTTCTTCTGTGAAGCCTTCTGCCTGTAATTCTCGGTTCAAACGAGCGACTTGCTCATCTGTCAAAAAGACTTGACCGCGCTCTGCAATTTCAAAGAAACTTGAAACTTCGAAAATATTCCAAGCCACTGTTTCCCCATTCTCTTTAAGTAAAACACGGGCTACCTTGCCTTTGCGTTCTACATCCAGTTTAGCATCTCCGCTATTTTTCACGATGACCATAAGGACATCACCGACATGTTCTTTGTTATATGTAAAAATCATTGTTTCCTTTTTTCTCCTATTTTAGTCCTACTAAAAAGTCATTAATTTGTTGCTTGCTTTTACGGTCGCGATTGACAAAACGGCCAATTTCCTTGTCCTTTTCTAGAACAACAAGGCTAGGGATTCCATAAACATCCCAGAGTTTGGCTAAATCCATATACTGGTCTCGGTCCACACGAATAAAGGTGAACTCTGGATTGGTCTCCTCAATTTCTGGCAAGGCAGGATAGATATAACGACAATCGCCACACCAGTCTGCCACAAAAAGGAAGACTTTCTTGCCATCTTTTTCTACTAAAGATGCTAATTCTTCTAAACTTGCTGGTTGTATCATAAGACTTCCTCCTCATAGACTAGGTCC
Source organism: bacterium (assembly GCA_905221035.1). GTDB lineage: Bacteria > Bacillota > Bacilli > Lactobacillales > Streptococcaceae > Streptococcus. The sequence goes on along the minus strand of CAJNBP010000022.1, from coordinate 4,428 downwards.
TCATTCTCATAGACAAAGGTATAATGGCGACCATCCTCAAAAATGACGCCACCAACCAAGCTCTCCAGACTGCTTTCATAAACTTGAACATAGAGGGTCGCAATTTCCCCCATGTCTGAAAAATGGTCTCGCACAATCGCTGTCAACTCTTCCTGAGTCTTCATGAGCTTGCGGTCATCTGCAACTTTTTTCGTAGCAAGGGCAAGGCTCCCAATACCAAGCAGAGCCAGACCTGCCATCCACATTTTTTTAGCTTTCATACCATTCATTTTAACACAAAAAACGCGTCAGGACAAATGAGGAAGCAGCAGAAAAGCAAGTAAAAAGCCTCTTCCTTGCAGGAAAAGGACTTCTTGTTCTTATTGCCAGGCACCTGAATTGCCAACGTAGTAGCCATCTGGTGTGTAGGTATTGCGAAGCATCTTACCTGATGAAGCGAGGTAATACCACTTGCCATTGTCTTTGACCCAATCATTCGCAATCATGGCACCAGAAGAACTTACATAATACCATTCTCCCTTATCATAAACCCAAGTGCTTGCTTTCATGGATCCTGAAGTTGATAAATAGTACCACTTGCCTTGGTCATAAAGCCAGTCACCAGCAATCATAGCCCCTGATGATTTAAAGGCATACCAGTTGCCACCTTGATAGAGCCAAGTTTGATTGAACATGACTCCTTTATCGTTCATAAAGTACCAAGTTTCCTTGTCCTTAACCCAATCGTTCTGCACTAATTGACCTTGTTTTTGATAGTACCAGTTTTGGTTTGATTTTAGCCAGCTTTCTGCTTTTACAATCGGATAAAGTTCTTTGAAAGATTCTCCATCATATTTATGACTAATAGACTTTTGTTTTTCAAGTTTCAACTCACTATTGTCATAGTCTGCCCAAGCATATACTTTTTGACCATTAACAGTTTCTGGTAGGGTGGCAGTGTAAGTCTTTGTTTGATAGTCCCATTTAGTATCAAGGTAGGTGTATTGATCATTTGACTCTTCAATACGATAGTAACCTCTCTTTCCACTATCATTATGAATATCATCCACAACTTTCGTTGACCAGGTCTTCACTTCATTTCCACTCTTAGCCTCGACCTTGATATCTCCTCTATAGCCATATGGAACATAGAAATTCAGATAACGCCCTTCTACACCAATCATAGATTTGTCCTTTTCTTGACCTAGGAAATTGACAGTCTGATCTTGACCATTGAGACTAACCGTCCACTCGATTTTCTCATTTTTTGGCAAATCCAATACTTTAATATCCACTTCATGGCCATTATTAAATCGAAGAATTTTGCCATCTTGATACTGAACTCCACATTTAACAACCCATTCTTCTTTTAGCTCAAATGCCTGCCCTGAATGTGGAAAAGCCAGTAAAGCTAGGCCTGCTAGAGACAAACCAAATAGTGTGATTTTTTTCATTGTAAATCCTCCTTAACTTTTGTTATGTTAATTATATCACTATGTTTTTAATTTGCAAATATTATCCTAAATATGCAATCAAAAAACTTCTGAGATTCTTCTCAAAGGTTTTGATTTAGCTAATTACTGTTCTCAACTGCTGTAGTGACAAAAGCAGTGTAGAGTTCTTCTGGGCGGTTTGGACGACTTGAAAGTTCAGGATGATACTGACAAGCCACAAAGAATTTATTTTCAGGAATTTCCACAATTTCGACCAGACGATTATCTGGAGAAACACCTGAGAAGACAAAGCCTGCTGCCTCAAACTGCTCACGGAAGGCATTGTTAAACTCATAGCGGTGACGGTGACGGCGTTGCACCACTTCTTGATTGTGATAAGCAGCTGCTGCCTTAGAACCACGTTTCAACTTAGATGGGTAAAGTCCCAAGCGAAGGGTTCCCCCCATATCCTCAACATCAATCTGATCACGCATGATATCAATGATAGGGTATTTTGTTTCTGGTGCAAGTTCTGCAGAATTGGCACCTTCAAGACCCAAAACGTGACGAGCAAACTCGATACAAGTCAACTGCATTCCCAAGCAGACACCCAACATTGGAACATCATTTTCACGCGCATAGCGGATGGCTTGGATTTTCCCTTCCGTACCACGTTGGCCAAAACCACCTGGTACGATGATTCCATCTGCATCAGACAAGAGCTCTGCCACATTCTCTGCTGTCACATCATTGGCATTTATCCAATTAATTTTCACTTCTGCGTCGTTAGCATAACCAGAGTGTTTCAAGGCTTCAACCACAGAAATGTAGGCATCTTGCAACTCAACATACTTACCGACAAGGGAAATTTTAACTTGTTTTTTCAGGTTCATGACCTTGTCCACCATAGCTGACCACTCTGTCATATCCGCTACTGGTGCGTCTAATTTCAAATGATCACAAACAATTTGGTCCATACCTTGTGCCTGCAAGTTTAATGGAATTTGGTAAAGGTGCTCAACATCCAACGATTCGATAACGGCTTCTGGTGCCACATCACAGAACTGGGCTAGTTTGTTTTTAATTCCTTGACCAGCTGGTTGCTCTGTACGAATAACCAACATATTTGGCTGGATTCCCAATCCACGCAATTCTTTGACAGAGTGTTGAGTTGGTTTGGTTTTCATTTCACCAGCAGCCTTGAGGTAGGGAAGCAGGGTTGTGTGGATGTACATGACATTATCTGCACCCACATCTGCCTTCATCTGACGAAGAGCTTCTAGGAATGGCAAGGATTCGATATCCCCAACTGTTCCACCAACCTCTGTGATAATGACATCAGAGTCGGTCGTTACAGCGGCACGCTTGATTTTCTCTTTCAAAGCATCTGTGATATGAGGAATAACCTGAACAGTTGCCCCAAGGTATTCTCCACGGCGTTCCTTACGAAGAACTTCACTGTAAATTTTACCAGTTGTCACGTTGGAATATTTATTAAGATTGATATCGATGAAACGTTCATAGTGACCTAAGTCCAAATCTGTCTCAGCTCCATCATCTGTCACAAAAACTTCCCCGTGCTGATACGGGCTCATGGTTCCCGGATCGATATTGATATAAGGGTCAAACTTTTGAATTGTTACTTTGAGACCACGATTTTTCAAGAGACGGCCCAGACTTGCTGCGACAATCCCTTTGCCAATAGACGATACCACACCACCAGTTACAAAAATATATTTCGTAGACATAGATTCCTCTTTCTAAAATGCTCAAGGCCTTGTTGACTACGAGGGGACATAGGAAACAAGACCCTACTAATAAGAATAATCTGGGACGACTGCGCCAGATTCACAACTAAAATACAAGAAGATAACTTCTTGAAAAAACAAAAATAGCTCCCTAAGAACTAGGGAGCCCCGACCTCTAAAAGAGGTGCCCGAACAATATGATACCTAAAAATAGAACAATTGTCAATAGCTAACTTTTATTCCTCGATGTTTTCAGAATCATCGTCTGAAAACTCATCATCTTCTTCGTTGAGATCCACGTCTTCACCCAAGTCATCTGGGGCGATTTCGTTGATTTCTGCATCGTAAGCTTCCACTTCATTTTTCTCATCATCTGGATTTTCATCATCATATGAAAGAGCAGGATCTGCTTCGTATGCATCTTCGTCTTCCGGATCATCCGCATTGTAGTCAATGGCATCTGAATCGCCATCCATGAAGGCATTGACACGTTTTTTCTTAGCTTTTGGTGCTACTTCATCGTCGTCATTTTCCTCAAGAGCGATGATTTCTTCGTCGATTTCGTCCACACCATACCATGAACGAAGACCCCATTTGTTGTCCCCAAGAGAGATGAAGCTACCGTCAAAGTTCAACTCTGTGTAGAACAAAGGCAAAGCCTCACGGATATCGCTGTTTGATGTTCCAAGGTAGTTTTGAATTTCGTTTACAAGATCGCTAAAATGCATCTCATGATCGCGACCACGAAGTTCCAAGATAGCACGCGCTACCTCAATCATAGATAGTTCACTTTTTTCTTGCCCAGCAAATACTTCTAATTCCAAAGCGTTTCTCCTCATTTATACTACTATCGCCAGAGCAAACAGACTCTGACCTCATTTTATCATTTACTCTTTATTTTACGATAATTTTGCGGAATAGTCAAAGGTTAAGGGGGAGAAAGTGAGATGATTTGAACTGGCGGTAACTTCTCAAAGTAACTTCCACTTGCCTGACCAAAGTGGAAATTAGTCTAAAACGGATTTTTATGGTGGAATTAAGTGTGAGACGTTTGAGTTAGAAATGAGATTCACTATGACAAAATATAAACACCTTAGCCTTTCAGACCGTAATGATATCCAATTAGGCTTAGAGCGCGGTGAAACCTTCAAAGCTATCGGACAATCCATTCTAAAAGATCCGACAACTGTTTCCAAAGAAGTCAAACGAAACAAACAAGTCCGAGAGTCTACATGCGATAACCTTCCTTGCCCTCTACTCGACAAAGT
>CAJNBP010000021.1 GCA_905221035.1 bacterium | reverse complement strand
TATAACCTTCGACGCGCACCCGCATAGCGGGTGGTTTTTTTGTCTCGCACCTAGCGGAGCGAGACGGACTAATAGTCACATAATCAAAAAGGACTTGAGTAGTGAACTCAAGCCCTTTCTTTTTTATGGATGGCTAACAATCAATTCCAAGCCTTGCCCTTCCAAGGTCCAAGCTTCAACGTCACTTGGTAAGATAAAGTGGCTGCCTTTTTGGATTGGATAGTTTTTCCCGTCAACAGTGAGTTGACCTTGACCAGTCAAGACACTGAACAGACTGTAATCAGCTGTCTTTTCGAAGTCAACTTTGCCTGTAATTTCCCACTTGTAAACTGCGAAGAAATCATTGGATACAAGGAGAGTGGAACGTAAATTATCTGCTTTGATAGTTACAGGACGGCTATTGACAGGCTCGCCAATGTTCAAAACATCGATAGATTTTTCAAGGTGAAGTTCACGCAAATTGCCATTATCATCCTTGCGGTCAAAGTCATAGACACGGTAAGTGGTATCGCTAGACTGCTGGGTTTCAAGAATCAAGATGCCCGCACCGATAGCGTGCATAGTCCCACTTGGTACATAGAAGAAATCTCCAGCCTTAACAGGGACTTTCGTAAGTAAGGCATCCCAGTTCTTGTCCTCGATTTGCTGGCGGAGTTCTTCTTTTGACTTGGCATTATGGCCATAGATAATCTCTGAACCTTCATCAGCAGCGATGATATACCAGCATTCTGTTTTTCCGAGCTCGCCTTCATGCTCTAGTCCATAGGCATCGTCTGGGTGAACTTGGACACTGAGCCAGTCATTGGCATCCAGAATCTTAGTCAACAGTGGAAATACATGTTCTGGACGATTGCCGAACAATTCACGGTGCTCTGCATATAAAGTAGCTAAATCTGTTCCCTCAAAACGACCATTGGCAACTTTAGAGACACCATTTGGATGGGCTGAGATGGCCCAGTATTCTCCGATTTTTTCACTTGGGATATCATAGCCAAACTCATCACGTAGCTTGGTTCCACCCCAGATTTTTTCTTGCATAACTGATTGTAAAAATAATGGTTCTGACATCTTATTCTCCTGTCTGATTTTTCTTCCCTCATTATAGCAAAAAAAGAGTTCCTTTAGAACTCTTTTTCATATCTTATAAAGTAGGGAGAAGATTTTATAAAAATAGTGAACAAATGTGCAATACTTAATACTTGCACCATTGCTGGCAATGACATCCTTGTACCAGTAGAAGGATTTCTTCTTGCTCCGTTTTAGGCTTCCATGACCAGCATTATCACGATCCACATAGATAAAGCCATAGCGCTTGTTCATTTCGCCTGTTCCAGCTGAAACCAGATCGATACAACCCCAAGTCGTATAACCAAGCAAGTCGACCCCATCTTGGTAAATAGCATCTCGCATAGCCTTGATATGAGCCTCTAAGTAAGCAATACGATAGTCATCTGCTACATAACCATTTTCATCTGGCGTATCCATAGCACCGAGTCCATTTTCTACGATGAACATAGGCTTTTGATAACGATCCCAGATTGCATTGAGGGTGATACGAAGCCCCAATGGGTCAATCTGCCAACCCCATTCTGAGGATTCCAGATAAGGATTTTTGATAGATGCAAAGACATTTCCAGCTGTCAGATTCCTCACTTCTGAATCCCCTGAGGCCACTCGACTCGCATAGTAAGAGAAGGAAACAAAGTCAACAGTGTGATTCTTCAACAAATCCAAATCTTCTGCCGTCATTTCAATCTCAATTCCCTCACGCTCCCACTGCTTCTTGGCATAATTTGGGTATTCCCCACGCGCTTGAACATCAATGAAAAAGTAACTCTTGCGGTCTTCCTCCATGGCTGCCCAGTAGTCTCTCGGATGGGCAGTGTTGGGATAGTACTGCCCTGCTGCCAACATACATCCCACCTTGTTTTCTGGGTCAATTTCGTGGGCAATCTTAGTCGCAAGGGCTGAAGCAAGCAACTCATGGTGAGCCGCTTGGTATTTGACCTGTTCCTGATTTTCTCCCTCTTCAAAACAAATCCCAGCTCCTAAAAATGGAGCATGCAGAATCATATTGATTTCGTTAAAGGTTAGCCAGTACTTAACCAAGCCCTTATAACGGATAAAGAGGGTGCGACAAAGATTTACGTAAAAGTCCAACATACGACGATTGCGCCAACCGCCATACTCCCTAATTAAGTGCATGGGGCAGTCAAAATGCGTGATGGTCACCAAAGGCTCAATACCATACTTATGACATTCCTTAAACAAATCCTCATAAAAGGCTAAACCCGCTTCATTTGGCTCTGCTTCATCTCCCTTAGGAAAAATCCGAGTCCAAGCAATGGACAACCGATAGGTTTTAAAGCCCATCTCCGCAAAAAGAACGATATCTTCCTTGTAATGATGGTACATATCAATGGCTTCCTTAGCTGGGTAAAAATAGCCCTCCTCAAACGAAAACATCTTTTTCTGACCTGTGATTATGGCTTCACGGTCAGGTCCAATCGGTACCACATCGACGTTAGCAAGCCCTCGACCATCTTGATTATAAGCTCCTTCACATTGATTAGCTGCCGTAGCACCACCCCAGAGGAACCCTTCTGGAAATTGACCTTTTTTTGTCATCACTTTACCTCGCTTGATTTATTAGTTCTATTATACTAAAAAGGAAATAAAAAGTTTGGAACTATCTGGGTAATGATGGTACTGTTCTTGCTTACATGTACGAAAAAAAGACTGAAACCAGTCTTCTTTTTAAATCAAAGCTGTGATAGCCGTTACTAGACCAAACACGATACCAGGTGCATTGGCAGCAACAAGGGGAATATCTCTTTCCTTTTTGAAAAGACCGTAGTAAACCCAAAGACTACAGTTGATAGCTGCAACCAAGGGCTGGATAAAATTCCTTTTTTGACCGGCAAGATTATTCATGATTTGTGGAAAATAAGACACATACATCATAACAGACATGAAGGTCGCTACCCAACCTAAAACTTTCATTTGTTTTTCAGACATTTTCAAAACCTCTTTTATTCTTTTATGCTTTCTATTTTATAATCTGTTTAAGAAACAAGCAAGAGTTTGCGAATTTTGTTATAAAAATGTAAACTATCAAAATCATGTGATAAGAAAAAGATCGGATTGCTCCGATCTGTTTGATTCATAAAATGTAAAAATGAATAGCTTTTGTCAATTAATGGATTGATTAATCATCAGTAAGCCGTGGTTAATTATTGCTGCAATATCTTCAAGACCATGCAAAATAAAACTTCCTATAATAATTGAACAGATAATCATGGTCATACAGATTAGATAAACATCCTTTTTTTGCATCTCTTTCCTCCTAATGAAATAAGAAAATCCACTTACTACAGCTATTAAAAAAATATTTCTCCTTTCCATATCAGTTTTATTTTCTGTTGTTATATTTTTATTATAAGATCCCAAGGAAGCGCTATCAACTTTTTATATAAAAAAGATCGGATTGCTCCGATCTTTTCAAGTTCTGCTCCAAGAATGTTTAAATTTTAGATAAAAATTTGATAATAGCATTACCTAATTCATACGATAAAAATCAATCACTAGACCAGCAGGGCCTTTAACTAATAAGGACTCTGTTCCCCAATCGGTTACAGTTGGTCCGTTTAAAACCTGGATACCAAGTTCTTTCAACCGTTGGTAGTTCTGATCTACATCCTCAACCTCTATATGAAGAATGATGCCTGACTGAAAGTTTTCCAAAGGAATCAAATGATTTTGGGACAACATCAGACAGTGACTGCCAATCGTAAACTGAGCAAAACTGTCATCAACATAATCGGACTTTTTATCCAAAATACGCTCCAAGTCAGCACAGACTTGGGGAACATCTGAAACGATAATATCTAATTGATTTAAATTCATTTACTATCCTCCATAAAAAGACCGGATTGCTCCGATCTTTTTAAGTTCCACGAAGGAATTATTTAATTACGCGTGATTGCAAACCTTCTTCTTCCAAGAAGAGACGGAATGGTACGAGTTCTTCTGCTTCGTATTTTTCCTTGAAGGCTTTGATTGCTTCTTCTGAGTGAAGTTTTGGATCCAATTCAAGTACTTCTACTGGAAGTGGACGGTGTTGACTGATGCGAGCATCGATAACAACAGTTTTACCTTCTTTGTTCAATTTAACAGCTTCTGCAACAACAGCATCGATGTCTTCGATACGGTCAACTGTAAATCCAACAGCTCCTTGAGCTTCAGCGATTTTCGCATAGTCAGCATTAGGGAAGTCACAACCAAACAAGTGTTTGTTTGTATCTTCGTATTTGTCCTTGATGAAGGCATATTTACCATTTGAGAAGACAACATTGATAACTGGAAGGTCGTATTGAACGTTTGTGATAACGTCTGGGTAGCACATGTTGAATGCACCGTCACCCATGATGTTCCATACTTGGCGATCTGGATTGTCTTTCTTAGCAGCGATACCACCAGGAAGGGCAATACCCATTGTCGCAAAGAGTGGAGATGTACGCCACATGTTCTTAGGTGTCATGTGAAGGTGACGAGTAGATGTTTGAGTAGTGTCACCTACGTCGATTGAATAGATAGCGTCTTGATCAGCATGTTTGTTGATTGCATTGTAAACTTGATACAATTGCAATTCACCCTCAGTTTTACCTTCGAGTTTGTTCATGTAATCACGCCAGTTTTGGTTATTCTTAACGTTTGCACGCCACCATGGAGTAGATTCAACTGGGTTTACTTTGTCAAGGATTGCTTTCGCTGCTTGACCTGCATCACCAAGGATTGAAGCGTCTAGGGCATGACGTTTACCAAGTTTGTAAGGGTCGATATCCACTTGGATGAATTTTTCAGTATTCTTGAATGCTTCGTAAACTTCAGCAAATGGGAAGTTTGAACCAAGGAAAAGAACTGTGTCTGCTTCAAAGACCACTTCGTTTGCTGGTTTCCAACCAACACGGTAAGCAGAACCTGTCAAACCTTCATAGTTCCATTCGAAAGCTTCAAAGTTTTTACCAGTTGTGATGATTGGTGCTTTGATTTTACGTGACAATTCAGTGATCACTTCACCAGCTTTAACACCACCGTAACCAGCATAGATAACTGGACGTTCAGCATTGTTCAAGATTTCAACAGCTTTGTCGATTTCAACTTCGTTCAAAGCAGGAGCGATGAATGAACGCTCGTATGAACCTGATCCATAGTAAGAGTTTTCGTCGATTTCTTGGAAACCGAAGTTTACTGGGATTTCAACAACAGCTGGACCTTTTTTAGAAACTGCAGCACGGCAAGCTTCGTCAATTACTTTTGGCAATTGCTCAGCGTAAGCTACACGTTTGTTATATACAGCGATACCGTTGTACATTGGGTTTTGGTTCAATTCTTGGAAAGCATCCATGTTGAGTTCGTTAACTGGACGTGATCCAAGGATTGCTAGGAATGGAGTGTTATCCATAGCTGCATCGTAAACACCGTTAATCAAGTGAGTCGCACCTGGACCACCTGAACCAACTGCAACCCCGATTGAGCCGCCGAATTTAGCTTGCATAACCGCTGCAAGAGCACCTGTTTCTTCGTGGCGAACTTGCAAGAAACGGATATCTTTGTCTTCAGCCAAAGCATCCATCAATGAGCTGAGTGTTCCTGATGGGATACCGTAGATTGTGTCTACGCCCCATGTTTTCAATACATTAAGCATTGCTGCAGATGCAGTAATTTTCCCTTGAGTCATAATGATAACTCTCCTTCAAATATTTTTAAATCTACTAAAAAAGGTTTCATATAGTTTTTGAAAACGTTTCAGTAAATTTTTACAATACTAATTTATCACATTTATTTTGACTTTACTAAGAATCTGCTCAGAAGTTTTTATTCTCTATTACAGTACAGTTTAAAAACGTTTTTAGTTTCTGTTTTATAATAAAAAAGCGAGCAAGCCCGCTTTTAATCTATTTTACTAAAGTTTAGTAAGAGTGAACTAGTCAGAACGGATACAGAACTAAAGGCCATAGCTAGACCCGCCAGTTCTGGATTGAGGGCCAGTCCAACACCTGAAAAGACTCCTGCTGCAATCGGAATTCCGGCGACATTGTAGATAAAGGCCCAGAAAAGATTGAGCAGAATTCGATTAAAGGTTTTCTTACTCATGTCAAAGGCACGAACCACTCCTAGGAGGTTATTAGTTGTCAACACCAAATCTGCTGACTCGATGGCAATATCTGTTCCAGCTCCCATAGCAATCCCCACATCTGCTACACTAAGAGCAGGAGCATCATTGATGCCATCACCAACAAAGGCTACTTTGCCAGACACTTGTAGTTTATGAATTTCATGGGCTTTTTCTTCTGGTAAGACACCTGCAATGACCTCTTCGATTCCAATCTGATCTGCAATAGCACGCGCCACACCAGCATTGTCTCCTGTCAGCATGACTGTTTTAAGACCTCGTTTTTTCAACTGACTGATGGCAAGCTTAGCATTTTCCTTAGGAATATCTTGCAGAGCAAGCAAGCCTTTGATTTCATTCTCAACAGCCAAGAACACAACTGTCTTAGCTTCTTTTTCCAGTTCTTCTAGTTTTTCTTGATAAATGCTAGAAATATCCATGCCATCCAGCATTTTAGCATTTCCAAGCAGAACTTGTTTTCCATTGATTTGCCCTGAAACACCTTTTCCGTGCAAGGCTTGGAAATTTTCCACAGTGTGAAGCTCAAGTCCAGCTTCACTCGCTCGTTTCACAACGGCTTCAGCCAGTGGGTGTTGAGAAGCTTCTTCCAAGGAAGCTGCCAATCCAAGCACTTCTACTTCGTCGCCGATGATATCTGTGACCACAGGTTTCCCTTCAGTCAAAGTCCCGGTCTTATCAAAGACAATAGTTTGAACTTTCTGGATTTCCTGTAGAACCGTTCCATTTTTGAGGAGAACTCCCATCTTGGCACTGCGACCTGTCCCCACCATAAGGGCTGTCGGTGTTGCAAGTCCCAAGGCACAAGGGCAGGCGATAATCAAAACCGCTACTCCGTAAAGAAGAGAAGAGACAAAGCTCGCTCCAAGCACGACCACACTATCCCTGAGCAAGACAAACCAGACCCAAAAGGTCACAATCCCTAAAATGACAACTGCTGGAACAAAAATCCCTGAAATTTTATCCGTCAAGTCCTGAATCGGCGCACGACTTGTCTGAGCTTTCTTCACAAAATCCACAATCTGTGCCAAGACAGTCTCTGAACCAACTTTTTCTGCTTTAAAAACAAGGGTTCCACTATTATTGATGGTTGAGCCAATGACGGTATCACCAACTGTCTTGTCCACTGGCAGGCTCTCACCTGTCACCATGGATTCGTCAATACTGGACATACCTTCGACTACAACCCCATCAACCGCAATCTTTTCTCCAGGACGCACCCGAATCAGGTCTCCTACCTTGACTTGGTCCAAAGGAACTTGGACATAGCTATCCTCACGCAAGACTTCTGCTGTTTTAGCTTGCAGATCTAGTAATTTTTCCACAGCTTGGGAAGTATTTTTACGCATTTTCTCCTCAAAAACGGCTCCCATAAGAACGAAGAAGAAGATAAATGCAGCACTTTCAAAGTAAACGGGGAGACCAGCGAAGAGGGCAACTAGGCTATAGAAATAGGCCACTAGGGTTCCCAGAGCAACCAAGGTATCCATGTTGGCATTGTGCTTTTTAAAACTAGCCCAAGCACTTTGGATATAAGGACCACCTGCTACTAGCATAATCGGTGTTGTGGCTAAAAAGGTTCCCCAACGCAGGACTTGGTGACTAATGCTACCTGTCGACAACCCAATCATGAGAATCACAAGAGGCACAGTAAAGATACTAGTAATCCAAAAACGCTGTAAAAGTGATAGAGATTTTCGAGTCTTCTCAACTACGGTATAACTCCCCTTTTGCATCTTCATGCCACAAGAAAATTCATGTTGACCTAATTCTTGAGGTGTAAATCGAATGACTTTCTCCTCATCTACGCCGATTGCTTCCAAGATGCCTTCTTCTTCAAACAGAATTTCCTTATAACAGTTTGAAGGTGTCACACGGTGAAAGGTGATCTCAGCAGGAACTCCTTTTTGCAGTTGAATGTGGGCTGGATGGTAGCCTTTGTCTGCCGTGATACGGATTTTTTGAACACCATTTTCAAGATTTGCTTTTATAATTTCAGTCATATCATTCTCCTATTCTACAATCATCTTGCCGTGCATCATATTCATGCCACAAGAGAAACCATACTCTCCAGCCTGCTCAGGCGTGATTTCCACTACATACTCTTCCCCCATAGGCAGGTCCGCATGTACACCAAAATCTGGAAAAACAATTTGGTCCAGACAGGGTGAAGGGTCCTTACGGTCAAAGACAATGCGGGCTGGCACTGATTTCTTGAGGATAATCAACTCAGGCGTATAGCCTCCCATGACTTCCACTCGAATCTCTTGGTAGCCGTTTTTTTGCTGGGCCTTTTGTCCAGATTTTTCAGGCTTTTTGAAAAACCAAAACAAGATAAACGCGATAAGAGCAATACAAATAATGGTTACAATACTATTTAACATGACGTCTCCTTTACATACAATTACATTTTACTTTTGTTACAGCGCTTGATTTCTTCTTAGAAATCGCAGTTTCCAAGTCTTCTAAGTCAGCCTGAGTAAAATCACATTCAGCAATCAAATCAGCCAACAAGTTCTTAATCCTACGAGAACAAACCTTGTCCTTGATATCTTGGACAAGTAAATCCCGACTTTGGTCCAAAGTTAAAAGGGCTGAATAGACAAAGAACTTGCCTTCTTTTTTCCTTGTCAGACACTCTTTCTCAACCAAACGAGCCAAAAGAGTTTGAATGGTCGACTTGGACCAGTCGAATCGCTCAGACAGAACCCCAATCAAATCTGAACTAGTCTGCTCTCCTTGCATCCAAATAATCTTCATTAATTGCCATTCTGCATCTGAAATCTGCATAATCACACCTCCAAAATCTACATTTGTCAATTACAATTATCAGTATACTCCCAAAATCTACATTTGTCAATTATGGTTTTTATTATTTTTTCGAAAAATAGAATTCTAATCCTGTAACGAGAAATTTGCAGTCAAATTTTACTATATAAACTATAAAAATATGCTATACTAAAGAAAAAAGAAAACAACCACTAGGGGTGCGTAAAGCTGAGATTAACGACTGTTAGACCCTTTGACTCAATCTAGGTAATGCTAGCTGATGGAAGTGGAAATCATAATGGGGACTACCAGTCTTCTATTGCCTTCCTAAAACAGACTTGCTTGTTCTTAAGAATACAAACTTCAGTTGGTTGGGAGGTTTTAGATGACTTATTTACCCGTTGCTTTGACCATTGCAGGGACTGACCCTAGTGGTGGTGCTGGTATTATGGCTGATTTAAAGTCATTCCAAGCTAGAGATGTCTATGGAATGGCCGTTGTGACCAGTCTTGTTGCTCAAAATACCAGAGGCGTTCAATTAATCGAGCACGTTTCTCCTCAAATGTTAAAAGCCCAATTAGAGAGTGTCTTTTCGGATATCCCACCTCAGGCTGTAAAAACTGGCATGTTGGCAACTACTGAAATTATGGAAATCATCCAGCCCTATCTTAAAAAGCTGGATTGTCCCTACGTCCTTGACCCTGTTATGGTCGCAACAAGCGGTGATACTCTAATTGATACCAGTGCGAGAAGCTACCTAAAAACAAACCTACTTCCCCTTGCAACTATTATTACACCGAATCTTCCTGAGGCAGAAGAAATTGTTGGTTTTTCAATCCATGATCCTGAAGACATGCAGCGTGCCGGTCGCCTGATTTTAAAAGAATTTGGTCCCCAGTCTGTTGTTATCAAAGGTGGGCATCTCGAAGGCGGTGCCAAGGATTTCCTCTTTACCAAGGATGAACAATTTGTTTGGGAAAGTCCACGAATTCAAACCTGTCATACCCATGGTACTGGATGTACCTTTGCTGCAGTGATTACGGCTGAACTAGCCAAGGGCAGAAGTCTTTACCAGGCAGTCGATAAGGCCAAGGCTTTTATCACAAAAGCTATTCAAGACGCCCCTCAACTCGGTCATGGTTCTGGTCCAGTCAACCATACAAGCTTTAAAGATTAAAAAAACTCTCTAGTTCTCACTTTAAAGGGAATTAGAGAGTTTTTGATTAGGAAATAATGTCATCCAACTTTGTCAAAAAGGCTTGCGTTTTTGCCTCTATATCTTCTGCTTGCATCAAATCCCTGACGACAGCGACCCCAGCTATGCCAGTGCCAATAAGTTGGTCAATATTATCTGAAGTCAATCCTCCAATAGCAACTACTGGAATGGCAACCCTTTGACAAATTGTTTTCAAGGTTGAAATCAAGGTGATAGGAGCATTTTCCTTGGTGGTGGTTGGGAAAATGGCTCCTGTTCCCAAGTAATCTGCACCTGATTCTTCTGCCTCAAGGGCTCTTTTTACTGTTTTAGCTGTGACACCGAGGATTTTGTCAGGTCCCAAGACTTGTCTGGCAACCGAAACGGGTAACTCATCGTCTCCGATATGCAAACCTGCAGCATCAACTGCGAGACAGACATCCAAACGATCATCGATTATCAAGGGTACCTGATAGGCATCTGTTATTTTCTTGACTTGTTTTGCCAGTTGATAATATTGATTGGTTGTGAGATTTTTTTCTCGTAATTGGACTATGGTAACCCCTGAACGGCAAGCCGTCTCAACCTTTTCAAGAAAGCTTTCCAAGGAATCTTGGTAGCGATTGGTTACCAGATATAGTCTAAGTGCTTCTCTATTCATAAATATCTCCTTTGATGCCATCTAGCCAGTTTTCATCTCTTTTGAGGAGCGAAAGCTGATTGAGTACTTGGTAACGAAAATCTTCCAATCCCATTCCTTGAACAACTATTCTCTCAGCGGAGATATTGAGATAAGAAACCGCTAAGCAAGAAGCTTCAAAGGCAGCTTTTCCTTGGCTGAGAAAAACAGCTGTTAAAGCTCCAACCAAGTCTCCTGTCCCTGTTATCCAGTCTAATTCTGCACAGCCATTTCCCAGTATAGCAACTTGATTTGCTGAAACGACGAGGTCCTTGGGGCCTGTGACTAAGAATGATATACCTGGATAGGTCTGACACCAATCTTTCAAGACTTGAAGCAAATCCTCAGTTTCTTGATCTTTAGCACTTGCATCGACCCCAACGCCGTGGTGTTTTAAGCCAACAAGACTTCGGATTTCCGACATATTTCCTTTAAGGACTGTGGGCTTGTATTCTAAAAGATCTCTGACTAGTCCCTTACGAATGGGTGACGCTGATACACCAACCGCATCTACCACCATTGGGAGACAAGCTTGGTCTGCATAAGTAGCTGCCATACGGATTGCTTTCTCCTTCTCCGCAGACAAATGCCCCAAATTGATGAAGATAGCCTGGCTTTGTTTGGTAAAATCAAGAACCTCACGGGGATCATCTGCCATGACAGGTTTGCATCCCAAAGATAAAATTCCATTGGCCAGCATCTCACAAGAAATCTCATTGGTAATACAGTGAATCAAGGAACTGGTTACCAGAGGAAAAGGATTTGTAAATGCCTGCATCAGTCTATCCTTTCACTGAAAAAATATCCTTGCACTTTTTTAAAGAATTCCTGCTTGATTAAAAATCGAAAGGCAATAAAGGAAATCGCTGTACCAATCAAGGTTGCTCCGAAAAATCGAGGAGTGTAGATAAACCAGCTAAGCTTAGCGGCCGATCCTGTAAAGAGTACCATAACAGGGTAGGAAACAATAGAACCGATAATGCCTGTTCCCAAAATCTCTCCTAGAGCAGAATAGTGAAATTTCCGACCGTACTTATAAAAGAGACCTGCAAGAAGGGCTCCAAAAGTCGCTCCTGTGAGAGCTAAAGGCGGAATCCCTTGAGTCGTCATACGGATAAAGGCTGTGACTGTAGCCATGACCAAGGCATAAACAGGTCCCATCATGATTCCTGCCAAAATATTAACGACACTGGACATCGGTGCCATCCCCTCAATTCGAAAGATAGGTGTAAGGACTACATCAAGGGCAATCATCATGGATAAAATGGTTAATTTGTGAACTTGTAATTGGTGGTTTCTCATGTTTCTATTCTTCTCCTGTTTCTAAAGACTGTAAATCGCTCTTCCATGTCTGATGTTGGTAGGCCATTTCCCAAAACTTGGCTTCCATGTGAACACTGATGTGGAAGGCATCTAGCATTTTTTTCTTGTCTGTCTCGTCACTTTCTCGATAGAGTTGATTGACCAGCTCTCCCTCCTCTCTGATCTGCTGCTCCAACTCATCCGTAATATAAGTTTCAATCCATTGTTGGTAGAGAGGATTTGGTGATGGTTTAAGATTAAGTGATTTGCCTATATCATGGTATAACCAAGGACAAGGGAGCAAACTTGCAAAAGCAATGCCCAAGTTTGCCTCTGCAAATTGTCGATAAATATGAGAAATGTAATGATAGCAGGTTGGCGCAATTGGATGTTGCTCCATTTCCTTATCGCTGATTTCCAATTCCTTGAAAAATTGTTGTCGGATAAACAACTCACCTTCCACTAGACTCTGAGCATTTTGTTTCAAGAGTCTTTTCATCTCTTGGTTTGAAGTCTTATCAGCCAAGAGGTGATAGGCTTCTGAGAAGGTCTTCAGATAGTAGGCATCCTGAATCAAGTAATAGCGAAAAATGGACGGGGCTAAATCCCCTTCTTGTAACTGTAATACAAAGGGGTGGTGAAAGGAAGCCTGCCAAGCTTCCTTGGATAATTCCATCGCAATATCTGTAAATTCCATAATAACTCCTTTATAAAAATAGACTGGTTTGAAGTAATAAAAAGAACAGCAGGTAGATTAATTTTGTTTTTTTAGGAATATAAAAGGTCCGATAGTGATTTTCCAACTGTGCATGTTCGTCATATCCATGCGCAGATAGAGCTCTCAGATAAAGATGGCGCCATCTAAAGACCGTCATCAAAACCTTACTGTAAATCAGGGGCGACCAAAAATGTAGTTCTTGACCGCGTAATAAGCAAGCTTCCTTGAGGGACTTGATTTCTTGCTGAATAAGGGGGAAGGAATTGAATACCACAATCAAGGCATAGGCCCAAGAGCGTGATAACCCCTTTTGAGCCAAGTACAAGAGAAGCTCTTTTAGGGAAATAGAGGAAACAAAGACAAGGCCTATACAAACTGTCACAAAGGCCCTCGTTCCAAGCATGACTGCCTGCGAAGCATCCCCATGTAACTGAACTGCCCAGTAGTTGGCAAAAGATGGTAAAATGGCGAGCAATAGCATCCAAGCCAACATCTTAAATCGACGGTAATAGAGCATAAAGAGAATACAGAATGCGACTACCGAAAGATTCAGAGCAATCGAAGGAATAAAAGATGTTTCCAAGGATAAAATCAGCAAGAAGAGACTGATAATCGGTGTCTGGGTTGCTACTTTGACCATACTACTTCACCTCCCCTTGGGTATTGCTACTCTGAGATGTGAGTGGTTTGGTAATTGTCACTGTTTTCACATGACTGAGACCCTGACTAGTCATTTCAATCCAATAATCAACCACAGAGATCAAGGGATCTAAACGATGGCTAATGATCAGAAAACTTCTTCCTTGATTTCTCTCCTCCAGAATCCACTGACAAAAATAATGGCAAGCTCTATCATCCAAACCAGCAAAAGGTTCATCTAGTAAAATCACAGAAGCCTTGCTGGTCAAGATGGTCAAGAGCTGTAGAATCTTTTGCTGGCCACCACTTAATTGATAGGGGCTCTTATCGAGTGCCTGCTCCAGATCAAAATATCGTAAAGCTTGGAAAATTCGTTGATTTCTTTCAGAATCAGGTCCATCTAATTGAAGTTCCTCTCGCAGACTGACTCGGATAAACTGTTTCTCAGCTTCCTGAACAACACCCGTCAGATCACGGTACAAACTCTTTTTCTTTTTAAGAACCGATCCCTTCCAACTAATGCGCCCTTTATACTTTTGAAATTGAAGAATGGAGCGAAAGAGGGTTGATTTCCCAACACCATTGTCACCCAAAATACAGGAAATTCCTTGGTAGAATGTAAAATCCGCAATCGAAAAGAGGGGACGCTTATCCAGCTCACAAGTCGTTCGATCCATATGGAATAGTTCTGAGCTAGAAGCAACTTCCTTTGAAACAGCCTGTGTCATTTCAGAGGCAGGGATTTGATTTATTTTCCTTAGTTGTCCGTCTCTTAGCTCCACCATATGGTCGATATAGGCTTCATAATCAGATAAATCATGGTCGCACAAAATAACTGTCTTACCATCAGAGACCAACTCTTTTAGAATCTCCAATATCTCTATCCTACTCTTGCGGTCAATGGAAGCGAAGGGCTCATCCAAGAGATAGACCCTAGGATTCATAGCAAAGAGAACAGCCAAAGCAGCCTTTTGCTTTTCCCCACCTGATAAGTGATGGATGGGACGGTGCAAGATTGCCTTGCAGCGACATTGCTGGACTACCTCTGCTATTTTAGCATCAATCTCTTGCACAAGATGGCCAATATTCTCCAAGGTAAAAATCAGCTCCTCAAACAAGTTCTCCATAGTAAATTGATGATTGGGATTTTGAAAGAGAATACCAACCGTCTGGACACGTTCGACGATAGAAAGTTGACTGACCTCGCTCCCATTTATCAGGACTTGACCGCTATAGGGAAGAGAACTGACTTGGGCAATCATTTGAAAGAGGCTCGATTTTCCTGAACCACTGCTCCCAACTAACAAGGTAAAGGCTTGCGCATGAAAAGTAAAATCAAGCGGCTCAGAGAAGATTGGTGACTGAATCGCTCGTAGTTCCAGCCCCATCTATGCCTTGCCTCCAGCTGCAAACTGATGATAGAGTTTGACAATAGCACGAACCAAGATGGTACAGAAGAAAAAGACGGAAATAAAACGTACCACTAGTAAGGAAAGGACAAATGGAAGTGAAAAAGCATAATAACCTAACTTAATGTATTCATAGACAAAGCTAACAAGCGTAATCCCAATACTATTAGCAGTTAGAGAGAGCCAACTTTCATAGCGATTCTTGGTTACGATAAAACCAAGTTCACTTCCCAAACCTTGAACCAAGCCAGACAAAAGGGCACCTAGACCGAATTGGCTACCATAAAGAACTTCAGCAAGTGCAGCTAACACTTCTCCAATCGTCGCACTTCCCACTCTTGGAACAAAGATAGCAGCAATAGGCGCAGCCATACACCAGAGACCAAAGAGGATTTCATTAGCAAAGGCCTGCAAACCAAGAGGGGCTAAAATCAGAGTGAGGATATCAAACAGATAGCCGGATCCCACAAAAACGCCACCAAAAAAGATAGACAAGAAAGCAAGCAAGATAACATCTTTTAAACGCCATTTTTTAAACATAAAAACTCCTTTTAAGACAATAGGGCATTTAAGAGAGACCTGCCATTATACTCTGCATCTAGTCTATCTAGTAAAAAATAAAAAACTCTAATCACACACAAGAATTAGAGTTTTGCTTACAAAATTAGATGGTTTTTTCTTTCTCAAGAAAAAACTATTCACATTTCCCTTCGACAGTACTAACTGTAGCAGGTTCAATGGGTATCATCTCAGCCTAAAGCACCCCAAATGTCTTTATTATTTAATTACTGTGCTAGTATAACAGAAATTGAAAGCCCTAGCAAGATATTTGACTGGAAAATATATTTATATATTTTGTTTATTAATTCTTTTAATTTTTAATATTGAATTTATCCTATAATTCATAACCAATATCAAAAAATGCTAATTCCAAAGCAACTGCTTGATTCCAGCGTTCCTGAAGTTCTGTCAAATCTTCTTGATTTTTCCCGATACGATTAAGTTCATCAACCAGAAATTGAACCCACTCTGCAAAGAAAGGACCTCTGTGGAGATTGATCCATTCCGAATGAATATAGGCTTCAGGTAGTGCCAAATCTTTAGAACCCCAGTCTAAATAGAGGCCTTCTGCAATGACCAGCATGACCAAAAGATGAGCATAGTCTGATGAATCCACTGCCGAATACATAAGATCCTGAAATGCCTTTGTTACAGGGTGCAAGTCCACTTCTAGATAGTCATTCTCAGATACTTTTAACTCTTTAAAAGCCTTTTGGAAATAACCATCTTCATCTGCTTCAAGAAAGCCTAGTTGCTTGGCAAAACGAAGCTTGGATTCAAGCTGGTCTGCGTGTGCTACGCAGGCACCCAGCATAGATAAGAAGGCATCAAAGAAGTGATAATCCTGAATCAGGTAGTCTTTTAAGACCTTATTCTCAATTGCACCTTCAAAAAGTTCCTTAACAAAACGATGATTGATTGCAGCCTGCCAATCCTTCTGACTGCTTTTTAATAATTCTCCAACAGTCAAACCTGGCTCAAATGCATAGTCTTGTGTTTCCATATTTACTTTTCCTCTCTTTACTTGTTCGTAATCAACAAAACACCAAGAAAATTCTAGTTTTACTTGACCTTTTTAAAGAAAATCAAGGGCGTTCAAGAAGAGCTACCTAAATGCTTTGTATCGCCTTCATCCAGCTTATATAAACAAAAAAACTCTAATCACACACAAGAATTAGAGTTTAGCTTACAAGATTAGACAGTTCTTTTCGACATACGAAAAAAACTTTTCACATTTCCCTTCGCCAGTCTTAACTGTATCAGGTTCAATGGGTATCATCTCAGCCTAAAGCACCCCAAATGTCTTTATTATTTAATTACTGGACCAGTATAGCAAAAAATGAAAGCCCTAGCAAGATATTTGACCGAAAAATATCTTTATATAGTTTTTGATAGCGATTTATTCTTCCAATACACAAACAAAAACCTCCACATTCAGTGGAGGCAAGCTGTTTTATCAATACAATTTTAAGTCACGTGGGTCAACTGGGAAGGTTGGGTTGTATGGATTGTGACGGAGTTTGAAGTGTTTAACATCTTCAATAGTCTGAGTTCCAGACAACTGCATGACTGTCTTCAATTCTGCATTCAAGTGTTCAAAGACTTGACGTACACCGACACTACCGCCGAGGGCCAAGCCATAGATAACAGGGCGACCAATAGCTACCAAGTCTGCTCCTGATGCCAAGGCTTTAAAGACATGTTGGCCACGACGAATACCAGAGTCAAAGACGATTGGCACACGTTTGTCAACTGCTTCTGCTACTTCTTGAAGTGAGTCAAAAGCAGCTGGTCCACCATCGATTTGACGGCCACCGTGGTTAGTTACCCAGATACCAGAGGCACCTGCAGCAAGCGAACGTTCAACGTCCTCACGGCATTGTGGTCCCTTGACATACACAGGAAGTCCTGAGTATTCAGCAATAAATTCTACATCGCGTGGAGACAAGCGTTGTTTAGCTGATTTGTAAACAAAGTCCATTGATTTACCAGCACCTTCTGGCAGGTATTCTTCAACAATCGGCATGCCAACTGGGAAGACAAAACCATTACGCTTATCAACCTCACGATTGCCACCTACAGTAGCATCTGCAGTCAAAACAATCGCTTTGTAGCCTTCAGCCTTCACACGGTCCATGATGTGGCGATTGATTCCGTCATCTTTACTAAAGTAAAATTGGAACCAATGTGGTGTCCCTTGAAGGGCTTCCGTAATTTCTGGAAGGTCGACAGTAGAGTAAGAGCTGGTTGTATAAAGAGAACCAAACTCATGCACACCACGCGCAGTAGCTACTTCACCTTGTTCATTTGCCAATTTATGAGCCGCAACAGGCGCCATAATGATTGGTGAAGACAATTTTTCACCTGCAAATTCAATCTCCGTACTTGGATTTTCTACATTGCAAAGCGTATGAGGAACGATGAGTTTGTGGTTAAAGGCGCGGATATTCTCGCGTAAAGTGAAAGTATCTTCTGCTCCACTGGCGATATAGCCAAAGGCTGCTTTAGGAATAACTTGTTGCGCCATGGGCTCCAAATCATAGGTATTGATGAAATCTACATGACCTTCTGCATTGCTTGTTTTGTATGACATAAAATGCCCTCCTTAATAAGTAAGCGTTTACTTTGTATATTACAAAAATATCTTAACTCTTTTTTCAAAACTTTTCAAATATTTTGTTTGGAAATTTCAGAAATTTTATGTCTATGATAAAAAATCCTTATCACGGCAATAAAAAATAGATATTATCCAAAGGAACTTTTAAGTGCTACAATAAGTGTATTATTTCTAGATAGGAGGTTCTATTTTTGGATTGGTCCATTGTTGAACAATATCTACCACTATATCAAAAGGCATTTCTTCTGACCTTGCATATTGCAGTTTGGGGAATTTTGGGATCCTTTCTGCTCGGTTTAATCGTTAGTATCATCCGGCATTACCGCATCCCTGTTTTGGCGCAGATAGCGACAGCCTACATCGAGTTGTCACGCAATACGCCCCTTTTGATTCAACTCTTCTTTCTCTACTTCGGGCTTCCCCGAATAGGAATTGTCCTATCTTCGGAAGTCTGTGCTACTCTGGGACTGGTCTTTTTAGGAGGCTCTTATATGGCAGAATCTTTCCGAAGCGGACTGGAAGCTGTCAGTCAAACCCAGCACGAGATTGGATTAGCCATCGGTCTGACACCTGTACAGGTCTTTCGCTATGTAGTTCTTCCGCAAGCAACAGCGGTGGCTCTACCATCTTTTAGTGCCAATGTCATTTTCCTCATCAAAGAAACCTCCGTTTTCTCAGCAGTAGCTTTGGCCGACCTCATGTACGTCGCCAAGGACTTAATTGGGCTCTACTATGAGACAGACATTGCACTGGCCATGTTAGTAATTGCTTATCTGATTATGTTGCTGCCCATCTCACTGGTCTTTAGCTGGATAGAAAGGAGGCTCCGCCATGCAGGATTCGGGAATCCAAGTACTCTTTCAGGGAAATAATCTCCTGCGGATTTTACAGGGATTGGGAGTCACGATTGGGATTTCGATCCTGTCTGTCATTTTATCCATGATTTTCGGAACAGTCATGGGAATCATCATGACTTCCCATTCTAGAATCGTACGATTTTTGACACGATTGTATCTGGAATTTATTCGTATCATGCCCCAACTGGTGCTACTTTTCATCGTTTATTTCGGCTTGGCTCGAAACTTTAATATCAATATCTCAGGAGAGACTTCTGCTATTATCGTTTTTACCCTCTGGGGAACAGCTGAAATGGGGGACTTGGTACGTGGAGCTATCACTTCCCTCCCTAAGCATCAGTTTGAAAGTGGACAGGCGCTAGGTTTGACCAATGTTCAACTTTACTACCACATCATCATCCCACAAGTCTTGAGAAGACTGTTGCCACAAGCCATCAACCTTGTCACTCGGATGATCAAAACCACTTCCTTGGTCGTTTTGATTGGGGTTGTTGAAGTGACCAAGGTTGGACAGCAAATCATCGATAGCAATCGCTTGACTATCCCAACTGCTTCTTTTTGGATTTATGGAACCATTCTGGTCTTGTATTTCGCAGTCTGCTTTCCTATTTCCAAACTATCCACTCACCTAGAAAAACATTGGAGGAACTAAATGTCTGAAACTATCTTAGAAATCAAGGAACTAAAAAAATCCTTCGGAGACAATCCTATCCTCCAAGGTCTTTCTCTAGATATCAAAAAAGGGGAAGTCGTCGTCATTCTAGGACCATCTGGTTGCGGAAAAAGTACACTTCTCCGCTGCCTCAATGGCTTAGAAACCATACAGGGTGGGGATATTCTTCTGGACGGCCAGTCCATTATTAGCAACCAGAAAAACTTTCACCTGGTTCGCCAAAAGATTGGCATGGTCTTTCAAAGTTATGAACTCTTTCCTCACCTAGATGTCCTTCAAAACCTCATTCTAGGCCCTATCAAAGCTCAGGGACGAGACAAGAAAGAAGTAACGGAGGAAGCTTTACAACTACTGGAACGTGTGGGTTTGCTCGATAAAAAAGACAGTTTTGCTCGCCAATTATCTGGGGGACAGAAACAACGAGTGGCGATTGTCCGTGCCCTGCTCATGCATCCAGAAATCATCCTTTTTGACGAAGTGACGGCTTCGCTGGATCCAGAAATGGTGCGTGAAGTTCTGGAACTGATCAATGACTTAGCTCAAGAAGGCCGTACCATGATTTTAGTAACTCACGAAATGCAGTTTGCCCAAGCAATTGCCGACCGCATTATCTTCCTCGACCAAGGGAAAATCGCTGAAGAAGGAACGGCTCAAGCCTTCTTTACAAATCCACAGACCAAACGAGCTCAGGAATTTTTAAACGTCTTTGACTTTAGCCAATTTGGCTCATATCTATAAAGGAGATTTTTATGAAACTACTCAAACCACTCTTAACTGTTTTGGCTCTTGCCTTTGCCCTTATCTTGGTAACAGCTTGTAGCTCTGGTGGAAATGCTGGCTCATCGTCTGGTAAAACCACTGCCAAGGCTCGCACAATCGATGAAATCAAAAAAAACGGTGAACTACGAATCGCCGTATTTGGAGACAAGAAACCGTTTGGTTACGTTGACAATGATGGTTCTTACCAAGGCTACGATATCGAACTTGGGAACCAATTAGCACAAGATCTTGGTGTGAAGGTTAAATACGTTTCAGTCGATGCTGCCAACCGTGCTGAATACTTGATTTCAAACAAGGTAGATATTACTCTTGCCAACTTTACGGTAACTGATGAACGCAAGAAACAAGTTGATTTTGCCCTTCCTTACATGAAAGTTTCACTTGGTGTCGTATCGCCTAAGACTGGTCTCATTACAGATGTCAAACAATTGGAAGGTAAAACCTTGATTGTCACAAAAGGAACAACTGCTGAGACATATTTTGAAAAAAATCATCCAGAAATCAAACTCCAAAAATACGACCAATACAGCGACTCTTACCAAGCCCTTCTTGACGGACGAGGAGATGCCTTCTCTACTGACAATACGGAAGTCCTAGCTTGGGCGCTTGAAAATAAAGGATTTGAAGTTGGAATTACTTCCCTCGGTGATCCAGATACCATCGCAGCAGCAGTCCAAAAAGGCAACCAAGAATTGCTAGACTTCATCAATAAAGATATTGAAAAATTAGGCAAGGAAAACTTCTTCCACAAGGCCTATGAAAAAACACTTCACCCAACCTACGGTGACGCTGCTAAGGCAGATGACCTAGTTGTTGAAGGCGGAAAAGTTGATTAAGTTTTAAAAAAACAAAACGAACAAGACTAGAATTCTGACAATCAGAATCTTATCTTGTTCGTTTTTATCTTAGTCTATCATAGATGCAATTTCCATCATTGCCACAACGTTTGTTGGATCATCAGAAGTGAGTGAATGATTTGCGAATCCAAGAGCCACACGGAATTGTACGTTCTTGTTTGCTGGGCTATACCCATCACCCATCATCATAGCTGCATAATGACCCGGTGAATTCTTCCAAATTGTATAGAAATTGTGAGCTAATGCCTTTTCATTTGTAAGGCTAACAATATCCCAGACAACAGTCGTTTCTGCCGCGTTTTCAGTCATAGCATTCGTTTTTTTATAGAAATCTGGATCATAAGCAGTTGACCAACGAGAACCATCAGGACGTTTATGCTTACCTTCCTTCTTACCTTGATAACGTAAAGATCCATGATCTGCCATTTCATTTGCACGAATATTAGCAACTCGAGTTAGTTCGCTATCATCTGCTGCGATTGTTGCAGGAGTCAATCCTTTACGAGTACGTTCTTCGTTAAGAAGTTCCATGAAGTGTTCATTAAGTTTACGATTATCTACAATTTGTTCAAGCTTATCAAGTTCAGCTTGAGAAAGGCGAGATGCTTTCCAAACTGAGACAAGTCCCATGTCTCTAGGAAGATCAGCTTCATCATCTGTTGTATCAACCGCTACACGGTCCTTATCAGCTTGAGAAAGATTGTCATGTAGATACTTGGCGCTACGGTGATCTTCATTGTTTGGATCCAAACCGTTTTCACCTAAACTCTTAATGTCTTTCCATGTACCATCAATGTCGTAGTTATCATCATTAGTTGGAACCACAACATCTGTTGGATCAGCGACACGTTTTTTCTTGGTACCATTAAAGGTAATTGTGTCAACTGCATCCTTGATTTCAACTAGCTCACGACTTTTAACAGTTCGTCCACCAGTCTTATTGTTTACAGAAATAACTTTGCGGTAACGTTTAAATCCGTCACGACCATTTTCTGTACGAGATTCCCCTTCAAAAAGGTTGGAATCAGTTTCAGTTCGAGCACCGTGAGAAATTGTTTCAGTTTCTTCTTCAGTAACTTCAGACATCAATTTCTTAGTTCCATAATGAACAACTTTTTGTTTTGCTGGAACAGTTTTGATAAGCTCACGGCTGATTTCTGTACGGTTTCCATACTCATCATTTAGATACTTAACTTTATAAGTTTCTTTACCATTTACCGCATCTTCAACAGTTTCATCACCTTCATAAAGTTCAGGATTAGCAACTCGTTTTTCACCTTCAGCGGTAAGAACTTTGTCTTCGTTAACATAAGTATAACGATCTTTAGTTCCAACTTCGACTACTTCATCCACTGCTGGAACAGTTTCAGTATTGATTAGCTCACTCTTAACAAGTTTACCATCCTCGTAGTAGTCTTTGTAGTTTTCGATGATTTCACCGTTTTTACCTTTAGTTTTAACTACTCGTTGATCATTGAAAAGTTTATCGCTTTTAATTTCAACAGTCTTGAAAGCTTCCCCTTCTTTGCGCTCAACTCGAGCTTTGTTTTCAGTTAAAACTTTATGTGTCCCAACTCGAACAACTTCTTTAACCGGTTTTATTTCATCACTTTTAACAACTGATGAATGACCATTTCCGTAAACAATTGTAGTTTCGGTATAAGAACCTTTTTGACCCTTAGTTTTTACTACACGTTTTCCTTCGTTTAGTGTTTCGTCTTTAACTTCTTCAGTTTCGTAATTCACTTCAACTGTTCGAGAAGTGCGACTTGTTTCTACGTTTTCTCCAGTTCCGATTTCTACAATTTCGTCAACTGAAAGAACTTCATTTTCTCGTTTTTCATCACGAGAAACTTCTGTACCATCTGGAGTGGTTACAACTGTAGTAACAAGTTCATAAGAACCATCCTTACCAGCTTGAATTACTTTTTTCTCACCTTTAGGAAGGTCTGGGTTTGTGTTGCTAGTAACTTTATGTTCGACTTTACGAGTTTCACGAGTTACAGTTTCAATGTTTTTCTTAGCAACTTTTGTTCCGACATGAACAACTCTATTTTTTGCATCTTTTTGAGTAGATGAAACAAGAGTACGACCAGTTTCCACACCGTCTTCAAGTGTTACAGTGTAGACTTCTAGTTTCTCACCGTTTTTACCGGCTTCAACTTCTTTTTCTACTCCAGCATCTAAGTTCTCATCTGGAACGTATTCTGTACCTGGAAGAATAGGAGTACGAACTACCTCTTCTTTTGTAGTACGAACTACTTCTTTAGAAGTTTTAGTACCAACATGAATAACTTTATCAACTGCAGGAATTGTTTGAGTTCCTGTTACTGTACGACTAACTTCTACACCATTTTCAATGGTAATTGTATAAGTTGTTTCTGTTTTACCTGCAACACCTTCTTGGATAACTTTAGTTTCCCCAACATTAAGGTTTTTATCTGGAACGTGCTGAACACCAGGTTCAATAACAGAAGTTTCTACTTCAGTTCGAGTAGTTACAACTTTTTTAACTTCAGGCTGAGCTGGGACTGCTGGTTGAGCTTCTACAGCAGGTTTAGCATTTTCTGCTGGTTGAGCTGGAATTTCCACTTTACCTGGAACAGCAGGTTTAACAACTTCTTCTTTAGTTGTTTCACCCACTACAGTAGTAGTTTTACCAGTTTCAACTTGACCTTTGTCACCTGGAAGGTTTGCTTGATTGCCTTCAACCTTATCTTTTTTCTCATCTAAAGTTTTTTCTTCTTTAGTTGGAGTACCAGTTGTTTGGTCTTTGTTTTCCGGAACAGTTGGAGTTGTTGGTTTTGCCTCAACTTCTTTCTTCTCTTCCTTTTTATCTAAGACTTTCTCTTTTTCTGGTTTAGCTTCTGGCAACGCAGGCTGAACTTCAGGAGTTCCCTTTTCAGTAACTACCAATTCTGGAAGTTTAGGTTGAACAGCTGAAATACCTTTGTCATCTGTAACTACAAGTGATGGCAGTTCTGGTTGAACAACCAGCTTCCCTTTTTCTAATGTTGGTTTTTCTACTTCAACTTTTTTAGTTAAGCTATAAGATTTTTCCAGTATTTTATTATCTTTATTACCTACTTCTTGTCTAGAAACTTGCTTAACTGCTTTTTCACCCTCAGTTGTTAGCTGTGACTTAAGCTTTTCCTCTACCTTCGTTATTTTTGATAATTTTTCATATGATTTATCGAGAGATTTAATCGAATCTTCAGCACCAACTTCTTTAGTAGCTATAAATGCATTAGCCAATTCCTCTTTGGCATCTACTTTAGGTAGGAAACTCTTCTCTGTTTCTTTAATAGTATCAGTTGCTGTGTATTCTTTTTCTTTTGAAGAAGAATCTGAAACAGTAACATTTTCACATTGTCCTTGGTTTTGACTCGATTGATTTTGCAACACAATAGTCCCAGCTGAAATTCCTAAAAGTGCGATAATTGCTGCTGAGATTACCCAACCTCTTCTACCTTTTTTCAAAGTCTTTTTTTCATTAGTATTTTGTCTATCCATCTTTATTTTCCTAACTTTTCAATGATTATATCTTTACATCTCTACACTATCTAATGTATTTCTTAGAAAAACGATAATTTCGAACAGTACCTATAATGCCTCCTAGGCTACCTGTAAATAAAATCAAAATAAAAATGGAAAAGCTATCGCCAATTACTTTAATACTATATAGATAATTAAAAATTAAAAATAAAGGTAGAGAGATCGGCAATATAGTACAGCTCACAGCAGCTCGTCTCATTTCTTTTGTCTCTCCACTCATAAACCAAGTCAAAGGCAAAAATCGCATCCAGTTTAAATATTCTTTCTGTTGGATTTTTTCTTCAAACAAATGAGTAAATAAAGTATAAAACGGCAAAGCAACATAGTAAGTTGCTTTCACTAAAAAGTACATTACAGTTATAAAAATAGCAAAGCCCCACCACATATCTCTAACTGTTTGATCAATATCACTCTCATATTTCGGTTTTCCAAACATCTTATTTCTCCTAGTCTATTATTTCATTAAATTTGTAAATGTATTAATTGTTGTCATTTTGTTATTGTAATCAACTTTTCTTTGTAATTCTTGAAACTGATAATTTAATTGCTCTGTCCTTATCATGTCCTCATACATATTTTGCGCTTGTCCTAACTCATAGGCTCTACCTTGATCAATTACATTAACCATATAAGCAAAAGCATCAAAATGAATATCTAACCCTGCTTGTTGCCTTGCATAAACAAATGGAATACTATTCAATTTCTCCATACAATAGTTTCTAGCTTGAGCAACTTCATCCTTATGTTTTTTTACTTGATCTGCTATTGGTTTTTCATGCTTCACTCGTTGATAAGCAAAATAAATTGGAGACCATAGCAGAACCCATGCTCCCACCCAAAGGGAGTATTCAAAAGGTTTACTTAAGATTCCTAAACCAGAACTAGAAAATTCACCAAGTCTATCTATATAGGCAACTAAGAACAATGAACCTAAAATTCTGAAAACCCATCCCAAAACACTTAATTTCGGATTGATAAGAGAAACGTGTTTTCCATCTACTATATAAAAATACTTAGTTAGGTCTTCTACTCTTTTAGACCAAATAGCAGCTTCAACTATTAAGTTTCTACTACGTTTAGGCTCTTCTATTGTCGAAAGATATTCTTGTAAAACAGTCTGGTATGATTGTGGATTAGCGATAGGATAATATTCATATTTTTTGCCTTCTGCAGTAATGACATCAAGTGAATGGTATGCACCATTATCAAAAACTTCAGACCAATGTTTATTTGGTAACCTCCCTTTTACATAGGCTTCCCAAATAGTCCATTCATCAAACAAATCTGACTTAGATTCATCCGGAATAATTCCTAAAAAATAATCTAACTCATTCTCCTCTTGAGAAATAATATCATTCTTATTCATCCATAAGTCTCCTTTCCTAGTTATTTTATCATATTGTGGATATATACACAATATGAAGTCAGATACTTTTTTCTTATAATTAAATAAAAGGAGTTGATGACGATAATCAGTTTTAACCCACTCTGGGCTACAATGAAGAAAAAAGAAGTTTCTCAATATAAGTTATTAAAATCCGGAGTTGATAACAAAACTCTTGACAGCTTAAAGAAAAACAAAAACATAACTTTACTAACTCTAGAAAAGCTATGTCGCATTTTAGATTGTCTTCCAAATGATATCGTTGAATTTATCGAAGAAACTCCCGATTCTAATATTAGTAACACATTTATCAAATTTTAATATTCATTCTTGTATAGTCAATTGAAACAGGAGTAGGACAAAAGAGCCTCAAAAAAAGTACTACAACTTGGTAATACCTTTTTGAGGTG
>CAJNBP010000020.1 GCA_905221035.1 bacterium | reverse complement strand
TCATAAGTTAATTTCATAATAAAAACACCCCAAAAGTTAGATTTTTTCTGTCTAACTTTTGGGGTGCAGTTCATTCAACACCTGATAATATGCGTTTTCTGATTTTAAAGAGACTGGATACCCAGCCTCTTTTTTTAATTAATCACCAAGTCCTATACGTTCAAAGATATCATCCACTCGTTTAGTGTAGTAAAGAGGGTTGAAGATCTCATCAATTTCCTCTTGAGTGAGGCGTGATGTCACCTCTGGATCTGCTTCTAGCAGTGGTTTGAAGTCTACTTGGTTGTCCCAAGAGTAGGCTGTTTTTGGTTGCACCAAGTCATAAGCTTGCTCACGAGTCATGCCTTTTTCAATCAAGGTCAACATGGCACGTTGGCTAAAGATAAGACCAAACGTAGAGTTCATGTTGCGGATCATATTTTCTGGGAAGACTGTCAAGTTCTTAACGATGTTTCCGAAACGGTTGAGCATGTAGTCAATCAAGATAGTTGTATCTGGTGTGATGATACGCTCAGCTGATGAGTGCGAAATATCGCGTTCATGCCAGAGAGCGACATTCTCATAGGCCGTAATCATGTGACCACGGATAACACGCGCAAGACCTGTCATGTTCTCAGAACCGATTGGGTTGCGTTTGTGAGGCATTGCTGAAGACCCTTTTTGCCCTTTAGCAAAGAATTCTTCCACTTCGCGTTGCTCAGATTTTTGAAGACCACGGATCTCAGTCGCCATACGTTCGATTGAAGTCGCGATACTAGCAAGAACCGCAAAATACTCAGCGTGAAGGTCACGAGGAAGGACCTGGGTAGAGATTTCTTGGGCACGGATACCCAATTTGTCGCAGACGTATTTTTCAACAAATGGTGGAATATTGGCAAAGTTCCCAACCGCACCAGAAATCTTACCAGCTTCCACACCAGCAGCCGCATGCTCGAAACGCTCAATGTTGCGCTTCATTTCGCTGTACCAAGTGGCCAATTTAAGACCAAAAGTTGTCGGCTCAGCGTGCACACCGTGGGTACGCCCCATCATGATGGTGAACTTGTGCTCCTTAGCCTTATCAGCGATGATGTTGGTGAAATTTTCAAGGTCACGACGGATGATGTCGTTGGCTTGCTTGTAGAGGTAACCGTAGGCCGTGTCCACCACGTCAGTAGAAGTCAAACCATAGTGGACCCACTTGCGCTCTTCACCAAGCGTCTCAGAAACCGCACGTGTGAAGGCAACCACATCGTGGCGCGTCTCCTGCTCAATCTCTAAAATCCGGTCGATGTCAAAGTCCGCCTTCTCGCGAATCAAAGCCACATCTTCCTTAGGGATTTCCCCCAACTCAGCCCATGCCTCGTCAGCCAAGATTTCCACCTCAAGCCAAGCACGGTATTTATTTTCTTCACTCCAAATATTCGCCATCTCAGGGCGAGAGTAACGGTTGATCATGTTGTTAATTTTTCCTTTCTTTTTCTACTTCACGATGTGCAAACAAATCATAGAACATTGATTAGCCAAATTATTCAAATTCTTCTTTCCCAATCCATACAGACGGGTAATGTTCCAATGAATTAAGGTCTGTATCCAGTGGCAAGTCATAAATTGCTAAATAGTTTTCAGGGTATTTCTCAGCTAGTTCTTCATATTTAGCTTTCACCTTATCTTGGTCAGCACTAGCATACAAAACTTCTACAACTGCTCCAGTATTATCTTTTTCAACAAATGCGTTGACAATAAGTTGTATCATATAATTGATAAAGTCCGTAGCCCGTATTCAGTTTTAATGAATATAGGTGCCCTTGTTCCTTTCTTTTTTATTTTTAATTAAGTAATTGATTCAAATCTTCTAAAGCATTATAATTCATACTGTTATAATTATTAATAATCAGACTACGTGAATTTTGATACTCTATCCAAAATGATTCATTTATTTTCGATAGATTACTACTTAATAACTGTGTCATTACTGATACAAGTTGATTTATATTCGAATTTTGCTCTAAGGCCGAAACTCCAAATTGTAATCTAGCGATTGCTAAACAAAACGCCCAATCATCAATTGATAACGTGAATTTTATATTATTACAATCTATTTTTGCTAAGACAAATGAAAATACTAGCAAACTCCAAATATTATTCGTGCTAATTGTCCAAGAAGTACCTTTATTTTTAAAGTCTTTGATAATATTACTAAAAGACTTATAAACAACTGAAACTACATTATCTGCATATTGAATTAATTCATCAACATGGCTTCCCTCGGAAATACGTACATCTAATGACGCAGCTGCTAACTCACTCAGTATAACTTCATCTATACTACAAATTGGATCTATAATAATAGAGCTATTCTCATAAATTCTACCCTGTTTGATTAGTTGTACTAATAGCTCTCCTAATGCAGTTAAATTTATTAAATTACTAATTTTGCGATCTTGAGTATAAGCTCCTTTATATAAAATCGAATTTGATATCTGAGAAATTGATTGCTTATCTTTAATTAATTTCTTTATTCTTGAGTTAAGAAATTCAAATTTGGAATCCTTTCGAATCAATTTACGAAATTGTCTCAATGCTGTTAGTAAAGCTTTCTCACGCTCCTTTAAATCTGATTTATCTATATTCGTAGCTTTTAAAAACAGATTTTCAATCTGCAAAAAGCCATCATATTTTAATAACGAATTTATCAATTCATAAAAATATGCTAGATTTTTATCACGAAATTCAAAACCTAAAATGCTAATAACTAATTCAGTAGCAATATAAAAATATTTGTCGTATATATTGACATAAAAATGACTGCTATCTAAGTAATTAGAAATAAAATCTTCTAATGCTCTATTATTCATCTCTTTGTTTATAAAGAGATCATTTCCTTTTATTTCATTTTTCTCATCTTGAATAGATTTATGTTCTAACTTAAACTGAGAATATTGACTTAATAGAAGAGGTTCCTCTGATTCATCTGTAATAACTCCACCATATACAAAATAATTTTGTTGCCCAATATTAAATTTTCCATTTTTTTCAGCAATACCGCCTGTATTACCAGATTCATCAAGGTATACTTTTTTCATCAATTTCCTTTCCTTACTCCCCCCTCTTTTCCAAATAAACACAGATGAATAGTGCGATAAAGTGTTAAAATAGACATACAACAACAAATCATATATCGCTAAATGTTTCTCAGAGTATTGAGTAACTAGCTCTTCAAACTTAGCTTTCACCTTTTCACAAATGTAATCATAGTAACATTCTTAAAAAAAAGGTATCTGGAATATTTTGCTTGGAGATATTTTTATTTGATTCAATTATTTGCACTAATTTCTCATAGTTTTCATTTTCCATTATTTTATCTTTATAATTTTCACCACCATAAAATACACAACCACGAATTTCCCTATACAAATCCATCCCGGTGTATTTACTTAGCTGTCTATATTTATCTTTTGCAATATCTTCTCCGAGCTTTATCTTATAATTTATTATTAATGTCCCTAAAGTATAAGATGAAATACACATATTTCCAATGGTTGTAAACGCCTCTTTCTCAGCATCCAATTTTACATCTATAACAATCTCTCTATATTGACTAATAATCTCAGCTAATTGTTTATTACTAAAATATTCATTTATTTCTTTAGGTAATCCAATTTGTTCTATCATTTCCGGAGTTACAACAATTTGGATACTCTTTTTTATTGTATCTATCATATATGGATTTAAAAAATTATTAATGATTATTGGAATAGTAACCGATAAGATAACTCCCACAAAAAATGTGCTTTTCGAAACTTTTCTTAGGTAGGGGAGAGGTAAAACAATTGTTAGAGCAAGGTAACAAACAAGAACTAAAAAAAAGTAAAATAAAATTACACTAAACTTTTGAATATCATCAAAGGAATTAAGTATTAATATTGAAACTGCTATTGGAATTAAGTAATATTGGAAGCTCACCCAGTAGTACCTATACCTCAACAAATATATCATCAAATCTACAAAAAATAAAATGTAGCTTATTATTCCTAGAACGAATATAACAGCTTCATTTGAAAAAAAACAAGAATTAATGCAAACACACTCATTATTAGCATGATAATAAAAGACGAAAATTCGAATAATCTTTTATCTATAATTCTTCTTTTTTCAATATCTGTTTTCATAGATTCATCTAAAATGTAAAAATAATTTTTATCCCTTACTTCTTTAATTAAATTCTTTATATTGTTAAACGGATTGTATATTTTAACATAATAATATCCAGAAATAGATAGAAGTAGTATGAAGGATATTAATAATAAAATTTTATTATTTGAGCATACTGCTAATAAAAATAATCCAATACTACATAAACTATAAAATTTTTTAAAATTTAAGAACACTCTTTCAAACTCACCTCTTCAATCAATCCCTTTCCCAAATTCCTCCACCTCATCCGGTACATCACTAAACAAGGTCACATGCCCCATTTTTCGGTTGTGCTTTGCTTCTATTTTACCATACATGTGGAGATGGGCGCTTGGATTTTCTGTGACATATTTTTCAGCAGCCTCGACGTGCTGGCCGAGGACATTGAGCATAACGGCTGGCGCATGCAGTTTGATAGCTGGCAATGGCAATCTCAGAACGCCTAGAATATGGGTGTCAAACTGCGAAAAATCACAGGCTTCGATTGAGTAGTGCCCTGAGTTGTGTGGACGTGGCGCAATTTCATTGACAATGATATCGTTAGCAGTCGCAAACATTTCCACGCAGAGAGTTCCAAATAAGTTAAGCTGTTCAGCGATTCGTAGAGCCATATCTTTGGCTTTCTCAGCTAGACTTTCTGAAATTCGAGCTGGAACGATAGTCTTAGACAAAATGTTGTTGCGATGGATATTTTCCTGAACAGGGAAGACTGTCACGTCCTTGCCATTTCCTGACACGATGACAGAAATTTCAAGGTCAAAATTGACAAATTCTTCCAATACGCAATCTGCTGAATCAGCCAGCACATAGGCTTCTTCCAAGTCTGCTTCTGAGCGAATAACCTTTTGTCCATGCCCATCATAGCCACCAGTCGCAGTCTTGAGGACATAGTTTTTAGACAATTCGATATCTGCCAAGTCTTGGCTAGAAGTCACGACCTTGTAGGGTGCCACAGTGACTTGGGACTTATTTGAAAGAAAGTCCTTCTCAAAGATCCGGTTTTGGGAGATTCGAAGCAGGTCCGTTCCTTGAGGAAGCTGACCATCTTTGATAACAGCATCCAAACTATCAGCATCCACATTTTCAAACTCATAAGTGAGAACATCGCAACGCTCAGCCAACTGACGCAGAGCATCCACATCGTTATAAGGAGCTACGATGATTTCCGCTACACGAGAGGCAGGGCAATCTGCTGCTGGGTCCAAAGCGATAACCTTGTGCCCCATGTAGATAGCAGAAATAGCCATCATCTGACCTAGTTGCCCACCACCGATTATTCCGATTGTTTTAGATGAGCTCATTTGTAGACTCCTCTGCGATTTTTCCTTGTTCTTCTGCGAAATCAGCCAATGCTGTCGCAATAGCCTGATCCTCTACTGAAAGGAGACGGAGGGCAAAGAGAGCCGCATTGGTCGCACCTGCTTCACCAATAGCCATTGTCGCAACTGGTACGCCACCCGGCATCTGCACGATAGAGTAGAGTGAATCCACGCCACTAAGGGCACGAGATTTGACGGGCACACCAATGACTGGAAGGGTTGTTTTAGCAGCAACCATACCTGGCAAATGGGCTGCGCCACCAGCACCTGCGATGATGACCTTGATGCCACGGCTACGAGCCTCCTCCGCATGTCTGAACATGAGGTCTGGTGTGCGGTGGGCAGAGACAACCTTCTTTTCGTAGGCTACACCGAAGCGATCGAGGACTTCAGCGGTTTTTTGCATGGTTGCCCAGTCTGATTTTGAGCCCATAATAATGGAAATTACTGGTTTAGTCATAATTTTTCCTTCTTTTCTTTTTTGATAATGGTCTTAGGTGGTGGGGACGGAAGCAAACCTTCGGTTTCATTCCTAAACTTTGAGCCTAAGGTCTCAAAGTTTCCCCCGACCAGAACAAGTTCTGTTCTGGTCTTTTCACCTCGGAGACCATTATCGGGTTTAGCGACTGCGTCGCTTTTTCTTATATCTTTACTTAATTGCCTTGCTTCCGATATCTGTTCGGTAAAAGAGGCCCTCTGTTTTTTGTTGGGCAAGTTCTTGGTAGATGCTATCTTGGGCTTCTTTGACGGTGTCTGCTGTGGTGACGAGCATATAGACACGTCCACCGTTTGATAGCAGTGCTCTGCTATTTTCCGCAAACTTAGCCCCTGCATAATAGGTGATAATGTCGCCTTCTGTCTTGGCTGGCAACTTGACACCTTTTTCATAGTCTAGCGGGTAACCCTTGGATGCGACAACCACACCCAGAGTCACACCCTTGTCCAGCCACGTGATCTTCGGCTCCTTGCCATCCAGAATATCCGTGATATTTTGCGCAAAATCAGAAGTCAAACGAGGCAAGATAATCTGTGTTTCAGGATCCCCAAAACGAGCATTGAATTCGATAACTTTAGGTCCATCTGCTGTCAGGATAAGCCCTGCGTAAAGGATACCAAGATACGGACGACCTTCTTTAATCATCCCCTCTAGGACTGGTTTGACAATAGTCTCAACCGCTGTGGAAACTACACTCTCTGGCAAGTGAGGAACTGGCGCATAGGCACCCATACCGCCTGTGTTAGGCCCTTTGTCGCCATCGTAGGCACGTTTGTGGTCCTGAGCCGTTGGCATGATGTAGAATTTGTCCCCATTGACAAAGGCAAAGAGAGAGAACTCCTCACCGTAGAGGAATTCCTCGATGACCACACGCGCACCTGAGTCACCAAATTTATTGTCCAAAAGCATCTCGTGAGCTGCTTCGACTGCTTGCTCAATCGTTTCAGCAACGACGACACCCTTCCCAAGAGCCAAACCGTCTGCCTTGACTACGATAGGCGCACCCTGCTTTTCGATATAAGCCTTGGTTTCCTCAAAGTCTGAGAATGTGCCATAGGTTGCTGTCGGAACGCCGTATTTGACCATGATTTCCTTAGCACAATCCTTGGACCACTCCAGCTCGGCTGCCAATCTTGTCGGACCAAAGGCCTTAAGCCCAGCTTGGTTAAAATCATCCACGATACCAGCAGCAAGGGCATCATCTGGACCGATAAAGGTCCAAGCAATATCGTTGGTTTTTGCAAACTCAATCAATTTAGAATGTTCGGAAATGGAGATATTTACCAACTTCAAACCATCCAGAGTCATCCCATCATTCCCAGGAGCTACAAATACTTTTTCAACGTCTTTTGACTCAAGCAACTTCTTAGCAATCGCATGTTCACGACCACCCGAACCGACAACTAACAGCTTCATTTCTCAACCTCTTTTGCGAATTATTTAATAACATTATATCACAAACGTTCGTTTTAATCTTATTTCACTCCGCATTTTTACGCAAAAAAGGAAAGAAACTGTTTTCTTCCCTTTTGCTTTTTAATGTCTAAAATGTCTCACGCCTGTGAAGACCATGGTCAAGCCATATTTATCCGCAGCTTCGATAGATTCTTGGTCACGGACTGAGCCACCTGGCTGGATGATAGCTTTAATGCCTGCTTTAGCGATTTCTTCCACATTATCTGCAAAAACAAGAACTACTAAGGATACAAAAGCCCCTCTATATAATCTTGAAACATGCTACTTATATCTGCTTTAAATTTCCCCTTTTCTATATTCATAAATTTCCGACTTTGATATATTTCTCTACTTAAGAATGGGGAAAGAGTATTCAAGATAATTTCTTTATCCTTATCTTCTATAATAGCTACATTTTCTATTGTTTTAAACCACAAATACCTACTGCTTTCTGCATCTTTTATGAATTTACATATATCTGTACGATTCTGAGTAGAATTGTACCGACTGCTAATTTTTAAAGTTGATAATCTTTCTTTTACATATTTATCTTCATTGCATAACTTTATTGCTAAATTTATATCATTTTCCTCAATTTCACTAGAATGTGATAAGTAATTATCGACCGTCTGCTCAAAAGAATCATTAACAGAAAAATTAAATTTAAAATATTCATCAAGCCCCTCATAACGAGGATTATAATGGAAGTATTTTGCTCCTTTAAATTGTCGATTACAGTCTTTACAAGATGGAACTAAATTAAATTTTGATACACAAAACAAAGGAAAAATTGATTTGGGATAAAAATGCTCTATATCTGCTGTTGAAAAGTCGTCATGGTTTGTAATGGGTATCAAATTACAATAAGGGCAAACCTCACATCCGTATAGTCTCCATAGTGTTACTCTAAAACGATTTCTAAAGTTTTCATAATTTAAAAAATCTCTTAATTTATTATTTATTTCATCAAATTTATTAAATACCTTCTTATTTTCCATTTGAAAATCAACGTAATCAGTGGTTATGTAGTATAAAAAATTACTATCAATCAATTCATTCATTTTAGGATAATGAGAAATACATTTCAAAATTTTCGAAATCCAATTTATTCTATATTCCTCATCATCCGAAAATGTCATTTTTGTTAACTCCAAATAGAATCTACCTACTAAATAATATTCAAATAATAAACTGTCTGGTTTGTTTTTTATATTAAACCATTCATCAGTTATCAATAATTTAAAATTGGCCATATTACCACATAATTTCAAAATTTTTGGAATTATTCTAAATGTATTCCCCCCCACAGATAATTTTTCTAATAAACTCATGTGGTAATTTTCAAAACATACATCAATTTCTTTTAATTGTTGTTTCTGAGGTAATTCTAATTTAATCACTATCTTCTACACTTCTTTCAATTAATGTCTTCAAAACCGGATCATCAATATATTGATAATCCTCTTTATCGCGTTTTAATAATTTTTTTCTAGCAAATTCCCCAATTGAGTAGTCCAAAAAGAAAGTATCTGACAGTATATCAATAATATTTGCAGCAAAAGTTTTTTCTGCTCTTTTGATTACTATCATCTTCTCTTTCTCTTCCAGAGAAAAAACATTTTCTTTGGGAACATCTGAAATCATATATGGAGAATGCGTCGCTATAATAAACTGGACATTCACAGCTGAATAGTTATTAACAAGAGTGATACAATCATCAATAAACCTTCTACACCACTCTGGATGAAGGTTCAAATCAGGTTCATCTAATACTAGCACACAATCATTCCCATCTTTACTTGCTCTCCGTATTTCCATGAATATTGAAGAAAAGGTGTTAAAATAAACAATCTCTCCGTCACTTAAATTTTCAAATTGGACAGAGAATAACTCCGAAAATTCTACCATAAGCAATTCAATGAAGTTAAAATTTATATCTTTGTTCTTCAAAGAAGAACTAGATACCTCAATTTTATAAGAGTTACCTTGGAAATGTCCATATTCCTCCGAATTCTTAAAGTTAGAGATAAGAGTCTTTAAATCCTCTCGATTAATAAATGGAGTACCTCTACTACTTTTCCCTTCAAAATAATTTATCCTCTCACCCCAGTCTCTTAAATCATTTACTATGTTTTCCAAAAAGGCTATTTTATCTTTCAAAAATTGCTCTGAAATATAGTCTTCCCGCAAGTAAAATAAATCTACTTCCCGCAATCTATTAAAATCCACCCTATTTGACTCTTTTATAATAGAGAAAATTCTTTTTCTTGGCTCTCCATTTTTTTCTAAAAATTCTATCAGATTCAGTAAATACTTTTCTAAAACTTGAACTATAAAAAAATGTATTTTATGTTTTCTAAAGTAATAATTTTGGACTATTCGACTATTGAAGCTACTAGAATTTTCTCCAACTTTCAATCTCAACCTTCTTTTCAACTGTTCTGGTAATACATCTTCAATATCCATAATTCGATCGTTACCATAGAGTTCATCTAATATAGCTGGACTATTGGATGAGTATAACTGTTTCTGATTAACTTTTAAAAAAATTTTTTGCTTTGTAACATTACTGTTTTTGGCTTCTACAATAAATCGAAACACATTTTCAGCAGATTCCACTTGCTTTACATTCCGGATTATAGGACTACTATGCGAGTTAAGAGTTCTATAAGAATCTCTGTTGAACCAATCTACAATTGGACTAGATCTAATTAAGGATATTTGTAATTCTATACTTATTTGACTATTAGAAGGAGTGACAAACTTATTGTTCCCCACGCTCACAAATAACCCTTTCTCTGTACTCAAATTCTCTATTTTATCAATCAAACTGGGACTACCATCAACCAAAAAAAGATTATCTTTAATATGAAAAATGTTAAAATAACTATTTCTTCCTCTTCGTAAATTGATATTTTTATTCGAAAAAGAAATTAAATCTAATATACTACTTTTACCTATACCATTTTTCCCAACAAGTAATGATAAGTTAGATATTTTTTCACCAAAAAACCTTTTGTTTTTATTCTCTACATAAAACAAAGTCCTTTCTTCCATTCTAAACTTATGTTCCTCCGAAAAAGATATCTCGCTGTTTTTTATACCAGTATCCATTTTTTCTATATATGTATAAACTAACTCAGCCATTGTAACACCTTTAATCCCTCTGATTATTTTGTCTATATTATAGCAAAATTCCATCATTTCAGATGGAATTTTTTTCTCTTAATGTCTAAAACGTCTCACTCCTGTGAAGACCATAGTCAAGCCGTATTTGTCCGCCGCTTCGATAGACTCTTGATCACGGACCGATCCACCTGGCTGGATGATGGCCTTGATACCTGCTTTGGCGATTTCTTCCACATTATCCGCAAATGGGAAGAAGGCATCGGAAGCAAGGACAGCACCGTCAAGACGGTCTTTAGCTTGGTCAATCGCAATACGTACGGAAGCTACACGGTTGGTTTGCCCTGGGCCAACACCGAGTGTCATGTGGTCATTGGTTATGATGATTCCGTTTGATTTGACATACTTGATTGCTTTCCAAGCGAACTCAAGAGCTGTCGCCTCTGTCTCAGTTGGCTGGCGTTTGGTCACCACTTGCCAATCGGCTGGGCTTTCCTTGACCACATCTTGGTTTTGCACCAGAAGTCCACCAACTACACCTGTGTATTCTGCTTCCACTTCACTAGCCTCTTGAGCATCAAATGGCAAGGCAAGGATACGCAAGTTTTTCTTTTTGTTGGTCAAAATGGCTAGCGCTTCATCCGTATAGCTTGGTGCAATGATAATTTCAAGGAAAACGCCGTGCATCTTCTCAGCTGTCACAGCATCCACCTCACGGTTAAGGACGACAATTCCACCAAAAATAGACACTGGGTCAGACTCATAAGCGTAGTCCCAAGCAGTCTCGATGTCATCAGCCTGACCGATTCCACATGGGTTCATGTGTTTGAGAGCCACAACGGTTGGACGGTCTTTAAAATCACGGATGATACGAATGGCCGCATCAGCGTCACGGATATTATTGAATGACAATTCTTTCCCATTGAGCTGTTTGGCTGAAGCAATCGAATAGTCAGTCGGCAAAGCTTTTTGGTAGAAATCGGCATCCTGCTGAGGATTTTCCCCATAGCGCATGGCTTGCTTGAGGTCATAAGTCAAGGTCAGCTTTTCAGGTTTGCTTTCCCCCACTTGAGCTGTGAAGTATTCTGCAATCAAGGCGTCATAAGCCGCTGTGTGACGAAAAACCTTGGCCGCTAAACGTTGGCGAGTTTCGTAAGTCGTTTCGCCGTTTGCTGCCAATTCGTCAAGCACCACTGCATAGTCAGCAGGGTCTACCACAACTGTTACGCTAGCATGGTTCTTCGCTGCTGAACGAAGCATAGATGGCCCACCGATATCAATGTTTTCAACGGCAGCAGCGTACGTCACGTCTGGTTTGAGGATCGTTTCCTTGAAAGGATAAAGGTTGACCACTACAAGGTCGATAAGCTCAATTTGGTTCTCCTTGGCTGCTTCCAAGTGGCTATCCAAATCACGACGAGCGAGGAGCCCACCGTGGATATTTGGATGAAGGGTCTTAACACGACCATCCATCATCTCTGGGAAGCCCGTCACATCATCGATCGCAATGGTCTCCACCCCAGCATTGTCAAG
This sequence comes from bacterium, assembly GCA_905221035.1. GTDB lineage: Bacteria > Bacillota > Bacilli > Lactobacillales > Streptococcaceae > Streptococcus. Next base: position 15,167 of record CAJNBP010000020.1, on the reverse strand, counting down.
GACAACCTTGGTCCCACCCGTCGAGATAATCTCCCAACCCAGTTTTTTGAGCTCTTGGGCCAATTCAACAATGCCCGCTTTATCTGAGACGCTGATTAAGGCGCGTTTAGTCATTATATTCTCCTTTTTAATCATTAGTTAAACACCAATTAAATGCAGTAACAGTAAAACAAGATAAGCAAAACCAAGGCTAAGCATACCTAAGATATTGACCCATTTTCTAGTCTGTGATTTGAACACTCTTATAAAAATTTGGTAAATCAGTAAGCCTACACAAACACCTAGCGTATTTAAAGTCAAATCCGTTATATCTGTTATACCTATTGCTAAAATATACTGTAAGCACTCAAACAATAGACTAATCAAGAAACCTGTCCCGACTATTCTTAAACTAGATAAATTAGTTTTTATCAGAGGGAAACAAACACCTAATGGAATAAAGGAAATCAGATTAAATAACATTTCAGCAAAAACAATTTTTCCATCTACTATTAGTGGTTCTGAAAATGGAATCCAATTGATGTACCTTGGAGCTAAGAAAAATGCTATAAATTCAGGATTAGTTTCAAACTTAAATAAGATTCCCCAAGTTAATAACATCAGATAGACATAAAATACATATCGAGTTGTTTTTTTAGATTCTAACATTACAAATACCTCCGTTTGAAGCCGTCTTCAACAAGCACTGACTCCAATTTTGAATCAAAGATATCATATGAATCATCAATGGCAATGGTGCTCACCCCAGCATTATCAAGGGCAACCTTGGTTCTACCTGTTGAGATGATGTCCCAACCGAGTTTTTTTAAGTTCTTAGGCAAATTCAACAATACCCTCTTTGTTTGAGATACTGATTAAAGCTTTTTTCGTCATTCTATTCCTCTTTCTTTAGGTCCAAGCGCATAGCGACTTCATTATTTTCTTCTATAAATCCTGTTTCCTGAAAACCCAAACTAGTCAACAGGTGCTTCATTTTTTCATTTCCAACCACATAATCTGCGATAATATGATTGCAATCGCTATCCATCTGAGCCTTTTTGATCAGAACTTCCACGGCTTTTCGTCCATAACCTCTTCCTTGGTACTGCTGGCCAATCATTATCCGCCAGATAAAGTATTCCGCTTCATCCTTATCTATTTCCAACAGGAGAAAACCAACTACAAGCTCATTCCAATAAATTGCCATTGGAAACACATCCCCATTCTCTCGGTAGAGCCATGCGTCAGCTAAAGAGCGTACATTTGGAGACACGAAACGTGCTCGTTCATCAGCTTCAGATATTTTCAAATCCAGCACTGCCTGAAAACTGCTCTCATCTACTAATTTTATCTCAATCATTTTTTCTCCTAGCAAAATTGCACAATCAAAATTTGATTTACTTCTTATCCTCTCCCTACTCCCAAACTATCCAGAACCTCTGGATACAACTTGTACTCTGCCTCATGAATCCGAGTTTCAAAACTGTCAATCGTATCATCAGCTAGTCGCGGTACACGGACTTGTTTGATAACCTTTCCAGTATCCACACCGGAATCCACCCAGTGAATGGTCACACCACTCTCAGCAACGCCAGCATTCCAAGCATCCTCAATCCCATGAGCTCCTGGAAATTCTGGCAGGTAAGCTGGATGGATATTGATGATTCGACCTTCATAAGCCGCCAATAAGGTTGGCCCAACGATTTTCATGTAGCCTGCTAGACAAACCCAGTCAATCTGGTGCTCTTCCAAGAGTTCGACAAGGGCCGCTTCGTAGTCTGCCTTACTCTCAAACTCCTTGAGTTCAAAAGCATAGGACAGGACGCCGAGTTTGTCTGCACGTTCGAGCACATAGGCGTCACGATGGTCTGAAAAGACAAACTCTACTGGAAATTGTTCCGCTATCACCTGAAAATTTGAGCCATTACCAGAGGCAAAAACCGCTATTCTTTTCATTTGATGATGACACTTTCGTTTTCTTTCTTAGCGATACGACCAATTTCATAGACTGGTTCATCCAATAATTCCTTGACGCGATCTACATTCTCAGGGCTAACTGCCAGCATGAGCCCCACACCCATATTGAAGATTTCAAACATTTCTTCGTGTTTAATCTGACCGTATTTTTCAAGGGCTTTGAAAATCGGTAAAACTGGAACCTTGTCTTCCTCAATCTCAGCAGCTAGATCATCTGCAAACATACGAGGGACATTCTCGATAAAACCACCGCCTGTGATGTGGGCAATGCCGTTGACCAACCCTTCCTTGATGAGTGGTAAGACAGCCTTGACATAGATACGAGTCGGCTCAAGAAGAACTTCCTTGAGTTTCTTGCCTTCCAATTCTGGCAGGACTTCCTCACCTGTGTAATCCGCAAAGACACGACGGACGAGAGAGTAACCATTGGAATGAATCCCACTTGAAGCAAGTCCGAGAAGAACATCTCCCTCTGCCACTTTTGAACCGTCAATGATTTGAGATTTTTCAGCCACACCAACCGCAAAGCCAGCCAAGTCATAGTCATCTTCGCCGTACATACCCGGCATTTCAGCTGTTTCCCCACCGATGAGGGCAGCGCCTGCCTGTACACAACCTTCTGCCACACCAGCGACTACTTGTTCTAGTTTAGCTGGTTCATTCTTCCCTGTCGCCACATAGTCGAGAAAATAGAGAGGCTCAGCACCTGCAGCGATGATGTCATTAACACACATGGCCACACAGTCCTGACCGATGGTATCGTGCTTGTCGTACTTGATAGCCAGCATGAGCTTAGTTCCGACACCATCAGTCCCTGAAATCAAGACGGGTTCTTTAACCCCAGTCTTCGAAAGGTCAAACATACCGCCAAAGCCACCCAGAGCTCCCATGACACCTGCACGCTCCGTACGAGCCACGTGCTTTTTAATCCGTTCAACAACTTCATAACCCGCTTCAACATCCACACCAGATTGAGCGTACGCATTTTTATTTGCCATTTTATTTTTCCTTTTCTTTTTTTGGGAAAGACTGCGACGTATTTTTAGATAAACAATTATTTTATCTAAAAATACTAGTCAGGTCTCTAGCTTTGGTCCCATAGGAGAAAGCGTCTACTGACAAATGCTTTAGCTTTTAGTCAGTAGTGAGACGTGGAGCATAAGCATTTTTATTTGTCATTTTTATATTCCTTTTCTTTAATGGAGGATCTATTGTCTATTTATAAAAACTGGTCTTTTCTTCCAAACTTCTACGATAGTCTTCTTCATAATCATAGAGAGGTGTTGGGTAGTCACCGTCAAAATAAGCGACACAGAGACCACCATTTGGCGCATCTGTTTCAATACCAATTGAATCAATCAACCCCTCAACAGAAAGATAAGTCAGACTGTCCGCACCAATGATTTGGCGAGTTTCTTCGACCGTATGATTAGCCGCAATCAGCTCCTGACGGGTCTGGATATCAATCCCGTAGAAACATGGATAAGCTAGTGCTGGACTGCCAATAGCAACGTGAACCTCAGTTGCACCCGCTTCTTTCAAGAGCTGAACGATACGACGAGAGGTTGTTCCACGTACAATAGAGTCATCAATCATAACCACACGCTTGCCTTTTACAACGCCTGAAACAGCAGACAGTTTCATCCGTACCCCTTGCTCCCGCAATTCTTGAGTCGGTTGGATAAAGGTACGTTGGGTGTATTGGTTCTTGATGAGGCCCATTTCATTTGGTAGCCCAGACTCTTCCGCAAATCCCATAGCCGCGCTTAGGGAAGAATTGGGCACACCGACTACAATATCCGCCTCATGCTTGAATTCACGCGCCAATTGGGCACCCATACGTTTACGTGCCGTATGGACATTGACACCATGAATGTTAGAATCAGGGCGAGCAAAATAGATATACTCCATAGAACAGATTGCTAACTGAGTATCATCTGTATAGCTATCATACTGGATTCCCTTGTCATCAATGATCACAATCTCACCTGGCTTCAAATCACGAATCCATTCAGCACCAATGACTTCAAAAGCGCAGGTTTCAGAGGAAACAACCACCGCTCCATTAGCCATTTTCCCGATAGAAAGCGGACGGAAACCATTTGGGTCAAGAGCAGCAATCAACTTGTCCTCAAACAGCAGGATATAAGCAAAGCCACCTTTGACAAGGCTGAGCGCCTCCTTGATTTTGCCCATCAGGCTAGGATTGTGACTACGACGAATGAGATGAGCCAAGATTTCCGAGTCCGAAGTCGCGCTGAAAATCGCTCCTCGTTCTTCCAATTCTCTCTTGAGAGAGGCAGCATTGGTCAGATTCCCATTATGAGCCAATCCAAACTGCATATCGTGAAAACGGAAAAGGAAGGGCTGGATATTATCTACAGAAGCTTCGCCAGCAGTCGCATAACGTACATGTCCAATCGCACCAGTTCCTGTCAATTTATCCAAATTAGCAGGATTTCTGAATACTTCTGATAAAAGGCCCATGTCACGATGGCGCTTTAGTTTCCCTTGGTCATTGGAGAGGATTCCTGCCCCCTCCTGACCACGGTGCTGAAGACTGTGGAGACCAAAATAGGTCAATTTAGCAGCATCTGGATGCCCCCAGATACCGAAAACACCACATTCTTCATTAAGAGATTTTACTTCGTATGTCATTTTTTATACCTTTTATTTCCCTGTGAAATAACGCACCGCTGACGCGAATAGGTGCTGGTCTTTATTTCCTGGAATATTTTGGAAAAGACCGTCTTCATAACGTTCTGAGTGTCCCATCTTACCGATGATTTGACCGTTCTTGCTGGTAATTCCTTCGATGGCATTTACCGAACCATTCGGATTGTACTTAGAATCCATACTTGGTTTGCCGTCAAAGTCAACGTATTGGCTAAAGATTTGACCATTGTCACGGAGCTCCGCAAATTCCTCAGCCGTCACGACAAATTTCCCTTCACCGTGCGATACTGGAATGGCATGGATATCGCCCACTTGTACTCCAGCCAACCATGGTGAGTTGGTATTGGCAATCCGAGTTTCCACCATCTTGGCCACGTGTTGGTTGGCATCATTGTAGAAAAGGGTTGGACTCGTGCTGCTGGCATCCTCGAAGTTTCCGTATGGAAGAAGACCTGATTTGACTAAGGCCTGGAAGCCATTACAGATACCGATAATTAAGCCCCCACGAGCGATAAAGCTATCAATAGATGCACGCACTTTTTCATTAAGCAAAATGTTGACGATAAACTTAGCTGAACCATCTGGCTCGTCCGCAGCCGAGAATCCACCTGCAAAGAAGAGAATGTTTGCCTTGCCTATATTGTCAACCATAGTTTCAACTGACTTGACAATGGCTTCTTCATTCAAGGTCACGAATGGCACCAAGTTAATTTCTGCACCTTCTTTTTCGAAGGCCTTAGCTGAATCATATTCTGAGTTGGTTCCTGGGAAGACTGGGATGTAAACCACAGGTTTTTGAACCTTTTCTTTTCCTTTGATGATTACATCAGAAGTTACAGCTGGAACTTCTTCCAGTTCTTTAGCTTGGGCAAATTCAGTTGGATAAACTTCTTCTAGTTTTCCTTGGAAGGCACTGTCAAGCTTGTGTCCATCTAGCTTCACACCGTTGACAAGGAGTGTAAAGTCTGCACTTGTTTGACCAATTTTCTCCACTCCAGCAATTTCTTGAGGCGATGTGAAGACAAATCCGCCCAATTGTGCTGTCAAGGCTGTTTCAAGTTTAGGCAAGGTCACCTCTGCACCGATATTGTTCCCAAAGGTAGCGAGGGCCAAGCTTTCAACGACACCACCGTATTTGACAGCTGATGCAGATGTTACTTTGTGAGCCTTTTGAAGGGCTTCAAATTGAGCAAAGTTAGACTTAATCAAATCAAAATCAATCTCTGCAGAGAGGGCTTGTCCTGGGATGTAGTAGATGTTTTCCCCAGCAGTTTTGAACTCAGGAGAAAGCACCTTACGGCTATCTGCCGTCGTTACCCCAAAGGCAACCAAGGTTGGTGGTACAGTCAATTCTTCAAAGGTCCCAGACATAGAGTCCTTACCACCGATAGATGGCAAGCCAAGCTGGATTTGTGCTTCGATAGAGCCTAGAAGGGCTGCTACTGGCTGACCGAAACGCTCTGCCTGTTTATCCATGCGTTCGAAATACTCTTGGTAAGAGAAACGGGCCTTAGACCAGTTGGCACCTGTCGCTACTAGACGAGCCGTAGCTTCGATAACTGCATAAGCAGCACCATGGTATGGAGACCATTCTGCTACATATGGGTTGAATCCTTGAGCCATGACTGACGCAGTATGAGTCACACCGTGTTGAACTGGTAATTTTTGCACAGATGCCTCAGTTGGTGTGAGTTGGTAACGACCACCAAGTGGGTGATTAACCGTTGAACGACCGACCGAACAGTCAAAGATGGTTTGCAAACCTTTTTGACTAGTGTGGTTGAGATCAGACAGAACCGCAAGGGTATCTGCTTCAAGTGTATCAGCAGATGTTTGACGTTCTTCTGGGAGTTTGACATCCTTATCGACAACCTTGGCATCGACGACCACGCGCACACCATTGGTATCAAGGAAACGACGTTCCAAGTCTACAATGGTTTCACCATTCCAGTGCATGACTAGATTTGGTTTTTCAGTTACTGTCGCCACCACAACAGCATCAATATTTTCTTTGTTACATTCGGCAACGAAGGCATCCACATCTTCAGGACGAACCACGACTGCCATCCGTTCTTGTGATTCAGAGATAGCAATTTCTGTACCATTCAAACCTTGGTATTTAAGAGGCACTTTATTAAGGTCGATTTCAAGACCATCTGCCAATTCACCAATAGCCACACAGACACCACCAGCGCCAAAGTCATTTGATTTCTTGATAAGACGTGTCACGTCCCCATTACGGAAAAGACGTTGAATCTTACGTTCTTCGATAGCATTCCCTTTTTGGACCTCAGCTCCAGCAGTCTCTACAGACTCAACCGTTTGAACCTTAGAAGACCCTGTCGCACCACCGACACCATCACGACCAGTCTTCCCACCGAGTAGAATAATCACATCGCCCGCCTCAGGTTTTTCACGAACGACATTACCCTTGGGAGCCGCACCAACAACTGCACCTAGCTCCATGCGTTTAGCTACAAAGCCTGGGTGGAAGTATTCACGAACATAGGTCGTTGCAAGCCCAATCTGGTTACCATATGAAGAATAGCCATGAGCCGCTGTTTTAGAAATAACCTGTTGTGGCAATTTCCCAGCGCGAGTTTCCGAAATCGGTGCTGTAATATCACCCGCACCAGAGATACGCATGGCTTGGTAAACGTAGGAGCGACCTGACAATGGGTCACGAATAGCACCACCGATACAAGTAGCTGCTCCACCAAATGGCTCAATTTCCGTTGGGTGGTTGTGAGTTTCATTCTTGAACATTAGGAGCCATGGCTCTTTCACACCATCAACATCCACTTCGATTTCTACTGAGCAAGCATTGATTTCATCTGACACTTCCATATCATCCAAACGTCCATTAGCACGCTCATAACGACCGAAAATAGTCGCCATATCCATCAAGGTTTGCGGTTTTTCAGAACGCCCCAACTCATCACGCATGGCAATATACTTGTCATAAGTCGCCTGCAATTGCTTTTGGAATTTCGATGCTGAGAAATCAATCTGTTTCAACTCTGTTTCAAAAGTCGTATGACGGCAGTGGTCAGACCAGTAAGTGTCCAAAACCTTGAGTTCTGTTTCCGTCGGCACGCGCCCGATTGACTTGAAATAGTCTTGGATAAAGAGCAAATCATCCACTTCCATAGCCATCCCTTGCTCGGCCTTGTAGCGGGCAAAGTCTTCTGCCCTATAACTTTCAAAGAAAGTCAATTTGGGAATGGTCTTGTCTGACTCTGAAAATTCCTGCTTGGCAATCCCAGTCTTGATGTCCTGGAAACGAGAATCAACTGGATTGAGCAAGTAGTTTTTGACTGCTTCCAACTCAGTCTCATCAATATCCTTATTGACCAAGTACAGTTGGGCTGTATTGACTGTCACGTCACTCGAACTTCCCAGTAAAAGCAAGGCTTCCTGTGAAGAAGCTGCACGCTGGTCAAACTGCCCTGGCAGGCTTTCAATGGCAAAGAAAGCATAGTTAGCAAGATCCGCCTGCACAGTCGCTTCGTCCAAGACATGATCCGTCACCTGCTCAGAGAAAATATGTTTCTCTGCAGGCGCAAACAAGTCCTCTGCCAAATCAAAGACATCATACACTTGCACAATACGAATACTTTTCAAGCTTGAAAGTCCCAAGTTATGCTGGAGTTCTCTAACTAAGCTCTCTGACTTGACCTGAAAATCAGCCTTTTTTTCAACAAAAATACGTTTATCCATCAATTCTTATTCCTTTATTTCAGCTCTTGCAATGTTCCTAATGACCCTAAGGTTGTTATTTTAAACCTTGTAACTTTTCCCAGACAATCTCATAAACATCTGTCAATTCTCCGAGACCTCTACGGAAAACATCCTTGTCCATGTGGTTGCCATCCGCATCCCACAAACGGCAGTTATCTGGTGAAAATTCGTCTGCCAAGATAATCTTGCCATCCTTGTCAAAACCGAACTCTAGCTTAAAGTCAATCAACTTAAGCCCAATCTCAGCAAACCAGGCTTTCAAGAGTTCATTGATTCGACGAGTTTCTTCTTTCAAGTAGGAAATCTGCTGGTCATACGCAATCTTTAGGAATTTCACATGCTCGTCATTGATAAATGGATCATCCAAGTCATCATTTTTGTAGTAAAATTCGACAATCGGAGTCTCAAATGCGATGCCCTCATCCACGCCAAAACGTTTTGAAAAGGAACCAGCCGTATAGTTGCGAAGCACAACTTCCAAAGGAATAATCTCAACCTTTTTATTGAGCTGTTCCGTGTCCGAAATTTTCTCCACAAAGTGAGTCGCCACACCGGCCGCATTTAATTTCTCAAAAATAAAAGATGAAATCTGATTATTCAACACTCCCTTACCCGCAATCTGCTCCTTCTTGACACCATTGAAAGCAGTCGCCTGGTCCTTGTAACTTGAAATAATAAGATTTTCATCCTCAGTTGTATAGATATCTTTAGCTTTTCCCGAATAGATCAATTGTTTTGACATTTTAAAGTTCGCCTTTCGTATTACTTTAGCACATTCTACCACAAAAAACCTAAAATTACAAGAATTTAACCGAATAAATAGCAAGTGCAAAGCAAGAATCGTAAAGAAAAAACTGCAAGAAGTATCTTTCTCACAGTTTTAAAATCATTTAATACTCTTCGAAAATCAAATTCAAACCGCGTCAACGTCGCCTTGCCGTACTCAAGTATAGCCTGCGGCTAGTTTTCTAGTTTGCTCTTTGATTTTCATTGAGTATAACTCTAAAAACACGAACATTACTCTTTATTCAAAAATTGGTCCAAATAATAACGTAAGTAACTTTTCTTACCCGTAATCATCTGCAGACGACCTTCCACCCCGTACCGAAGTTTTTCTGCCTGCTCAGCAGTCAGATCGATCTCCGACTCGATTTTAAAGAAATTCCCTTTCTCAGTCTTAGTAGCTGTCGCATCAATACTTGTAATAGTAGAATCTAGGAAAATTTGATTATTGGCATCATGAGTCGTAGTATAGCGAACAGAATCACCGACCTTGACTCTTGCTACATCTTTTGAACTAAGATAGGCTATGAGTTTGGCTTTCCCTTCTTTTTCCAAGGACGGATAGAGTTGGGCTAGTAGGGCACCTTCTGCTACCATGGTAGAATCACTAGTCTCAGGATTAAGATGAAGCACCCCATCCTCACTGGCCGTAATTTTCCCCTTATCTAGAAGATTTCCCTGCACCTTCTTGCCTGACTCTGCCTCCAAGATTTTCTGGTCTAGAAGGGTCAATTCTTGACCAACCTTTGCCAAGTGTTGGGATTTGAGAGATTCCAATTGACTGCTTAAACCTGACGCATAGGCTTGCTGGGTACCTGAACCTGCATACTGGACACGGTAAGTAGCAAGACTAGATTCTAACTGAGAAAGCTGTGCTTCAACCTGCGCAACAGCCTGAGCTTTAGCTTGCGGGTTTTCCTCCCCCTGAGACTTATAGGACTGGTAGAGAGAGTAGGCTAAATTCTGACTGGCCAAGGAAGCACCTGTTTCAATAGCTGACTTAGCTGTCTGGTAATCACGAATTTTAGCCTCTGTTTGGCTGATGAGGTTTCCGATTTCGGCTTGAGTCTGACTAGCTGCTGCATTCTGAGACGCGATGGTCTCGTTTTGTTGCGATGTACTAGCCCTAAGACTGCCTGCTTGACTGATGTAGTCGCGAAAGGTGGCTTGGTAGCCAAACTTATCCTCCTCTGGAAAGTAATCCGTCCCCTCTTGTAGGCTCTTTTGCAAATACTCCAATTGCTTTTTTTGATCCTTGAGCATGTCCAACTGACTGGCATAAGCCTCCGCTTGAACACCTTCTGCCCCTTCCTGATATTGAAGCAGAAGATCCCCTTTCTTAACCAGCTTATTTTCTTCCAAATGATTGACAAGAATGCGATTGTTGCTGGTTGACTGGATATTTGCAAGGATGCGACTAGGCTCGACAGTAGCCCGAGTTGACAAACTCATCTCCTTCTCTGCAAAAGTTGCAAAGCCAAGCAAAAACACGAGCAGAAGGGACATGGGTACAATCACCCGACTGGAAAAATTATGGTAACGACGATTATAAAACTCCGCACTTTCTAAAAATTCTGGTTTCATCCTCTCCTCTTTCTAGCTATTCACCAAATGGGCGTAAAAGCCACCCTGTGCAAGCAAATCAGCATGCTTTCCTTCTTCAATAATCTTGCCTTGATCCAAGACAACAACCTTCTCTGTCCGCTCAGCAATGGTCAAGCGGTGAGCAATGAAAATCAAGGTCTTGTCTAAAGCCATGAGATTATCGACAATTCGCTTCTCAGTCAAGATATCCAGACTGCTGGTCGCCTCATCCAAAATCAAGACCGGCGCATCTGTCAAGAGAGCACGCGCCAAAGCAATTCTCTGACGTTGTCCACCTGAAATCCCTGCCCCATCCGAAGTCAATTCTGTCTGGTAATTCAGGGGCATCCGCTCGATATCCTCCCGAATCTCAGCCAATTCAACTGCTCGCAGAATATCCTCCTGTGTCGTCCCCTCCTTAGCCCCCAGAAGAAGATTCTCCAAAATCGTTCCGTTAAAGACATAGGGCTGTTGAGGCAGGTAGTTGATGTACTGGCGCAAGGCCTTTTTATCAATCTGATTGAGATTGACACCACCCAGACTAATCTCCCCTTGACTTGGGTCGTAAAAATTAACCATCATCTTAGCCAAAGTCGTCTTACCTGACCCTGAAATCCCCACAAAAGCCACTTTAGAACCTTGGGGAATGGTCAAATTGATATCTGACAAGACATCTCGACCATAGCCATACTTGTAGGAAACCTGCTTGAAGGTCATATCTCCCTTCATCAAGCTCAAATCCTCAACCGTTTTCTTCTCCTCAAACTCCGAAGCTACCAGATACACTTCATTTAGACGATTATTGGCAACCTGCGCTGTCTGAAGTTTGGTTTGCAGATTGATGATATTTTCCAAAGGATTGGTAAAATAAACAAGCAAAGTATTATAGGTAATCAACTGCCCCAAACTCATCTTGCCATCCATGACTAGAACAGCTCCCATCCAGAGAATGCCGACATTAAGTAAGAGATGAGCAACTTTTTTCAGAGCCTTTTGCTGACTCTCTGCCCGACTATAGGTAAAGGATTTTTTCAGATAATCCACAAATTCCTTGTCAATCTTTTGGTAACGCTGACTTTCACTGGTCAAAGACTTGATAGTCTCAATACCGTTGATGTCCTCGATGATAGAAGAAGACAGAACCGCATTGGCTTCCATGGTATCCCGATTCATCTTTTCAAACGGCTTCATAAAGGCAAAGATAATCACTGTATAGATAGGAAGCGCCAATAAGGTCATGAAAAAGAGATTGGTATTTTGTGAAAATAAAACAAGAGAAATAATGACAACTGTTGATACATCCAAGAAAATCGAAAGAATGGTCGAAGCCAGCGCATCAATGATACTGTTAGCATCTGTAAAACGAGACACGATTTCCCCTGTACGACGTGTCGCAAAAAAGGACATAGGCAGGTGAAACACATGCTTGATGTAGGATAAAATCACATCAATCGACAAGCGTTGCCCCAAAACAAGCAAGAGATACTCCTGAGCATAAGACAAGATCTGCTGAAGGATGTAGACGATGACCAAACCAATAGAAATAATCCCCAACGTCGAACGCATCTGATCTGGCACATAGGTATCAATGATAGACTGCAGATAATAAGAACCCACAATGTTAATCAAGGTTACCAAGAGTGTTGCCAAAACGATATTAGCGATCAAGCCACGCTGTTTCACTAATATAGGGATAAAAGAGAGCAGACCATTCTTTTGATCCTTATGAGGCTTGTAGTCTGGACTCGGTGCCATAAACAGAGTCACTCCTGTCCATTCTTCCGCAAAACGCTCACGTGGCAGTTTAGTCAACTTCACCCCGGGATCTGGATCGGCAATATGAATACTTTCCTTATCCTGCCCAGTCACCACATAGTAGTGGAGCAATTTCCCTTCCTTAAGCACATGGGCAACAAAAGGAAAAGTCAAATCTGGCAAGTCAAAGAGCGTCATATCCGCCTTAATTGCTCGCGTCTCAAAACCAATCTCCTCTGCCACCTTGACCAAGCCCAAGGCTGTCGTCCCATCCATGGTTGTCTTGGCCAATTCTCGTAAGTGAGCCAAAGAATAATAGCTACCATAGTAGCCAAAGACCATAGCTAATGAAGCTACACCGCAGTCCATCTGATCCACCTGCGGACGATAGTGACGTTTCCCAAATTTCATATTCATCTCCTTTTCCTAATACTCAATGAAAATCAAAGAGCAAACTAGCCGCAGACTGCTCAAAGCACGGCTTTGAGGTCGTAGATAGAACTGACGAAGTCAGCTCAAAACACTGTTTTGAGGTTGTAGATAAGACTGACGAAGTCAGTCACATCTACACGGCAAGGCGACGTTGACGTGGTTTGAATTTGATTTTCGAAGAGTATAAACTCATCTGATAATACCTATCTTACCCCAATTTCCAAACAAAAACTGGACTTCCTTCCCAAATGCGCCTATCTCCCTCCCAAATGCACTTTTGGGATAAAAAAATAGGCAGAACAAACGCTCTACCCAAAATATATATTTATTTCTTTTTCTTCCTAATTCTTTTGTCAATCATATATAAAACGATAATCGAAAACAGAGGTGGTACAATATAACTCTTTTCACTCATTGTCAGCTGAAATCCCAGAGTTGCTAGTATCTTAAAGATGAAAATATTCATCAAAAATAGAAAAATAAATACTAAAAAATATTTTAAAACCTTCTTCATTCCTTTTCTTCAACTCTCCTAATTTCTATACCTATTTTATCAAAAATATATGTAAAACTCCAAATAAACACCTCAACTGCACTTTTTTGGCAAAAAATAGGCAGAACAAACGTCCTACCTACTAAAAATATGATATGAAAGGAAAGTGATGTTTTACTGACACCCTAGGCAAGCTTGGGACAAATAAATCATTGATAGCAACATTTACGACATCCTATTTAAAGTTACTTCAATTTCCAATGTCCCCGTTATTTATAAGCCACCTCTGGTATGATCCATTCCTAGTCAGAATAGATAACACCGTTCTAAATTACGATTCATAGTTACTCCTTTTAAACTCCATTGTGATGCATCCTTAGATTCTACCCCAGCCATTTTTCAGCGAAGGCTAACAAGTCATTCTTAACTGCTCACTCTACTTGCTTTTTATTGGCCTTATATCCTAGATAAAAGAGCCCAAATAAAACAGGGTAAATTTCTGGATAAAATAGGGTATTGATCGGATTTTTCAATATCACATACGTTGCGATGTAGATTATGAGCGATACGATAAAATAACCCTCAGCAAAACCTAATAAGAATTGTTTCATAAGAAACTCCTAATTACCTGACAAGAGTGCTCGAGTTGTCAGAATAGCTCCACCAGTATATACAAATCCTTTAACAAAACCAGCGGCAATAGGGATAAGGAGAGGTAATGCTCCCCCTTGAATTTCCTGCAAGTCTGTATTAGTCATTTTTTCAAATTTTAAAATAGATTTTTCCATAGCAATTTCTCCTTTAATTTTTACCACTTACCTGTCACATAATGATAACCTGCAATTCCCACTGCAGCAACTCCACCAGCAATTTTGGCTGCCGTCACAGGATTAGCGATTACCCAAGCTACAAGAGGAATTGCTCCCCCATCTACATTCATCAACTCTTCTTCTGTAAGAGCTACAAAGTTCTGTTCCATTTTGTCAAAATTTGTCATCTTTTTTCTCCTCAATTTTTATGTTTTGTTATATCTTTAATGTTTAGCCTCTAAGCCACTTAAATAGCCAAGTTGGATAAATAGCTGAAATAATCATTTCTAATCTCCTTTCCTCTTCTTCTCACTTATCTATTCGAAAAAAATTTCGAAAATGTACAACTAAATTAAATTTTATTTGAAAAATAATTTAGTAAACCATGGATACAAGATTGGTAGATACATAAACCAGGCTCCTTCCTTTTCTTCTTACTTATTTATTCGAAAAAAATTTTCGAAAATGTACAACTAATTAAATTTATTTGAAAAATAATTTAGTAAACCATGGATAGAAAATTGGTAGATACATAAACCAGGCTCCTTTCTTTTCCCTCTTACCTATCTATTCGAAAAAAATTTTCGAAAATGTACAACTAAATTAAATTTATTTGAAAAATAATTTAGTAAACCATGGATAGAAAATTGGTAGATACATAAACCAAACTCCTTTCTTTTCCCTCTTACCTATTTATTCGAAAATAAATAACCAAATCAAATTTTATTTAAAAAATAACTTAATAAACCACGGATACAAGATTGGTAGATACATGAACTAGGCTCCTTTGTACTGACCCCAAAAAGTTAGACAATTAATTTATCCGAAGGATTTAGTTCTGTATTGCACAGGACTGAGTCTTTTTAGTTTTACCTTAATTCGTTTATTGTTGTAGTAATCAATATAGTCTACAATGGCTTGTTCCAATTGGTTGAGCG
>CAJNBP010000019.1 GCA_905221035.1 bacterium | reverse complement strand
ATCATCATAAGTTAATTTCATAATAAAAGCACCCCAAAAGTTAGATTTTTTCTGTCTAACTTTTGGGGTGCAGTTCAATTTTGGTTCCTTGCTTTTTAAAATCGTATGTGATAGAGCACTACTTTTCTTTGCTTAGGTGAATGACTTGATCGTAGTGTTTTAAGTCTTCTTCTGTATAGTGGTGAATGACTTCAATAACTGTTTGAGGTAGGGAGAAGAGCAAGTCACTAATCTTTCTGCTATTTTCCAAGTCAAGATTGGCCTTAATCTCATCTGCTAAGATGAGTTGGCTATCATGATAGAGGGCGCGAGCGATTTCTAGGCGTTGTTTCTCGCCACCAGATAGACTGTCGCTGCTGAGTGTTCGATTTTTCAAATGTTCTAATCCTGTTTTTTTGAGGATATGGGTTAAACGTTCCTCCTTTTTATCCAGTCCTAGAAGGATATTGTCTTCTAGAGAGAGCGTATCAAAGTAATGGCTATCTTGGAGGATATAGGAACTAATGCTTGTGATTTCTTGACGGGACAGGTTTTGATCAGCAAAGCTAATCTGTCCACTTGTTGGTATCTCTTCTCCATGAATGATATTGAGCAGGGTTGTTTTACCAGAGCCACTTTCGCCGATAATGGCAATTTTTTCTCCTTGCTTGATGTGCATGGAAATCGGAGACAGGAGGATATTCCCCTCTTTTTCTAGGGAGATGGTGTTAAGCTGGATAGGGAAAATATTTTCTATGTTTCTAGGTGAGATGGAGTCCGACTGACCCAAAAGTTTTTGGTATTTGTTAAGAAGAGTTTGAGTCGCTTTTCGGGTGTTGGTAAAGTAAGCCAACTCTTGAAATTGATAGCCGATATTATGGGAAACTAGATAGATAGCCACAAAACTAGCCGCATCTAAATAATTATAGTAGGTCATAAAGCCACCGATGACGATAGGGGTGACGGAGCAAAAGGCATCGATGCTATTGATCAAGAGACTGTTTAAAGTGCGTTGTTTTTCATAGTTGATTTCGGCATCCAGACCGGTTTGTAATTGTTTCTGGTAGCGAGCAAAAAAGAAGTCTTGTCCCTGATAATGGCGAATTTGTTGGCTGCCACCAATAAAATTTGTCAAGCTTGCTAAGTAGCTCTGGTTAACAGTGGACCGCTTTTCAGAAAGTGCGTCCAAACGCTTGGATCCGATAGCACTGCAGAGGACAGGAAAGGAGTAGAAGAGGATGAAAATTAAGCCCAGGTAAAAATTGGTCCATAGGGCATAGAGAATGGACACAGTGGTGAAACCAAGAGAAGAAATAATGATAACCGTTGGCTCAATATAGCTTTCTTCTAGTTGCTTGGCGTCGTTTTCTAGATCGGACAAAATATCCTTTTCATCAATCTCATAACTGTTTAAAAATCGCTTGAAAATAGCACTCTTGATTCCATATTTGAAGTCAGTAATCAAACGGGCGTAGTAATAGCGTTTTCCAGCCAAACCCAGTAAGAGAATGAGGTTTCCAAGGATTCCTAGAATCAGAACTTTCCAAAGAAGTCCTAGTTCTTGATTGGTAAAACTAGCAACAATATTTTGAACAAGGGCTGGCGTGATAATCGCTTCCAGCCAAGTAATGGCAATAGAAAAGAAGTAAAGTATGAGGTGCTTCTTAGCAACAAATCTTCTCAGCATAAAGAGTTGACCTCCTTATCGATATATATGTAATCAGTTTTAAAATTATTATACTCCTTTATCTCAAATGCTTCATATAAAAATATAAATTTTGGGGAGATATACAATTAAATGAAAATGTCAAAATGTAACAGATTAAATAAAAAGCGAACAAAACAGAATTCATTGTTTCGATTCGCTTTTTGTATTATTATCTAGATTTTTTGTAGCTCTGATAATATTTAGTCTGAGCAGGTACACTAATAGCTAATGGAATAAAATGTGTACTTTAGGTTATTTCCAAGCGCCACTGGCATCTACATAGTAACCATCTGGTGTGTAGGTATTGTGAAGCATCTTACCTGATGAAGCAAGGTAATACCAAGATCCACCGTCTTTGACCCAGCCTGTTAACATAGCACCTGAATTGCTTAGGTAATACCAAGATCCATTATCTTTGATCCAACCTGTCGCCATAGCACCTGAGTCTTTTAGGTAATACCAAGAGTTATTATCATATAGCCAATCGCTAGCAATCATAGCTCCTGATGATTTAAAGGCATACCAGTTGCCACCTTGATAGAGCCAAGTTTTATTGAACATGACTCCTTTATCATTCATAAAGTACCAAGTTCCCTTGTCATAAACCCAATCGTTCTGCACTAATTGCCCTTGTTTTTGATAGTACCAGTTTTTGTCTGATTTTAGCCAGCTTTCTGCTTTTACAATCGGATAAAGTTCTCGGAAGGCTCCTCCCCCCTTGTAGAAATGACTGATAGATTCTGGTTTTGTAAGTTTTAACTCACCATGGTCATAGTCTTCCCAAGCATATACTTTTTGACCATTGACAGTTTCTGGTAAAGTGGCAGTGTAAGTCTTGGTTTGATAGTCCCATTTTGTATCAAGGTAGGTGTAACGGTCTTTTGATTCTTCAATACGGTAGTAGCCACTTTTTCCACCATTATATACATCATCTACCACTTTAGTGGACCAGGTCTTTACTTCATTTCCACTCTTAGCTTCTACCTTGATATCTCCTCTATAGCCATAAGGAACGTAGAAATTTAGATAACGCCCCTCTGTACCGACCATAGACTTGTCCTTTTCTTGACCTAGGAAATTGACTGTCTGATCTTGACCATTGAGACTGACCGTCCACTCGATTTTCTCAGTTTTTGGCAAATTCAAGACTTTGATATCTACTTCATGGCCATTATTAAATCGAAGAATTTTGCCATCTTGATACCAAACGCCACCCTTAATAACCCATTCTTCTTCCAATTCGAAGGCCTTTCCTGAATGAGGGAAAGCTAGTAAAGCTAAACCTGCTAGAGACAAACCAAATAATGTGATTTTTTTTGATACTTTCATTTTCTTAACTCCTTATTTTTGAAATAAAACAAATTGACTGTTTTCTGGATAAATTGATACATGTTGCTCCTTATTACTGCTTGATGCAGCTTCAAGGACTAGAGGATAAGAGTATTGATACAGTTCCTTTAAAGTGATTTTTCCGTCAGTATTGGTGTCTGCCATAGGCGAAATAATTTTATTTTGAAGTGAATCCCAACCTGAAAATGCCGTTTGATCGCTACCAATAGATATCGTACAGTTTTTTCTTCCATGACAAGTAAAGGTGGTTCACATCGCTTTTGCTAGAAGATTCAAATAGTTCTTGCATATTTGCAATAATCTCAGCTTTTGTTTTATCTGGGAAACGAACAACTTTGCTAAAATTTTGGTTACTAAAAACCTTTTCCATAGCATTAACATCTTCGATAGGTACTGCTCTCGTTGATGTTTCACCCGTTTCTAGTGTAAGAACTGTCAGAATGTTTATACCACCAACGGCCATTGGAGTGACTATAAGCCTAGGGAGAGAAAGATTCTTGAGCAGAAACTGGACTATTTACTGGTAGTGTTGCCACTAGGCTCAGTAAAGCAACTGATGACAATAAAATTTTTTTCATAATCATATTGTCCTTTCTGTTTTATTTTTGTATAATCATAATCATATCACAAATAAAAAAACAGGTTTAATTTTTTGCAGAAATGGAAGAGGGATAGTATGGAAAATTTTGGAGCAGTTTTAAAGGATATCCGTATTTCAAAAAATTTTCGTCTTAAAGATTTGGCTTGTGATAAGATTAGTGAGTCAACTATTTCTCGTTTCGAAAATGGGATTACAAAATTATCTATTGATCATTTTTATATTTTGTTAAATCGCCTGGGGATCTCATTTTCGGAATTTGAAGAATTAGTCCATTGCTATTATTCCAAAAAAGAATGCTTTTTTGAAGAACTAGAACATGCTGTGAACTCTTCAGATATATTTCTACTTCAAGAATTAGTGGATAAAATAGAGCTAAAACAAAAGCAGGAAAAAAGTTTATGCAATTTTCACATAAAATTGATTGCTGAACAACAGATTAATCGCCTTGCAAACCTTCCTTACAATGCATCTAAATGTAATGAGCTAATCAAGTATTTGCTTTCTGTAGATAATTGGATGGAGTATGAACTGAAAATTTTCTATAATTCAGTGTTTTTTATGAATACTAAGACCATAAGCTTACTATATAGAGTGGTAATCAAGAAAACACGACATTTTTTAAAAACAGATATGGGGACACATAGAGTAATTCCTTTATATTTATTTAATTTAGAATTATTATTAAAAAACAATTTGTTAGATAGCGCTCAATTTTTTATAGATGATTTAGAAAATTTACTGACTAGACAAGGATATTATTTTGAAAAGAATTATTTACTTTTTTTAAAAGGTATTTATCTCATAAAAACGAATCAAGTAGAGTTAGGTAAAAAAGAATGTTCCAAAGCTATGAAAATATGTAAGGAATATAATGATAGTGTCACAATAGAGAAATTAAATAAGACCTTTAAATCAGATTTAAAAGGATTTGTTTTTTAAATAAAGTTAGACCGAAAATGAGATAAAAGAAAAAGGATAGCCTCTCTGTGATGAGATGTTATCCTTTTGGATTTTAAAATTATTGCAAATTAACCTTGTTTCTCAAAATATAGTAGGTTCCGAGGTAAAAAATAGCTATGAATATGAGTTCTTCAACAATGCCTACGCTTGCTCCCATATAGAAATTATCATTAAATCCTGCAAGTGAATTGACATAGAAGTTAGCACTGGTATTGAAGAAGACTTCTATAATTCCAATGACGATTCGGATACCAATGTAGGCTGCAACAGCGAGTGCTGTACGGTATTCATTGAAAAGTTGTCCGATGGAAATGGCCAAGTAAATGCAGAGGATAAATGAAATTGTACTAAGCAGGAAGGATAAGACAGTAAGACCAAAGCCGGTAAAATGTTCTCCAACAAATGACAGAAGAGTAGAAAGTTGAACTTCATTATAATTTGTTGACAATAAGATAATATAGATACATAGGAGTAAGACAGCAGTGCTAATCAACGACCAGATAAAAGCACCGATTAGTTTGGCTGTGATGATATGGTGTTCAGAAACTGGCAAGGTTAAAGTCAGATAGCCTTGTCGGTCATAGACACTTCCTTTGAATCGTTTAATAATCAAGAAGATGGTTGAAATTCCAAGTGTAAGCATCAAGCCACCAAAGACTGTAGCTAGAAAAAGTAGCATAGTAGGTTGACTTTCTTTGACAGGTAGATTGTTATAATGTTGTGTCTGTATTCCGATAAGGGCAGAAAGGGCTAGAACGGCAGCGTAAAGGGCTAAATACCACTTGTTAACATTTTTAAATTCGTAGCGAACTAAATTCCAAAACATAATAATCTCCTTTGCTTAGGCCTTAAATTCCTGACGGAAGAGTTGGTCAATGGATTCACCAGACTCATAGCGAATATCATCTACATTGCCTTGACGGACGACTTTTCCGTCCTTTAGGAAGACAATTTCATCCAAGATTGGCTCGATATCAGAAATCAAGTGGGTAGAAATCAAAACGGTAGAAGTTGGTGAGTAGTTATTGATAATGGTATTGAGTATATACTCACGGGCTGCTGGATCCACTCCACCAATGGGTTCGTCCAGAACGTAGAGGCGGGCATCACGGCTCATAACCAAAATCAGTTGTACCTTTTCCTTGTTTCCTTTTGATAATTTCTTGAGACGACTATTTTCATCAATGCCAAGGTCTGCAAGCAGATGATGGGCGCGTTCAAGATTGAAATCTTTATAGAAGGTCTTGAAGTAGGTTAGGGCTTCTTTGACCTTCATTTGTTCATTGAGATAGGTCGTATCTGGCAAATAAGCTACGATGGCCTTGGTTGCTGGGCTTGGATCCATGTCGTTGATAAGGACGCGTCCTTGATCTGGCTGCAAGAGGCCATTGATTAGCTTAATCAGGGTTGTTTTTCCTGAACCGTTTGGCCCAAGAAGGCCAACAATTTTTCCAGCGGGGATGTCAAGAGAAACATTTTCAAGGGCTGGGGTTGCTCCATAAGATTTGGATACATTTTCAAATGCTAGTAATGACATAGGCTTAAACTCCTTTAATATAATCGCCGACTACGCCTGGTAGTTCTTCTTTTTCATAGCCAAAATGGGTCATGGAGGAAACGAAGTGTTCCAATTCTTCTTCGGATAGTTGTTTGCGCGATTGGGCGATTAGTTCCTTATCCTCAGTCACAAATCGTCCAGTTGTTCGCTTGCTGTAGACAAATCCTTCTCGTTCGAGGTCTGACAAGGCTCTTTGGATGGTGTTGGGATTGACACCAGCCTCGCTCGCCAGCTCCCTCACGGTTGGAAGTTGTTGATTGGGTTCCAGTGCATGGGAGACAATCTGAAGCTTGATTTTCTCCATAATCTGTAAATAAATGGGTTTTTTGTTGTCAAATGTCCAGGACATCTTGGTCTCCTTTCTTTTATCCCTTTGTCTTAATTAAATAATACAACAAAACAAAAAACTTGTCAAGCAAAAAGAAGAATTGTTTTGGGAATCGCTTAAAAAATGGTATAATGAAAAGAAAACGATAAGGAGGGAAAGGATGCGTTGTCCAAAATGTGGGGCTACCAAGTCAAGTGTTATCGATAGTCGCCAAGCAGAAGAAGGGAACACCATTCGTAGAAGACGTGAGTGCGATGAATGCCAACATCGTTTTACAACCTACGAACGGGTAGAAGAAAGAACCTTAGTGGTCGTTAAAAAAGATGGCACACGGGAACAATTCTCCAGAGATAAAATCTTTAATGGGATTATCCGCTCAGCCCAGAAACGTCCTGTGTCAAGTGATGAAATCAACATGGTAGTCAATCGTATCGAACAGAAACTCCGTGGTCGAAATGAAAACGAAATTCAAAGTGAGGACATTGGTTCACTCGTCATGGAGGAGTTGGCTGAACTGGACGAGATTACCTATGTGCGTTTTGCCAGTGTCTATCGTAGTTTTAAGGATGTGAGTGAGTTAGAGAGTCTGCTCCAACAAATCACCCAGTCCTCTAAAAAGAAAAAGGAAAGATAAATGAAGCCAATTGACCGTTTTTCTTATCTAAAGAATAATCGGGTGTCGCAAGATACCTCATCTCTGGTACAGTGCTACCTCCCGATTATCGGTCAGGAGGCACTGAGCCTTTATCTTTATACGATCAGTTTTTGGGATAATGGCAGAAAGGAATATCTCTTTTCAAGCATTCTCAACCATCTCAACTTTGGGATGGATAGACTGATAAAATCCCTGAAAATCCTATCTGCTTTCAATCTCTTGACCCTCTATCAAAAGGGGGACGTTTATCAGCTAGCCATTCATGCTCCTCTCTCGAGTCAGGACTTCATAGAACATCCTGTTTATCGCAGACTTTTGGAGAAAAAGATTGGCGATGCAGCTGTGGAGGATTTGAAACTTGAAAGTGCTGAGGGTGAAGAAATCTCTGTCTCACTCAATCAAGTCTTTCCAGATTTGGCAGAACTAGGAAGTCAAGAAGACCTTGGTCTCAAGAAGAAAGTGGCCAATGATTTTGACTTAGATCATTTTCGTCAGCTTATGGCTCGAGATGGGCTTCGTTTTGCGGATGAACAATCCGATGTCTTAAACCTCTTTGCCATTGCCGAGGAGAAGAAATGGACTTGGTTTGAGACCTATCAATTGGCCAAGTCAACAGCTGTTTCCCAGGTTATTTCAACCAAACGCATGCGGGAAAAAATCGCTCAAAAGCCTGTTTCCTCTGACTTTAGTCCTAAGGAGGCAACCATTATCAAAGAAGCCAAAAGTAAGACTGCCCTGCAGTTCTTGGCAGAAATCAAGCAGACACGCAAGGGGACCATTACCCAAACTGAAAGAGAACTCTTGCAACAGATGGCTGGTTTGGGCTTGCTGGACGAAGTCATCAATATTATTCTCTTGTTGACCTTTAATAAGGTAGATTCGGCAAACATCAATGAGAAATATGCCATGAAGGTAGCCAATGATTATGCCTATCAAAAGATTCATTCGGCAGAAGAGGCAGTCTTGCGCATTCGTGAACGTGGGCAAAAGAGTAAGGCTCAAAAGACTAGTAAACCCGGTCCTGCCAAGTCCAATGTACCCAAGTGGAGCAATCCAGATTATAAAAATGAAACCAGCGAGGAAACTCGTCTGGAATTAGAACGTAAGAAACAAGAACTATTAGCTCGATTAGAAAAAGGAGGAGATTAGATGGAAAGTGTCGGAGACGTACTCAAACGTCAACCTAGCCGTTTTCATTATCAAGATTTGGTCCAGAAAATCATGAAGGATCCTGATGTTGCGGCCTTTATCCAGCAAGAATCCCTCAGCCCTGAGGAATTAAATCGTAGTATCTCCAAGTTTAATCAATACATCACCGAGCGTGATAAGTTTCTCCGTGGGGATACGGATTATATTGCCAAAGGCTACAAGCCGATTTTGGTCATGAACCACGGCTATGCGGATGTTTCTTATGAAGAAACACCTGAACTAATCGCAGCGGAAAAAGAAGCGGCTATTAAGAACCGTCTCAAGTTAATCAATCTGCCAGCCAGTCTCAAGAAAGCTAGTTTAGCCCAAGTAGACTTGGATGATTTGGGGCGCTTGCCAGTTTTTGAAAAGCTACTAGCCTTCGTGGAGCAATATCCAGCTATTCGAAAAGGCCTTTACTTATATGGAGACTTTGGTGTGGGTAAAAGTTTCATGGTGGCTGCCTTGGCTCATGATTTATCAGAAAAACGCGGTGTTTCATCAACTCTCCTCCACTATCCTAGCTTTGTCATTGATGCAAAAAATGCCATCAGTGATGGTAATGTCAAGACCTTGGTGGATGAGATTAAGCTTTCTGAAGTCCTGATTTTAGATGATATTGGTGCCGAGCAATCAACAGCTTGGGTGCGGGATGAAATCTTACAAGTCATTCTCCAATATCGGATGCAGGAAAATTTACCGACCTTTTTCACTTCCAACTTCAACTTTGAAGAGTTGGAGCTGCATTTTGCTAAAGGGAAACATGGAAATGACGAAACCTGGGAAGCCAGACGCGTCATGGAACGCATCCGTTATTTGGCTGAGGAGACTCGTTTAGAAGGAGTAAACCGTCGATGACAGAAACGATTAAACTGATGAAAGCTCATAAGTCTGTTCGAAGATTTAAGGAGCAAGCCATCCCTCAGGAAGACTTGACTGAAATCCTGACAGCAGCCCAAATGGCCTCGTCTTGGAAGAATTTTCAATCCTACTCTGTGATTGTGGTACGAAGTCAAGAAAAGAAAGATGCCTTGTATGAATTGGTGCCTCAAGAAGCCATTCGCCAGTCTGCTGTTTTCCTTCTCTTTGTCGGAGACTTGAACCGAGCAGAAAAGGGAGCCTAACTTCATACGGACACCTTCCAACCCCAAGGTGTAGAAAGTCTCTTGATTAGTTCGGTCGATGCAGCTCTTGCTGGTCAAAATGCCCTGCTGGCGGCTGAAAGTTTGGGCTATGGTGGTGTTATCATTGGCTTGGTTCGTTACAAGTCAGAAGAAGTGGCAGAGCTCTTTAACCTGCCTGACTACACTTATCCAGTTTTTGGGATGGCACTAGGTCTACCAAATGAAGAACACGAAGTCAAACCTCGCTTGCCATTGAATCAAGTGGTATTTGAGGAAGAATATCAGGAGCAAACGGTTGATGTGATTGAGGCTTATGACCGTGTACAGGCGGACTATGCTGGGGCGCGTGCAACCACAAGTTGGAGTCAGCGCCTAGCCGAACAGTTTGGTCAAGCTGAACCAAGCTCAACTAGAAAAAATCTTGAACAGAAAAAGTTATTGTAGAAAGTGAGAAATTATGGCCCTACCAACTATTGCCATTGTAGGACGTCCCAATGTTGGGAAATCAACCCTATTTAATCGGATCGCTGGTGAGCGAATCTCTATTGTAGAAGATGTCGAAGGAGTGACACGTGACCGTATCTATGCGACGGGTGAGTGGCTCAATCGTTCTTTTAGCATGATTGATACAGGAGGAATCGATGACGTCGATGCTCCTTTCATGGAACAAATCAAGCACCAGGCAGAAATTGCTATGGAAGAAGCCGATGTTATCGTCTTTGTCGTGTCTGGTAAGGAAGGGATTACCGATGCGGACGAATACGTAGCACGTAAACTGTATAAAACTCACAAACCAGTTATCCTCGCAGTTAACAAGGTGGACAACCCTGAGATGCGAAATGATATCTATGATTTTTATGCCCTCGGTTTGGGTGAACCACTGCCTATCTCATCTGTCCACGGTATCGGTACAGGGGATGTGCTAGACGCAATCGTAGAAAATCTTCCAAATGAATATGAAGAAGAAAATCCAGATGTCATTAAGTTTAGCCTGATTGGTCGTCCTAACGTCGGAAAATCAAGCTTGATTAATGCTATCTTGGGAGAAGACCGTGTCATTGCCAGTCCAGTTGCTGGAACAACACGTGACGCCATTGATACCCACTTTACAGATACAGATGGTCAAGAGTTTACCATGATTGATACGGCTGGTATGCGTAAGTCTGGTAAGGTCTATGAAAATACCGAGAAATACTCTGTCATGCGTGCCATGCGTGCGATTGACCGCTCGGATGTGGTCTTGATGGTCATCAATGCGGAAGAAGGCATCCGTGAATACGACAAGCGTATCGCAGGATTTGCCCATGAAGCTGGTAAAGGGATGATTATCGTTGTCAATAAGTGGGATACGCTTGAAAAAGACAACCACACTATGAAAAACTGGGAAGAAGATATCCGTGAGCAGTTCCAATACCTGCCTTACGCACCGATTATCTTTGTATCAGCTTTGACCAAGCAACGTCTTCATAAACTGCCTGAGATGATCAAGCAAATCAGCGAGAGTCAAAACACACGTATCCCATCAGCTGTCTTGAACGATGTGATTATGGATGCCATTGCCATCAACCCAACACCGACAGACAAAGGAAAACGTCTCAAGATTTTCTATGCGACCCAAGTGGCAACCAAACCACCAACCTTTGTCATTTTTGTCAATGAAGAAGAACTCATGCACTTTTCTTACCTGCGTTTCTTGGAAAATCAAATCCGCAAGGCCTTTGTATTTGAGGGAACGCCAATCCATCTCATCGCAAGAAAACGTAAATAAAAAAGTAGAATCTGGAATGACATTTCCAGATTTTTTTGATAGAATGAAGGTGAAGAAAACGCTGTCAAAGTGAGGTGTTGATGATGGAACATTTGTTTAAATTCTTGCTTTTAGCACCTTACTTTTATTTTGATAACTGGATTGAAAAGGGCAATAGAGAGAGTAAGTTTTTCCCAATATTTTACTATTTTTACTGGTTTTATTTTCCGCTCTTTGCCTTGCTTGGAATATTCATGGCAGTTGTTTCAATCTTTTTTATCACTATACTTTTAAAAAATTGGACAGATATCAGGTCTTGGGGTATTTGGTTTCTTTTTATTCTGCTAGCTATTGGTCTGAATAGGTTAACTTATTCCTGTTTCAAAAAAATGCTTAGACTAAGAACGGAGTTAGGGAAGTCTAAAACGGGGAGACATTGATTTATATGGCTTTTATTGATAGGAGGTAGCTTATGGTACGTCTAAAATCATTTATTACACGCTATTCCAAGGTCTATATTGGTTTAGTTCTGTTGATCTGGATTGCTTTCTTCTTTCTTCCTTGGGGCAGTCCGATTCTGGGGGGAAAGATTGACCTCTTCAGCATACAGAAAGTCTTGCTAGTTTTTGGTATTCTGTCTATTTTGATGGCCTTGCTATCCAAGAAAGTCAGTCTCTTTGTTTTTGGATTGATCTGCTGTTTTTCTCTTTGGATTAATCTATTTATCCTATTTGCCATTTTGCCGATTTTTGGCAATTAAAGTATCATAAAAGTCAGAGAGGTTAGCTTGGAAACTAGCCTCTTTTTCCTTTTCAAAATGGGAATTCTTCCTTGAAAATAATCAGTAATTGTGCTAAAATTAAAAGAACATTCTAAAATATTCGGAATTTAAAGTAAGGAAAAACATGGCTAATATTTTAAAAACAATTATCGAAAATGATAAAGGAGAAATCCGTCGTCTGGAAAAGATGGCTGACAAGGTTTTCAAATACGAAGACCAAATGGCTGCTTTGACAGATGACCAACTAAAAGCAAAAACAGTTGAATTTAAAGAACGTTATCAAAATGGAGAATCACTGGATTCGTTGCTTTATGAAGCATTTGCGGTTGTCCGTGAAGGTGCCAAACGTGTCCTAGGTCTCTTCCCATATAAGGTTCAGGTCATGGGAGGAATCGTTCTTCACCATGGTGACGTGCCAGAGATGCGTACAGGGGAAGGGAAAACCTTGACTGCGACCATGCCCGTATACCTCAATGCCCTTTCAGGTAAAGGGGTCCACGTAGTTACAGTCAATGAATACCTATCAGAACGTGACGCGACTGAGATGGGTGAATTGTACTCTTGGCTTGGTTTGTCAGTAGGAATCAACTTGGCTGCCAAATCTCCAATGGAGAAAAAAGAAGCCTATGAGTGTGATATCACTTACTCAACCAACTCAGAAATCGGATTTGACTACCTTCGTGATAACATGGTCGTCCGCGCTGAAAACATGGTACAACGTCCGCTCAACTATGCCTTGGTCGATGAGGTTGACTCAATCTTGATTGACGAAGCCCGTACGCCATTGATCGTATCAGGTGCCAATGCGGTTGAAACTAGTCAGCTCTACCACATGGCAGACCACTATGTAAAATCTTTGGACAAAGACGACTACATCATCGATGTGCAGTCTAAGACTATCGGTTTGTCAGATTCAGGGATTGACAAGGCTGAAAGCTACTTCAAGCTTGAAAACCTCTATGACATCGAAAATGTGGCTTTGACTCACTTTATCGATAATGCCCTTCGTGCCAACTACATCATGCTCCTCGATATTGACTATGTGGTCAGTGAAGAGCAAGAAATCTTGATTGTCGACCAATTTACAGGTCGTACCATGGAAGGTCGTCGTTATTCTGATGGCTTGCACCAAGCTATTGAAGCTAAAGAAGGTGTGCCGATCCAGGATGAAACCAAGACATCTGCCTCAATTACTTACCAAAACCTCTTCCGTATGTATAAGAAATTGTCTGGTATGACGGGTACAGGTAAGACTGAGGAAGAGGAATTCCGTGAAATCTACAACATTCGTGTTATTCCAATCCCAACAAACCGTCCTGTTCAACGTATTGACCACTCAGACCTTCTTTATGCAAGTATCGAAGCTAAGTTTAAGGCGGTTGTCGAAGACGTTAAGGCTCGTTACCAAAAGGGTCAGCCTGTCTTGGTTGGTACAGTAGCGGTTGAAACTAGTGATTACATTTCTAAGAAATTGGTTGCAGCTGGTGTTCCTCACGAAGTCTTGAATGCCAAAAACCACTATAAAGAAGCTCAAATCATCATGAATGCTGGTCAACGTGGTGCCGTTACCATTGCGACTAACATGGCCGGTCGTGGTACCGACATCAAGCTTGGTGAAGGTGTTCGCGAATTGGGAGGACTTTGTGTGATTGGTACAGAGCGCCATGAAAGCCGTCGTATCGATAACCAGCTTCGTGGACGTTCAGGTCGTCAAGGAGACCCAGGTGAGTCACAATTCTACCTATCTCTTGAAGATGATTTGATGAAACGTTTTGGTTCTGAACGTTTGAAAGGAATCTTTGAACGCCTCAACATGTCTGAAGAGGCGATTGAGTCTCGTATGTTGACACGTCAGGTTGAAGCGGCGCAAAAACGTGTCGAAGGAAATAACTACGATACTCGTAAACAAGTCCTTCAATACGATGATGTCATGCGTGAACAACGTGAGATTATCTATGCTCAACGTTACGATGTCATCACTGCAGATCGTGACTTGGCACCTGAAATTCAGGCTATGATCAAACGTACAATTGGTCGTGTCGTTGATGGTCATGCGCGTGCGAAACAAGATGAAAAACTAGAAGCAATTTTGAACTTTGCTAAGTACAACTTGCTTCCAGAAGATTCTATTACGATGGAAGACTTGTCAGGCTTGTCTGATAAGGCCATTAAGGAAGAACTCTTCCAA
This sequence comes from bacterium, assembly GCA_905221035.1. Classification (GTDB taxonomy): domain Bacteria; phylum Bacillota; class Bacilli; order Lactobacillales; family Streptococcaceae; genus Streptococcus. Next base: position 17,523 of record CAJNBP010000019.1, on the reverse strand, counting down.
CGTGCCTTGCAAGTTTACGATAGTCAGGTTTCAAAACTACGCGATGAAGAAGCAGTTAAAGAATTCCAAAAAGTTTTGATTCTACGAGTGGTAGATAACAAGTGGACAGATCATATCGATGCCCTCGATCAATTGCGTAATGCGGTTGGACTTCGTGGTTATGCTCAGAACAACCCTGTTGTTGAGTATCAGGCAGAAGGTTTCCGTATGTTTAATGATATGATTGGTTCGATTGAGTTTGATGTGACACGTTTGATGATGAAAGCACAAATTCATGAACAAGAAAGACCACAAGCAGAACACCATATCAGTACAACAGCGACTCGCAATATCGCTGCCCACCAAGCAAATATGCCAGAAGATTTGGATTTGAGCCAGATTGGACGGAATGAACTTTGCCCATGTGGTTCTGGTAAGAAGTTTAAAAACTGTCACGGTAAAAGACAATAAAATGAGATAGTTTAGAGGCGGATACCTTGTGAAAAGTAAATTTTTACTTGGTATCCGTTTGATTTATAAGGAGATGAGTTATGGTATTTACAGCAAAAAGTCCTAAAATTAATATTGAAGAAGTTCGTGCCTTATCAAAATTAGAAGGCCAAGCTTTGGAGAGAAAATCACAGCGCGATCAAGAGCTAGAAGCCATTATACGTGGAGAAGACCAACGGATTCTCTTGGTAATCGGACCATGCTCATCTGACAATGAAGAAGCTGTCCTTGAGTACGCTAAGCGTTTGGCAGCCTTGCAAGAAGAAGTAGCAGACCGTATTTTTATGGTTATGCGCGTTTATACAGCCAAACCTCGTACCAACGGAGATGGATACAAGGGCTTGATTCACCAGCCTAATGCGACAGAAGCGCCAAGCCTCATCAACGGAATCAAAGCTGTTCGCCATCTTCACTATCGTGTTATCACAGAAACAGGTATGACAACAGCTGATGAAATGCTTTATCCTGAAAATCTACCGCTTGTAGATGATTTGATTTCTTACATGGCGGTTGGTGCCCGTTCAGTTGAAGACCAACAACACCGCTTTGTGGCCAGTGGGGCGGATTTCGCGACTGGGTTTAAAAATCCGACCTCAGGAAATCTCAATGTTATGTTTAATGGGATTTATGCTGCTCAAAACAAACAAAGCTTCCTTTTCCTAGGAAAAGAAGTGGAAACAACTGGGAACCCGCTTTCGCACGCCATTCTCCGTGGAGCGATCAATGAGTATGGTAAGAATATTCCTAACTACTACTATGATAATTTGATAGATACCATTGCCCAGTATGAGAAAATGGGCTTGGAAAATCCCTTTATCATCGTCGACACCAATCATGACAATTCTGGTAAGCAATATATGGACCAAATTCGAATTGTCCGCCAGACCTTGATTAACCGTGATTGGAATGAAAAGATCAAGCAGTACGTTCGTGGCTTTATGATTGAGTCTTATCTAGAAGACGGCCGTCAAAACGAACCGGAAGTATTTGGCAAGTCTATCACGGACCCTTGTCTTGGCTGGGAAAATACGGAAGCCCTTGTCAGAGAAATCTACCAAACGTTAGGAGAATAAGATGGCATTTATTGAAAAAGGTCAAGAAATCGATATTGAAGCAATCAAGGCAGAAACCCAATTGTCTGCGGAAGCCTTGCGCCTAAAGGAGCGTCGCGATAGAGAACTGGCAGACATCATTTCAGGAGAAGACGACCGTATCCTCTTGGTGATTGGTCCTTGCTCTTCTGACAATGAAGAGGCTGTCTTGGAATATGCCCGCCGTTTATCAGCCTTGCAAAAGAAGGTGGCGGACAAGATTTTTATGGTTATGCGTGTTTATACTGCTAAACCTCGCACCAACGGAGACGGCTATAAAGGCTTGGTACACCAGCCAGATACTTCTAAGGCTCCAAGTCTAATTAATGGCTTGCAGGCTGTGCGCCAGTTGCACTATCGCGTGATTACAGAGACTGGTTTGACAACGGCAGATGAGATGCTTTATCCGTCAAATTTGGTCTTGGTAGATGATTTGGTCAGCTACCATGCTGTGGGGGCTCGTTCTGTGGAAGACCAAGAGCACCGCTTTGTGGCTTCAGGAATTGATGCACCAGTGGGGATGAAAAATCCAACCTCAGGAAATCTTGGGGTCATGTTTAACGGTATCTATGCTGCTCAAAACAAACAGACCTTCCTTTTCCATGGCCAAGAAGTGGAAACTTCAGGAAATCCTTTAGCCCACGTTATCCTTCGTGGCGCAGTCAATGAATATGGGAAAAATGAGCCTAACTTTTACTATGAAACCTTGCTAAATGCTATTGAGCGCTATGAAGCCATGGGACTTGAAAATCCTTTTATCCTCATCGACACCAACCATGATAACTCAGGCAAGCAATATATGGAGCAGATTCGAATTGTTCGCCAGACCTTGCAAAATCGTGATTGGAACGAGAAAATCAAAAAGACAGTTCGAGGCTTTATGATTGAATCTTACCTAGCAGATGGTCGCCAAAACCAACCAGAGGTCTTTGGTTGCTCTATTACCGACCCTTGCCTAGGTTGGGAAAATACAGAGGCTTTGGTAGAAGAAATCTATGCTACCTTGACAAAATAAGTGAAAAGGATGGAGTTGGGGAATCTCAACTCCTTTTGATGAGAATGATAGTTGGACACGGAATTGATATCGAAGAATTGGCTTCGATAGAAAGAGCAGTTACACGACATGAAGGATTTGCCAAGCGCGTGCTGACAGCTAAGGAAATGGAACGCTTCACCAGTCTCAAAGGGCGCAGACAAATCGAATATTTGGCTGGTCGCTGGTCGGCTAAGGAGGCCTTTTCCAAAGCTATGGGAACGGGCATTGGCAAGCTCGGTTTTCAGGATTTAGAAGTCTTGAACAATGAACGCGGGGCGCCTTATTTTAGTCAGGCACCATTTTCAGGGAAGATTTGGCTCTCTATCAGCCATACAGATCAGTTTGTGACAGCCAGTGTCATTTTGGAGGAAAATCATGAAAGCTAGTCCACATAGACCAACCAAGGCTCTAATTCATCTGGGAGCTATTCGACAAAATATTCAGCAAATGGGAGCTCATATCCCTCAAGGAACGCTCAAGTGGGCAGTGGTCAAGGCCAATGCTTATGGTCATGGCGCTGTTGCCGTTGCGACGGCTATTCAAGATGATGTTGATGGTTTTTGCGTTTCGAATATTGATGAGGCCGTTGAACTCAGACAAGCTGGACTCAGCAAGAGAATCCTTATTTTAGGAGTTTCTGACATCGAAGCAGTTGCTCTGGCTAAAGAATATGAGATCACCTTGACAGTAGCTGGATTGGAGTGGATTCAAGCACTGTTAGCTAGAGAAGAAGACCTAGCTGGATTGACAGTCCATCTCAAGATTGACTCAGGGATGGGACGGATTGGATTTAGAGAGGCTAGTGAGGCTGATCAGGCTCAAGACTTGCTTCAACAACACGGTGCTCGTGTTGAAGGGATTTTTACCCACTTTGCTACTGCGGATGAGGAATCAGATGATTACTTTAATGCCCAGTTAGAACGCTTTAAAATTATTTTATCCAGTATGAAAGGTCTTCCAGAACTGGTTCATGCCAGCAACTCGGCAACGACTCTCTGGCATGCAGAGACTATTTTCAATGCGGTCCGTATGGGAGACGCTATGTATGGTCTTAACCCAAGTGGAGAGGTCTTGGACTTGCCTTATGACTTGACTCCAGCCTTGACCTTGGAGTCTGCCTTGGTTCATGTCAAGACAGTTCCAGCTGGAGCTTGCATGGGCTATGGAGCGACCTATCAGGCGGATAGCGAGCAAGTCATTGCGACGGTGCCAATCGGCTATGCGGACGGCTGGACACGAGATATGCAGAATTTCACTGTCTTGGTAGATGGCCAAGTTTGCCCAATCGTTGGACGAGTATCCATGGACCAAATTACCATTCGTTTGCCTAAGACTTATCCGCTGGGAACAAAGGTAACTTTGATTGGCACCAACGGAGACAAGGAAATCACAGCTACTCAGGTGGCGACCTACCGTGGGACCATTAACTATGAGGTGTTTTGTCTCCTCAGCGATCGCATTCCGAGAGAATATTATTAAAAAGAAAGGAGTGGAGCATGAATCTACACCAACCCTTGCATGTCTTACCTGGTGTGGGACCAAAGTCAGCAGAGAAATACGCTAAACTAGGAATTGAAAACTTGCAAGACCTCTTGCTCTACTTTCCTTTCCGTTATGAAGACTTCAAAACCAAGCAGGTTCTGGAGCTAGAAGACGGTGAAAAGGCTGTTCTATCTGGTCAGGTAGTGACTCCAGCCAGTGTCCAGTATTATGGTTTCAAGCGCAATCGTCTGCGCTTTAGCCTCAAGCAGGGAGAAGTCGTTTTTGCGGTGAATTTCTTTAACCAGCCCTATCTGGCTGACAAGATAGAGTTGGGAGCAATCCTGGCTGTATTTGGAAAATGGGACCGCGCCAAGGCAAGTTTGACAGGGATGAAGGTTCTGGCTCAGGTGGAGGATGACCTCCAGCCTGTCTATCGTCTGGCTCAGGGGATCAGTCAGGCCAGTCTGGTCAAGGTCATCAAGACGGCCTTTGATCAGGGACTGGACCTCTTGATAGAGGAAAATCTGCCCCAGTCTTTGCTGGACAAATACAAACTCATTTCCCGTTGTCAGGCTGTTCGCGCCATGCATTTCCCCAAGGATTTTGCAGAATACAAGCAGGCCCTTCGCCGTATCAAGTTTGAGGAACTCTTTTATTTCCAAATGCAATTGCAGACGCTCAAGTCTGAAAATAGAGTTCAGGGAAGTGGCCTGGTTCTGGATTGGTCTCAGGAAAAAGTGACAGCAGTCAAGGAAAGTCTTCCTTTTGCCCTGACTTCAGCTCAAGAAAAGAGTTTGCAGGAAATTTTAACCGATATGAAGTCCAACCATCACATGAATCGTCTCCTGCAAGGGGATGTGGGGAGCGGAAAAACGGTGGTCGCTGGCTTGGCCATGTTTGCAGCGGTGACGGCTGGCTACCAAGCAGCCCTCATGGTGCCAACAGAGATTCTAGCAGAGCAACACTTTGAGAGTTTGAAGGGTCTTTTTCCAGACTTGAAACTGGCTCTTTTGACAGGTTCCTTGAAAGTGGCAGAAAAAAGAGAAGTTTTAGAGACTATTGCCAAGGGTGAGGCTGATTTGATTATCGGAACCCACGCTCTGATTCAGGATGGGGTGGATTATGCTCGCCTTGGCTTGATTATCATCGATGAGCAGCACCGCTTTGGTGTAGGGCAAAGGCGTGTTCTGAGAGAAAAAGGCGACAACCCAGATGTCCTCATGATGACGGCGACTCCTATTCCACGGACGCTGGCTATCACAGCCTTTGGAGATATGGATGTTTCCATTATTGACCAGATGCCAGCAGGGCGGAAGCCTATTGTGACGCGCTGGATTAAGCATGAGCAGCTGCCTCAGGTCTTGACCTGGTTAGAGGGAGAAATCCAAAAAGGTTCTCAAGCCTATGTCATCTCTCCCTTGATTGAAGAATCAGAAGCTCTAGATCTGAAAAATGCCATTGCATTGTCTGAGGAGCTGACAGCTCATTTTGCTGGCAAGGCTGAGGTTGCTCTGCTACATGGTAAGATGAAGAGTGACGAAAAAGACCAGATTATGCAGGAGTTCAAAGAGAGAAAGACTGATATTTTGGTTTCGACAACGGTTATCGAGGTCGGGGTTAATGTTCCCAATGCGACTGTCATGATTATCATGGATGCCGATCGCTTCGGTCTCAGCCAGCTTCACCAGCTCAGAGGTCGTGTCGGTCGGGGCGACAAGCAGTCCTATGCTGTTCTCGTTGCCAATCCCAAGACTGATTCTGGGAAAGACCGCATGCGCATCATGACGGAAACCACCAATGGATTTGTCCTTGCGGAGGAAGATTTGAAAATGCGCGGATCGGGTGAGATTTTTGGAACCAGACAGTCAGGTCTCCCAGAATTCCAAGTGGCTGATATTATCGAAGATTTTCCGATTTTAGAAGAAGCCAGAAAGGTTGCTAGCTACATTAGTTCTATCGAAGGTTGGCAAGAGGATCCGGAATGGCGCATGATTGCCCTTCATCTGGAAAAGAAAGAACATCTGGATTAAGCTTTCTCTAAGAAAAACTTAAGCTAGCTTTCAGGTTTGACCCTTATACTAGAGTCATCAAAAAGAAATGAGGACTCTCACATGACAGTAACGATTAAAGTAAATTACCAAACCACTTTCCAAAAGAAAGAAGCAACAAAATAAGATTGAATAGAAGGAAGAAAGAGCTGAGATGCTCTTTTTTTCGTTTTTAAAACCACAATTTATTGAATATAAAATAGTACACTGAGTTTTCTAAAACATTGTTAGAAATTGGTTTGAATTCCGCAATCTATTTGTTCGGTTTTTATTTCATTTAACTATAATTTGACTTTCCTAATTTCTTTGTTCATATCTTATTTCAATTCACTATATCTTACTGTTTCAGAGCTCACATCTAGCATAACTAAAAAAACAGATTCTTCCATCTATCACGGAAAAATCTGTCATTGATTTACTGATTTACAAAAACTCCAACCATGGTTTACGAACCTCGTCTTTGATGGTTTCTCTATATTTTTTCAATTCCAAGAACGCCATCTTGACTAGATGTTTTTTCTGACCGTTAGTGCTGGTCTTACAACAAGGCCTCAAACTCAGCAACGGTCATGCCTAATTGCTCACTCGCAAATTCGGAAGTTAAAACATGTTGGCGTACTAAATCTAGAAAGGTAAAGATTTTCCCACGCTCTAGACCTTGTTCAACTCCCTCTGCTCGGCCTTGTTCAACTCCCTCTGCTCGGCCTTGTTCAATGCCCTCTGCTCTAGCAGTTTCCAAGGCATAGTCCTGTGCTAACAAGGCTTGTTCTTCACGCATACGTAGTTGACTAAACATCTTCCTGTCCTCCTCGGACCAGCTCTTGTAGTCTAGCAGTTGATCTGCTTGGCTGATGGCTCGCTCGGGTTGCTGAGTAAAAGGCTTGTTACCAAAAAACTCCAACCACGGTTTGCGAATGCTATCTTTGCTGGTTTCTCTGTATTTTTTTAATTCCAAGAACGCCATCTTGACTAGATGATGTTCCTGTCCATTATTTGTGATGGTTAAGGCTTCACCTGTCGTATCCTCTCGCATGCTAAAACTATGAAAAGCCAAGTCATCTGAGAAATAATTACTATCCACAATAGCGATTGCGTAAACAGGTGCGATATGCTTGTAACTCTGGTGTGTATCACCTTCTCGTTGGCGGATTTTTTCAAGGTTTTGATTGACCTGACTGCACAAGTAAGCCCACAAACGATTGATGAAAAAATTCTGATGATGAACTTGGATTTCGATAATAACCTGCGTGCCATTGTCCAACTCTGCCAAGACGTCTATACTAGTATAGAAATCCTGCGCTGAGTAGGGCAGGGAAGGCAAGACATGAATATTGCTTCCCTCCAAAATGGTCACATTTTTTGCTGGCAAGTCCAGCATATCACGGATAAATTGACAAGTGATTTCTGGATTGCTGAAAATTTTCTTAGCAACCAAGTCATTGGTTGGGCTAATACCCGGATGTCTTAGAATCATCCATTCCCTCCTTCTATTATACCATATTTTAAAATCTAATTTTGCTAGATTCGATGGTTCTATCTATTTATTCGGAAAAAAGAGGATAAATGAAATAGTAAATAAAAAATAAGAACAGCGGATAAGCAATAAATTTTAAGATTATCTGTCTTCTCCGCTTATCTGATAATAAATAAGGTTCGCAATATAGCCTTTTCTCTCTACCTCATTTTCAACAGTCTTTAGATAGGACATTCCAGTCTTATCCATAACATGACCTGAAGCTGGGTTGAGATTGGCATATCGTGCTTTGACTTTTTGAAAACCTGCTTGAGTAAAACAGAAGTCTAAGATAGCTTTTAAGGCCTCTGTCATAAGGCCACGACTCCAATAGTTTTTTCCTAAAACATAGCCAATTTCACAACTGGAATCATCCTCATTCATCTCAACGATGCTGATATCTCCTATCACTTGCTCTGGCTTTTCTTTGAGGTAAATGGCCCATTTGTAATAGTTGGGATTTGCATAGGAAGCAACCCAATTACGAATCGAGTTTCGAGTGACCTCAACATCAGGATGGGGATTCCAAGTAACATAGGTCAGATTCTCAGCAGACGAAGCCCAATTTTGAAACATGGCTTCCGCATCACTCTCCGCAAATCTTCTCAAGATTAAACGGTTTGTCTGTAATATTTGCGTACCTATTGCTTTCATGATGTTACCTCGCTGTCTGGTGTGTGATTCTCTATTCAATCTCCATTGAAACTATAGTATATCGAGATAAACTGTAGACAAATCAACTGGGGCATTCACATTAATTTCTAAAAATACCTTAGAAGTTAATTGGTACTATTCTAGATTCAATTTATTAGACTTTCAGTCAGTAGGTTTGAAGAAAGAAAATCTAAATTCACTTTCTATTTATGCTTCTTTCTTGCATTGAGTTCTCAGATATGCTACAGTTGTGGTAGCGATTACAAAATAAAAGGAGCATGCTATGAAAAATCTAGCTTTGTTAGAAGAAATAAGGACCTATAAAGGCAGGGATGAGGTGCCAGAAGACTTTGATATTTTCTGGGATGAGGAAGTGAAAAAAGTTTCCACTCTTCCAGCCTACCAGTTAGAGGAAAGAGATTTCCACATTCCTCAAGTCAAGTGCTATGAGTTAATCTTTGAAGGAACAAATGAAGGCAAGGTCTATGCGCGCGTCGTTCTTCCAAAAAGTGAGGATAAAGTTCCGCTAATCTTCCATTTTCATGGTTATATGGGACGTGGCTGGGATTGGACCGACATGCTGGCCTATACTGTGGCTGGTTATGGTGTTGTTTCCATGGATGTGCGGGGCCAGTCGGGCTATTCGCAAGACGGCTTGCGCTCTCCACTAGGAAATACGGTTAAGGGGCATATAATCCGTGGTGCTATGGAAGGTCGGGATCATCTCTTTTATAAGGATGTTTATCTTGATATTTACCAGTTAGTTGAAATTATTGCTAGTCTGCCTGAGGTGGATGAGAAACGACTTTCAAGTTATGGTGCCTCACAAGGAGGGGCCTTAGCTCTGGTTGCAGCAGCTCTCAATCCTCGGATTCAGAAAACAGTTGCCATCTATCCCTTCTTGTCAGACTTTAGACGGGTACTAGAGATTGGTAATACCAGCGAAGCCTATGACGAACTTTTCCGATATTTCAAGTTTCACGATCCATTCCATGAAACAGAGGAGGAAATCATGGCGACCCTTGCCTATATCGATGTGAAAAATCTTGCCCATCGTATCAAGGGTGAGGTCAAGATGATTACGGGCTTGGACGATGATGTTTGCTATCCTATTACCCAGTTTGCAATTTACAACCGTCTGACTTGTGATAAGGCCTATCGCATCATGCCCGAGTATGCTCACGAAGCCATGAATGTCTTTGTCAATGACCAAGTCTACAACTGGCTCTGTGGTAGTGAGATTCCTTTTAAGTATGCAAAATAATGAATGAGAGAGCCTAGTAGCTCTCTTTTTGTACAGAGTCTAGTCAGCAAAGATTCTAGTTCATATATACTTTGAAATTCATACTCTTCGAAAATCTCTTCAAACCACGTCAGCTTTATCTATAATCTCAAAACAGTGTCTTGAGTAGCCTGCGGCTAGCTTCCTAGTTTGCTCTTTGATTTTTATTGAGTATGAGTTTTTTCTGGGCTGTGGTGTCAAACAATTCATTTTCTATCTAGTTTGGTATAAGCTATTTCAATACATTGAAAAGCGTCTGTGAAATGTGTTATAATTTATAAGAAAATATACAGTTTCACTACAAAATGAACATTTATATATAAGTTTATGTATAAGATGATTTTCTCATTAGGATAATATCTTGTAAAAACGATATTCCTGTAGATACAGTACTTAAATAGCATTTGTAAAGGAACAAAATAATCTATAGCTATTTTTATTGTAAGCATCAAAGTAGAGAATGTTATGCTAATGGAAACTGTAATATTTTATTTTTTAGAATATACTTGGATGAATTAACTTTGAAAGTTAAAGTGAGGTAATGTATGTTTGTATGTTTAAAAGGTTTGGGGAAATTTCGTAAATCCAAAGCTTATGGTTTAATTGGTTGCTTGACACTATCCGCAGTGATTGGCTTAGCTGCACCAGAGTTACCAGTTATTGGTGGTGGGGTCGTTTATGCTGATGTCATTCAAGGCGGTAGTGATGTTCAAGATGTGGACGTTCATAGTAAATCTGCAGAAGGTGTCGCTATGACTTATACTACTTATGATAGCGGAACAAGTGGGAAACAAACGGCTTCTGGTAGTGGGGTCTTTGTTGCACCAAATGTGATGGTGACAGTGGCGCATAATTACTATGATAAAAACCAAGAGGATAAGTCTGCGGTCTTACGTGGTGGAGAGTCTGCTCGTAGTTATGTTGTGATGAACTCAGAAACAGAGAAGAGTAACAAAGTACCCACATCAGGGGTACCCGAGTCTCTTGAAAAAGACTCTATTCATTTGTATGATGAGAAGAATTTTGGGAAAGACTATAGCAACGATTTAGCAGTAGTCGTCACTAAAAAGCCTGTCGAAGCTATGACAGGTGGTGAAGATTCACCAAGAGAATTGAGTGATAAAGAGCTTTCTACTGGTGATAGCATCACTATGATCGGATATCCCAATGATTTTTCTACTCCAAATTTAAGTAAAGAAAATAAAGCTCGATTGAAAGATGGTAAGGCTTATTCAGTCTCAACAACTGTGAGCAGTATTAATAAAGAGAGTGGTGCAGTCACTTATCATTCCTCAGCTTTAGGAGGTTTTTCAGGTGCTCCTTTGTTTAATGATAAGGGAGAGGTAGTCGGTATCCACCAGCACGGAACAAATACTTCAAACGCTCCTGAGAGTGAGCGTATTGGGGGTGGTACGATTTTTACGGACAAGCACAAGGCTTGGATTCAGTCTATGATTGATAAATATGCTATCACAGGTTGGTATATAGACGGTGCAAACCGTTACTACTATGATGAAAATCATATAGCTTTAAAAGATGTAGAATCTGAGATTGATGGTGCTTTGTATAGTTTTGATGAAAAAGGTCGAGCTACTTTACTGGAAGGTGAAGAAAAAGGTCGCGTTTTACTTCGAGTGGAAGATACTAAAGGAACTCCTTTGATTTCAAATAAGGTTGTTCAGGAAGGTCCTGTTGGAAGTAGTTTGAATTTTTATTTAAGACAAAATCCAGATTTCAAACAGTTAATAGCAACTTCCCCAACAGCTAAAGTTGTATCCTATAACGGAGTGCCAATTAACAAACTAGCAAGTGATACTACTTGGTCTGATGAATATGTCAGTAAGTTAGCTTTAGGTAATACAATTATAAGAGCGGTGGTGTCTGATGTGATACCAAAGTCTAACTCTGACTTTACTAGAACGGAAGTTGGTAAAGTTGGTTTAAGTGGAAAATCGAACTTACCTGTGCCTAGTAAAGAGGTGTTACAAGCTCCGAATGGTTCAGAAAATTTCTATGCTACAACACACATTCAAACGCCAGATGGATCGGGGTCAGGTACTTTAATTGCACCAAATTTGGTGTTAACAGTCGCTCATAATTTCTTAACAGTTAAAGGTTCTGAGGTAGTTACTAAATCTGGTCGCACCAATACAGTGTATAAAGCAACTTTACCGAATGGTAAGTCTGTGAATTTTTCAGATGATGATATTGTTTATTGGAATAAGAAAGATTCAGTATTTGGATTTAAAAATGACTTAGCTTTGGTTCGGTTAAAAGAAGCAGTAAAAGAAGTAACTCCTGTAGAGGTTGTAAAACAATCTTCGAAAGTTGCAGAGGGGGATTCAGTTTCGGTCTATGGTTTTCCAGATAACAAGCTAAGTCCAGTTTTAGATAGCAAAGTAGTAGGAACTACAGACTTCGGTTCTGGAATAGCGGGAATTAGCTATGGAGGTACGAAACCTGGAGCGTCTGGTGGTGGTCTTTATAATGATAAAGGTGCTTTAATTGGAGTTCATCAAAATGGTGTTGTAGGAAGTCGCAGTGGTGGTTTAGTCTTATCAAAAGAGCAGCTGGATTGGGTTCGTTCTTATATTGAGGGTCAACCAAAAGATCCTGTCTATGTGGAAGATAAAGAAGTGGAACCTTCTAAGAAGGATTCGGATAAGGATTTATCTGGGAAATTAGATCCAAAAAAAGATAGTGGAAAAGAAGATTCTGGTATTTTAGGTACATCTGGTGACTTTGCAGCTCCTACAGTAGCTAAGCCAGAGTTTAGAGGCGGGGTTAATGGTGTGGTTGCTGAGCTTCATCATCTTTCAGACTTCACAGGCGGAGTGAACGGAGGCGACTCACTTGTTACAGAAGTTCCAGAGTATACAGGAACACTACCAACAGTAGTAGAAGAAACAGCCCCAACAGTTGAACACCATGACTTTGCAGGTGGAGTGAATGTGGTAGCAAGTCCTATGCATGATAACAATAGAGATAGTAAGAATGAAGCAACAATGAAACAAGGTATCACAAGAATTGCTAGTTCACAACGTATTTTCAAAAATGAAGCAGGAAGTGTGCAAATTCAAGCTTCAGAAGAAGTATTGGAAAATGTGATAGGTGTTCAAATTCAAGAAGTTCAAGTTAGTGATCTAAGTTCATTAAACTATAAAGCATTTGATATTCAATTGAAGAATACAGCTGCTAGAACTGTTCAGCCTAACGGAAAAGTCCTAGTTACTTTTGCTATGGATCAGTCTGTTGAGAATGTTTATGTTGTAGATCCAGAAGGAAACCTACACACTATTGAATTCGAACAAAAAGATGGAAAGATTATTTTTGAGATTAGCAATTCTAGTATTTATGCGATGACTTTCCGATTCTCTATCGATAATCCACCATTTAAAAAACCTATAGAAGCTAAAAAGGATGAGGAACTTTCTCTATCACCTAAACTGTTATCTACAGATGAAAACTCTGAATCTAATCAATTAGAGAATAAAGTAAGTAATAATGAACAGTCTAAGTTACCAAATACAGGTGAGACTTCTTCATTACTAACAATGTTATTTGGTTTTGTGGGAACGATCCTTGGAGTAATGATTACTTATAAACGAAAAGACAGTTAATTTTTCTTCAGTTGTTCTTTGAACTTTTATGTTCATATAAAATAAACCACTCGCTGTGCAAGTGCGCGTCGAAGATTATACTCAAAAAATTCCAAGCGCGATACAGTAAAGGTATTCAAGCTAATTGTAAAGCGAAAAGAGAAAAATATGGCACAAAAGGCTCAGGGTTTATCATTTACACCCTTTATTGAAGGAGAAAGTCTAGTCCTGACTTAATGGCATTGGAGAATATGTTATTTCTCTTTTTGTTATAGAAGTTGAAAGTACTTTTAAAGAAGATAGGAGTATACAAATATTTCTGAAAATAGAATCTGTTATAGATTAATATAGAAAAATATATTGTTTTATTGTATAATAAAGAAAAATCTAGATTTTTAGGAAATAAAATAATTACTTTTAGAGAGTCATAGATTAATCAAGAATAAGCAATCGTATTAGTTGAATTGCTTTCCAGTGCTAACTTTTTAACTAATTCAAAAATTTTAAAAAATCGCTTAGCAAAAGCATCGGAGGAGTTATATGAATCAGAGTTTTATTAATCGTAAAAACCGATATGGTATTAGAAAATTTACTATCGGAGTTGCTTCTATAGTTATCGGCTCGGTCTTGTCTGGTATTTCACCAGTATTAGCACAAGAAACCACTACTAATATTGATGTAAATAAGGTTGAAACTACTTTAGAAAGTAGAACATCTGTATCAGGACCTGTAGATTCTAGTAAATTAGCTTCAGCAATTGTTAATGGAGTTGAAATTAAAAAGGAAAGTCTGAAAGAAGAAGTGCCAATTAATAAAGGGGGAAATTCTAGAAATTTTCCAGTAGAATCAAATGCAGGAAGAGGAGAAAAAACAGAGAATCTTCCAGGAAAAACTAGAAGTGCAGATGACGTTGTGCTTCCTCCACGTGATTACTTTGCTAGAGACTTGAAGAATGTTAAAACTGTATTTGAAAAAGAAGACCTTGCTACGAATGCTGGAAATGGGCAAAGGGTTGACTTAGCAGAAGAATTGGATAAGTTGAAACATCTTCAAAATGCGACTATTCATATGGAGTTTAAACCAGATGCTAATGCTCCGCAATTCTATAATCTCTTCTCTGTATCAAGTGATAAGAAAAGGGACGAATATTTCAGTATGTCTGTTAATAAAGGTACTGCAATGGTAGAAGCTCGCGGAACTGATGGAAGTCATTTTTACGGAAGTTTCTCAGATGCACCACTTAAAGTAAAACCTGGACAATGGAATTCAGTTACTTTCACGGTGGAAAGACCGAAAGCAGATCAACCAAATGGACAAGTTCGTCTATATGTAAATGGTGTATTATCTAGAACGAATACGAAATCTGGTCGTTTTATTAAAGATATGCCAGATGTCAATAAGGTTCAGATTGGAGCTACTAAGAGAGCGAACCAAACAATGTGGGGATCAAATCTTCAGGTTCGTAATCTGACTGTATATGATCGTGCCTTGACGCCTGAAGAAGTTAAAACACGTAGTCAGTTATTTAAAGTAGCGGATTTAGAAGTGAAATCATCGGAAAGTGCAAAAATTACAGAGAAGAAGGAAGTTTTTGTAAGTGGTGTAAATGGTGGATTGAATAAGGATGGAATTAATACTTACCGAATTCCAGCACTGCTAAAAACAGATAAAGGCACATTAATTGCCGGAGCGGATGAAAGACGTTTACAATTCTCAGATTGGGGAGATATTGGTATGGTAGTTCGTCGAAGTCAGGACGGAGGAGAGACGTGGGGAGATAGAATAACAATTTCTAATCTTCGTGATAATCCAGATGCCAAAGACAAAACTGCTCCGTCGCCATTAAATATTGATATGGTATTAGTTCAAGATTCGGAAACTAAGAGAATCTTTTCGGTTTATGATATGTTCCCAGAAGGAAAAGCAGTATTCGGTATGCCTGCTAAACCTGAAAAAGCATACGAGCGTATAGGGGATAAAACTTATCAAATTTTATATAAAACAGGCGAAAAAGGATATTATACAATTCGTGAAAATGGTGAAGTTTATAATTCTAAAAATCAAAAAACAGATTATCATGTTGTAGTAAATCCCAAAAAACTAGGATATAGCGACAAAGGTGATCTGTATAAAGGGAAGGATTTAATTGGTAATGTTTACTTTGCACAAAGTACGAAAAATCCTTTTAGAGTTGCAAATACTAGCTATTTGTGGATGTCTTATAGTGATGATGATGGTAAAACATGGTCTGCACCGAAAGATATCACACCAGGGATTCGACAAGATTGGATGAAATTCCTTGGAACAGGTCCTGGAACAGGTATTGTATTACGTACAGGTGAGCATAAGGGACGGATATTGGTACCAGCTTATACAACAAACAGTATTTCGCATTTAGGTGGTTCGCAGTCTTCGCGTCTAATTTATTCAGATGATCATGGGGTAACTTGGCATGCTGGAGAAGCCCCAAATGATAATCGACCTGTTGGAAATAGTGTCATCCACTCGTCTAATATGAATAATAGTGGCGCTCAAAATACAGAATCAACTGTTCTTCAATTAAATAATGGTGATGTCAAACTCTTCATGCGTGGCTTGACTGGAGATCTTCAGGTTGCTACTAGTAAAGATGGTGGAGTGACTTGGGAGAAAACAATAAAACGTTATCCAGAAGTAAAAGATGCCTATGTGCAAATGTCAGCTATTCATACTATGCATGATGGGAAAGAGTATATTATTCTTAGCAATGCTGCTGGACCAGGACGCGAACGAAAAGATGGTCTAGTTCACTTGGCACGTGTTGAGAAAAATGGCGAGTTAACTTGGCTGAAGCATAATCTAATTCAAGGTGGGGAATTTGCATATAATTCATTACAAGACTTAGGTGACGGAGAATACGGAATTTTATATGAACATAGCGAGAATAATCAAAATCGCTATACAATTTTTTATAAGAAATTTAATTGGAACTTCTTGAGTAAATAAAAGCTAATTATAGACATAAGAAAACATCTCTGTGTTAGACTTGTCGTTCAAATACAAACGCTAAATTTTTGCAACAAAAAATTCTCTGGGCGACTTGTAGTTCAAGCATTTTTTATGATAGTTGTTAATCCAATTTTTGATGAATGCGACTTCTTTAGGAGTCGTTTTTTTAGTTTCTTTAGGTAACCATTTATGAATGAGCTTATTGTGATTCTTATTATGTGACTATTAGTCCGTCTCGCTCCGCTAGGTGCGAGACAAAAAAACCACCCGCATAGCGGGTGCGCGTCGAAGGTTATACCCAAAAAACTCCAAACGCGATACAATAAAGGTGTTCAAGCCAATTGTAAAGCGAAAGGAGAAAATATGGCACAAAAGGCACATAGTTTATCACACACAAAGTGGAGGTGTTCTATCACATTGTGTTCACCCCTAAGTATAGACGAAAAGTAATCTATAATCAATATCGAAGTAGTTTAGGCGAAATATTTCATCGCTTGTGTAGTTATAAAGGGGTTAAAATCATTGAGGGTCACTTAATACCAGACCATGTACATATGTTAGTTAGTATTCCACCAAGGATAAGTGTTTCAAGTTTCATGGGGTATTTAAAGGTAAAATTGCACTCATGATGTTTGACAAACACGCCAATCTCAAGTACAAGTTTGGGAATCGGCATTTTTGGGCGGAAGGTTATTATGTGAGTACGGTTGGACTCAATGAAGCCACAATTAAGAAATATATTCAAGATTAAAGAAATTATCCAGTGGATGATTTCTTCACGAGTATGAAAATTTGAGAACGAGTAAAGCATGATATAGCACTAGATAAATTGAGTGTAAGGATCCCTTTAGGGATAGTGGTAAGTAATACTAAAGCCTCTTTAAGAGGCAAGTGACGAGTCAAGAGCAATGAGGCTTGAACAACGTGAAAGAGGCTGGGACAAAAAGATTTTGACTTTAGGGATTCTTTATTATATAGTTAATTGAAACAAGAACAAGACAAAAGAGCCTCAAAAAAAGTATTGCAACTTGGTAATACCTTTTTGAGGTGCTTTTTGATATGAGCCCATGTTTTCTCAATAGGATTGTACTCAGGTGAGTAGGGAGGAAGTGGTAAAAGTTTATGCCCAAATTCTTCACATAAGAGCTCTAGCTTACCCATTCTATGGAATCTTGCATTATCCATAATAATAACTGATGGTTTGTTTAAGGTTGGTAAGAGAAACTTCTGAAACCAAGCTTCAAAAAAATCGCTCGTCATCGTCTCTTCGTAAGTCATTGGAGCGATTAACTCACCATTTGTTAGCCCTGCAACCAAAGAAATCCTCTGATATCTTCTACC
>CAJNBP010000018.1 GCA_905221035.1 bacterium | reverse complement strand
TTAGCTTCGATTGCTTTCTTAGCTGCTTCGTCTACTCCTTTTGCTGGATCAACTACTACTTTATCCGCTGGTTTTACGATGTCGTTTCCTGCGTTTGGTTTTGCTGCGTCTTCTGGTGATTTAGTTAAGTCTGCTGCTGGAATTACTGCTGTTTTTCCTTCAGGTGTTGTGACTGTTGCGTTTCCTTTGTCGTCTACTACTACTGTTGCACCTGGGTTGACTGCTTTAACGTTAGCTTCGATTGCTTTCTTAGCTGCTTCGTCTACTCCTTTTGCTGGATCAACTACTACTTTATCCGCTGGTTTTACGATGTCGTTTCCTGCGTTTGGTTTTGCTGCGTCTTCTGGTGATTTAGTTAAGTCTGCTGCTGGAATTACTGCTGTTTTTCCTTCAGGTGTTGTGACTGTTGCGTTTCCTTTGTCGTCTACTACTACAGTTGCACCTGGGTTGACTGCTGCTACTTTAGCTTCGATTGCTTTCTTAGCTGCTTCGTCTACTCCTTTTGCTGGATCAACTACTACTTTATCCGCTGGTTTTACAATGTCATTTCCTGCGTTTGGTTTTGCTGCTTCTTCTGCTGATTTAGTTAAGTCTGCCGCTGGAATTACTGCTGTTTTTCCTTCTGGTGTTGTTACTGTCGCGTTTCCTTTGTCGTCTACTACTACAGTTGCACCTGGGTTGACTGCTTTAACTTTATCTTCGATTGCTTTCTTAGCTGCTTCGTCTACTCCTTTTGCTGGATCAACTACTACTTTATCCGCTGGTTTTACAATGTCATTTCCTGCGTTTGGTTTTGCTGCTTCTTCTGCTGATTTAGTTAAGTCTGCCGCTGGAATTACCGCTGTTTTTCCTTCTGGTGTTGTTACTGTCGCGTTGCCTTTGTCGTCTACTACTACAGTTGCACCTGGGTTTACTGCTTTAACTTTATCTTCGATTGCTTTCTTAGCTGCTTCGTCTACTCCTTTTGCTGGATCAACTACTACTTTATCTGCTGGTTTTACGATATCATTTCCTGCGTTTGGCTTAGCTGCTTCTTCTGCTGATTTAGTTAAGTCTGCTGCTAGAATTACCGCTGTCTTACCGTTTTCTAATGTTACTGTTGCGTTTCCTTTGTCGTCTACTGCTACAGTTGCATCTGGATTTACTGCTTTAACTTTATCTTCGATTGCTTTTTTCTCTTCTGGAGTTAGAGCATTTGGATTTGATACTACAGTCTTATCTGCTGGTTTTACGATGTCGTTTCCTGCGTTTGGTTTTGCTGCATCTTCTGCTGATTTTGTTAAGTCAGAAGCTGGAATTACTGCTGTTTTCCCTTCTGGTGTTGTTACTGTTGCATTTCCTTTGTCGTCTACTACTACAGTTGTTCCTTCTGGGTTTACTGCTTTAACTTTATCTTCGATTGCTTTTTTCTCTTCTGGAGTTAGAGCATCTGGATTTGATACTACAGTCTTATCTGCTGGTTTTACGATGTCGTTTCCTGCGTTTGGTTCTGTCAAGTAAGCTTCTGATTTGAATAAATCAGCTTCTGGAATTGTTGCTGTAGTACCGTCTTTTAGAGTCACTGTTGCATTTCCATTTTCATCAAAAGTAACAGATTTAGCTTCAGGATTTAATTCTCTTAGTTTTTCTTCTACTTTATCCCTATCATCTGGATTTGTTGGGTTCCCAACTACTTTATCCGCTGGTTTAACGATTTTGCTATTTCCTGCATCTGGTTTAGCTACGTCTTTTTGAGTTCTTACCAATTCAGAGACTGGAATTGCCGAAGTTCTTCCTTCTTGAGTAGACACAGAAACTGTTCCATTTTCATCTATTGTTACGATAGCATCTGGATTTACTTCTTCAACTTTAGCAACAATCTTAGCTTTTTCTTCATCTGTTAATGCACTTGGATCTTTTACGATAACTTTATCAAGTGGTTTATGAATATTATTTCCACCTTTACCGTTATCTAAATCCCCCTCAGTTTTAACTAATTTAGCTGGCTTAATCGTTCCTTTATTACCATTTTCTGTAGTAACTTCAATATCACCATTCTCGTTATATTTAACTTCTGTGGCTGTAGGGTTAACTTTCTTAACTTCTTCTAAGATTTTAGCTTTTTCTTCATCTGTTAGAGCACTTGGGTCTTTTACTAGAACTTTATCGATTGGTCTATTGATATCTCCAATTGCTTTAATAGCTGCTTTATCTGCTTCTTCAATTGTATTTACATCTTCTACACTAGTTACTGCATCAATTGCTTTTTTAGCTTTTTCTGCAACTTTATCTACTTTAGCTTTTAATGCTTCTTTAGCTTTAGGAGTTAAATCATTACGTGCATCGATTGCTGCTTTCTTAGCTTTTGCTTCTTCATCAATTGCTTTACGTGCATTTGGTTTATCTTCTACAACAGGAACTGCTTGATCGATTGTACCTTTAGTATCCCCTTCACCAACAGCCTTATCTTTTTCAGTTTTAACTGCTGCATCTGTTGTTGCTTTGTCAACTTCTGCTTTAGCTGCTTCAGCTGCTTCTTTTGCTGCTTCAGTTGCTACCGCTTTTTCTTCGTCAGTTGCATCTGGAGTGTTAGCAATTGTTTCTAATTGTTTTGCTAATTTTTCATCAATTGCTTTTTTAGCTTCTGGTTTAGTTACCGCTGTTGGATTTACTGCTGTAACTTCTGATACTCCAGTAGTTTTCGCTGTATCTACTGCTGTTTGAGCTGTTTGTGCCGCTTCTGGTGTTTCTGCATTATCAGGTTGTGCTGTAATTGCATCTGTCGCTTCTTTAGCTTTCGCTTGAGCTTCTTTCTTAGCTGTAGCTTTTTCTTCATCAGTTAAGTCCGTACGTTTGTCAATTTCACTATTCTTATCTTCTAACGCTTTCTCAACTGCTTTTTTAGCGGCTTCTTTGGCTACTGGATTTACTGTTGCAATATCATTTGTTCCTGCTGTTTGAGCATTTGCTACGTCTGTATCTGTTGTTGCTGCATCAATTGCTTTAGTTGCTTCATCAGCTTTAGCTTTTGCTGCGTCTTTAGCTGCTTTTTTCTCTGCATCTGTTAAATCTGTACGACCATCGATTGCTTCTTCTTTTGCTTTTAATGCATCTGCAACTGCTTGTTTAGCTTCTGGTTTCTTCACAGCTGTTGGATTTACAGCTTTAACTTCTGATACTCCAGTATTCTTAGCTGTATCTACCGCTCCTTGCGCTGCTGTGGCTTTTTCTTCAGTATCTACAATAGCTGGTTGAGCATTAATTGCATCTGTTGCCGCTTTAGCTTTGTCTTGTGCATCTTTCTTAGCTGCGTCTTTTTCTTCTTTCGTTAAATCATCACGAGCATCGATTGCAGCTTCTTTCTTAGTTAATTCATCTGCAATTGCTTGTTTAGCTTGTTCTTTTGCTACTGGATGTACTGCCGTTACATCACCAACACCTTTGTCTTTTGCATCATTTACTGCTTTTTGAGCTGCTGTTGCTGCGTCTGCAGTTTCTGCATTATCAGGTTGTGCAGTAATTTTTGCTGTTTCTGCGTCTGCTAATTTTTTAGCTTCTGCTTTTGCTGCGTCTTTTTCTGCTTGTGTTAAGTCATCACGAGCATCGATTTCATTATTTTTAGCTGTTAATGCAGTTGCAATTGCTTCTTTTGCTTTTTCTTTCGCTACTGGGTTGACTTTTGTGATTTCTCCAGTACCAACTGTCTTAGCTTGTTCTACTGCTGTATCTGTTGTTGCTGCATCAATTGCTTTAGTTGCATCTGCTGCTGCTTTATTATTTTTCGCAATTGCTACGTCTTTTTCTGCTTGCGTTAAGTTTGCATCTGCTTTAATTGCATCTTCTTTTGCTTTACGAGCAGCTTCAACTGCTGCTTTAGCTTCTGGTTTCTTCACAGCTGTTGGATTTACAGATTTAACATCTGCTGCACCTTTTGTTCCTGCTGCATCTACTGCTTGTTGAGCTGTTGTTGCCTCAGCTGGTGTATCAGTCGCGTCAGGTTGTGCGTTAATTTTCGCTAATTCTGCATTTGCTTTATCTTGAGCATCTTTCTTAGCCGCAGCTTTCTCTTCATCAGTTAGGTCTGTACGTTCTTCAATTTCTTGAAGTTTTCCTTTTTGACCATCTTTTCCATTTAAAGCATCTGCGATTGCTTGTTTAGCTGCTTCTTTTGCTACTGGTGTAACATTGTCGATTGCTGTAGTTCCGTTGCCTTTAGCTGTTGTAAGAGCGTCTGCTGTTGTTGCTGCATCTACTGCATTTGTTGCATCTTCTGCTGCTTTGTTAACTTTAGCAATTGCTGCATCTTTTTCTGCTTGAGACAAGTTATCATTATTAGTAATATTGTTTACTTTATTTTGACGAGCTGTTTCGATATCTGCCTTAGCTGCATCTTTAGCTAATGGATTTACTGCTTTAACGTCTGCTACACCTTTAGTTTTCGCTGCATCTACTGCTTGTTGAGCTGTTGTTGCTGCATCTGGTGTATCCGTTGCGTCAGGTTGTTTAGCAATTTCAGCTAATTGTGTATCTGCTAATTTCTTAGCTTCTGCCTTAGCTGCAGTTTTTTCTGCTTGGCTTAAGTCTTGACGACCTTCAATTTCATTATTTTTAGTTGTTAATTCATCATTAATGGCTTGTTTAGCTGACTCTTTTGCTACTGGTGTAACGCCGTTGATTGCTGTAGTTCCGTTACCTTTAGCTGTTTCTACTTCAGCTGTTGTTGTCGCATTTTCAATAGCAGTTTTCGCTTCGTTTGCTTTCTCTGTAGCTTTATCTTTCGCTGCTTTTTTCTCTGCTTCTGATAAATCTTGACGACCTTCAATTGCTGAAATTTTGCTTGCTAAATCTTGATCAATAACATTCTTAGCGTTTGTTTTTACGCTTGTTTCTGGATTATCATTGCTAATTGCAGTTGTTCCTGTATTTTGCGCTTGAGTTAGAGCGTCTTGAGTTTTAACAGTATCAGCATTAATTGCATTAAGAGCTGCTTGCTTGTCATTGTTTACTTTTGTAATAGCTGCTTCTTTTTCTTCTTGAGTTGCTTCTTTGTTACCATTGATTTTTTCAATTTGTGCAGTTGCTGCTTGTTCTACTGCATTGATAGCAGGTTGTTTATCAAGATTCACAATAACTGTATGAGTTAATACATCTGATTCTTTTCCTTGACTATCTACAACTTTATACTTAACAACATAGCTTCCCGCTGTTGTTGTATCAATAGTCTTAACAGTTTCATCACCATTTACTGAAACAACTTCAGGCGTTCCTTTTGTTCCCAGTGTTGCATTTTTATCATCTTCATGGTCTGCTGCAGTCACAAGATCAACAGGATTAACAGTAGCTCCTACATTTACTGTAGTTTCTGTTTGACCGTTTGTAGAAGTAATGGTTGGGGCTTGGTTTGTTACAGGAATTGGTCTCCATCCTGTTACACTCGAATATTTACCTTCTTTTATGTTAGAAATGATACTTACATTAAGATTTTCTTTGATTTTTTCTTTCATCGTTAATGTAATCGTATCTTGGAAACCATCTGTAGTTACAGAATCAATCGTTGCTAAAGATTCATCTTTTACAGCCCAGTCGCTTGTGGCTGTTTCACGTTTAATTCCAATTTCTTTTCTGCTTGAACCTTCTTTATTATATTCAATGTACGCTATTCCTGCATCGTGCGGCACTTTTACTACTAACTTCTTAGTACCTGCTACAACACTTGCTTTATCAGCAGAAGCTTCTGATGGCAATACCTCTGACACTCCTAAAGTAACAGGTACTTTTGTTTCAACACTTTCTAAACCATTTACCGTTTGAGTAACTGAAAGAGGTTTTCTAGGATAAAGTTGGTCCTGGTTTGTAATGTTGCTGTATAAACCATGCGTAAGATCTACTGACCAATTTCCATCTGCTCCTACTGTGACATTATCGTATAAAGTTGTTAATTGTGTAGGATCTTGTTCATCTTTTACTGATACTTTAATAGTAGCTCCTGGTGTTCCTGTACCCGTTAATGTTCTGTCAGTCGATAAAACTCCATCTTCGCTAAGAACAGATTTTCTTGATTGCGTTCTAGTTACGACTGGACCAGGTGCAGAACGTAGAACTGATGTTTTTTCAATCGTATCTGTAGAGCCATCTTTATAAGTCACTACAATATTATTTCCTGCATTAGTAATAGACTGAATATATTGTGAAGCATTCTCTACTAATGATCCATGTCTTGTTCCCTCTTTATCTTTTAATCTTGCATCATCAGCTGTGTTGTAGATAATTTTGATATTATTTTTAATTTTCTCAAAATCTTCTGTTGAAAGGTTATTTACATCGGCAACTGCTATTTTATTTGATTCAGCACCTTGCAATTGAACATCATATTTTTGAGTTTGTTCACGAACTACTAGTTTGAAAGCTCCTTCTTGATCTAAATTCTTATTAGCATCCGGATAAGAGAAAACCGCTCCATCTAAATCTTCCGCAACTAGGTATCTTGTCATTAATGTACCTACATAATTTGGTTTCCCTGGAACAGATACAGTCCCTGTAATTCTTGTGGTAGCTGGATTAGCCGTTGTTGCAACAATACCATTTGCATTCGTTTCAGAAGTCATTGTTAAGCCATATTCATTCCTAACCTGTCCTCTTGCCGCACCTGAATAGTCTATGTTTGCTGAAGCTTGTGCTATACGAAGATCTTTGACTTTTCCACTATCATCCGTTACACCGAATTCAAGGTTTGTTTCTTCACCTTTATATACATAAATTTCTTTTGTAGCTGGATTAGAGAACGGGATAATTCCTTTTGGTCTTACGTTTAAAACTTTACTTTTTTCAATTGTATCTGTAGAACCATCTTTATATGTTACAACAAGCTTAGTTGGTTCAGTTGTTGATACCGCAACTGTGTCGATTAGTGAAGAAGAATTTGAAACATCTGTTCCACCTACAAATCGTGCATCATCACTAGTTTTAGAATATTCTAACTGTAATCTTGATTTAATCGTTGTTAAATCTGCATCTGTAACATTATTAATATCATTTACGGTTATACGTCTAGAATCAGTTAAATCTTTAATATCATATTTGTATGTTTGAGGTTTAACGATAACGTTGAATCCTCCAGGGTCTCTATCTTTTGACTTATCACCTTGAGCCACGTTATCTAGAAGATTTCCTGCCTTGTCTAGTGCTCTAACATATCTCCAACCTAACGTTAAACCTGTAGTCTTAGCTTGTTTTAATTGAGCTTCGGTAAGTTCTCCACCAGGAAGACCTCTATAATGAATTACAGCAGGGCTTTGTTCAGATGCTGTTGTCTCAGTCGTGAATATATTTGCTTTATAACCATATTGTACATTAAGCATATCTGCTTCACCTGTTACAGGAGCGAATGAGTTATTTCCTCCACGTAAAACAGTTGCACTTTTGATTACACCTGAATTATCTTTAATTTTAATATCAAATCCATCTTCTTCAGCACCATATACATATACATTTTTATCATTAGAATATGGTATTTCTACTGTTGGTGCTTCTGTATCTGTATCTGCACGGAACGCATTCTCTTTATCCATCTCTTTCCCGTTACGTGGATCGTTAGAACCTGTGTTCTCGATTGAGTTAGAGTCTGGTTTTTTATCAGTGTTTTCTGCTTTTTTGCCTAGAGTTGGTTGTCCGTTAGTAGTGTCTACTTTTGGAGCTTCTTTTTTGGGTTTGTTTTTTAATTTTGAGCTTACTGTAGTGACAAGGTTTCTGTAAGCTAAGTTCAATTCATCTTGAGTAGTTGCAGATTCAAGAACTGATTTAGCAGAAGCTAATTCAGATGTCAAAAGAGCTACACTCTCTTCTGTTTTAGTCGCATACTTGCCTGCAGAAATTTTTGATTCAATTTCTGAAATGTAGTTTTTAAGCTGTGTTTTGTCCAAAGCTGGAGTTGTTACTTCTGCTGGTTTAGCAGTACGTTCTTCTGCAGCTGGTTTTTCTACAGGAGCGCCTTCTGCTGGTTTAACAGTATTCTCTACTACTGGAGCTGCTGGAGCAAGGTAGGCTGGTTTAGAGGATTCATTGTCGACTTGTGATTCGTTCGTTTCTGACTTTTCAATCAATTGTCCTCCTGTCTTGTTAAGTTCACTAGCTGATACAGCTCCATTTCCTAGGAACATGAAAAGGGCAGCCACGGCTACACTAGCCGCACCAAAACTATACTTACGAATTGAATAGCGCGTTACCTTTTCGCGACGTAGACTATTTGATGACTTGTTTTCCATTAATTTAGGATCTCCTTTTAAAAGTTTATGTTTTCTTACATGAAACTAGCCGTCTACGAAAGCAACGGCTAATACTGATATTCAATGTAAGTTTCTACATTAACTATTCTACTTTATTTTTAATATATATGCAAGTTATTTGACTTTAAATTTTCGCAAAAAAAAAAAAAAGTTTTAAGCTTATTTCAGCTTATTATTAAACTTAAATAATTTATTTTTATGTATTCAATAGGTATAAATATTCTATTCGATCTAGTTAATAACTTTTAATTAAATTAGCTCAAGTGATTTGAATTTTCCCTTGAAAACCAGTATAATGGTAGAATGCTATGTGACTAGAAAGGAAGTTGAATGAAGCAATCTATTTCAAATCTCAAGTTAGCTGAGCGTGGGGCCATTATCAGCATTTCAACCTATTTGATCTTGTCTGCAGCCAAATTGGCAACTGGACATCTTCTTCATTCATCCAGTTTGGTGGCTGATGGTTTTAACAACGTCTCGGACATCATTGGAAATGTGGCCCTCTTAATCGGGATTCGGATGGCGCGCCAGCCTGCAGATCGTGACCACCGTTTTGGTCACTGGAAGATTGAGGATTTGGCAAGCTTAATTACTTCCATCATCATGTTCTATGTTGGTTTCGATGTTCTAAGGGATACCATCCAAAAGATTCTCAGTCGGGAAGAAACGGTCATTGATCCTCTGGGCGCAACTCTAGGAATCATTTCTGCAGCGGTTATGTTTGTGGTCTATCTCTACAATACTCGCCTCAGTAAGAAATCTAACTCCAAGGCACTGAAGGCCGCTGCTAAGGACAATCTTTCCGATGCTGTTACTTCACTTGGAACGACCATCGCCATCCTAGCTAGCAGTTTTAATTATCCGATTGTGGATAAACTGGTCGCTATCATCATCACTTTCTTTATTTTGAAGACCGCCTATGATATCTTTATCGAGTCTTCTTTTAGTCTATCAGATGGCTTCGATGATCGTCTGCTTGAGGATTATCAAAAGGCTATCATGGAAATTCCCAAAATCAGCAAAGTTAAGTCCCAAAGAGGTCGTACCTACGGTAGCAATATTTACCTGGATATCACACTAGAGATGAATCCTGACTTGTCGGTTTATGAAAGTCACGAAATTGCGGATCAAGTCGAGTCTATGCTGGAGGAACGTTTTGGAGTCTTTGATACCGATGTCCATATCGAACCAGCACCCATCCCTGAGGACGAAATTTTAGACAATGTCTACAAAAAATTGCTGATGCGCGAGCAATTGATTGATCAGGGAAATCAACTGGAAGAACTCTTGGCTGATGATTTTGTTTATATTCGTCAGGATGGAGAGCAGATGGATAAAGAGGCCTATAAAGCCGAAAAAGATTTGAATTCAGCTATCAAGGATATTCAGATCACTTCCATCAGTCAAAAGACCAAACTCATCTGCTATGAGTTAGATGGTATCGTCCATACCAGTATCTGGCGCCGTCACGAAACTTGGCAAAATATCTTTCATCAAGAAACCAAAAAAGAATAGAGAAATCCTGTCATTAGACGGGATTTTTCTATTCTTCTAGCTATCAAATTCACTTAGGTATTCATAGCGTTCGTATTTTTCAAGGAGTGCTTCGTTTTTCTCATCCAGTTCTTTTTGGAGAGTAGCCAGCTTACCAAAGTCAGAGCCATTGGCCTGCATCTCCTCTTCAATAGCAGCGATACGATTTTCCAAGGCTTCAATATCGTCTTCGATACTTGCCCACTCCTGCTTTTCTTGATAAGTCATGCGTTTCTTGTCTTCTCTAACCTTGACTACTTTTTCCTTTTCAGCCTTTTGCACTTGATTGGCCATATCTGTTTCAAAGGCCTTTTCATCAAGGTAGTCGGTGTAATGACCAAAGAAAGGACGAATCTTGCCATCCTCAAAAGCTAGAATCTTGGTCGCTACCTTATCCAAGAAATAGCGGTCGTGACTAACTGTCAAGACAGGCCCTGCAAAGCCTTGCAAGAAATTCTCCAAAACTGTCAAAGTAGCAATATCTAGGTCATTTGTCGGTTCGTCCAAGAGAAGAACATTTGGTTTTTCCAAGAGCAATTTGAGGAGATAAAGACGTTTTTTCTCGCCGCCAGACAATTTCTCAATCAAGGTTCCATGCGTCGAACGTGGGAAAAGGAACTGCTCCAACAACTCAGCAATGGAAGTCGTAGAACCACCGCTGATCTTCACTTCTTCTGCCACTTCCTGCAGGTAATTGATAACTCGCTTGCTTTCATCCAAACCTTCAATTTGTTGAGAGAAATAGGCGATGCGAACAGTTTCCCCAATCACAACTTGTCCTGCTGTCGGCGCAAGAATGCCTGCAATCAAGTTAAGCAGGGTTGATTTTCCCACACCGTTGTCCCCAACGATTCCAATACGATCTTTGGCCTGCACCAAGAGATTAAAATCTTGTAAAATAGGCTTGTTTTCATAGGCAAAGGAAACATCCTGAAACTCGATGACTTTCTTCCCAATCCGACTGGTTTCAAAGTTCATGGTTAAGTCTGTTTCAGCAACACCGCCTGAAACTTCCTTTTTCAAGTCATGGAAACGATTGATACGAGCCTGCTGCTTGGTCGCACGCGCCTGCGGTTGTCTGCGCATCCAGGCCAATTCTTGCTTATAAAGTTGTTCTTTTTTATGGAGAAGAGCCGCATCGCGCTCATCCTGTTCCGCCTTAAGGCGAACATAGTCCTGATAATTCCCCTGATATTCCGTCAAACCTGCTCGATCCAACTCGAAAATCCGTGTTGATAAAGCGTCTAGGAAATAACGATCATGGGTGATAAAAAGGACGGTTTTCTTAGAATTTTTCAAAAAGAGGGTCAGCCACTCAATAGTCGCAATATCCAGATGGTTGGTCGGCTCGTCCAGTAGCAAGAGGTCATGGTTGCCAAGTAAAACTTGCGCCAACTGGACCCGTCTTCTTAAACCACCTGACAATTCCCCAACAGGAGTAGATAAGTCCTGAATACCCAGCTTGCTAAGAACGGTCTTGACCTGACTCTCAATTTCCCAAGCTTGGAGAGAGTCCATTTCAGCCATGACCCGTTCCAAACGTACCTGCTTGTCCTCACTGTAGTTGAGCATGATCAACTCGTACTCACGAATGAGCTGGATTTCCTTGAGGTCGCTGGATAGAACCGTATCCAAAACGGTCTTGCTATCATCAAAATCAGGATCTTGAGTCAAGTAACCAATCTGGTAATCATTCTTAGCTGAAAAAGGACTGACATCCCCATCAAAGCCAGACATACCCGAAAGGACATCTAAAAGGGTGGTCTTCCCTGTTCCATTGACACCGATTAGACCAATTCTATCCAAGTCATGGATAATAAAGGAAATATCCTTAAAAACGGTCTTATCACCGACGGATTTACTTAGTTTTTCAACGATAAAATCACTCATTTTTTCTCCCTCAGGTAAGCATGGATGGCTTGACGGTCATTTTCCAATTCTCCATCGACAATGGCATACTCAATTTCTGTTAAAATCTCTCCCAAGTCAGGTCCTGGCTGGTAACCATATTCCTTGATCAAAATACCACCGTTGATTTGGATTTCTTTCTTATCATGAATGGTCAGACTATGGTAGGTTTCTGCAATCGCTTGTGGGTTGACTGGTTTCCCTTGAGCCTGACGAAGATTTTCAGCCTGTAAAAGCAAAGCCAAGTCAAAGCGATAACAATCGCGCTTGCTCAATTCTCCCTTTTCACGCAGAGCCAAAATAGTCAGCAAATCCTGAACCTGCTTAGCAAACTGGCGTGAGGTCTTCCAAGCTTTCAAAAACGCCTGCGCATTTTCAATCTCCAAAGCCCACAAAAGAGCTGCCCAGCCTTGTTCAGAAGATTCAAAAGTAAAATCAGTCTCCAAATCAAACAGTCTGTTGAGATTGTCCTGTGTAGATGTCATATCAGGGAGATAATCATAAGCTTGACTCTCAATCATGGAAGCCAAGCCCCTTCTCCAAAACGGAGCCAGCAAGAGTTTATCAAACTCAACGAAGGTACGCTCTACAGAAATTTTCTCCAAAAGTGGTGTCAAGGTCTTCATTGCTTTAAACGTTTCTGTCTCAAGTTCAAAGCCAAGACTGGCCTGAAAACGGAAACCACGCATAATCCGCAAAGCGTCTTCGTTGAAACGCTCACTAGCCACTCCAACTGCTCGCAAGACTTGGTTTTCCAAATCCTCTAAACCATGAAACAAGTCAATGATTTCCCCTGTCTCATCCAAGGCAAAGGCGTTGACTGTAAAATCACGGCGCTTAAGGTCTTCTTCTAACGAACGCACAAAGGAAACCGCACTGGGTCTGCGATAGTCTACATAGACATCTTCTGTTCTGAATGTGGTTACTTCGTACTCTTCATCCCCATCTAAAACCAAGACAGTTCCGTGCTCGATTCCGATATCAGCCGTTCGCGGAAAAATCTGCTTGGTCTCTTCTGGATAAGAAGACGTCGCAATGTCCACATCGTGGATGGGACGATTGAGAAGGGCATCTCGAACAGAGCCCCCAACAAAATAAGCTTCAAAGCCTGCTTCTTTAATTTTTTCTAATACTGGTAAAGCCTTCTGAAATTCAGAAGGCATTTGCGTTAATCTCATAATAAGTGTTCTAATCCATAGACAAGCTCATGACGCTTGACAACTTCTTTAATTCCCAAATTGACCCCTGTCATGAAGGAGCTGCGGTCATAGGAGTCATGACGGAGGGTCAATCCTTCTCCCTGATTGCCAAAGATGACTTCCTGATGGGCTACCAAGCCTGGTAAACGAACTGAGTGGATCCGCATGCCATCAAAGTCAGCACCACGAGCACCTGCAATCAATTCTTCCTCATCAGGCGCACCTTGCTGGACAGACTCCCGAACTTCTGCCATCAACTCAGCTGTTTTAATAGCTGTTCCACTCGGAGCATCCTTTTTCTTGTCATGATGGAGCTCGATAATCTCCACATTTGGGAAATATTTAGCAGCCTGCTTCGCAAATTGCATGAGCAAGACAGCACCCAAGGCAAAATTTGGAGCGATCAAACCACCCAAATTTTGTTCACGAGAAAATGCTTTTAGCTCTGCAATTTCTTCACTTGTGAAACCAGTCGTTCCAACTACTGGAGCAAAGCCATTTTCAAGAGCAAAGCGTGTATTTTCATAGGCAACGGCTGGAGTTGTGAAATCTACCCAGACATCCGCTTCAAAGCCTGCTAAATCAGCCTTATCCTTGAAAACAGGAATTCCCTGCCATTCTGATTCAGACTCAAAAGGATCCAAAACTGCTACCAAGTCCAAGTCTGGATCAGCCAAGACCATCTGGCAAGCAGCTTGGCCCATCTTACCCTTAAAACCAGCAATAATTACTCGAATACTCATCTCTACTCCTGTCTAAGATACAAAGCCTGTAAGAACACAAAGTGCAAATAAGAGTTCTGATCAAGAAGTGTCTACTCCTCGGACGAACTATCTTTTTCACACAGGGTTCCAGGCGTGTTCAATTATCAAAATACAAAGGACCTTAGCTGTCCATGAAAAATAGGGAATGACGCTGACTTTCCACGAAAGGTAAGACAGGCAGCTTTTTTCAAGAGGTAGCTAGTCCATGTTCAATTTCTAAGATACTTCAATTTCTAAGATACAAAGCCTGTAAGAACACAAAGTGAAAATAGGAGTTCTGATCAAGGAGTGTCTACTCCTCGGACGAACTATCTTTTTCACACAAGGTTCCAGGCGTGTTCAATTATCAAGATACAAAGGACATTAGCTGCCCATGAAAAATAGGGAATGGCACTGACTTTCCACGAAAGGCAAGACAGGCATCTTTTTTCAAGAGGTAGCTAGTCCGTGTTCAATTGCTAAGATACAAAGCCATCTTAACTAGTCTAAAAGTGCTAACTAAATCACTGGAATATAACCCAGAGCAATACTTCCTGATCCTAGGTGTGTCCCAATGACACTGCCAAATGTAGCAAGTGAAATATCCGTACCCACTCCAGATTCAAGCAAGTGTTGACGCAATTCTTCAGCCTTTTCAGGAGCATTTCCGTGAATGACAATGACCCGATATTGGCCTGAAGCCGTTGTTTCCTTAATGATTTCAATTAAGCGCTTGGTTGCTTTCTTCTCAGTACGAACTTTTTCGTAAACTTCAATCACACCTTGATCGTTAAAATAAAGGATTGGCTTAATGCTTAGCAGATTGCCCAAAATCGCAGCCCCATTTGAAAGACGTCCACCTTTCACCAAGTGGTCCAAATCATCTACCATGATAAAAGCTGACGTACGGCTGATTTGAATAGCTAGCTTATCCTGAATAATGGCAAAATCATCGCCCTGGTCGCACCAGTTAAAGACACTTTCAACCATAATACCCAGCGGAGCACTTGTAATCAAAGTGTCTGGAAAAGCAATGGTCAAGCCCTCATAATCATCCACCATATACTGAATATTTTGATAAAAACCTGAAATTCCAGAAGATAGGAAAAGCCCCAAGGCATGGGTATAGCCTTGTTCTTTGAGCGAAGTTAAAATTTCATCTAACTTGGCAATGCTTGGTTGACTGGTCTTAGGCAATTCAGAAGCCTGAGCCATTTTTTGGTAAAATTGGTCAGCAGTCAGATTAATGCCTTCGACATACTCCTCACCATCAATATTGACAGGAATATCTAAGACAAATAAATCTTCTCTTTGCAAGGTCTCTGCACTGAGATAGGCAGAAGAATCTGTGATAACAGCTAGTTTCATATTAGAACTCCAAATTGATTCCTGGTAAGTCTAATGCAATTTCAGTCACTTCGTAAGTCAAACGGTTAAGCATATTCAAACATGGACGAGCCAAAGTTTCCACTTCTTCTTGGCTCAATTCACTTGGTTCATTGACAATACGACCATCGATATGGTTTACCTGTGAGATTGTTCCACTAATGACAAACTTATCAAATACAATCATAAAGGTCAAGATGACAATCAAGGAAGTCACTTGATTTTCTTGATCATGTTGGAGCAATTGGAAATTCACATCCACCTTGGTTTCAGGAGCTCCATTTTCATTTTCCCATTCAAAATTACGCGCATCAAAATGATACTGACTAACAAATTCTTGTTCACGTTTAAGATTCATGTCTTTCTCCCTCGGCTACAATATTATAAGCTATTGTACCATAATTTTTTATTTTCATCTAGTTTTCTAGGATTTAGTCAATCCCAATTTCAGCTCGAACTACATCAGCGATGGTATCAACATAGTAGTCTACTTCTTCTGTTGTAGGCGCTTCTGCCATAACACGCAAAAGAGGCTCTGTCCCACTTGGGCGAACAAGGATACGGCCATTCCCTGCCATTTCAGCTTCCATCTTCTCGATAATTGCCTTGATAGCTGGCACTTCCATAGCCTTTTCCTTCATGGCATTTTCCACTCGGATATTGACTAATTTTTGTGGATAAATGGTTACTTCTGCTGCCAACTCTGATAAGCTCTTACCAGTTTCCTTCATGATTTTAGTCAATTGGACTGCAGATAATTGACCGTCACCTGTGGTATTGTAATCCATCAAAATCACGTGACCAGACTGTTCTCCGCCGAGATTGTAGCCTGATTTTCTCATTTCTTCAACAACATAGCGGTCGCCAACTGCAGTGACTACCTTGTTAATGCCTTCACGGTCCAAGGCCTTGTGGAAGCCAAGGTTAGACATAACAGTTGTCACAATTGTATTTTGAGCCAATTGTCCTTTTTCAGAAAGGTATTTCCCGATGATGTACATGATCTTATCACCATCAACGATGTCACCATTTTCATCAACAGCAATCAAACGGTCACTGTCTCCGTCAAAGGCCAAACCAATTGCTGACCCGCTTTCTCTAACAACTTCTTGAAGGGCTTCTGGGTGCGTAGAACCAACATTAAGGTTGATGTTAAGACCGTCTGGTGTTTCCCCGATAACCGTCAATTGGGCACCAAGATCTGCAAAGATTTGACGGGCACTTGTAGAAGCGGCACCATTGGCCGTATCCAAGGCAACCTTCATTCCTTCAAGAGGAGTTCCAGTTGAAACCAGATAGCCTTCATACTTACGCAAGCCTTCTGGATAATCTACCAAGGTTCCCAAGCCTTCTGCACTTGGACGAGGAAGAGTATCTTCCGCAGCATCTAGCAAGGCTTCAATTTCTACTTCTTTTTCGTCATCTAGTTTGAAACCATCACCACCAAAGAATTTGATTCCGTTATCAAGGGCAGGGTTGTGGCTGGCAGAGATCATGACACCGGCACTTGCTCCCTCTGTTTTAACCAAATAAGCTACTGCTGGTGTTGCCAGAACACCTAGTTTATATACGTGAATACCAACTGAAAGAAGACCAGCTACCAAGGCAGATTCTAGCATTTCTCCTGAAATACGTGTATCACGTCCTACAAAGACTTTAGGTGCTTCCGTTTCATGTTGACTGAGAACATAGCCTCCAAAACGTCCTAGTTTAAAGGCCAATTCTGGTGTTAGTTCTACATTAGCTTCTCCACGGACTCCATCAGTCCCAAAATATTTACCCATTTTTATAAAATCCTTTTCCTATTTTTAATTCGTTTTTGAACTAGTTGATTTCGTTGACGAAGATGCCTCCGACGAACTGCTTGCGCTTGAACTTGGTGCTACTGGTTTTGTAGTGACCTTCATTGTTGTATCAAACGGAGTGATAACTACTGGTAAGACAACCCCATTGCGGTCGATTGCCTGCAAAGGTACTGAGCCACTGTAATTACCTGTTATGCGTTCGCTGGTTGGTAAAAGCGCAATAACTTTGTCAATTTTAGCTAATGTTTCCTGGTCAGTTGTGACCGAAACGCGTTCATTTGACACGGTTACACTATCAAGTTGTAGCTTGGGATCAATCTGGCTTTGGTCAACTTGCGGCACAACAATCATCCCATCTCGCTTAACCTTCTTCCCAACTTTCACTGTGATCTTTTGAGGCGTTGCCACAGCGGTCAATCCACTTGGAAGATTTTCAATGTTCAAGGGAACTTCAATCGTTCCAACACTAGCATCTGTCAAATCCGCTGTCACCTTAAACTTACGAGTACTTTCCTGCATTTCGCTGGCCAAGGTCACACGATTAGCACCTGTCAGCACAACGGAAACCTCTGATGCAAATCCGCTAATAAAATACTGATCATCATCATAATGAATATCGATAGGAACATTTGCTATCGTATTAGTGTAGGTTTCTGATTTAACCTGCCTTACCGTATTGTTGTTTTGAAAGTTGGTTGACGTTGCATAGATGAATAAGACACAAGCAAAAAAGAGAGATGAAATGATATATAGACTATTTTTTCTCATATTTCCAACCTCCTAGCAAACGGTCCTTGAAACTCACTTTTTCCTCAACGACTGGTAAAAGAATTGCTCGTAGTTCTGCTTCAAATTCTTCAAGAGTCAAATCATGCTTGAAGACCCCATTATAGGTAATAGAAATGCCACCTGTTTCCTCTGAGACGATGAAGGTCAAGGCATCGGATACTTCTGATAAACCGATAGCCGCCCGGTGTCTGGTCCCAAATTCCTTAGAAATTCCTGTACTTTCTGTCAAGGGCAGATAGGCAGAGGTGACTGCAATACGATTTTCTCTGATAATCACAGCACCATCATGTAGAGGAGTGTTGGGAATAAAAATATTGATGAGAAGTTCTGCTGAAATCTTGGCATCCAAGGGAATCCCTGTCGCGATGTATTCTTGTAAGGTCCGAACTCGTTGAATGGCAACCAAAGCACCGATCTTACGGGGACTCATGTATTCAACTGATTTGACAAAAGCACGAATCATTTTCTCTTCCGCACTTATTTGAGTAGTAG
The DNA here is from genome assembly GCA_905221035.1 of bacterium. Taxonomy (GTDB): domain Bacteria; phylum Bacillota; class Bacilli; order Lactobacillales; family Streptococcaceae; genus Streptococcus. The sequence goes on along the minus strand of CAJNBP010000018.1, from coordinate 14,434 downwards.
AAAAGAAATCTGTCGCCCTTCCCAAACGTTCCAAACCAGTTCGAATCTCTGGAGAGAAGATAACAACCGCAGCAATAACCCCATAGGTGATAATCTGATTAATCAACCAAGAAATCGTTGTTAAACCAAGGATATTGGCCACAACCTGGGCTAATACAAAGATCAAGACCCCTCGCACCAAAATCATAATCTTGGTACCAGCTATCGCTTTTGTAAAACGATATAAAATATAGGTCACAATCAAAATATCAAACAAATTGATGGCAATACTCCAAGGACTAGAAAACAAGCTAGTCCAATATTGCAGGTTGGATAATTGTTGAAAGTTCATCTGCTGTCTCCTCTCTGTCCAAACACGTTCCTTTCTATTATACCATTTTTTCTGACATTTTTTCCCCTATCCTACTTCATTTTAAATTAAAGAAAAAATATGATAAAATAAACTGACTAGAAAAAACAAAGGAGAAACCATGTCTCAACTATATGATATTACCATTGTAGGTGGTGGTCCAGTCGGACTTTTTGCAGCCTTTTATGCCCACCTACGACAAGCCAAGGTCCAAATCATCGATTCCCTTCCCCAACTAGGTGGACAGCCCGCTATCCTCTATCCTGAAAAAGAAATCCTAGACGTCCCAGGTTTCCCAAACCTGACTGGAGAAGAGTTGACTAACCGCTTGATTGAACAGCTAAACGGCTTTGACACGCCTATTCATCTCAATGAAACGGTGCTTGAGATTGAAAAACAAGATCAAGGCTTTGCCATTACAACTTCTAAAGGAAGTCACCTGTCTAAAACGGTCATCATCGCTATGGGTGGCGGTGCTTTCAAACCACGTCCGCTGGAACTTGAAGGTGTTGAGGACTATGAAAATATCCACTACCACGTTTCCAACATTCAGCAATATGCTGGTAAAAAAGTGACGATTCTTGGTGGGGGAGACTCAGCTGTGGATTGGGCTTTGGCTTTTGAAAAAATCGCACCAACTACCCTTGTCCACCGCAGAGATAATTTCCGCGCCTTGGAACACAGTGTCCAAGCCTTGCAAGAATCATCTGTAACCATCAAAACACCATTCATCCCTAGCCAACTCCTTGGAGATGGAAAAACGCTTGATAAACTTGAAATCACAAAAGTTAAATCTGAGGAAACAGAAACGATTGACCTAGACCACCTCTTTGTCAACTATGGTTTCAAATCTTCTGTCGGTAACCTTAAAAACTGGGGGCTGGACCTCAACCGCCACAAGATTATTGTCAACAGCAAACAAGAATCCAGCCAAGCAGGTATCTATGCTATCGGTGACTGCTGCTACTATGATGGAAAAATTGACTTGATTGCAACAGGACTGGGTGAAGCACCAACCGCTGTCAACAATGCCATCAATTACATTGATCCTGAGCAAAAAGTACAACCAAAACACTCAACCAGTTTATAAAAAAGAACCACGAGTCACATAGGATTCGTGGTTTTATAGTTCATCGGCTAATTTATTTATCTTTCTGAGTCTATGGTTGACACCACTTTTGGTCAGAGGGGTGCTGAGGCTATCTGCTAACTGCTGGATAGAGTAATCTGGGTGTTGAATCCGCAGCTGCGCTACCTCCTGCAAATCCACTGGCAGATTTTCTAATCCCATGATATCTTTGATTTTACTGATATTGTTGATGGTCTTCATGCTGGCAGAAACTGTCCGAGCGATATTAGCTGTCTCGGCATTATTGGCCCGATTGAGGTCATTACGAGTTTCTCGCAAAATCTTTACTCGCTCAAAATCATCACGCGCCTGCATGGCTCCGATGACAATCAAGAAGTCCATAATATCTTCGGCACGCTGGAGATAGGTCACAGCCCCCTTTTTGCGCTCAAGCACCTTGGCATCCAGTAAAAATTGCTGAAGAAGTGAGGCAATCCCTTGCGCGTGGTCCAGATAGACAGAACTGATTTCCAACTGGTACTTGCCTGACTCAGGGTCACGGATGCTTCCATTTGCCAAGAAAGCGCCACAAAGATAAGCACGACCTGCTTCCTCGTCTGATAAAATCTCCTCGTCAATACCTGTTTCTAGACCAAAAAAGGAGTCTGCCAAGTGCAAATCACTCAGCAAGTCCTGCACCTTTTCATCCGTAAAAACAGTATAGACCCGATTCTTGCGAAGATTACTCCTCTGGTGGTGGCGAATTTCTGATTTAATTTCATAGAAATGGAGAAAGGACTCATAGAGGTGACGGGCCAGTTTGGCATTTTCTGTCACGACTGACAAGGTCAAGCCTGAAGTTGAGAGACCGATGCTACCAGACATCTTAATAATGGCAGACAATTCATGCCGGCTCAGATGGTGTTGACCTAGGATTTCTTCTTTTACTGCTACTGTGAAACTCATTTTCTCACCTGTATAATCCGCATCAACTCATCCACAATCAAATCCCCATCGTGGAAGGCACCTCCATTTTCCAGACGAAGGAAGTTGGATGAAATCACACGCGGAACTCGCTTACAAAGACCAGCAAAATCATGTTCCACCTGGACCAAGTATTCATCAAAACGGTTGGAATTCATGTATTCCTGAGGCACTTTTTCGATATTCACCAAAACAGTATCGATAAAAGGTCGGTCAAGGTGACGATGCAAGACTTCCACGTGATCACTATCTGTAAAGTGTTCTGTCTCCCCACGTTGGGTCATAATATTGCAGACATAGGCGATTTCTGCCTTAGTTTCCAAAAGTGCCTGCCCGATTTCCTTAATCACGATATTGGGCAAAATAGATGTAAAGAGGGAACCAGGCCCGAGGACAATCATGTCACTTTCAAGAATGGTCTGCACTACTCGACGGCTAGCAAGAGGCGTATCATCGTTGAGGGTATTGGTCACATAGACATGGTCAATCATGCCTGGATGGTCTGCGATATGACTCTCTCCAGCCACTTCTGTCCCATCCTGAAAGACTGCATGCAGGGTCAAGGGATGGTCACTGGAAGGATAAATCTTCCCAGTTGTGTGGAAAAATTTGCTCAATAACTGCATGGCATTATAGGTCGAACCCTGCATTTCTGACAGGCCAGCAATGATGAGATTGCCCAATGGATGGCCAGCAAAGGCTCCGGCATCCTCAGAAAAGCGATACTGAAAGACTTTCTCATAAAACTTAGGCATATCCGACATGGCCACAAGAACATTACGAAGATCACCTGGCGGTGTCAATTGTTGCATATTTTTTCGGAGTTCACCTGATGAACCACCATCATCCGCCACCGTTACGATAGCAGCGATTTCCACATCTTTTTCACGCAGACTTTTAAGAATGACGGGGATCCCAGTCCCCCCACCAATCACCGTTATCTTTGGTTTTCTCATGAACGGTTTACCGTTTCCTTTCTTCGGTCTTTGTCGCGATGCCCTTCATTAACAGGCCAATTCTTGGATAAGTCCTGCGCCAAGCGTTTAGCAAAGGACACACTACGGTGTTGTCCGCCCGTACAACCCATGGCAATGGTCAAAACAGACTTCCCTTCCTTTTGGTAACTTGGCAAAATCGGCTCAATCAAGGCCAACAAATGTTGATAGAAGTCTTCTGACTCAGGATGATTCATGACATAATGATACACTGGTTCATCCACACCCGTTTGATTACGCAGTTCCGGTAGGTAGTAGGGATTTGGCAAGAAACGAACATCAAAGACTAAATCTGCATCAATCGGAATTCCATATTTAAAGCCAAAAGACATGACTTCGATACGGAAAGACTGGACTTGTTCCTGATCCGCAAACTGCTCTGCAATGGTCTTACGCAGCTCACGAGGTGTGAGTTCTGTCGTATCTACCACATTTTGACTCATATTTTTCAGCGGTGCCAAGAGCTCACGTTCCAACTTGATTCCATCCAAAATCCGACCATCTGCAGCTAGAGGGTGACTTCGTCTGGTTTCCTTGTAGCGCGCGACCAATTCCTTATCTGCTGCGTCCAAAAAGAGAATTTTGAAGTCCAGTTCTTCCTTGTTCTCCAACTCATCCAAAACAGTTTGAATCTCTGAGAAGAAAGAGCGGCTACGCATGTCCACCACCAAGGCCAACTTATGGTCATCATCCCTTGTTTCAACCAACTGCAAAAACTTAGGCAAGAGGGCTGGTGGCATATTATCAATGGTAAAATATCCTAGATCCTCGAAGGACTGAATGGCCACAGTTTTCCCTGCCCCACTCATCCCTGTCACAATCACCAAGTGAAGTTGTTTCTTTGTCATCTTTTTCTCCTTATATCAAAAGAAGTTTGGCAACACCAAACTTCAACTAGCTTATCCAATCTCTGCGATGACTTCGATTTCGACTTTTACATCACGAGGAAGACGAGCTACCTCTACAGCTGAACGAGCTGGAAATTCCTCTTTAAAGGCCGTTTGGTAAACCTCATTAAAAGGAACAAAGTCGTTCATATCGCTTAAGAAGCAAGTTGTTTTGACAACATGGTCAAAGTCTGTTCCTGCTTCTGCCAAAATAGCACCAATGTTTTTCAAGACTTGTTCTGTCTGTTCTTGGATAGTCTCTCCAACGATTTCCCCAGTTTCAGGAGATAGGGGAACTTGACCGCTAGCAAATAAAAGATTGCCTACGATTTTCCCTTGAACATAAGGTCCGATAGCCTTTGGAGCTTTATCTGTATGAATTGTTTTTGCCATTTTCTTTACCTCACAATTTTTCTAAGATTGCATCCCAAGCTTGGTCCATCCCTGCCTTGCTGACAGATGAAAAGAGGATGAAGTCATCACTTGGGTCAAAGTTTAATTTCTTTTTGATTGCTGATTCGTGCTTGTTCCATTTACCACGAGGAATCTTGTCCGCCTTGGTCGCAACGATGATAACCGGAATCTCGTAATACTTGAGAAATTCGTACATCTGGACATCATCTGCTGACGGGTCGTGGCGGAGATCCACCAAACTGACTACCGCACGGAGATTTTCCCGAGTCGTTAAGTACTCCTCAATCATGCGACCCCACTTTTCACGCTCCTTTTTGGAAACACGGGCATAGCCATAACCCGGTACATCCACAAAGCGCATCTTATCATCGATATTAAAGAAGTTGAGGAGCTGGGTTTTCCCAGGTTTCCCTGATGTACGGGCTAGATTCTTGCGGTTCAACATGGTGTTGATAAAGCTAGACTTACCAACATTTGAACGCCCTGCTAGGGCAATCTCTGGCAGTTCATCCTGCGGATAGTGGGATTTATTAGCCGCACTGAGTAAGATTTCAGCATTATGTGTATTAAGTTCCATAGTCACCTCTAGGCTGTTTCTAGGATTGGTTTATCCGTTCCATCGACAGCTTCTTTTGTGATGCGAACCAATTTCACATTTTCCTGACTCGGTACTTCAAACATAACATCTAGCATGGTTTCTTCGATGATAGAACGAAGACCACGCGCCCCTGTCTTCCGTTCGATGGCTTTATTGGCAATCTCTTGAAGGGCTTCGTCGTCAAATTCCAACTCGACATCATCGTAAGAAAGCAAGGTTTGGTACTGTTTCACCAAAGCATTTCTTGGCTCTTTCAAAATGCGCACCAAGTCATCAACGGTCAATTGTTCAAGAGCAGCAAAGACAGGCAAACGTCCAATCAACTCAGGGATAATACCAAATTTTTGAATATCTTCTGCGATGATTTCTTGCATGTAAGAGCTGTTTTCGTCAATCGCCTTGTTATTTTGACCAAAGCCGATAACCTTTTCACCCAGACGTTGTTTGACAATTTCTTCAATACCATCAAAGGCACCACCCACGATGAAGAGGATATTTTTGGTATCCACTTGAATCATCTCTTGTTGCGGATGTTTTCGTCCACCTTGAGGCGGCACGCTTGCAACTGTTCCCTCAATAATCTTGAGAAGGGCTTGTTGCACCCCTTCACCAGAAACATCACGTGTGATCGATACGTTCTCACTCTTCTTGGCAATATTGTCAATTTCATCCACATAAATAATGCCACGCTCTGCACGTTCAATGTTAAAGTCAGCAGCCTGCAATAGTTTGAGGAGGATATTTTCTACGTCCTCACCCACATAACCAGCCTCGGTAAGAGCTGTCGCATCCGCAATCGCAAAAGGTACATTCAAGCTCTTAGCCAAGGTCTGAGCAAGGAAAGTTTTCCCTGAACCAGTTGGACCAATCATCAAGATGTTTGACTTCTGCAAATCCACATCTTCTGACTCTTCACGCGTATCGTGGAAATTGATACGTTTGTAGTGGTTGTATACTGCTACTGCTAAAGCCCGTTTGGCACGATCTTGACCAATTACATAGTGGTTCAAGATATGGAGGAGTTCAATTGGTTTTGGAACTTCAGACAAGTCTGCCAAGACTTCCTCAGCCAACTCCTCCCGAATGATCTCCTGGGCTAACTCCACACATTCATTACAGATAAAGGCGTTGTTCCCAGCGATTATTTTTTGTACTTCTTCTTGGCTTTTGCCACAAAATGAGCAATAAACCATCATATCATTATTCCTAGTTGTAGGCATGATTTCCTTCCGTTCTATTCTTTTTATACTGTCATTCTATCTAAAATAAGGTCATGTAAAAGGCATGGATACTATTGACCAAATTGGTAAAGGCATTTAACCAGAGCAGGACAGAAAGTCCATAGCGCTTTTTACGAAAAGCCTGTGCCCCTGCAAGCAAGCAGACCAAACACAGCATGGCTGTGAAAAAACCAAATATACTACGTTCCATTAGACTTCCTTTCTCTTGCGGTATTGGATGGTAAAATCATAAGGATTTTTCTCATCTTTGGTATAAGATTTGCTTGAAACCGTCTCAAAAAGAGACAAGTCAAACTCATCAGGAAAATAGGTATCTCCCTCCACCCGAGCATGAATTTGAGTCACAATTACTTCGTCAAGGTAGGGTTCAAAAGCCTGAAAAATTTGCTTCCCACCGAGAATATAAAGATTCTTTTCTTGAGCCTGATACCAGTCCAAGACAGACTGGACATCCTGAAAAGTAGCCACCCCATCTATCTTTTCTTCCGGGTTACGTGTCAAAATCAAGGTCTCCCGTTTTGGAAGCAAGCGACGCCCCATCCCATCAAAGGTCACACGCCCCATCAAGATAGCATGATTCAGAGTTGTTTCTTTGAAGTGTTGCAATTCTGCTGGCAAATACCAAGGCAGACGATTGTCCTTACCAATCACACCCTCTTCATCCTGGGCCCAAATAGCTACGATTTTCTTAGTCATGCTTCCATCCTTTTTACTGATAGTACTATTTTATCAAAAAACTCAAAAAAAGACTGGTTTGGAATAGCTTACAAAATAGAAAAAATCTGTAAGAAATTTCCTACAGATTTATATATGTCGCTTTATTTCTTACAAACCAGGTGCTTGTCCAAGTTCTGCTGCAAGCATCCAGATTGTTTTATCTGTTTCAGTTTTAGCGTCTGAGAAGATACCGTTTGTTACATCGTCACCTTCTTCATCAGTGACATCCAAACCTTTTTGGAAAAGTTCTGACAAGTAACGGTAGATAGCAAGGACACGTTCCAAACTTTCTTCAACATTGCGGTATTCACCAGCTTCTTCTTCGATTTCACTATTTTGAAGGAACTCTGTCAAAGTAGAGAATGGGCTTCCTCCAAGTGTAATCAAGCGTTCGCTGATTTCATCCAATTGACCATCAAGAGCTTCCATGTACTCGTCCATTTTTGGATGCCATACAAGGAAACCACGACCACGCATGTACCAGTGTACTTGGTGCAAAGCCACGTGAGCTACATACAAATCAGCAACAGCTTGGTTCAACACTTCCTTTGTTTTTGCCAATGCTACTGGCGCTGCTTTTGTTAATGATGTTACGTCTTTTACTGCTTCTTTTTTCAATTCTACCATTTTCTTTACCTCATTCATTATTATTTGTAACCACTTCTTAATGATTACTACCTTAGTATACTACTATGGAAAACCAATAGCAAGCCAAATGACTCACATGAGAAAAGTTGCAATAGACTGATAATTTAATACTCAATGAAAATCAAAGAGCAAACTAGGTAGCTAGCCGCAAGTTGCTCAAAACACTGTTTTGAGGTCGCAGATAGAACTGATGTGGTTTGAAGAAGTTTTCAAAGAGTATAAGATTTTTTTAGAATAAAACACAGTCCCCTTCCACCTCTCGTAACTGCGACAAAACTAAAGAAAAAGAGGATGCAATTTTCTTGCACACTCCTTTCTCAAAACTATATCTTAATACCAGACACTAACGTCAACACGACCACGAATTCCTTTTAAGTATTCAGATGAAGTATATTGCCATCCTTTTTCACCTGAATAGTGAGGATTATTCCAATCAAGCGCATCCGTATAGGCTGCTACCCAGTTAACGTGTTGCAAAATATCAGGATGATTCAAACGAGTTTGCAAAAGTTGACGGTAGCTATAAACATTCACATTTTGATAACCAGCCTGTTTCATTGTTGCCATATACTTGTTGATGATCTTAACCCAAGTACCTGTATCACTTGGAGCTCTCTTGCTCTTATTGACATATTCCCAGTTCTCAACATCATAATAGATAGGGTAAGACAAGTTCATCTTGTATTTTTTCAAAAGTTCAATGGTCTGATTAGCATCATTCTCAGCATCGGTCTCATTTTCAGCATAAGTATAGAGGTAAACACCGTAAGGGATTCCAAGACGGTTTAACTCCTTAATATTATGAGCCAATTCCTTGTCCTCAGTTCCACTATAGCCCAAACGAACAATCACTCCATCTACTCCATTATCATCGATGACTTTTTTCCAGTCACTGATACGGCCATTGTGTTCACTGACATCGATAACCTTTTTAACTTGATCAGTCCCAACTTGTTCTTCACGATGGTTAAAGAAATAACGTCTGCCATTTCGGTGAACCCAGCCAACATTCAAGTCTTTCTTTTCTTTTAACTCACCTGAGTCAGAAAAAATATAGCGAGCATCATCCATGACTAATTCACCAGTCGCCATAGCACCACTTCCTGTCAAATAGTAGTTACCCTGCCACTCATCTTTAGCCATGTAACCCCACTTCTTGAAATAGTACCACTTGCCATCTACCTTTTGCCACTCTTGATTTGCATAAGAACCATCGGACTTGAGATAGAAGTAAGACGAATAGGCTGGATCATAGAGCCATTCATTTTGCATCATGGCACCTTGACCATTTAGGAAATAACTTCCCTGCCATTGACTTTTAGCTAAATAGCCCCATTTCTTAAAATAGTACCATTTACCTCCAACAGAATGCCATTCCTGGTTAGCATAAGAACCATCAGACTTCAGGTAAAACCAATTCTTATAGGCGTTATCATAAACCCATTCATTCTTAGCCATATAACCACCTGATTTTAGGTAGTAATTGCCCTGCCACTCATTTTGAGCATAACGACCGTCTGACTTAATATAAAACCAAGCCTTATAGTAGTTATCAAAAATCCACTCACTCTTTGCTTTGGAACCATCAGCCTTTACATAATAATCCCCCTCCCAGTGGGCAGAAGCAGTGGTCTTTACACCTGCACTCGTTTGAGTTTTATTAGAAGACTGATTTTGCTCTGAACTACTTGAAACTGTCCTTGTATCCTGCGAAGTTTTTGCTACTTCAGTTTCATTTGCAGCAACCTGGCTAGTTGCCAAGCCTAGTAAACAGATACTTGCTAATCCAATTTTTCCAATCTTTGTTTTCAATCTTTCCTCTCCTATAAAAAATGGAACAGACATCTGAATGCTGTTCCACCTAGCTTTTGCTACTGATTATTTTACAAAGTCAAGCAAAGCCAAGAAGCTTTCTGCTTCAAGTGACGCACCACCTACAAGGGCGCCGTCAACGTCTGGGCAAGCCATGTATGAAGCAACGTTCTCAGGTTTAACAGAACCACCGTATTGAACACGAACTTTGTCTGCAACTTCTTGACCAAAGTCAGCAGCTACAACGTCACGAACAACTTTACACATTTTTTGTGCATCGTCTTGTGAAGCTGATTTACCAGTACCGATAGCCCAGATTGGCTCATAAGCGATAACTGATGCAGCAACTTGTTCAGCAGTCAATCCAGCCAATGCAGCAGATACTTGAGCACCTACGAATTCAGCAGCTTTACCAGCTTCGTAAGTTTCAAGTGACTCACCACAACAGATGATTGGAAGCATACCGTTTGCAAAGATTGCTTTTGCTTTTTTGTTGATATCTTCGTCAGTTTCATGGAAGTAGTCACGGCGTTCTGAGTGACCGATAACAACGTAGTCAGTACCGATTTCTTTCAAAACTTGTGGGCTAGTTTCACCAGTGAACGCACCTGCATTTTCAAAGTAGCAGTTTTGAGCAGCAACTTTAAGGTTTGAACCTTTAGCAGCAGCAAGAACAGTTGTCAAATCAAGAGCTGGAGCTGCGATACCTGCTTCAACAAGATCTGATGAAGGAAGTTTTGATGCAACTGCTTCAACGAATGCTTTAGCTTCTTCTGGATTTTTGTTCATTTTCCAGTTACCAGCGATAAATGGTTTACGTGACATTTCACATACCTCTTTTTTCAATTTATTTTCTATTTATTTTATCACAATTATACACAGCTTGCAAATCTTACTCGGATTTCAAGCCTGCTTACATGGATTAATCCTTCCAAAGATCCATGGCATTTCTGAAATCTGCAGATACCTGTGTCAACTGAGGATTGCTTGCTTCTCTTTCTGCCCGCTTGGCCTCAATTTGAGCCAAACTTTTGATACCTTCATGGCGCCAATTTCTCAAAATCGCCTGAATGTACTTCCAGTTTGCTTTTCCATTCAAAACAGCTTCGCGAAGAGCTTCCTTAATCAAATCAGCACTGGTTCCATCTTCTTTTAGAGTCTTGGTCAAATCCTCAATCTCAAAAGGCGTCAACAAGCGACCCAACTCCTGTTGGAAGGTTTCTACCAAATCCTTGAGCTGGTTTTGAGGTGTCAACTGATCTGAACTCGATGCACTAACTCCAAGCAAGTCATCCAAACGTTCCAAGGCTAGACTAGCATCAAAAAGCAATTCGATTTCACCATTTAGCTCGATCGTTCGATACTGGAGCAGGCCCCTCTCCGTCAGATTGGAAATGGACTGGTTGACATCTGAAATTTCCTTGCCAATCCTTTCAGCAATCTGGCTTGGTGACATTTCTTCCAAACCTGTCGTATTTTGCAAATAGAAAAATTGCCAGACCAGAAAATCGTCGCTGGAAGGAAAGAGTTCCTTAAAATGCAAGAGCAGGGCACTCGGTAAAACCAAGTTCCCTGATTTAAAAGCGTCTAAATATGTCATAATTCCTCTTATAAATACCCAAATGCGGATGCATCATCTTCTATTTTTCTCCAGTCAAAAGGAGTTTCCTGATAGACCGCATAGTTCACCCAGTTACTGAAAAAGAGGGCTGCTGATGAAGACCAACAAAGACAAGGTGTCTGGTTAACATCATCATCCTTAAAGTAATTTTCTGGAATATGAGGATCCAAACCTGCATCACGATCTCGGAAATACTCTTTTGCCAGGGTATCACGATCATACTCCAAATGCCCAAAACTATAAATTTCTCGTAAATCCCGACTGGCCAAAATCGAAACCCCAACCTGCGGCCCTTCTGATAAAATCTCGAGATTAGTCTTATTCAAAATCTCTTCCTTAGAAATCTCCGTGTGCCGTGAATGAGGGGCTACGTAGCTATCGTCAAATCCTCTAAAGAGAAGATGACCCTCTTTTAGGGTGTCCTGAGGATAAATACCTGATAACTTACTGTCCATCTGGTATTTTTCAACCCCATAACGCAGATAAAGCCCTGCCTGAGCCCCCCAACAGATATGAAGAGTCGAATAAACATGGGTCTTGGACCACTCGATTACCTGACTGAATTCCTCCCAATAGTCCACTTCCTCAAATGGTAAATGCTCAACTGGAGCACCCGTGATAATCATCCCATCAAAATACTCGTCCTTAACTTCAGGAAAAGTTTTATAAAAGGTCTCCATATGTTCTGAACGAGTTGTTTTAGAACGATGGCTTTCCATATAGAGAAAATCAATATCCAGTTGTAGGGGTGTATTAGCTAAATGGCGTAATAACTGGGTCTCTGTCACCATTTTTTTTGGCATGAGATTTAAAATCAAAATCTTCAAGGGACGGATATCTTGGTGGGCAGCACGTTGATCATCCATGACAAAGATGTTCTCTGTCCGTAAAATCTCAACAGCTGGCAATTTTTTATCAATTCGAATCGGCATAACCCTCTCCTAACTGTACTTTTCAGGAATCATTGCATATGTTTGAAACTCTTCGAGAATCTCTTCAAACCGCGTCAACGTTGCCTTGCCGTACTCAAGTACAGCCTGCGGCTAGTTTCCTAGTTTGCTCTTTGATTTTCATTGAGTATGAAACTAAATCTCAAACACTTAGTCCTTTTATTATACTGCAAGAAGATATAGTTTTCAATTATAGTTTTTCTCTAACTAGCTATAGTCTATTTTTATATCCTAATGTAGAGAAAACAGCCCTAAGGACTGTTTTTCATTAATAATGCATCAAAACTTTGTAATCGTAGTCACCGATTTTTTCACGACCGTTCAATTCATCCAATTCAACAAGGAAGGCACAACCTGCCACAACACCACCAAGTTTTTCAATCATCTCGATGGTTGCCTTAACAGTTCCACCTGTCGCCAAGAGGTCGTCTACGATAAGAACACGTTGACCTGGCTTGATGGCATCCGCGTGCATAGTCAAGGTATCAACACCGTACTCTTTTTCATAGTCAGCAGAAATGACTTCGCGTGGCAATTTACCTGGCTTACGAACAGGGGCAAAACCAATTCCCAACTCAAAGGCAACGGGACAACCCACGATAAATCCACGAGCCTCAGGACCTACGATCATGTCGATTTTCTTGTCAGTAGCATACTGAACAATTTCACGAACAGCGTAGCTATAAGCATTTCCATCAGCCATCAAAGGACTGATATCACGGAAGGTGATGCCTTCCTTAGGATAATTTTCAATTGTTGCAATATAATCTTTTAAGTTCATCTTTTTCTTTCTTTCAAAGTTTTTACTCTCTATTATAGCATATTTTTTAAGAAAGAAAAAAGGAAAAGTTAACTTCAATGATTATCTAACGATTTGACGATTTATGACTAGCCATAGCAATAAAGCCCAAGTTCTTTTTATTCTTATCAAACATTTTATACATAGTTAAAAACTGCTTTCTATTCTCCTTTTTACAAGCATTTACACAAATTTTCAAGGTTCCTAGCCAACCTTCGTCATAAATCATACCTGATAATTTCATTAATGTCATTTCACCAGTCAATACTTTCACATCACAATAACCTGATTCTATCATCACCTGTTCCCAACCATCTTGAGTTAAAGGACCTACATTTACATGAATCGCTTGCGACAATTCCTGTCTGACAGACTCTTTAGCTTCCTTAAGAAGCACATCATGTGTCAGGAGAAGACCTCCAGGTTTTAAAACCCTTAGATACTCCATTACACATTTTTTCTTAGCTTGATCGGCTTGCATAGTCAGCATAGCTTCATTTATAACAATATCAAAACTAGCATCTTCATAAGGAAGTTTCATTGCATTTGCTCTTTCAAACCTGATTAAATGACCAACACCTGCCGTTTTAGCAGATTTTTTAGCCACTTCTAAAGCTTGACCATCCATATCAACAGCAGTTATCTTACAACCAAAACGCTGTGCCAACTCAATTGCTGTAGTTCCCCTATTACACGCAACCTCTAGTATTCTCTTTTCTTTTGAAAATCCTCCTTCCGCAATTAACCAATCTGTGGCACGTTTTCCACCTGGACGTAAGCGTTTTTTCCCCAGTTTCGCTAAAAACTTATGACCTGCTTCTGACATTTGAACACCTCTGTTTTTTTCTTCATTATAACATAAAATGATATTATCTGACAATTCTAATCTATTGTTTGATAGACTAGAATCCAAAACATATAGTCTGCCATGACTATAGCACAAATCTATTAGTCACCTCTCTAGTTCGGATTCAATTGCTCACGTAATTTGCACATATAGGTTCACTAGTAGATAATCCCCAAAGAGGAGTTGCACCCCAGATGAACGACATACTCGCCGTACCAATCATGACCTCCCGTCTAACGGGTGGTTTGTATCAGGGCTATAAGCCCAAATTACCAGCCAGCGCCTAAAGACGCTGGCTTTCACGTTGTTCAAGCCTTATTGCTCTTGACTCGTCACTTGCCTCTTAAAGAGGCTTTAGTATTACTTACCACTATCCCTAAAGGGATCCTCATATTCTTTTACACTCAATTTATCTAGTGTTATATCATGCTTTACTCGTTCTCAAATTTTCATACTCGTGAAGAAATCATCCACTGGATAATTTCTTTAATCTTGAATATATT
>CAJNBP010000017.1 GCA_905221035.1 bacterium | reverse complement strand
TACTTGATGGTTTAGCTCTCCTGTTTTCTCTTTTAGCTTTAACCAGCCATAAATGGTATTACGTGAGATTTGGAAAACGTGTGATGCTTCTGTTATACAACCTGTTCGCTCACAATAAGAGAGAACTTTTTTACGAAAATCTATTGAATATGCCATAAGAATATTATACCACATTATGTACTATTTTTGGTTCATTTTATTATATTGGAACATTTACTTAATCTACCTTCTATGACATTGTTTACAGTATAAATCAAATAATCAGAGCAAAAACTCAATTTGACTAGAAACTTCGGAAAACATTTCCACAATAAAACGCATCACATCAAGCATTTCTGTACCTGATATGATGCGTTTTTATATTATGAAAGTCTCTTTCTCAAAACTCTTTAATTTTTCTACACTTCTTGCCAATTTTCTTGGTCTTCTTTAAAGCGTTTTAAGAGGCCCAATCCTTCTGGTGTGATATAGCCTTCTTCTTGGGCTAGGTGGATGAGTTCGCTGTAGTTTGAAAGTGTCACCAATTTCACGCCAGCATCCGCAAAGTTCTTATCTGCCTTTGGCAATTGATAACTGAAAATCGCTACAACTCCAAGCACATCTGCGCCTTCACGTTTAGCAGCAGCTACCGCTTCAAGAACAGAACCGCCAGTTGAAATAAGGTCTTCAACCACTACCATTTTTTGACCTTGAGCCACGCGACCTTCAATTTGATTACCAGCTCCGTGGTCTTTTGGTTTGCTACGGATGTAGGCAAATGGCAGATTCATCTTGTCAGCAATGATAGCTCCGTGTGGAATCCCTGCTGTCGCAGTTCCTGCAATCACTTCAACCTCTGGAAAGGCTTCTTTGATAGCATCCACAAAACCATTTCCAATGAGAGTACGAGTTTCTGGATAGGCAAGGGTCACACGGTTATCCGTGTAAATTGGCGACTTGATACCAGATGCCCAAGTGAAAGGCTCCTCTGGTTTGAGGTAAACGGCTTGAATTTTCAAGAGGTGGCTAGCGATATCTTTAGCAAGTGTCATGGTCTTCTCCTTTTATTTTTCTAATCTATTTCTTTAATTCTAGTCTTGGTTCCATTCATCCTTGATGGCATGATAAGCTGCAACAGGATTCTCAGCTTGGGTAATGGGACGTCCCACTACGATATAGTCACTACCGATTTGATAGGCATCTGCTGGCGTCATCACACGTTTTTGATCTCCAACCGCAGTACCTGCTGGACGAATGCCCGGTGTCAGACAGATAAAATCTGGATTGGTCGCCTGCTTGATGAGTTGAACTTCCTGAGCTGAGCAAACGACACCATCCAAGCCAGCTTCAGCTGTTTTCTTAGCATAGTGGATTACAGACTCTTGCAGGCTGGTTTGGATATTTTGAAACTCCCGCATCTGGGCTTCTGACGTTGATGTCAGCTGCGTTACAGCGATCAATTTGGCTTGACTTCCAAGACCTTCACGCGCAGCCTTCATCATCTCTACACCACCAGCCGCATGAACATTGGTCATATCGACACCAAGTTGAGACAAAACCTTCATGGCTGACTTGACTGTATTAGGAATGTCATGAAGTTTTAGATCTAAAAAGACACTATGACCCTGACCTTTTAAGTAGGACACAATCTCAGGCCCTGTTGCGTAATAGAGCTCCATCCCTATCTTGAGATAAAGGCTTTCTTCTGCTGGAAAATGAGCTAAGAATTCCTTGACCGCCTCAAAACTAGGAAAATCAAGAGCAATGACTGGACGATGTTCTCGCATAGGTTTCTCCTTTTACCTTTGCTAGTGAGAGAGTCTGGTCAACAGAAGCCACGAAAAAAGGAACCTGCCAACAGCAAGGTTCCACGAAAAATGGGTAGTCTCCACCCTTTCACCGTCTAACCTTAGCTGCCTCTCTGGACTGCTTTAAAGGTTTTTTACTATTCTATTATTTCTACTAGCACTTGTCAAGTAAAAACATAGCAACTAAAGAGCTATAGGAGAAAAGGTAAACCTAGCGACGCGATGAACGCTGACTTGTTTGGTTTCGATTGCTCTCTTCCTCCAATTTTTTCTTCTCTTCTTCCAATTTATTCTGCTGTTCTTCCAACCTTTTCTTCTCTTCCTCTTTCTGTTTCTTCTCAGCTTCCTTAGCCTCTTGTTTGGCTTTTTCCTCAGCCTCCATAATTAATTTATCCGCCACAGTGTAGCTATAGATTCCAGCCTCCATGTCGACCACACTTGGTTCTGACAATTGTGGCTTAATCTTAGTGTAGTAAGGCAATTTCTTGCTCATTTCAGACAGGGGAACCAAGACCTCGTCCGAATCATTCATGGTCAATCTAATTAAATCTGAAGTTACCTTGCTTGGGGCTAATTCCACCTTTTGGATAGCAGCCTTGAGTTCTGGACTAATTTGAGAAAGTTCTGAGACAAAAGCCTTGATTTGTTCACTATCATTAAAGAGAACAGACAAATAAGTTTCTGGTAGACTGACCAAGCTCACAGCACTAGTCTCAAGCTGACCACTGGAAAGAATAGGATAATGATTTTCACCAGAAATATAGTAGGCCACAATATCGTATTCCTTGACCTTTATAGTAAACTTGGTTGGAAATTGATAAACAAGCTGAGCTGATTCCACCCAATAGTTAGACTTGATCTGCTCTTCATATTTTGCCTTATCTAGCAGAAGGTTAATCGTATAATCTGAATCCTGAATGCCTGAAGCCTGTCGAATATCATCAGACGTAGTTTGAACCGTTCCCTCAATACGGATATCCTTCATGGTCGCATATGGACTGAGTAAGTAGGCAGAGACAATCAATAAAAGCAGACTTGGAAATAAAATCGTTAAGGCTCGTAAGATATGGAGGCCAGGAATCTTTGCTTTGGCTGGTTTTTCTTTTGTAACCTTTTTAGCAAGCTTTTTATCCTGGTCCTCGTTCTCTGTAGACTTTGATTTCTCTTTGTATACTTCTTTTTCGACGTCTTCTGACTCTTCTACTTTTTCTTCAGACTCTTCCTTAGCTGATTCTGGGTCTTTTGGATCAGACTCACTCTCTTGGTCTTCAGTTTCATCTAACTTTTCAGATTTCGAAGCCATTCGAGTTTTTCTTTCCCTTTCCTTCTCCTCAGCTAGGGCTGCCTCTTCTTCAGCCTTCTTTTTTAGATATTCTTGGTTTCGTTTCTGCCATTCTGATAACTCTTTAAATTCTTCGAGGATTTCTTTGCCCTCATTTTTCTTATCTTTTGACATTTACTTTCCTTATGATAAATCTTTTTTCAATAATTGATAAAAATCTGCTAGAGATTTCAATTCCTTAGAAGCCTTCATCTTCGCTTGATAGTCTTCCTTGTGACTTAGTAAGTGAGAAAGCTTCTCTTCCAAACTGTCCAAGGTCAAATCGCTTTCTTGAAGCTCTTCTGCATAGCCTTTCTTAACAAAGTAGGCTGCGTTCTCGATCTGGTCACCACGACTAGCTTCACGACCAAGCGGCACAATGACATGTAATTTTGCCATGGCCAAGAGCTCAAAAATCGTATTGGCACCACCACGTGTCACAACAATGTCAGTCAAGCCCATCAAGGGTTGATAGAGATTGGTCACATAATCAACACGAAAGAGATTTTGGCTCAACTCGTTCAGACTAGAATCTCCAGTTAGATTGATAATATTGTAGCGCTCTGTCAGTTCTTTTTTATGGTCTGTCACCAATTGGTTAAAGACACGAGCACCTGCAGAACCGCCAACGAACAATACAGTTGGCAATTTAGGATTAAAGTGGGTTTGAATATCCACCAATTCATCTGGTTCTAGAGTATTTTGGTCTGAAACCTTTGTCACTGCTCCCACATGCTCGACCTTAGCCAAACTTGAAGCTTGCTCAAAGGTTGAATACATCTTCGTCGCAAACTTATAGGCGATTTTATTGGCCAAGCCCATAGATAGGTCAGATTCATGAATAAAGACCGGTACTCCCGACACACGCGCAGCGATAACGGGAGGTACTGAGACAAAGCCCCCCTTTGAAAAAAGAGCCTGTGGGCGAAGCCGCAACATGATAAAGAGCGATTGGACAATTCCCCAACCAACTTTGAAGACATCCAGCATATTTTGCCAAGAGAAATAGCGACGCAATTTCCCAGTCGCAATAGAATGGAAGGTGACATCTAGACCTGACTTAAGGATTTCTTGGTGTTCGATACCACGCTTGTCCCCGATATAGTGGACTTCCCAGCCATCTTCGATGAACTTAGGCATTAACAAAAGATTGAGGGTAACGTGTCCAACCGTCCCCCCACCTGTAAAGACAATTTTTTTCATATTATTCCTTTAACTCCGCTACTGTGTCGATAAAGAGGTCGCCACGTACTTCAAAGTTAGCATACATATCCCAGCTGGCATTGGCAGGACTGAGAAGAACCACATCTCCTTGAGTCGCTAGCTCATAGGCCTTGCGAGTCGCATCTGCAATGTCAGTGGCATCCACATAAGCGACACCAGCCTTATCCGCTGCCCGTTTGACACGTTCAGCAGATTGACCGAGGATGACCATCTTCTTGAGTCCAGTAATGTCTGGTACCAATTCGTCAAACTCATTCCCACGGTCCAAACCACCTGCAATCAAGATGACCGTGCTGTTGTCAAATCCTGACAAGGCTTTTTGAGTAGCCAAGATATTGGTTGACTTGCTATCATTATAGAATTTGACACCCTGAATTTCATCCACAAATTGGAGACGATGTTTGACACCACCAAAGGCTGAAAGAGTTTCCTTGATGGTTTGGTTATCCACACCACGGAGCTTGGCTACTGCAATAGTCGCAAGGGCATTTTCCACATTGTGACTACCTGGAACTCCGATTTCACTAGCTGCCATGACTACTTCACCACGGAAGTAGAGCTGACCATCTTCCAAATAAGCTCCATCAACCTTTTCCTGTGTTGAGAATGAAACAACAGTGGCTTGTGTTTTGCTAGCCAATTCTTTTGCCAAGTCTTGGTTAAAGTTCAAGACAAGGAAATCATCTGCTGTCATCTTGTTCTGGATATTCCACTTGGCTGCTACATACTCCTCAAAAGAACCATGGTAGTCGATATGAGTTGGCATGAGGTTGGTAATAACCGCAATCTCAGGATGGAATTCTTGGACACCCATGAGTTGGAAAGAAGAAAGTTCCATAACAAGAGTGTCCTTATCTGTCGCAGTTTGAGCCACTTGACTGGCAGTATAGCCGATATTTCCTGATAAGAGACCATGTTGTCCAGCAGCAGTCAAAACTTCCCCAATCATAGTCGTTGTGGTTGTTTTACCGTTCGAACCTGTGATACCGATAATTGGCGCTTCTGAAATCAAGTAAGCCAATTCGACTTCAGTCAAGACAGGGATACCTTTTGCCAAAGCCTTTTCTATCATGGGATTGCTGTAAGGTATACCTGGATTTTTCACCATAAGGGCAAACTCTTCATCCAAGAGTTCCAAAGGATGGCCACCTGTGATGACCTTGATCCCTTCTTCCAGCAAACTTTGGGCAGCTGGATTGTCCTCGAAAGGCTTCCCATCATTTACTGTCACAATGGCACCTAGCTTGTCCAACAAACGAGCTGCAGATTCACCTGACTTTGCCAAACCTAAAACAAGGACTTTCTTATTTTTAAATTGATCTATTACTTTCATGTCTCGAACTCCATTTCTACTCTTACTATTTTACCATTTTTATGGAAATAATTCTAAATGAAAATGCTCAGATTCAGCATTCTAACAAGCAAAAAGAGAGCCGAAACTCTCTTTTTATCTTCTTTTACTTTTTTGGACCGACATGAGGGTAATATCTCGCAAGCTAAAGTATGCTAAGAAGAGCATGGCGACTGCGATGAAGAATTCTGTCGGTAGCTGAAAGATTTGCAGAACAGACAGCATGAGCAAAATCAAAAGTGCTACGAAAGCAAAAACGACAAGGACGATATTGACTGTCCCTTTAATGCTTTCTGGTGTCGCAAATACATAGAGTAGTAATAAGAGGATTCCTATGATTAAATAAACCATCTCTATCTCTTTCTAGCTCTTATTCAGCTGATTTTTTCTTCTTGTTAGCTTTCTCACGTTCTGCCTTGTTAAGTATTTGTTTACGCAAACGGATAGACTCAGGCGTTACTTCCATGTACTCATCGTCGTTCAAGAACTCAAGAGACTCTTCAAGTGTCAAGATACGAGGTGTCTTGATAACAGCTGTTTGGTCCTTAGTAGCTGAACGAACGTTGGTCATTTGTTTTGCCTTAGTGATGTTAACTGTCAAGTCATTTTCACGAGAGTTTTCACCGATGATCATTCCTTCGTAAACCTCAGTACCTGGGTTGACAAAGATAGTACCACGTTCTTCGATAGACATGATTGAGTAAGTTGTAGCCTTACCAGCATCGATAGAAACAAGGGCACCACGGTGACGACCACCAATTTCACCTGGAATCAATGGCAAGTATTGGTCGAAGGTATGGTTCATGATACCGTAACCACGAGTCATTGACAAGAACTCAGTTGAGTATCCGATCAAACCACGCGCTGGAACAAGGAAGACCAAACGAGTTTGACCATTACCAGTTGAAATCATATCCAACATTTCACCCTTACGTTCAGAAAGGCTTTGGATAACAGACCCTTGGTATTCTTCTGGAGTGTCGATTTGAACACGTTCAAATGGCTCACATTTCACACCATCGATTTCTTTTACGATAACTTCTGGACGAGATACTTGAAGTTCATAGCCCTCACGACGCATTGTTTCGATAAGGATTGACAAGTGCAATTCTCCACGTCCTGAAACCGTCCATTTATCTGGTGAATCAGTTGGGTCAACACGAAGGGAAACGTCTGTTTGCAATTCAGCTTGAAGGCGCTCTTCTACTTTACGAGAAGTCACCCATTTACCTTCTTTACCAGCAAATGGTGAGTTGTTGACCAAGAAAGTCATTTGAAGAGTTGGCTCATCGATGTGTAGGATTGGAAGAGCTTCAACTGCGTCTGTCGGAGTGATAGTTTCACCGACAAAGATATCTTCCATACCTGAAACGGCAATCAAATCACCTGCTTTAGCTTCTTGGATTTCACGACGTTCCAAACCAAAGAAACCGAAGAGTTTTGTAACACGGAAGTTTTTAGTTGTGCCATCAAGTTTAGAAAGGGTAACTTGGTCCCCAACCTTAACAGTACCACGGAAGACACGACCGATACCGATACGACCAACGAAGTCATTGTAGTCCAAAAGTGATACTTGGAATTGCAAAGGCTCATCTGAGTTATCTACTGGAGCTGGGATGTGGTCGATAATCGTGTCAAAGATTGGCGCCATAGTAGCTTCTTGGTCAGCTGGATCATCTGACAATGAAGAAGTTCCATTGATAGCTGAAGCATACACCACTGGGAAATCAAGCTGGTCATCATCTGCACCAAGCTCGATGAAAAGTTCTAAGACTTCGTCCACTACTTCAGCTGGACGAGCTGATGGTTTATCGATTTTATTAACAACAACGATTGGGACAAGATCTTGTTCCAAAGCTTTTTTCAATACGAAACGAGTTTGTGGCATGGTTCCTTCGTAAGCATCTACGACCAAGACAACACCGTCAACCATTTTCATGATACGCTCAACTTCTCCACCGAAGTCCGCGTGTCCTGGAGTGTCCATGATATTGATACGAGTTCCGTTGTAGGCAACGGCTGTATTTTTAGCAAGGATGGTAATTCCACGCTCTTTTTCGATATCGTTTGAGTCCATAGCACGCTCAGCCAATTCAGTACGTGCATCAAGCGTTTCTGATTGTTTCAATAATTCGTCAACGAGGGTTGTTTTACCGTGGTCAACGTGGGCGATAATCGCAATGTTACGGATATCTTCTCTTAATTTTGTCATGATTTCCTCTATAATATTCAAAATTTATTTTCTAACTGAACGATTATACCATATTTTCAAGTAAATAACATAACTCAAGCAAGTGTAAATGTTTTCACTCTGCTTTTCTTTTCACGTCAAGCCTTTTCAAAGCAATCAACTTATGATAAGATAGGCACAGTATGCGTTTAGATAATTTATTAGCCCAAGAAAAAATCAGCCGAAAGGCCATGAAACAAGCACTTCTCAAAGGGGAAATTCTAGTCGATAGTTGCCCAGCCCGCTCCTTAGCCCAAAACATCGATACAGGGCTACAAGAACTCCGTTTTCAGGGCCGAATCATTCAAGGCTATGAGCACACCTACCTTATGCTTCATAAACCTGCTGGTGTCGTGACAGCCAACAAAGACAAGGAACTTCCAACCGTTATGGACCTGCTTCCACCTGATATTCGGTCTGACAAGCTCTATGCCGTCGGCCGATTGGACCGAGATACGACCGGTCTTCTCCTTTTAACCGATAACGGCCCTTTGGGCTTTCAACTCCTTCATCCCCAATATCATGTCGATAAGACCTACCAAGTCCAGGTTAATGGACTTCTGACACCTGCCCATATCCAAGCCTTTCAAAAAGGAATTGTCTTTTTAGATGGCACTATCTGTAAACCTGCAAGGCTAGAGATTCTATCTGCAAATCCTTCTTTCAGCCAAGCCTCTATCACCATTTCAGAGGGAAAATTTCATCAAGTTAAAAAAATGTTCCTCTCGATTGGTGTCAAGGTAACCTCCCTCAAACGCACCCATTTCGGGCCTTGGAGTTTGGATGATAATCTAAAAGAGGGAGACTATCGCCCCCTAAACTCAGAAGAGTTGGAAAACATTCGTGACTTTCTCAGAAAAAGTGGTTAAAAAATGAGCTCGGAAAATATCCAAGCTCGTTTTCTTATTTCTCAACTTTCACTTTCCCTTTCCAAGAATCCAATCCATAAGAAAGGATATAAATCTCAGAAAAGCCTTGTTTTTTCAAGTAAAGGGCCGCATTTGTAACTCGTTGCGCACGTTGGTTTTCGTAGAGAAGGACAGGTTTATCCTTACGAAGGGCTGCAAGACTAGTTTTCAACTGACTTGAAGGAATATTGCGGGCCCCAAGGATATGTTTTCTGTGGAATTCTGCTGGGTCGCGCAAATCAATCAATTGACCTGTACGAATCAAGGCTTCAAACTCCTCATTGTCTACAATTTTAGCCGCACGGCGAATACGAAGATAGTTAAAGCCCATCCACGCCAACATTGCTAGTATAAGTGCCCACAAAATCCAAGTAACCATTAGTTCTTTTCTCCATTTTTCTCAATATAATCTAATTCTACCTTGTGCTCTCTGCGAAGAACCGCTTCTGCTTCTAGATAGTCTAGTTTGTCCATCAACCCTGCATCGTAAATCCGAGAGAGTTCCAGCTTCATCAGTTCAATATCATATAAGCGTTTTCCCATGTAAACAATAATACCAAATCGTTTGAGGAATTGCTGCACATCATAGAATGTTTTCATAAGTTTCATTCTAGCAAAATTTTGTGTTTTTTTCAAGAAGAGACTTACACAGTGCTCCTGATTTTCCTATCTTCCTTGGCGATTCTGTCGCAAGTATGGTACAATAAAAACATGAGAATTCAACAATTACATTATATTATCAAAATCGTCGAAACTGGCTCCATGAATGAGGCAGCCAAGCAGCTCTTTATCACTCAACCTAGTCTTTCCAATGCTGTGAGAGATTTGGAAAATGAAATGGGCATTGAAATCTTTATCCGCAATCCCAAGGGGATCACCTTGACCCGTGATGGGATGGAGTTTCTCTCTTATGCCCGTCAGGTTGTCGAGCAAACTCAGCTTCTAGAAGAACGCTATAAAAATCCTGTCGCCCACCGCGAACTCTTTAGCGTTTCCTCCCAGCACTATGCCTTTGTGGTCAATGCTTTCGTATCTCTGCTCAAGAAAAGCGATATGGAAAAATACGAGCTCTTCCTTCGTGAAACGCGGACTTGGGAGATTATCGACGACGTCAAGAACTTCCGTAGTGAGGTCGGTGTCCTCTTCTTAAACAGCTACAACCGTGATGTTTTAACAAAAATGCTGGATGACAACCATCTGCTGGCTCACCATCTCTTTACAGCTCAGCCCCATATCTTTGTCAGCAAGACCAATCCTCTAGCAAAGAAAGACAAGGTCAAACTGTCTGATTTGGAAAACTTCCCTTACCTCAGCTATGACCAGGGAACGCACAATTCCTTCTACTTCTCAGAGGAGATCCTTTCCCAAGAACACCATAAGAAATCCATCGTGGTTAGTGACCGTGCCACCCTCTTTAATCTCTTAATTGGTTTGGATGGTTATACCATTGCGACAGGGATTTTGAACAGTAATCTCAACGGAGACAACATCGTTTCTATCCCACTGGATATTGATGACCCGATTGAGCTGGTCTATATCCAGCATGAGAAAACCAGCCTATCCAAGATGGGCGAACGCTTTATCGACTATCTACTAGAAGAAGTCCAGTTTGATAGTTGAGAAATAATAAGAACCAATATGTAGGCCAGCAACAACCTACGCATTGGTTCTTTTTATTTATAATTAAAAGTCTCCCCTGCCAACTTATCAGCTAACTTGGGAAAGAGGGTATAAAACTTATGGGCTAGATTCAACAAAATCGGAAGATTGAGTTCTCGTTTGTTTTTTCCTATAATCTTGACAATCTTTTTAGACACTGCATCTGGTTCTAGCAGGAAGCGGGCAACCGACTTGAGATAGGTGCCATCTGGGTCAGCCTGGTCAAAAAATCCTGTACGGATTGGTCCTGGATTGACCGTCGTTACATAAACACCATAAGGCATAAGTTCTAGGCGCAGAGCATTTGAAAACCCAATGGCCGCAAACTTGGTCGCTGAGTAAAGGCTGGACTTGCCAGTAGCGATCAAACCTGCCATGCTGACGATATTGATGATATGGCCTTTTCGGCTTTCCTTCATACGAGCAGCAAGGCGACGAGACAGATTCATCAAAGCAAAGGTATTGACCTCAAATATCTGGTGAATCTCTTTATCAGAAATCTGATCAAATTCTTCAAAAATCCCGTAACCAGCGTTGTTAATTAAGACATCAATCTTGCCATAACGAAGATAGAGGTCCGCTACCAAAGTTTCTAGGGCTGAATCATCGGTAATATCGATTGCAATCAATTCTGCATGGGGATGATTTCCGTAGAGTTGAGCTAATTTTTCCTTATCTCGACCAAGCAAGATGAGTTGGTCTTCTGGTAAAAGTTTAACCATTTCTTGGGCTAGACCACCGCTAGCTCCGGTAATGAGAATAGTAGGCATACTTATCCTTTCTCAATCTTTTAGATTTCCACTTCTTCCAAATCCTTGACCACATGGACATTTTCAAAAATTGTGGCAGCGTCTTTCTTGAGTTTGCTGATATCCTTTGAGAGAAAACGGGCACTAATATGGTTGAGTAGGAGGCGTTTAGCACCTGCTTCTACTGCGACCTCTGCTGCCTGCATGTTGGTTGAGTGACCATGATTACGAGCTATTTTTTCATCGCCCTTGCCATAAGTCGACTCATGAACCAGGACATCAGCATTGACAGCCAGACGCACACTGGCATTGGTTTTTCGAGTGTCACCAAGTATAGTGATAATCTTACCTGGACGAGGAGCTGAGATATAGTCAGTTGCCTTGATTTCAGTACCGTCTTCAAGAACAACGTCCTGACCGTTTTTGATTTTTCCAAAAAGAGGGCCAAATGGGACACCAGCTGCCTTGAGTTTTTCAGCATCCAGCGTTCCTTCCAAGTCCTTTTGCATGACACGATAGCCAACGCAGAAAATAGTGTGGTCCAGCTCCTCTGCATACACCGTGAATTTATCGGTCTCAAGGATTTTCCCAAGGGAATCTTGGTCAAACTCATAAAAATGAATACGGTAGGGCAGACGAGAACCTGACACACGAAGGCTAGTTAAGACAAATGACTTGATCCCTTGCGGCCCATAGATTTCCAAATCTGTCTGCTCTTCATTGGCCTGAAAGGCACGACTAGAAAGGAAACCTGGCAAGCCAAAGATGTGGTCTCCATGTAGATGGGTAATAAAGATTTTGCTGACCTTACGTGGTCGAATTGTGGTTTCCAGAATGCGATTTTGCGTTCCCTCTCCACAGTCAAAGAGCCAAACTTCGTTAATCTCGTCCAAGAGTTTCAGGGCGAGACTTGAAACGTTGCGGGCTTTAGAGGGCTGACCAGCCCCCGTTCCTAAAAATTGAATATCCATTCGATACTTTCTAATTAATCAATATATAACATAGCTGTGCGGTTTTCCGATCGGAAATAGCGCTTGCCAGAAAAAGCAGTAGCTTCTTGCAGTAAATCCTCTTGGCTGTAGCCTTTAAGACGCTTACGACCATCAGCCAAGCTTTCTAAATCAGTCAAAGCCGTGAGACTCTCCACGCTAACAACTTCCTCATCCCCGACAGGCTTCATGTAAATCTTTCCAGACTCCTCAAAGACTAGCTGATGGGGGAAAATTTGCGCAATCTCAAAGAGCAAGTCATCTGAAATCTTCTCTTCATTTTCAGAGAAAATCCGCCCCAGACCCTCACTCTCATAGCAAAAACCAAAGGATTTACCAGACAGATTGAGCCGAATAAAAGGCTTGTTTTCGAGAGTGAAACTTGGCTCAACGTTGTAGAGATTTAGTTCCTGACTGAGTTCCGCAAAATAATCCGTCGCAGCCTCAGGACTCTTTTTCTGGTAGAGTTCAGCAAAGTAGGCATTGACCACACTTGGCGGAGGCGTGATCAGTGCCAACTGCTCCTGCTCTGTTTTACCAGCTAGAAGTTGATCCAGATAGACCTTGTCCAGACTTGTATAACCTCCATACTTTAGAGCCAAAGTTTTAATATCAGTCATAAAATTCTTCTAACCTCCATTTATTTTTCTCAGAAATGTAGCCTGTAATGACTTCCCCATCATCCTGATAATCGCGTTCTTCCAGAATCGCAACACTTTCTAAATCATGAATCTTGTAGGATTTTGAAAAAGGCACGCGCAGGGTAAATCTCTCAAAAATTTCCTTGATTTTCTCTAACAACAAAGCCTGCAAGTTCTCACGACTATCCTCAGACTTGGCAGAAATGAGGGCATAAGGCGTTTGAGTAGGCGTGAAATCCTCAACCAAATCCGCTTTATTGTAAAGGGTCAGGCGAGGAATATCCTCCATGTCCAAGTCTTTCATAATAGACAGAACCGTTTTTTCATGTTCCTCGTGGTAAGGATTGCTGGCATCGATGACATGAACCAGAAGATCCACATGCTTGCTTTCTTCCAAAGTCGACTTGAAACTAGACACCAACTCTGTCGGTAAATCTTGGATAAAGCCAACGGTATCAGTCAAAGTCACTTGGAGATTGCCTCCCAAATGGATACTCTTGGTTGTCGCATCCAGGGTCGCAAACAGCTCGTCTGCTTCATACTGGGTCTTGCTGGTCAAGGTGTTCATGATGGTTGATTTCCCAGCATTGGTGTAGCCAATCAAACCAATCTTAAAGGTACTCGACTCCAAACGTTTTTCTCTGACAGTCGCCCGATTTTTCTCAACCACCTTGAGTTGGCGCTCGATATCCGTGATTTGATTGCGAACGCTACGACGATTCAGCTCCAGCTGGCTTTCACCAGGTCCACGGGAACCAATTCCCCCTGCCTGACGGCTGAGCATAATCCCCTGACCAACCAAGCGAGGCAAGAGATACTTGAGCTGAGCCAAATGCACTTGGAGTTTCCCTTCATGGCTTCGAGCCCTCATGGCAAAGATATCCAAAATCAACTGCATACGGTCAATGACCTTGACACCTAGAACTTCTTCTAAATTGACATTTTGCCGTGGAGTCAAACGATTATTGACAATGACAGTGGTAATCTCTTCTGCATCCACCATGAGGGCAATTTCTTCCAACTTACCAGAGCCGACAAAGGTCTTGGAGTCATACTTTTCACGTTTTTGTCTATAGCTATCTACAACGACTGCTCCAGCTGTCTTGGCTAGACTGGCCAATTCTTCCATAGAGAGGTCAAAATTGTCCATGCCCTGCAATTCCACACCGATGAGCAGGACGCGTTCCTCTTTTTTCTCCGTATCAATCATCTAAAAACTCCTCTATCTGGCTTAAAATGCGGTCTTGCACACCAGATTCTCCAATCTGATAAAAGGTGACCTGCATGCGATTACGGAACCAGGTAAGCTGACGCTTGGCAAAACGACGGGTCGCCTGTTTGAGATTCTCACTAGCTTCCTCCAAGGTCTGCTCTCCACGGAAATATGGAAAAAGTTCCTTGTAGCCAATTCCTTTAGCAGCCTGCACATCAGGGTAATGGTCATAGAGCCACTTAGCCTCATCCAAAAGACCAGCCTCAAACATCAAATCCACTCGGTGGTTGATACGTTCATAAAGCTGACTACGTTCATCATCCAAGCAGATAATCAGCGGTTCATACAAGCTCTCTTGATTTTCCAGATCCTGACCAAAATGGGCTATTTCTAAGGCACGCATAGCACGACGACGATTAAACTGAGGAATCTCAAGGCCTGCTTGCTCCACCAGATGGGCTAATTCCTCATCTGTATAAGGCTCCAAACTAGCCCGATAGGCCAAAATCTCCTCATGGGGAGTCTCTCCACCGAGATGGTAGCCTTCCAACAAGCTCTGGATATAAAGCCCAGTTCCCCCAGCTATAATGGCTAGCTTGCCACGGCTGTGAATATCCTCAATAGCCATCTTAGCTTCTGAAACAAAATCAAAAGCCGAGTAAGACTCGGTTACCTCTCTAACATCGATTAAATGATGGGGAACAGCCGCCTGCTCCTCTGGGCTAGCCTTAGCCGTCCCAATATCTAGACCTCGGTAAACCTGCTGACTATCACCGCTAACAACTTCGCCACCAAAGCGCTTGGCCACTTCAATGGCAAGGGCTGTTTTTCCAACAGCAGTCGGTCCAACAATCACAATTATTTTTGTTTTCATCTTTTTTCCTTGAAAAATTCCCATTTTTTCGTTACTATTATTATAACACAAAAAGGTCAGTCAGAAAAATGTGACCTCTTGAGGAGGCTGGCTGATTAAGAAGATAAAGGAGGAAGACTCATGGCTAAAGGATTCGCTAAAGGTCTTGTAACAGGTGTCGCAGGAACTGTCGCTGCACTTGCAGGCGCAGTATACGCATTTAAAAAGAAAGTAATCGAACCAGAAGAGCAAAAAGCAGCTTTCATCGAAGAAAACCGTAAAAAAGCAGCTCGCCGCCGCGTATCACGTTAAGAAACAAAAGAAGTTGGGATTCATTGTCTCAACTTCTTTTTTCTATTCTTTTATACTCAATGAAAATCAAAGAGCAAACTAGGAAGCTAGCCGCAGGTTGCTCAAAGCACTGCTTTGAGGTTGTAGATAAAACTGACGAAGTCAGCTCAAAACATGGTTTTAAGGTTGTAGATAAAGCGACACTGACGTGGTTTGAAGAGATTTTCGAAGAGTATTAAATAGCTAGGTCAAACTTCAACTGCGGCTTAACAGGGTTATAATCCACCAACTCAAAATCTTCTGCTTTGATATCAAAGAAATTGGTCTTATCTGGCACATTCAAGACCAAACGTGGTTGGCAGTTTGACGGCTCACGACGAAGCAATTCCTGAGCTTGTTCAAATTGATTGTCATAGATATGGAGATTGTTGATGAAGTAGAAGAACTTTCCAACCTTCCAGCCAAAATGCTTGGCAATCATCATTTGAAGAGCCACATACTGCATAGCATTGATGTGGTGGGCCACCAGCATATCATTGGAGCGCTGGGTCAAGGTCGCATCCAGATAGATTTCTCCATCTACACGGCGGACATCAAACATGGTCTGAAATGCGCATGGGAGCAGTCCATCTGTTTCTTCGAAAGCTTGGTAATCCCAGAGCGAAATGATATTACGGCGGTTCCAAGGGTTTGCTTCTAACTGCTTGAGAAGCTTGTTAATGATATCGTGTTTCTTAACAACGGCACCATAGCGCTCACCAATAGTTCCTGTATCCCCCACTTCCCAGTCATTCCAGTAGTGAACATTGTACTTGTCATTAAGCACGTCTAGGCTATTTGACTGGTCTTGGTAAATCCAGAGAACTTCTTTGATGGCGGATTTGATAGCGATAGGACGCAAGGTTGTGATAGGGAATTCACCCTTTGACAAGTCATATTCCGCAAAGGCACCCGTTATGTACTTGGAATTGGCAACAGTTCCATCCTTGTACTTAGGACGCGCTTGCTCTGAAAAGACGCCGTCTTTGAGGATTCGTTCAATATTCTCTTTAAAAATCGTATCTGCTTTTGTCATATACTCTCACCTCATTTATAGTCTTAACTAGTATAGCATAAAAAAAGCTTTTCTACATGCTCAGATAATCAATAGCTTTCTTGTATTTTTCAAATCGTTCCAGATCCTTTTCAGTAATTGTAGCTAGTCTAGATAAATCTGAATTATGTTTCAAATCTGCTAATTTGACACAACGTGCTATAGGATTCGATTTAACAAGTTCCAAATATTGTTGATAATCTTGTCCCTTTTTCTTGGTCAGTACCTGCACTGCAGTAACAACAGTCCCTGGTAAACCAGCCAATATTAGTTCTTCTGCTGTATAAGGGCTATCTTCAAGAACATCGTGCAATAGAGCGACTGCCTTTTCTTCTTGCGTATCGACCAGACTTGCTACAAAAAGAGGGTGTTTGATATAAACTACTCCAGCCTTATCATATTGTCCCTCATGTGCTTTTTTTGCAATGGACAAAGCTAATTCAAACATGGATTGTTCTGACTTATTCATTTAAAATCTCCTTTCTAAAATCAAAAAGTTAAGAGTTATATTTACAATTATGATCTTGAAAAAGAGCCTGATGAATCACCAAGCTCTGTCATTTTTATTTTATTGCAATACAAGTGATGCTGCTCCGATAACCCCAGCGTCGTTTCCTAGAGTTGCAAGAGCCAATTTAGTAGATGTGCGCACTTGTGGGAAAGTATTTTCGTCGTAGACTTTTTGAACACCTTGTAGAAGGAATTCTCCTGCAGCTGACACACCACCACCGATAACAATTGTTGATGGGTTTAGGATTGAACCAATGTTAGCACAAGCGATTCCCAAGTAACGTGAGAAGTTACGGTAAACGATCAAAGCAAGGTCGTCTCCTTCTTTTGCAAAATCAAAGACAGTCTTAGCAGTTACTTCTTCTCCGTTATCAATCAAGCGTTTCAAGGCCGCATCGCCTTCGTATTCATCAGCATAGCGACGAGTCAAGTTGACAATCCCTGTTGCTGAGGCAACTGTCTCAAGGCAACCTTTCTTACCGCAAGTACATGCGATTGGTTGGTCAAAGTCAACAGTGATGTGGCCAAGTTCACCTGCTGCACCAGCAACACCGTGAAGCAATTTTCCTTCTGCGACGATACCGCCACCAACACCAGTACCAAGTGTCATAAATACAACATCTGGTTGGTTATCACCAGCACCCATCCAGCGCTCACCAAGAGCTGCCACGTTGGCATCATTATCGATGAAGAATGGAATGCCCAAGGCTTTTTCAATCTTTTCTTTAATTGGTTGAAGGGTTTTCCAGTTGAGGTTGTAGGCACCAATAACAGTTCCTTTTTCACGGTCAACCACACCTGGTGACCCCATTCCAATACCTTGGAAGTCTGCTGCTACTAATCCAAGCAAGTCCAAACGATGTTGAATAGACTCAATCATATCATCAACGATATGACTTCCCTCATCCAAAATATTAGTCTTGATAGACCATTTTTCTTGGATTTCTCCTGCTGTTGTTAAGATTGCAAATTTGATAGAAGTTCCACCAAGGTCAATCCCAATAATCTTTTGACTCATCGTCTTCTCCTTTTTCATTGTGTAGTAATTGAAAATGCTTACAGTACTAGTATAACAAAATTCAGTTCTTTATGCAAAGGTTTGCATTAACTTTCTGGATTTTATTCTGACTTATGGTTTCCAGAGACCTGAAGCATCTACGTAGTAACGTCCGCCATCAACTCGCTCATTCTTAGCCATTTTACCATCCGATTTCAAATAATAATTTCCTTGCCATGCATTGCGAGCGTAAGAACCATCTGATTTCAAGTAATACCAAGCTTGATAGGAAGTATCATAAATCCATTCGCTCTGTGCCATTTTTCCGTCTGCTTTCAGGTAATAACTTCCCTTCCAAGCATTTTTTACTGGATTTCCATTTTCATCAAAGTAGTACCAAGCACCGTCCTGCTTAACCCAGCCACTTGTTGTTGCTGAACTTGTATTGTTTTGAGCCGCAGTTGATTGCTTTGCTTTGAAAGCACCTTTTGGGGCATTTTTCAATTCGCAAGCCACACCATCATGATCGCGGTCTAACTTGGCAGAATAACCAGGGTCTCCCTCATGAAGATCTGAATAGCCATTAGCCCAAGCCTCTTTACAACTAGAAAAATGAATGTTTTCTTCTGCTAACACAGGTTGTGAAAACAAGGCTAAAACTGACAACGTCGCCAAACTCATTTTAAAAAATAGACGTTTGTTCATTACTTTCTCCTATAGGAATGTTATCGATTTCAATATTATTTTATCAAACTTATTTCAGCAATTCAAGGAAACTTCTGGTATTTTCTACAAACTCCTTTGGTTTTTCCTTATTCAAGACATGAGGGCCGTCTGGGATAATCTGAAATTGGGATTCTGATATTAGTTTATGAAGACTTCTCATTGAACTAAGATTCGGTTTATCTTTGCTGCCACAAATTAGCAAGGTTGGATAGGAGCAAGTCTTTGCAATCTCCCTTAAATCAAGTGTCTTCAATTCCTCAGAAACTCCAACCATAAAAGCCTTGTCTGCTCCCTGTTTTTCAAATACCCTTTTGGGAAGTAGTTTAAAAATCAGCAACTGAAGATAAAATAGGATATTACCAGACAATTTAAGTGGACATCCTGATAGAATCAAAGCTCGGAGATTTGGTAAATCGTAACTGGAAAGTTCTAGTGCCAGGGCAGCACCTAAGGACAAGCCGACCAAAATAAAAGGTTCTGTCTCTTGAGCTAGATGCTGATAAACTCGCTCCTTAGCTTTTTGATAGCTACTAACTCCAGAAGGAAATAAGTCCAAAGCTTCAGAGGGATAATCTATTAGTAGATTCCGAACTTCTTTCCAACTCTCTGCTGACTGCCCTAAACCGTGTAAAAATACCAGTTTCATCTAGTTCTCCTCTAGGCTTAATTCATACAAGCCTCTCACTGCATTACAGCCGTAAATTGCTTCTGCTTGGGCTAGGTCTTTTAAGGTCAAGACTCTCTCTTCTACTTGTCCTGTTTCTAGTAAATACTGACGATAAATTCCAGGTAAGATTCCAAATCGGACTGGCGGTGTATAGAGTTTCCCAGCGATTTTCAGAACCAAATTTCCTATAGAGGTTTCAAGTAGTTCTCCAGCAGCAGTGTGATAGATGATTTCCTGATTTCCCACTGTCAAATGTGGTCTATGAGTCGTTTTAAAGTAGGTAAATGCTTGATTCAAATCCATTTCCTGCAGGCAAAGTTGAGCTTGACAGAAACTTGGACTAAGAGGTGTTAGGATTTGGCGACTGAGTTCTATCTCTCCAGACTTGCTGAGACTAATTCGCAAACGGTAGTCTTGATTAACATCACAAGCCTGACACTCTTCCTCTAT
The DNA here is from genome assembly GCA_905221035.1 of bacterium. Taxonomy (GTDB): domain Bacteria; phylum Bacillota; class Bacilli; order Lactobacillales; family Streptococcaceae; genus Streptococcus. Next base: position 13,157 of record CAJNBP010000017.1, on the reverse strand, counting down.
CTTTTGTCTTAAGTCTTCTGCATCAAAAGGATAGGCAAAATATCGACTAGCTTTTCTCAGTCTTTCTATATGTTGATTCTCAAACAGCAAGCACTTCTGGCTGATTTTCCCAGTAGTAATCAGTTGAAAACGAGCTTGTTTACGATAGAGAACAGCCGCTTTTTGATGAACCTCTCGATATTCAGATTCCCAAGTGCTATCCCAAGTAATGCCACCACCTACTCCATAGATGGCTTTCCCTTGATGCAGTTGAATGGTCCGAATGGCAACATTAAAAATCCGTCGTCCATTTGGAAGCAAGAGACCAATCGTTCCGCAGTAAACTCCTCTTGGTTGAGGCTCCAAGTCCTTGATAATCTCCATAGTCGCAATTTTCGGTGCGCCCGTTATGGAACCACAAGGAAAGAGAGAACGGAAGATTTCAACAAGGTCAACATCATCTCGCAACCGACTCTTAATGGTCGAAGTCATCTGCCAAACCGTTGAATACTGTTCCACTTGGCAGAGACGCTCCACATGCTCGCTCCCCACCTCAGAAATACGGTTCATGTCATTGCGCAAGAGGTCCACAATCATCATATTTTCAGACCGATTTTTAGGATCCTGCTCCAACCAACTAGCCTGTTCAAGATCTTCTTGGTCGGTGACCCCACGCTGAGTCGTTCCCTTCATTGGTCGCGTCGTCAATTCACGGTCATTTTGCTCAAAAAAGAGCTCTGGACTCATGGAAATCACTGCCATTTCGTCATGTTCCACATAGGCATTGTAGCCCGCCTCCTGCTCTACTACCATACGATTGTAGATAGCAAAAGGATTGGCGGTTAAGTCCTGCTTGAGTTGGACAGTATAGTTGACCTGATAGGTGTCCCCCTGACGTAAATGATAGTGAATCTGAGCAATCGCCTTTTCATAGTCTGCTGCAGAAGTTACTTCCTGCCAATTTGAAGGCAAATCAACCTCATCATAAGTCAGAGGAATAGAGGAGGTCTCCACCCTATCGTGAACAGTAAAATAAAGCAAATACTCGTCCAATAAAGGTGCCTTGTGAACTGCTAATTTCTCCTCAAAAGCAGGTGCAGCCTCGTAGCTGACATAGCCCACCACATAATAGCCTTGATCTTGGTAGCTTTCCACTTTTGCCAGCAAGTCCGCCACTTCTGCTAAATCTCTCGTTTTTAACTCTTTGATAGGCTGAGTGAAGGTGTATCTCTCCCCCAAAGCCCTAAAATCAATCACTGTTTTTCTATGCATACCTTAAGTATAGCACAAAATAAGAAAACCCTCATCCGCAAAGCAGATGAGAGATTTCGATTATTTAAAGATTGAAGTTTTAAAGCTATTTGTTTGTTGAAGAAGTTTTTTGTATAGTTTTTCTTTAAGTGTAACAGTATTGTCAAATTTAACTGATCCATTCTTAAGAGTAGCTTTATCTTTTTCAACGGCTGCAGCAAATGCATTCTTCAAATCTTCGTAACTACTGTAAGTAGTGCCGTCGATTGTAACAGAGTTAAATCCTGCCTTAGCTTTATCCACAACTTCTTTGAAGTATTCTTTCTTCCATTCTTCTAATGTACTGAATTTGTTATCAGAAACTTTCTTGATGATGAAGTCATCACCTAATGTAGCATTACCAGCTTGTTTAGACTCATTTTTCAGCATGTTAGAAGCGTAGTTTAAGAAGCCTTTTTCGTATCCAAAGTAACCCCACATACGGAAGGTGTTATGCTTGAATGACATTGCTCCTGGAGCTCCTTCACTTGTATTACCACCATAGATACCTGCAGTGATAGGCACCGTTACATAGGCAGAGCCAAATCCAGTTGGGTCATAAGTACCATTACCAGGACCGTGTTTGGTCATGAAGTTCTTATCTACTAGATCGTTAACAGAAGTTAAGTTGTACTCTTTTTCTTCTGCATTCAAATCACGAACCTCGTCGTATTGGTTCTTCGTATTAGCTCCACGTAGTTTTTTATCCACTTTCTTGAACCAAGCACTATTTAAGGCTTTATCGTGTTTATCAAGAACGGCTTCTCCTTCAAGGTAGTCAAGAAGCATGAGCGTATCATTGAAACCTTTCATGTAGTGATCAATTTCTTCACGAGATGCAAGGTCGTTTGGATTAGTATTATACCATTGGTTTCCGTCATTTGGACGTTCGTAGGCCATGTTCAATCCTAGTGCTTTGAAATCACCGTTTGGACTTGTTTCAGCAGGTGATTGTAGCATACCTTGTGCGAATGCTTCTAAGTCAGTTCCCTCACGGTGTCTTGAACCACCTAAGTAAACCATACGGTCATTTACGTGAGTTGTCTCGTGAGTGAAGGCTGAGATACCAAAGTCACTAATCATATCTGTCACCATGAAGAAGACTGAATCATCTTTATAAGGATTACCATAAATACGAGCTACAGCTCCCATACGGCCATCTGTTGCATGATAACGTCCTGTTGGTCCGTATAATTCACGAACAGGCGCTACATCCTTACCGCTATTTGTATGTCCATATTTATCCGTGCTGATTCCTTTATAGTTTTGGTTGTCTAACACAGGAGTTGGCACCATATTTTTGCTCTTCAATAATTGGTTACGAACTTTATCTAATGATAAACGTGACCAGAAATCTAAGTAATTTTGTTGACCTTTAGCAACTTTATTAATTTCTGCTTTGAACGCTTCACGTTCCGCTTCAGTATACTTGCCATATTTTTCAAACGAACTATATGCCATTGTATTGTATGTTGAAATTAAGAACATATGCGCATCTTTCAAGTTTAGAAGTGGCAGAATCATCTTACCATGCATATCATTATTTAATCCTTCATAAGCTCTATGTTTTGCAGTAGCAAATTCAGGATTCGTTGTAGTTGGTTCTACGATATAAACATTTTTCTCTGTTGCTTTAATGAACCAATCATTTAAGTCGGTGTCACTTGTGAATAGACGCATATTGTAGTCTAAGAAACTGTTTAACTCGCCTATACCGATAACTCCACCGATAGTTTCACGATAAGCTTCTAAAGTTCTATCACCTTTAATGTTACTTTCTTTAGAACCAACCTTAATCAAGAAGTCTAAGACACTAACATTCTTACCATAGAAGTCCGGTTTGAATAACATTAACTCTTTAACGTTAAAGTCATCGAATTTGACTCCGTAGTATCGGTTGAGGTAAGACAAACCAAGAAGAACTGCAGCCTTATTGTCATCAATTTTCTTAATCAAGGCACGTTTAGCAGCTTCATCTGTGTTCAGTTGGTGATCTTCATTTTCCACTAACTTCGTAACGAATTGGTTAAGATTATCTTTCACATACTTGAAGCTTTCTTCTAAGTACAAATCCTTAATTGCATTGACTTTGTTGCCACCAGTTCTACCCAAGTGTTGGTAAATCGGGTCAGATTGCAATTCAACTGGACTTAACTTGCTTTCGATAGCGCTGATTAAATCTGCACGATCTTTAACAACCATGTTTGGCGTATAAACAATATCACCTAAATCGTTAATACTATATTCACGAACTTGTTGAACCTTAGATTCTTTTTGTGTAATAGCTTTAATTTCTTTTGTCTTATCTGCATAGTGAACCATAATATGGTCAGCATCTGTAAGGTCTGTGACAAAGTCATTGCCTTTCATTGCAGTTACAGACAATACTTCTTTAGTTAACAAGTTTGATCCAGCAGGAATCTTGTTACCTTGGTTAACAATCCATTCTTTGTTATAGAACGGTTGAAGTTTTTCGATATTACGGTAAGCAAGCTCACGAGATGCATCGTAATCTTGAGTATCTTTGTAAGTGTCAGATTTTGGTTTTACTAGGTTCAGTTTATTTGTAACTGGATCATTAATCGTATACTCATGAGCAGTAATACCCATATTAGCAAATTTCGCTAAAGCATCTGCTTCTGAAATACCTTTAATTTGCTTAGACTTTTTATATGATGATAAACCTGTTGCAACATCCGTTACATAGAAGTTATTCTTGAAGTTATCAAATCCAAAGTATGAATCCCCTGTATCTACTGAGCTTGCTCCGTACATGATTTCACCATTGGTTACTTTCATCATACTTACGTTATTTTCTACCCAACCCCAGTCATAGTTTTCATGGATTAAACCACCACTTTGACCATGGTTTTTAAGAGTCATCGTACCTTTAACAAATGAATTTTTCAAACGACCACGTTGCTTAAAGTCATTGGGATTTCCACCATGGTTGACTTTAGCGACAAGTCCACCAAACTTAGCATTATTAGCGACAATATTTCCATCGAAATAAACGCTATCTGTGTTACTTCTCCAGCTTTCGCTGACAAGTCCACCAGACCACCAGCCTTTATCTCCGACACTTGTAACATTTCCAACAAAGGCAACATTACGCATATCTGCTTCATCCAGTTTGTTGACCATACCCGTAACGTCATTATTTCCCACTACATTACCGGTTACTTTAATGTTTTCAATGGTTGATTTTTTAACCATCTCACCCAAAGGTGCAACTTTATTTTCTCCTGGCAAGTTAATATTAACATTACCGAGATTAATATCATGCACATGCGCATTTTCAACTCTGCCAAATAATGGACGTTCCAAGTTATGAATTGTAAATCTACCACCGTCATTACTTAGTAATTTACCTTTAAAGGTTGAAGTTACGTAAGATTTACCATTCCCTTTTACATTTGCTGCATTAAGATCCGCACCAAGTTTAAACTCACCCGTTGGGTTAGCTTTCATATCTTTTACAAGTTCATCGAAGTTATAATATACATTACCTTCTTTTAATTTTTGTTTTTCAAAGTAATGAACATATTCTTCACTGAATGTATCATCATCTCTACGTTGAACTAAGTCTGGAGCTTTCGCTACCACTTTGTACAATGTTTTCCCATCAACAACAACTTCTTCAACAGAACTTACCGCAAGTCGTGTTGTCTTATTATCATGAGTTGTAACTCGTAGGTAAAGTGGGGCAACATCAGCTGGTTTTTCTGTAAGCAAACTAGTATCTGTTTCATTACCGTCAGCGTCCACACTCATCAAGCTTGTTTCTTTGATATTTTTGATTTCAACTTTTTTAAGGTCTAACTGAACTTCTTTATCTTCTAATTTCTCAGTTTCTTCGCCTTCACCTCGATCATAGACCATGGTTGTGGATAGTGTATAGCCTTGATAATATTTTAAGTTATCTAAAGTAGCGTTTAAGTTATTTTCTTCTACCCTTACTTCTTTAACAACTTGTCCAGTCTTATCTTTCAGAGCTACTTTAATCGATTTGATTTCTACTCCAGCTGGTTTATTTAATGTATAAGTAGCTGTTGCGCTCTTCTTCAAGACATCTTTTTCAGTATTAGCCCACTGTAATGTTGGTTTTTCTAAACCTTTTGTACCTTTTTTGATAATCTCATCTTGAGGTGCTTGGAGAACTGTTTCTTCTACTGTTGGAGCTTCATTTGTTTTTTCTCCACGAATTGTTTTATAGGTTTCAGTAATTTGTTTCTTACCGTTTACACCTTCTTGAGCTACTTGTCTTGTTCCGCGTTTTAAAGTGTCATCTTCTTGTTCTTTTGTTTCAAAAGGAATGACTTCTTCTCTTGTTTCAACTGTTGTTCCTTCAAGTGGTTTCGTTCCTTTTTTAACGACTTTAGAAACGGCAGGCGTTTTCACTTCTGTAGTTGTAGAAAGAACTTTATCTGTCTCCACACCTTCCACTGTTTCGTAAGTTGTTTTCGTAACTTGAACACCTTTAGAACCAGGGGTTTCAACTACTTCTTCATCCACATATTTTGTATCGTCTGGAACTACTTCTGTTGTGAAATCTAATTCACTCTCGGTAGACTTCTCAACTGTACCTGTTGTTACGTTATATTCTGGGTTTACTTCTTGTACTGGTGCTTGACCTTCTTGACCCTCCTCTTGAGTTCCCTTTGTTGAAACTGGTTCTTTATATGCTGGAAGTTCTGGCTGTACTAAAGCTTGGCCTTGCTGCTCGCCTTCTTTCACTTCTTGAACACCTTTTGCTTCATGATATTCTGGATTTTCTGGTTGCGTTAAAGCTTGACCTGCCTTACCTGCCTCTTGAGTTCCTTTAGACTCTACGGTAGCTTCTGGCAATTCGGGTTGTGTTAAGGCTTGGCCTGTCTTACCTTCTTCTTGCGTACCTTTAGCTACTTGGTGAATTGGTTCAGCTTGTGGTACTGGAGTTGGGGCAGGTTGCACCTCTTTCTTAGTTCCGACTGCAATGACTTGCGACACAGGATTTTGAACAACTTGATCTTCGATGACTTCTCTAACTTCTTGACCATTGACCATCGAAACTTTGGTTACAAGGCGACGCTGACCATTTACTCCGGCTGTGACAATACGAGTCTGTCCTTCTGCTAAATTAGCATCTGGGCTCGTGACTGTTTCAAAAGGAATCTCCACCAAGCTCTCTTCCTGTCTTGTCTGAGGTTTTTCAGAAACTGGTTTTTCTTCAACCGCAGGAGCAACTGGAGTCTCTACTACAGGTTTTTCAACGACAGTTTCCGGAGCAACAGAAGGTCTTTCTTGAACGACTTCTGTTTTCTCGATTTCTTTTGAACTTTGCTTTTCTACTGGCAACTGAGGCTGTTCAGCTGAAACTGGTCTTGATTGATGGAGTTCTGCTTCCTTGAAGTAGCCGATGTACTCATAGCCATCAATATGAATAATCCCTTCAGCCAAGCCTTCATGTGTAGAGGCTGAAATAGTTTGGTTATAAGAAAGCAATTCTTTATTTTCAAATGCAAACGTCCCGTAAGGTACAAAGGTGCTGGCTCCTAAAGAACCAATCAAGAGAACACCTAGAACCTCTTTGCGACCTTTTTTGGACACCAAAAAGACTGCTAGTGAGGCCGTTGCCAAACCAAGACCTGCTAGAGCTAGCTCCTTACTTCCTGTGTATGGAAGTTGTTGACTGTTAGTTGCTTTCTTGCGATAAACTACATAAAGAATATCATCATCTTGAAATTCTGTAGGAACTTCATGGTGAATCAGAGCTTTTTCAGACTCAGTCAATTCCTGCTCCGCCAAATAACGGTAATGAACGCTATGAGCTCCGCCAACTTCATTGGCTTGTACCTTATCTACTGAAAGAGTACTAGCACCAAAAAGAAAGGCCCCGATTGCTACAGGACCTACCCCAACAGTTAGCTTACGAATCGAATATTTGGTGATTTTTTCTAGTTGTTGTTTTGTTTTTCTCATTCTCACGACTTTCTAATAGAATCTTGCGGATAATGCGCACGCGCACCTCCGATTAATTTGGGACGACTTGCAAGAGCCGTTACATGGGCATGCCCAACCTCTCTCAAAAGAGGGCGAATCGGAACCTGAACATGCTTGACATGCATGCCAATTGCAGTATCTCCGATATCCAATCCAGCATGAGCCTTGATAAATTCAACCTCAACTGGATCCTGCATAAACTTGAAGGCTGCCAACTGACCCGAACCTCCTGCATGAAGAGTCGGAAGGACACTGACGATTTCCAGACCAAACTGCTCTGCCACCTGACGTTCAACAACGAGGGCCCGATTAACATGTTCACAACCTTGAACAGCTAGATGAATTCCTTTCTCCTCTAGGATATCTAGAATGGTTTTCACAATGATTTCCCCAATTTCTTGGCTGGATTCCTTGCCAATCTGACCACCTATCACCTCACTAGAAGAGAGGCCCAAAACAAAGATAGCTCCTTGCTTCAAATTGGCCTTTTCCAACACATCTTCTACAATCTGGCTTGTTTCTCTTTGAATATCTTTTTCCTTCATACTTGATACCTCTTTTGTCATTATCTATCATATCGTTTTTTCTTGTTTTTAGCAAGATAGACAACCTGAAAACCTTACTCCAATCTGCATAAAACTCCCAGAATTGACTGGGAGTTAGCTAGTTTCTATTCTATTTATGTATATTTCAACCCTTGTCCCTTTGTCGGGTGCAGAATCAATCTTCATCTGATAATCTTCTCCAAAATGAAGTTTGAGACGCTGGTCAACATTTTGCAGACCAACTCCCCCACGTTTGAGCTGACTTTGACTATTGTCTCCAGTAGATTGGAAGCCAACGCCATCATCCTCAATGCGGATGACTAGTCCTCTATCCTGTTTCTGTACAGAAACTTTAATATATCCCTGCCCCTCCTTCTCCTTGATGCCGTGGTAAAGAGCATTTTCTACCAGAGGTTGTAGCACCAGTTTAGGCAAGACTAGGTTATCAAAGGCAGGATTTTCATCAATCTCGTATTCCAGCTTATCTCCATAGCGTTGTTTCTGGATAAAAAGATACTGGCGAACATGATTGATTTCGTCAGACAGGCAAATCAAATCTTTACCCTGATTGAGAGCTAGGCGGAAATAGGTTGCCAAGGACTTAGTCACCTGAACCACTCTCTGACTATCATGAAATTCAGCCATCCAAATGATGGTGTCCAAGGTATTATAGAGGAAATGGGGATTAATCTGGCTCGACAGGGCTTGAAGTTCATACTGACGGGTCGTTTCTTCCTGCCTGCGTACATCTGCCATCAGCTGATCAATCTGATCCAACATGGCATTAAATTGACGAGTCACTTCTCTCAGTTCATAGGCACCAGCTTCTTTGGCACGAAGATTTTGAGCACCAGAAGCAATGTCCAACATGGTCTCTCTCAAATCCTTCAGAGGGGCAATCCAACGCTTGAGACTGTACCACACCAAGCAGAGACAGGCAAGAAGAGAGGTGACACTGGCCCCAAGCAAGGTCCACAAGAGCTGACTCCGAACTTGAGATAATTTTTCCAACGAAGAAACTCCTATAACCGTCCAATCAGTTCCTGCAATCTGTTCCTGACTGACATAGGATTTGTGGCCAGGAGTATAGCCCTGCCCTGTCTCGATATAGGGTTTCATGGCCTCCATTTCACTAGATGAACTATAAACTGTGTGTTGAGGATGGTAGACAAATTCATGGTTTTCATTGATGATAAAGGCAAAGCCCTGCTGGCCCAACTGAAGTTGGTTGAGATAGGCTTCCAGAGTTTCGTAGGAAATATCCAAACGAAGTACGCCAAGATTGGCCCCCTTTGCATCAACAAGTTCCTGAGTAACAGAAATTACCCACTGACTATCCGATTTGCGAGCTGGAGTCAAAACAGGCTTAGCTCCCTGATGAATGGCCTTTTGGTACCAATCCTCAGCCATCATATCTGAGGAGGTTTTCATCTGCACACTATCATCTGTAGAAATTACCTGACCGGATTTGGTGACCAGTACCACCGTTTTCAAGTCCTGATCTGCCTTTAAGATGGTTAAAAACAAATCTCGGATTCCCTTGGTTTGGTCTTGACTGGGATTCTCCGCATAGACTAGGACTTCCGTCTGCTGGGTCAAACTGCTCGAGGTGGTTTCTAATTTTTTGATATAAGACTGAATAAAGTGGCTAGTTTGGCTAATTGTCGTTTGGCTATTGCCCTCAATGCTAGCCTCAATGGCCGAGGAACTAGATTGATAGTAGAAAGTCCCCACCACAGCTAGGAGAATGAGAAAGACCAGAAAGATGGAAATAACCATTCTGACTAGGAGAGAAGAACGCTTCATCGGCCTTCTCCCTTCTTAAACTGACGAGGTGTCACACCTGCAATCTGCTTAAAGCGTTGGGTAAAATAGTTCATATCTTCAAAGCCAACCTTTTCGGCTATCTCATAAATCTTTAAATCCGTGGTCAAGAGTAAGAGTTTAGCTTGTTTGACACGCTCTCGTACCAGATAATCCTGAAAAGGCAGCCCCAACTCTTTCTTAATCAAGGAGCTCAGATAAGTCGGACTAAAGCCCAAGTCATTTGCTAAAGACTTTAAACTAAACTGGCTATCAGCCAGATGGGACTGAATCTTCTGAGCAATATTTCCCTCAAACTTATCAGTCAATAAATCTTGTAACTGCTCTTCCTTTTCTTCCTTGTCTAGTTTTTGCTTGATTTTCCCCAACATTTCCTCAATATCCTGACGAGAAAAGGGCTTGAGCAGGTAATCGTCCACACCGAGTTTGACAGCAGACAAGGCATAATCAAAATCATCGTAGCCCGTCAAAAAGACCAAATGTACCTGAGGATAGGTTTCTCGGACCAGACTAGCCAATTGGATGCCATTCATCTGAGGCATATTGATATCGGTTAAAATGATATCTGGCACCTGCTTTTGAATCAATTCCCAAGCCTGCCTTCCATTTTCAGCCTGACCGATGATTTCCATATCGTAGGCTGCTACATTGACCAGCTTGGTCAAGCCTTGTCTTACCAGATACTCATCTTCTACGATTAAGATTGTATAGGTCATGCCCTGCTCCTTTATCACTTACTAGTATCAGTATAGCAAAATTCTCCTCTAACTGCTTAGGAAAGACTTCTTAATCAACATAATCTAGTAAATAAGCATAGCCTTTTTCTTCCATTTGGTCTTTAGGAATAAAGCGGATAGAAAGGCTATTGATACAGTAGCGTAAGCCACCCTTGTCCTGAGGCCCATCTGTAAAGACATGGCCAAGGTGAGAATCTCCAACTCGGCTCCGCACTTCCATGCGTGTCATATTGTAGGACTTATCTTCCTTGTAGGTGGCAACATCTGGGCTGATTGGTTGAGTGAAACTAGGCCAGCCACAACCAGACTCAAACTTGTCCTTTGATGAGAAGAGGGGTTCGCCAGTTGCTACATCCACATAGATACCGGATTCAAATTTATCCCAGTAGCGGTTGGAAAAAGCTCGTTCTGTTTGATTTTTCTGGGTAACTGCATACTCTTCAGGTGACAAGGTCTTTTTCAATTCTTCATCACTTGGTTTAGGATATTTGCTGGCATCAATGACGGGGTAGGCAGCCTGATTGACGTTGATATGACAGTAGCCATTTGGATTTTTCTTGAGATAGTCTTGGTGATAATCCTCAGCCACCACAAAATTCTTCAAGTTCTCCTTCTCAACTGCCAAAGGTTGGTCGTATTTCTTAGCCACCTCATCAAAGACTTGGTTGATTACTTCCAAATCTTTGTCATCTGTGTAATAAACACCGGTACGGTACTGGGTTCCCACATCATTTCCTTGTTTATTTTTGCTTGTTGGATTGATAATGCGGAAGTAATGAAGCAGGATTTCCTTGAGGGAAATTTGCTTGGCATCATAGGTTACATGGACAGTCTCTGCATGACCTGTTTGGTTAATCAATTCGTACTTAGTTGTTTCCCCTCTACCATTCGCATAGCCTGAAACGGCATCTGTCACTCCAGGCACGCGTGAGAAATATTCCTCCACTCCCCAGAAACATCCCCCAGCTAGATAAATTTCATGCAAGTCTGCGTCTTTACTAATTTCTGTTTTTTTCACTGTTTTTCCTCCTTGGCTAACTGATGCTTTCTCAATTTGCGAGCTATCTGTCTGCCCTGCATTTCGCATCAATAGAAAATAGAAACCGGTTATGGCTAGGAAAAAAATCCCTGCCAAGACAAAAAGTTTTACTTTATCGTTCATGACTTTTCTCTACCCCATTTCTTTCAATTCTTTTAAAATCATATCCTTATCCATAAAACCTGGTTGCGTTTTGACCAGCTTGCCTTCCTTGTCTATAAAGGCTTGAGTTGGGTAAGAACGGACACCATAACTTTCCAAAAGTTTCCCTGATGGATCAATTAGAACTGGAAAATTTTTATAATCCAATCCCTTGTACCAGTTCTTAAAGTCAGCTTCCGCTTGTTCTCCCTTGTGACCAGGAGACACCACTGTTAAGACCACGTAGTCATCACCAGCATCCTTAGCAATTTCATCCGTATCCGGAAGACTAGCCAGACAGATAGAACACCAAGAAGCCCAGAATTTAAGATAAATTTTCTTGCCCTTGTAGTCAGACAAGCGGTAGGTCTTGCCATCTACACCTGTCAGTTCAAAATCAGCGACTGCCTGACCTTTAGTCGCAGTTTGCGCACTGACTTGTTCTGTTTTTGTTTGCTCCTTCATAGTAGATTGGTCTGACATATTTTTAGCCGAACAGGCTGCCAAACAACAGATTGAGCCTACTCCAAGAAGACATGTTTGCCATTTTTTCATTTCTTTTTCCTCTCTATTCAAATAATGTAGTCAAAATGGAAGCATTTCCCAAAAGCACCAAGATTCCCATCACGATAATGAGGAAACCGCCCACTTTTTTGAGGGTTCCGAGATAAGGATGGAGTTTTCGGAAATGTTTCAAAACATAGCTGGAGGCAAGAGCTAGAACCAAAAATGGTAGCGCTAGACCTAGCGTATAGATTAACATGAGACCAGCTCCCTGCCAAGCTCCTGAACCACCTGAAGCCGCCAAGGCCAAAACAGACCCTAGAACTGGCCCCACACATGGAGTCCAAGCAAAACTAAAGGTCAACCCCAGTAAAAATGCCTGACTATAACCCTTACCCTTTTTCCCTTGTCCCTGTAATTGTAGCCTTTTCTCCTTGTAAAGTCCCTTCAAATGTAAGACTTCCATCTGATGCAAGCCCAAGAGAATGATGACCGCACCCGTCACATACTGAAACCAAGAGGCATACAGCAAATTGCCTAAAAAACCAGCTCCATAGCCCAGTAAGATAAAAACAAAGGAAATCCCCGCTATAAAGGCCAGAGTTCGCAATAAACTAACAACTGAGATTGACAATTTTCTGCTAGAATCCTGAGCACCATCTTTGTCATCCAGTAATACCCCTGCATAGACCGGTAACAAGGGTAAGATACAAGGAGAAAAGAAGGAAAGAATTCCAGCAAGAAAAACACTGATAAAAAAGATTACATTGTCCATTGCCTTCCTCCATTCTTTGATTTGATAGGACTATTATAACCCCAAAATTCCAGAAAAAACAGGGACAATGATAGGGAAAAATAGGAATTTAATCAGGTAGCATTGCCAACTTAAGAAACAGCATGCTAAAAAGGACTAGATTAGTCACAAATGAGTGATTTTATCTAGTCCTTTTAATTAGTTTTAGAATTCTGAATTTGAAACAATTGAAAACTAATGAGATTTTCTAATTATGCTTCTTCTTCATCATCTTTCTTCTTTTTGGCAAATAGCAAACCAAATGCGCCAAGAAGAGAGAGAAGTCCTAATGCACCGTTAGCACGATCTGCTTTCGTACCAGT
>CAJNBP010000016.1 GCA_905221035.1 bacterium | reverse complement strand
AGGCTCGGTAGCTCAGTTGGTAGAGCAATGGATTGAAGCTCCATGTGTCGGCGGTTCGATTCCGTCTCGCGCCATTTATATATTTTGGAAGGGTAGCGAAGAGGCTAAACGCGGCGGACTGTAAATCCGCTCCTTCGGGTTCGGGGGTTCGAATCCCTCCCCTTCCATTTTACGGGCATAGTTTAAAGGTAGAACTAAGGTCTCCAAAACCTTCAGTGTGGGTTCAATTCCTACTGCCCGTGTTAATAGAATTATGGCGGGTGTGGTGAAGTGGTTAACACACCAGATTGTGGCTCTGGCATGCGTGGGTTCGATCCCCATCACTCGCCTATTTTATATTATTGGGGTATAGCCAAGCGGTAAGGCAAGGGACTTTGACTCCCTCATGCGTTGGTTCGAATCCAGCTACCCCAGTTACTATTTGCCGGCGTGGCGGAATTGGCAGACGCGCTGGACTCAAAATCCAGTGTCCGCAAGGACGTGCCGGTTCGACCCCGGCCGCCGGTATAGTATAGAGCTAGGAACGTAGTTAATCTTCGTTCCTTTTTTGTATTATTTTTGGTATAATAATAGTTATTCAAATTTTATTTAGATTAAGAAAGAGTAGGATAGTATGTCTCGGTCTATCGATTTATTAAAACATCGGTATTTGAAAAATATTAAAGAAAATCCTGAATTGTTTGTCGGAATTGAGTTGGAGTATCCTGTTGCAAATTTAGAAGGGGATACTACAGATGTTGAAATTATAAAGGATCTATTTCATTATTTAGTTTCTGCTCTGAATTTCACTGTAGAAAAGGTAGATGATTTTGCTAATCCTATCCAGTTAGTAGATTCGATAAGTCAGGATGCTATTTTATTTGAAGTTTCCTATACAACGATTGAGTTTGCATTTGGTAAGGCTGAAACGATTCAAGAGGTCGAGAATCGTTTTAATAATTATATGGATGTAATTCAGAGAAAATTAGGCGAAACAAATCATGCTATTGTTGGCTGTGGCATTCATCCAAACTGGAATAAAAATGAGAATTGTCCAGTGGCTTATCCACGCTATCAGATGTTGATGGATTATTTGAATTTGAGTAGAAATATTACTCAATCAGATTTACATCATTTCCCTGAATATGGTGCTTTTATCTGTGGAAGTCAGATTCAGCTAGATATTTCAAAATCCAATTACTTACGGGTGATTAATGCTTTTACCCAAATTGAAGCAGCTAAAGCTTATTTATTTGCAAATTCTGAGTTTTCAGTTATGGATTGGGATACGAAAATTTCAAGGGATATTTTCTGGGAAGAATCCATACATGGTATCTATACAGAGAATGTTGGGGTTAATGCTAGACTCTTTAATGATGAAGCTGATTTTTTTGACTATCTAGATCATTCTGCGATTTTTACTGCGGAACGTGATGGGCAGACCTATTATTTTTATCCGATTCAGGCAAGGGATTATTTGGCTAGACCTGAAATCCAGGCATTTGCTCTGAATGGGGATGAGGTTCTTATCTACCCTCAGGAGAAGGATTTTGAAACTCATCGTAGTTATCAGTACCAAGACTTAACGACTCGAGGAACGGTTGAGTTTCGTAGTGTGTGTACTCAGCCTCTTGATAGGACATTTACTTCAGCAGCCTTTCACTTGGGATTATTAGTTAATTTAGAGAAACTTGAATATTACTTAGAAATCGCACCTTTCTTTAAAGCATTTGGGAGAAATTATAAGTCTTTAAGGCGGCAATTTTCTAAGAAAAAGCTAACAGATGAGGAGAAAACTGCGATTATAGAGTTTTCAAAAGACTTACTCTTGCTAGCTGATGAAGGACTGAAGATGAGAAATAAACAAGAAATGATTTATTTAGAGCCTTTGAAGAAAGAATTGGTACTATAATTTCTTTTACAAAGGGAGAATTTTCTGAAAAATCATGATATAATGGAAGAGACTATAGATAAAGGATAGAGAGTAATGACATTAGTTTATCAATCAACGCGTGATGCCAACAATACAGTAACTGCCAGCCAAGCAATTTTGCAAGGTTTGGCGACGGACGGTGGTTTGTTTACACCGCTTACTTATCCAAAGGTAGATTTGGACTTTGACAAATTGAAAGATGCTTCTTATCAGGAAGTTGCTAAGCTTGTTTTGTCAGCATTTTTAGATGACTTTACAGCTGAGGAGTTGGACTACTGTATCAACAATGCCTACGATAGAAAGTTTGATACTCCAGCTATAGCGCCTTTGGTGAAATTAGATGGACAATACAACTTGGAACTATTCCATGGTTCAACGATTGCCTTCAAGGATATGGCCTTGTCTATCTTGCCATACTTTATGACGACTGCTGCTAAGAAACATGGCTTGGAGAACAAGATTGTCATTTTGACAGCGACATCTGGTGATACAGGGAAAGCTGCTATGGCAGGATTTGCGGACGTGCCTGGAACTGAGATTATCGTTTTTTATCCAAAGGATGGTGTCAGCAAGGTACAAGAGTTGCAAATGACCACTCAGACTGGCGACAATACTCATGTTATCGCCATTGATGGTAACTTTGACGATGCGCAAACCAACGTGAAACATATGTTTAACGATGTAGCCCTTCGTGAAAAGTTGGCTACCAATAAACTGCAATTTTCATCAGCTAACTCTATGAACATTGGTCGTTTGGTACCACAGATTGTTTACTATGTTTATGCTTACGCTCAGTTGGTTAAGACAGGTGAAATTGTAGCTGGTGAAAAGGTTAACTTCACAGTACCAACAGGAAACTTTGGAAATATCTTGGCTGCCTTTTATGCTAAACAAATTGGTCTTCCAGTTGGCAAATTAATCTGTGCTTCAAATGACAACAATGTTTTGACAGACTTCTTTAAGACACGTGTTTACGACAAGAAACGTGAGTTTAAGGTAACGACTAGTCCATCTATGGATATCTTAGTATCTTCAAACTTGGAGCGTTTGATTTTCCATCTTTTGGGGAACGATGCGGTTAAGACAGCTGAACTCATGAATGCCTTGAGTGCACAAGGACAATATGAATTGACAGACTTTGATGCTGAGATTCTGGAACTCTTTGCAGCTGAATATGCGACTGAGGAAGAAACTGCGGCAGAAATTAAACGTGTTTATGACACAGATGCCTATATCGAGGATCCACATACGGCGGTTGCCTCAGCTGTTTATAGAAAATACCAAGCGGCTACCGGCGATGTAACCAAGACAGCGATTGCTTCAACGGCTAGTCCTTATAAGTTCCCAGTAGTTGCAGTAGAAGCGGTAACAGGGAAAGTAGGTTTGACTGACTTTGAAGCCTTGGCTCAATTACATGAAATCTCAGGAGTGGCAGTGCCACCAGCAGTTGATGGCCTTGAAACAGCGCCAGTTCGTCATAAAACAACAGTGGCAGCTGCTGACATGCAAGCAGCGGTTGAAGCTTATCTAGGACTTTAAGACAGAGGGAGTAAACTCGGTTGGGAAACCAACTGAGTTTCTTTTCATCAGGAGGAGAGATTGTTTAAGAAAAATAAAGAGATTCTTAATATTGCATTGCCAGCTATGGGTGAAAACTTTTTGCAGATGCTCATGGGAATGGTGGACAGTTATTTGGTTGCTCATTTAGGATTGATAGCTATCTCAGGTGTTTCAGTAGCTGGTAATATTATCACGATTTATCAAGCGATTTTCATTGCTCTAGGGGCAGCTATTTCTAGTGTTATTTCAAAAAGTTTGGGGCAGAAGGATCAGTCAAAGCTAGCCTATCATGTGACTGAGGCGTTAAAAATTACTTTACTATTAAGTTTCATTTTAGGAGCTTTGTCTATCTTCGCTGGGCAAGAGATGATTGGACTCTTGGGAACGGAGAGAGATGTAGCTGAGAGTGGCGGACTCTATCTATCCTTGGTAGGCGGATCGATTGTTCTTTTGGGCTTGATGACGAGTTTGGGAGCCTTGATTCGTGCAACGCATAATCCACGTCTGCCTCTTTATGTTAGTCTCTTGTCAAATGCTTTGAATATTCTCTTTTCCAGTCTAGCTATTTTTGTTCTTGATATGGGGATAGCTGGTGTTGCTTGTGGGACTATTCTGTCCCGTTTGGTTGGTCTTGTGATTTTATGGTCGCAATTAAAGTTGCCTTTTGAGAAACCGACTTTTGGACTAGATAAAGACTTACTGACATTGGCTTTGCCAGCAGCTGGAGAGCGACTTATGATGCGGGCTGGTGATGTCGTTATTATTGCCTTGGTTGTTTCTTTTGGGACAGAGGCCGTGGCTGGAAATGCAATCGGAGAAGTTTTGACCCAGTTTAACTACATGCCTGCCTTTGGCGTGGCTACGGCAACGGTCATGCTGGTGGCCCGAGCAGTTGGGGAGGATAATTGGGAAAGAGTAGCTAGTTTGAGTAAGCAAACCTTTTGGCTTTCTCTGGTTCTCATGTTGCCCTTGACCTTCAGTATCTATGCCCTGGGTGTACCATTAACTCATCTCTATACGACAGATTCTCTAGCGGTGGAGGCTAGTGTTCTAGTGACACTTTTTTCACTACTTGGTACTCCCATGACGACAGGGACAGTTATTTATACAGCAGTTTGGCAGGGTTTGGGCAATGCTCGCCTTCCCTTTTATGCGACAAGTATCGGGATGTGGTGTATCCGCATTGGGACAGCTTATCTGATGGGGATTGTGCTTGGTTGGGGCTTGCCTGGTATTTGGGCAGGGACTCTCTTGGATAATGGTTTTCGCTGGTTATTTCTACGCTACCGTTACCAGCGCTATATGAGCTTGAAAGGATAGGAAATGCAAAAAACAGCTTTTATTTGGGATTTAGACGGGACTTTATTGGACTCTTACGAAGCGATTTTATCAGGGATTGAGGAGACTTTTGGTCAGTTTTCTATTCCTTATGATAAGGAGAAAGTGAGAGAGTTTATCCTCAAGTATTCGGTGCAGGATTTGCTTGTGCAGGTGGCAGAAGAGCGAAAGCTAGATGCGGAAGTGCTCAATCAGGTGCGTGCCCAGAGTTTGGCTGAAAAGAATGCCCAGGTAGTCTTAATGCCAGGTGCGCGTGAAGTGTTAGCTTGGGCAAAAGAAACAGGGATTCAGCAGTTTGTCTATACTCATAAGGGGGATAATGCTTTTGCCATTCTCAGAGACTTAGGGTTGGAATCCTATTTTACAGAGATTCTAACCAGTCAGAGTGGCTTTGCGCGGAAGCCAAGTCCAGAAGCGGCTACCTATCTGATAGACAAGTATCAGTTGAATCCTGAGAAGACTTATTATATTGGGGATCGGACTCTGGATGTGGAATTCGCTCAGGATAGTAGAATTCAAAGTATCAACTTTTTAGAGTCATCTTATGAAGGGAATCATAGGATTCAAGCGTTAGCAGATATTCCTTGCATTTTTGGGGATTGGGAACGATAATATTGTGTCAATTTTGTGACAGAGACCTAACAAACTATTTCAAGTAACCGAGTTTGTTACAAGGAATAGACAGTTCTGTTAAATAGGCCCGAGAGGGCTTTTTTTCTGCTCTTTTTGTGTTATCATAGACAGGTACTCATTTGAAAGGAATTTGAAAGAATGAAGAAAAGAATATTATTAGCATCAACAGTAGCCTTGTCATTTGTCCCAGTATTGGCAACTCAAGCAGAAGAAGTTCTTTGGACTGCACGTAGTGTTGAGCAAATCTAAAACGATTTGACTAAAATGGACAACAAAACAAGCTATACAGTTCAGTATGGTGATACTTTGAGCACCATTGCAGAAGCCCTGGGTATAGATGTCACAGTTCTTGCGAATTTGAATAAAATCACGAATATGGACTTGATTTTCCCAGAAACTGTTTTGACAACGACCGTCAATGAAGCAGAAGAAGTAACAGAAGTTGAAATCCAAACTCCTCAAGCATCTTATAGTGAAGAAGTTACAACTGCGACAGCAGATTTGACAACCAATCAAGTGACCGTTGATAATCAAACTGTTCAGGTTGCAGATCTTTCTCAACCAATTGCAGAAGCTCCAAAAGCGGTAGAAACTACAAGCACAAAAGAAGTAGCATCATATTCAGAAGTTGCAGAGACAGTGACTGCTTCAGAAGAAGTGGCACCATCTACAGACTCTTCTACGTCAGCGGAGCAAATAGTCGAAACACCCATTCCAGTTGAAGAAGCAGCTCCTCAGGCAATGACTCTAGCTGAGAAAGAGGAAACTCAAGCAAGCCCACAAGCTGAATCAGCAGTGGAAGCAACTACAACTCCAGTAGAAGAAAAAGTAACGGAAACAACTGCAACAAGTTCAGAAGAAGCAAAAGAATCATCATCAAGTGAAGCTACACCAGCAGTTTCTACTTATCAACCGGAAGCGACGAAAACAGCTTCAACAACTTACGCGGCTCCAGCTGCACCTGATTATGCTGGACTTGCAGTAGCAAAATCTGAAAATGCAGGCCTTCAACCACAAACAGCTGCCTTTAAAGAAGAAATTGCCAACTTGTTTGGCATCACATCCTTTAGTGGTTACCGCCCAGGGGACAGTGGCGATCACGGAAAAGGTTTGGCTATCGACTTTATGGTACCAGAAGGTTCAGAACTAGGGGATAAGATTGCGGAATACGCTATTCAAAATATGGCTAGCCGTGGTATTAGTTATATCATCTGGAAACAACGTTTCTATGCTCCATTCGATAGCAAATATGGACCAGCTAATACTTGGAACCCAATGCCAGACCGTGGTAGCGTGACAGAAAATCACTATGACCACGTTCACGTTTCAATGAATGGATAAGCCAGACTTGGTAATATCATTTTAACGAATGAGATCTAGCTTTCGTGATAGGAAGCGAGTCTCGTTCGTTTTTTCTTTGTCATACTCTTCGAAAATCTCTTCAAACTACGTCAGTCTTATCTACAACCTCAAAGCAGTGCTTTGAGCAAAACCTGCGGCTAGCTTCCTAGTTTGCTATTTGATTTTCATTGAGTATCAGAGGCCAATCCTAGCCTCGCTAGTCCTTTTCAACTCCAGAATAAGGGAAATATGTTATACTTGTTTTTAAGAAAAGAGTCTCATTGAATTGGTTTTGAGGAGTTAGAAATGAAAGTATTAGTGACAGGTTTTGAGCCCTTTGGAGGGGAAAAGGTCAATCCAGCCTTGGAGGCCGTTAAAGGTTTACCAGCTGAAATTCATGGTGCTGAGGTCCGTTGGCTAGAAGTGCCGACAGTTTTTCACAAATCGGCCCAAGTATTGGAAGAAGAAATGAGTCGTTATCAACCTGACTTTGTCCTTTGTATCGGTCAAGCAGGTGGAAGATCTAGTTTGACGCCAGAACGAGTGGCCATTAATCAAGATGATGCACGTATTCCTGATAATGAAGGCAATCAACCGATTGATCTTCCTATTCGTCCAGATGGGGCCTCGGCCTATTTTAGTAGTTTACCGATTAAAGCGATGGTCCAAGCTATAAAAAAAGAGGGCTTGCCGGCCTCTGTTTCCAATACGGCAGGGACTTTTGTCTGCAATCATTTGATGTATCAGGCCCTCTATTTGGTAGAAAAGAAATTCCCACATGTTAAGGCAGGGTTTATGCATATTCCTTATATGATGGAACAGGTGGGGAATCGACCGACTACTCCAGCTATGAGTTTAGTGGATATTCGGCGAGGGATAGAAGCGGCAATCGGCGCCATGATAGAACATGGAGATCAGGATCTCAAGTTGGTAGGCGGAGAAACTCATTGATAGAAAAAAGCTTGAGGGAAAACCTTCAAGCTTTTGGACGTTTTCGAGCTAGTACTGCTCGGTAAAAAATTATTTTATTGATTTGAATATAGGGAAGAAGTGAGAAACTAGCAATTCCAAAGGTAATCCAATTGAGGAAGTACCAAGGAAGGAGTTGTAAGTCTAGAACAAAGCGCTGAAACTTATAACCTTTCATCAGGAAACGGCTGGTTTTAAGGATTTGTCCTGGTTTGGCTTGGCCCAAGTCTAGAGTGTCACAGAGGAGCAATTCTACCTGTGAATAGGCATAGTATTGTGGAATATAGAGACTATTTCCTATGATCATCAAGAGGATACTTGCTAGGAAGTAAAGCCCAAAGGTCATGAGGAAGCGCTCGGTTTCAATTGACGTGAGATCCAGATTGGGAAACTCAGGGTGAAGGGCAACGAATTTCTTGGCTAGAAAGCTACTGTAAAAGAGGAAGTAAATCCCAAGCAAGCTAGGAATGCTCCATAAAAGGAGATAGAAACGTTTGAGAAGGAGAGTCAAAAAGGTTTGTGAAAAGTGCTCTTCGTTAAAGAGAGTGAGACTATTTTTGACGGATAGTTCTGTATCGGGATTCTTGATGAGTTTCAGCGTTGTATAAACTGAACTGGTCAGGAGAATCGTTCCGATAAAGGAGACTAATAGTGGAAAAATGTAGGCTTGGAATACATGACCAAGAACGCTTAAAAAGGATTGCTCTAAAATAGACTCGTTGATGCGCTCTAAGGGATTAAGGAAGCCAGACAAGATGACCAGCATGCTAGGTAAGAGATAGACGAGAATGAGGCGGGGGTTTTCAGCCTGAAATTGTCTGGCCTGCAGACGAATGGTTTTTAAATCAATTTTTGGGTATTTCATTCTCTCATTATACCATAGTTCGTGACAGTTCCAGCTTTTTTTGATAAAATCATACAGTATGCCCTTGGGCAAAAAGTATGAACTGGGACTGTTTTTCCCAGCTTCGGAGGTAAAAAATGTCAGATTCACCAATCAAATATCGTTTGATTAAGAAGGAAAAACACACGGGAGCTCGTCTGGGAGAAATCATCACTCCCCACGGCACTTTCCCGACACCTATGTTTATGCCAGTTGGGACTCAAGCCACTGTCAAAACTCAGTCACCTGAAGAGTTGAAAGAGATGGGGTCAGGGATTATCCTATCAAACACTTATCATCTCTGGCTGCGCCCTGGAGACGAACTTATTGCACGGGCAGGTGGTCTCCACAAGTTCATGAATTGGGATCAGCCGATTTTGACAGATAGCGGTGGTTTCCAGGTTTATTCCCTAGCTGATAGCCGTAATATTACTGAAGAAGGGGTAACCTTTAAAAACCATCTCAATGGTTCTAAGATGTTCTTGTCCCCAGAAAAAGCCATCTCTATCCAGAACAATCTGGGCTCAGACATCATGATGTCCTTTGACGAATGTCCTCAGTTTTATCAACCTTACGACTACGTTAAGAAATCAATCGAGCGTACCAGCCGTTGGGCTGAGCGTGGTTTGAAGGCTCACCGTCGTCCACATGACCAAGGTTTGTTTGGAATTGTGCAGGGGGCAGGATTTGAAGATCTTCGCCGTCAGTCAGCTCACGACCTTGTCAGCATGGATTTCCCAGGCTACTCTATTGGTGGTTTAGCAGTTGGAGAAACCCACGAAGAGATGAATGCCGTCTTGGATTTCACAACCCAATTGTTGCCTGAAAATAAACCTCGCTATTTGATGGGTGTGGGAGCGCCAGATAGCTTGATTGATGGGGTGATTCGTGGGGTAGATATGTTTGACTGTGTCTTGCCGACTCGTATCGCTCGTAACGGTACTTGTATGACCAGCCAAGGTCGTTTGGTTGTCAAAAATGCCCAGTTTGCTGAGGACTTTACGCCGCTGGATCCTGAGTGTGATTGCTACACATGTAAGAACTACACACGCGCCTACCTTCGTCACCTGCTCAAGGCTGATGAAACCTTCGGTATCCGCTTGACTAGCTACCATAACCTTTACTTCTTGCTCAACCTGATGAAGCAAGTGCGACAAGCCATTATGGATGACAATCTCTTGGAGTTCCGTGAGTATTTTGTTGAAAAATATGGCTATAATAAGTCAGGCCGTAATTTCTAAAATGGAATAGATATAAGCTAAAAATCCTAAGTTTTCTCTTGGGATTTTTCTTCTTTTTTTGATAGAATAAAGTGTATAACGAAAGGAAGAATAAACTCGTATGCGCATTAAATGGTTTTCCTTGATTAGGATTACAGGTTTACTCCTGGTACTCTTGTATCATTTCTTTCAGACTATCTTTCCTGGAGGATTTTTCGGGGTAGATGTCTTTTTCACATTTTCAGGTTTCTTGATTACGGCTCTACTTATCGAAGAATTTTCTAAAAACCATGAGATTGACTTGATTGGATTTTTTAGGAGACGTTTTTATCGGATTGTGCCACCTGTAGTTTTGATGGTCTTGGTAACCATGCCTTTCACTTTTTTGGTTCGCCAAGACTATGTTGCTGGAATTGGTGGCCAGATTGCAGGTGTTTTAGGCTTTATGACCAACTTCTATGAACTGCTAACAGGTGGGAGTTATGAATCTCAGTTCATTCCACATTTGTTTGTTCATAATTGGAGTCTTGCTGTTGAGGTTCACTATTATATTCTTTGGGGATTGGCAGTTTGGTTCTTATCGAAACAGTCTAGATCAAATGGTCAGTTGAGAGGGATGGTTTTTCTCTTGTCTGCTGCTGCCTTCTTGATTAGTTTCTTCTCAATGTTTATTGGTAGTTTTCTAGTAACCTCTTATTCATCTGTTTATTTCTCCAGTTTAACTCATGTCTATCCATTCTTTTTGGGGAGTATCCTAGCAACGATTGTAGGTGTTCGTCAGACGACTTCCCTCGTCAAGCAGTTGGATAGAATCTGGGATTTACGCAAGACCTTGATGGTTTTTGCAGGAGGATTTGGTTTCCTAGTTCTTTTGACCTTCTTTGTCAAATTCACCTATCTTTTTGCCTATCTTATGGGTTTCTTGCTTGCCAGTCTTGCAGCCCTTGCTATGATTTTGGCAGCGCGTGTCTTACATGAAAAGACTCCTAACGTGCAGGAGCCAAAGATGATTAGCTTTTTAGCAGATACTAGCTATGCAGTTTATCTCTTCCATTGGCCTTTCTATATCATTTTTTCACAGTTGACATCAAATCTTCTTGCTGTGTTACTGACTTTGATTTTTTCTTATGGATTTGCCAGTCTGTCATTTTATGTGTTGGAACCTTGGATTGCAGGAAAGGACACACCTATTATACAAACTCTCCGTCCCCTGCCTCATATTCACACAATCCTTGCAGCAAGCACAGGAATCTTGGCCTTCATAGTTTTCTTAGTGACTTTGATGGCACCACAAGTGGGAGCATTTGAGACAGATTTAACTGTTAATGGATTGAAGCAAGCCGCAACCAATATTGGCCAGACCAAGTTGATGGCAGAACGGGCAGATGCAAACAGTTTGGGGATTTCTGATGGTACTATGCTAATTGGTGACTCAGTGGCTCTAAGGGCCAATACAGCTCTACAGACAGCCCTTCCTGGAGCACAGATTAATGCGCAGGTCAGTAGAACAACCAAGACTGCCAATGAAATCATGCTAAACAATAGCCAGAATAAATTTTTACCTAAGATGGTGGTCATTGCTACTGGGGTAAATAATCCTGAAAATTATAAGGAAGACTGGGATAGTATCGTGAAAAATCTTCCTAAGGGACACCATATGGTTTTGGTGACTCCTTATGAAGGAGATAAAACAAAAGAGACCTATGCAATCGTTGAGAAGGCTGCTGCCTATATGAGAGAATTGGCAGAGAAGACTCCTTATATCACAATAGCAGATTGGAATCAAGCTGCTAAGGAACATCCAGAGATCTGGACAGGAACAGACCAGGTTCACTTCGGAAGTGACAATAGTAAAATTGAAGCAGGAGCTAAATTGTATGCAGATACCATTGCTGCAGCCTTGCAAACAGCTCAAGACAAACCAGTCAAATCAAAATAACTTATATTAAAAAGAGAAGAGTTGGAGAAATCCAGCTCTTTTAAAATATCTCCAGAAAATAGGTCTATACCATTTACAAATAAAAAAGAAAGGTTTATAATGTAATTGACATAATAAATATCAAAAGTAATCTTTTAAGGAGGTCATTATTATGCCTAATTACGTTAAAGCGGATCAGTTTTTCTATCCATTTGGCATTCGTCGCGGTGGGTACTTAGAACTTGTTGATGGCAAATTTGGGAAACATGTGGATCAAATTCCTGAAGGAGCAGAGGTTCTTGACTATACTGGTTATAGCATTGCACCAGGTCTTGTGGATACTCATATTCATGGATATGCAGGTGTAGATGTGATGGACAACAACATTGAAGGTACATTGCATACTATGAGCGAAGGACTTCTTAGTACCGGTGTTACCAGTTTCTTGCCCACAACTTTAACAGCCACTTATGAGCAATTGTTTGCAGTCACTGAAAATCTTGGAAACCATTATAAAGAAGCAACAGGTGCTAAGATTCGTGGGATTTATTATGAAGGTCCATATTTCACAGAAACTTTTAAGGGGGCACAAAATCCAACTTATATGAGAGACCCGGGTGTTGAGGAGTTTCATTCTTGGCAGGATGCTGCAAAAGGGATGCTAAATAAAATCGCTATTGCACCAGAACGTGATGGGGTGGAAGATTTTGTACGTACTATTACAGGTGAAGGTGTGACAGTTGCACTTGGACACTCAGATGCGACATTTGAACAAGCTAAGAAGGCAGTTGATGCTGGAGCTAGTGTATGGGTACATGCCTATAATGGGATGCGTGGTTTAACACACCGCGAACTAGGTATGGTAGGAGCTATGTATGAGCTCCCACATACTTACGCAGAATTAATTTGTGATGGTCACCACGTAGATCCAAAAGCTTGTGAGATTTTACTTAAGCAAAAGGGGACAGAAAACATCGCTCTTATTACGGACTGTATGACAGCTGGTGGGCTTGAAGACGGTGACTATATGTTGGGAGAATTCCCAGTAGTGGTTGCCAATGGAACTGCTCGCCTCAAATCTACAGGTAATTTGGCAGGTTCTATCCTCAAACTCAAAGACGGTTTGAAGAATGTGGTCGAATGGGGCATTGCGAATCCGCATGAAGCAGTCATGATGGCCAGTCTCAACCCAGCAAAATCTGTTCATATCGATGATGTCTGTGGCCAAATCCGTGAAGGCTACGACGCTGACTTTATCGTATTAGATAAAGATTTGGAATTGGTAGCAACCTATCTAGATGGTGTGAAACGTTATCAAGCATAAGAAAGAAAGCAGAAGTTAGAGACTAGCTTCTGCTTTTTTATGTATGGTACTTTACCGGTAAATGAAAAAGTTAAAAAAATCACAAAGGAACTTGAATAAACAAATGAAAAGGCTTACAATTATATTATAAATAGTACAAATAAAAAAAGGAGGAATGCTTTATGAAAGCCTATACTTATGTTAAACCAGGACTTGCTTCTTTTGTTGATGTAGACAAACCAGTGCTTCGCAAGCCAACAGACGCTATTGTGCGTATCGTAAAAACCACTATTTGTGGAACAGACCTCCATATTATCAAAGGGGATGTTCCTGCTTGTCAAAGTGGTACCATTCTTGGTCACGAAGGAATTGGGATTGTTGAAGAAGTTGGAGAAGGAGTTTCTAACTTCAAAAAAGGCGACAAGGTTTTGATTTCTTGTGTCTGTGCCTGTGGTAAATGCTATTACTGTAAAAAAGGAATTTATGCCCACTGTGAAGACGAAGGGGGCTGGATTTTCGGTCACTTGATTGATGGTATGCAGGCGGAGTATCTACGTGTCCCTCATGCAGACAACACTCTTTACCATACTCCAGAAGACTTGTCAGATGAAGCCTTGGTTATGCTATCAGACATTCTGCCTACTGGATATGAAATTGGTGTCTTGAAAGGGAAAGTAGAACCTGGTTGTAGCGTAGCCATTATTGGTTCAGGACCAGTTGGATTGGCTGCTCTTTTGACGGCTCAGTTCTACTCACCAGCTAAATTGATTATGGTGGACCTAGATGATAATCGCTTGGAAACTGCTTTATCATTCGGTGCGACTCATAAGGTTAATTCTTCAGACCCTGAAAAAGCCATTAAAGAAATTTATGATTTGACAGATGGCCGTGGTGTAGATGTTGCTATCGAAGCTGTTGGTATCCCTGTAACATTTGATTTCTGTCAAAAGATTATCGGTGTAGACGGAACAGTTGCCAACTGTGGTGTACATGGCAAACCAGTTGAATTCGATTTGGACAAACTTTGGATTCGCAACATCAATGTAACAACTGGTTTGGTATCTACAAATACCACTCCACAATTGTTGAAAGCTCTTGAAAGTCATAAGATTGAACCAGAAAAATTGGTAACTCACTATTTCAAACTAAGTGAAATTGAAAAAGCCTATGAAGTCTTCAGTAAGGCGGCAGACCACCATGCCATTAAGGTCATTATCGAAAACGATATCTCAGAAGCTTAAGAAGTAAAAAGTTTTTATTATATAAGCAAATAGAAATTCAGTCATCCATCAGATGGCTGGATTTTTTATCAAAAAATTAAGAAATGAGCATATTTCTTTCCTTGTTTGGCGGAATTGGTTATAATATACGGTACAGAGGAATGAATATGTATCGTGTTATAGAAATGTATGGAGATTTTGAACCTTGGTGGTTCTTAGAAGGTTGGGAAGAAGATATTGTAGCAAGTAAGAAGTTTGACCAGTATTATGATGCTCTCAAATACTACAAAACTTGTTGGTTTAGATTGGAACAAGAATCCCCTCTTTATAAAAGTAGAAGCGACTTGATGACCATTTTTTGGGACCCAGAAGACCAACGCTGGTGCGATGAATGTGATGAGTATTTACAACAATACCATTCTTTGGCTCTTTTGCAGGATGAACAGGTTATTCCAGATGAAAAACTACGCCCAGGCTATGAAAAACAAACTGGTCAGGAAAGGCATCGTTCTTGCCGTATGAAATTAAAATAGAGAAAAAGTAACTTTTTGGGAGTTGCTTTTTTATTTTTTCCAACTCTTTGCGAATAGTATAGGTGAGGAGGTAAGTATGGTTCAAGAAATTGCACAAGAAATCATTCGTTCGGCTCGAAAAAAAGGGGCGCAGGATATTTATTTTGTCCCTAAGTTAGACGCCTATGAGCTTCATATGAGGGTGGGAGACGAGCGCTGTAAAATTGGTTGTTATGATTTTGAAAAGTTTGCGGCTGTCATCAGTCATTTCAAGTTTGTGGCGGGTATGAATGTGGGAGAAAAGCGACGTAGTCAGCTAGGTTCCTGTGATTATGAATATGACCAGAAGATGGCGTCCCTACGTTTATCTACCGTAGGCGATTATCGAGGGCATGAGAGTTTAGTGATTCGCTTGTTGCACGATGAGGAGCAGGATTTGCATTTTTGGTTTCAGGATATTGAAGAATTGGGCAAGCAGTACAGGCAACGAGGACTCTATCTTTTTGCTGGTCCAGTCGGCAGTGGCAAGACGACCCTGATGCACGAATTAGCCAAGTCTCTTTTTAAGGGACAACAAGTCATGTCCATTGAAGATCCGGTAGAAATCAAACAAGAGGATATGCTACAGTTGCAGTTGAATGAGGCGATTGGACTAACCTATGAAAATCTAATCAAACTTTCTTTGCGTCATCGTCCTGACCTCTTGATTATCGGAGAAATTCGAGACAGCGAAACGGCGCGTGCAGTGGTCAGAGCCAGCTTGACAGGGGCGACAGTCTTTTCAACCATTCATGCCAAGAGTATCCGAGGTGTTTATGAACGCTTGCTGGAGTTGGGCGTGAGTGAGGAGGAATTAGCGGTCGTTCTGCAAGGAGTTTGCTACCAGAGATT
Organism: bacterium; assembly: GCA_905221035.1. Taxonomy (GTDB): domain Bacteria; phylum Bacillota; class Bacilli; order Lactobacillales; family Streptococcaceae; genus Streptococcus. The sequence continues at coordinate 18,162 of CAJNBP010000016.1, read as the reverse complement.
AATTGGGGGAGGAGGAATCGTTGATTTTGCAAACAAAGACTATCAAGAACACCAGCCAACTAGCTGGAATGCGCAGATTGACCAGCTTCTTAAAGATGGACATATCACAAATCTTCAGGCTGAAACGGAAAAAATTAGCTACAGCTAAGCAAAAAAATATCATCACCCTGTTTAACAATCTCTTTTCCAGCGGTTTTCATCTGGTGGAGACTATCTCCTTTTTAGATAGGAGTGCCTTGTTGGACAAACAGTGCGTGACCCAGATGCGCACAGGTTTGTCTCAGGGGAAATCATTCTCAGAAATGATGGAAAGTTTGGGCTTTTCAAGCGCCATTGTCACTCAGTTATCCCTAGCTGAAGTTCATGGGAATCTCCACCTGAGTTTGGGAAAGATAGAAGAGTATCTAGACAATCTAGCTAAGGTCAAGAAAAAGTTAATTGAAGTAGCGACCTATCCCTTGATTTTGCTGGGGTTTCTTCTCTTAATTATGCTGGGACTGCGTAACTACCTACTACCACAACTGGATAGTAGTAATATCGCCACCCAAATTATTGGCAATCTGCCACAAATTTTTCTAGGAATGGTAGGGTTTGTTTCAGTAGGTGTCCTTTTAGCACTCACTTTTTATAAAAGAAGTTCGAAGATGCGCGTCTTTTCTATCTTGGCACGCATTCCCTTCTTTGGAATTTTTGTGCAGACCTATCTGACAGCCTATTATGCGCGTGAATGGGGTAATATGATTTCTCAAGGGATGGAGTTGACGCAGATATTTCAGATGATGCAGGAACAGGGTTCCCAGCTCTTTAAAGAAATCGGTCAAGATCTGTCTCAAGCCCTACAAAATGGTCGGGAATTTTCTCAAACCATAGCAACCTATCCTTTCTTTAAAAAGGAGTTGAGCCTCATTATCGAGTATGGAGAAGTCAAGTCCAAGCTGGGTAGTGAGTTGGAAATCTATGCTGAAAAAACTTGGGAAGCCTTTTTTACCCGAGTCAATCGCACCATGAATCTGGTGCAGCCACTGGTCTTTATCTTTGTGGCTCTGATTATCGTTTTACTTTATGCGGCAATGCTGATGCCCATGTATCAAAATATGGAGGTAAATTTTTAAAATGAAAAAAATGATGACATTCTTGAAAAAAGCTAAGGTTAAAGCTTTTACTCTGGTAGAGATGTTGGTGGTCTTGCTCATCATCAGCGTGCTTCTCTTGCTCTTTGTACCTAATTTGACCAAGCAAAAAGAGGCGGTCAATGACAAAGGAAAAGCTGCTGTTGTTAAGGTGGTGGAAAGTCAGGCAGAGCTTTATAGCTTGGATAAAAATGAAGATGCTAGCCTAAGTAAGTTACAAGCAGATGGGCGAATCACAGAAGAACAGGCTAAAGCTTATAAAGAATACCATGCTAAACAAAATACCAGTCAAACCGTTGCAGATTAAGGCCTTTACAATGCTTGAAAGTCTCTTGGTTTTGGGACTTGTAAGTATGATTGCCTTGGGCTTGTCTGGCTCTGTTCAGTCCACTTTTGCGGCGGTAGAGGAGCAGATTTTCTTTATGGAGTTTGAAGAACTTTATCGGGAAACCCAAAAGCGCAGTGTAGCCAGTCAGCAAAAGACTAGTCTAAACTTAGATGGGCAGACGATTAGTAACGGCAGTCAAAAGTTGACAGTTCCTAAAGGCATTCAAGCACCATCAGGCCAAAGTATTACATTTGACCGAGCTGGGGGCAATTCGTCCCTGGCCAAGGTTGAATTTCAGACCAGTAAAGGAGCGATTCGTTATCAATTATATCTAGGAAATGGAAAAATTAAACGCATTAAGGAAACAAAAAACTAGGGCAGTGATTTTACTGGAAGCAGTAGTCGCTTTAGCTATCTTTGCCAGTATTGCGATCCTCCTTTTAGGACAAATTCAGAAGAATAGGCAAGAAGAAGCAAAAGTTTTGCAAAAGGAAGAAGTCTTGCGTGTAGCTAAGATGGCTTTGCAGACAGGTCAAAATCAGGTAAACATCAACGGAGTTGAGATTCAGGTGTTTTCTAGTGAAAAGGGATTGGAGGTTTATCATGGTTCAGAACAGTTGTTGGCTATCAAAGAGCCATAAAATCAAGGCTTTTACCTTGTTAGAATCCCTGATTGCTCTTATTGTCATCAGTGGAAGTTTACTCCTATTTCAGGCCATGAGTCAGCTCCTCATTTCAGAAGTTCGCTACCAGCAACAAAGCGAGCAAAAAGAGTGGCTCTTGTTTGTGGACCAGCTGGAGGCAGAATTAGACCGTTCGCAGTTCGAAAAAGTGGAAGGCAATCGCATTTATATGAAGCAGGATGGCAAGGAAATTGCAATAGGCAAGTCAAAATCAGATGATTTTCGGAAAACCGATGCCAGTGGACGAGGCTATCAGCCCATGGTTTATGGACTCAAATCAGCACAGATTACAGAGGATAAGCAATTGGTTCGTTTTCGTTTCCAGTTTCAGAAAGGCTTAGAAAGGGAGTTCATCTATCGTGTGGAAAAAGAAAAAAGTTAAGGCAGGAGTTCTCCTCTATGCAGTCACCATGGCAGCCATCTTTAGCCTTTTGTTACAATTTTACTTGAACCGACAAGTCGCCCACTATCAAGACTATGCTTTGAATAAAGAGAAATTGGTTGCTTTTGCCATGGCTAAACGAACCAAGGATAAAGCCGAGCAAGAAAGTGGGGGGCAGATCTTTAATCTAGGTCAGGTAAGCTATCAAAACAAGAAAACTAGCTTGGTGACGACTGTTCGTATGCCTAAGAGCCAATATGAGTTCTTATTTCCTTCAGTCAAAATCAAAGAAGAGAAAACGGATAAAAAGGGAGAGGTAGCGACTGATTCAAGCGAAAAAGCGGAGAAGAAAAAATCAGACAAGAAGTCTGAGAAGAAAGAGAATTCCTAGTCAATTCAACTACTTTGTGCTAAACTAAAAATATGAAACATGATTTTAACCACAAAGCAGAAACTTTCGATTCCCCTAAAAATATCTTCCTAGCAAACTTGGTTTATCAAGCTATAGAGAAAGAGATTGATCTTCTATCAGACAAAGAAATTCTGGATTTCGGTGGTGGGACGGGGCTCTTAGCCTTGCCCCTAGCCAAGCAGGCTAAGTCTGTCACTCTTGTAGACATTTCTGAGAAAATGCTGGAGCAAGCTCGTTTGAAAGCAGAGCAGCAAGAAATCAAGAATATCCAGTTTTTGGAGCAGGATTTACTGGAAAATCCCTTGGAGAAAGAGTTTGATCTCATTGTTGTTAGTCGGGTTCTTCACCATATGCCTGATTTGGATGCAGCTCTCTCACTGTTTCATCAGCATTTGAGGGAAGATGGGAAACTCCTCATTGCTGATTTTACCAAGACGGAGACCAGCCATCACGGCTTTGAATTGCCTGAATTGGAAAACAAGCTAATTGAGCATGGTTTTTCATCTGTTCATAGTCAGATCCTCTATAGCGCTGAGGACCTGTTTCAAGGGAATTACTCAGAACTCTTTTTAACAGTAGCCCAAAAATCACTCGCCTAGTCAGGGAGTGATTTTTCTATAAGGATGGAAAAAAGAAGGGAAATTTGATAAGATAGGAATATGGATTTTGAAAAAATTGAACAAGCTTATACGTATTTACTAGAGAATGTCCAAGTCATCCAAAGTGATTTGGCGACCAATTTTTATGACGCCCTGGTGGAGCAAAACAGCATCTATCTGGATGGTGAGACTGAGCTAAATCAGGTAAAAGAGAACAATCAAGCCCTTAAGCGTTTAGCACTTCGCAAGGAAGAATGGCTCAAGACCTACCAGTTTCTCTTGATGAAGGCTGGGCAGACAGAACCCTTGCAGGCCAATCACCAGTTTACGCCAGATGCCATTGCTTTACTTTTGGTGTTTATTGTGGAAGAGTTGTTTAAAGAGGAGGACATAACTATCCTCGAAATGGGTTCCGGGATGGGGATTCTGGGTGCTACTTTCTTGACCTCGCTTGCTAAAAAAGTGGATTACTTGGGAATGGAAGTGGATGATTTGCTGATTGATTTGGCGGCTAGTATGGCAGATGTAATTGGTTTGCAGGCTGGCTTTGTCCAAGGAGATGCCGTTCGTCCACAAATGCTCAAAGAAAGCGATGTGGTCATCAGCGACTTGCCTGTTGGCTATTATCCGGATGACGCCGTTGCGTCACGTCATCAGGTTGCTTCTAGTCAAGAACATACCTACGCCCATCACTTGCTCATGGAACAAGGACTTAAGTATCTCAAGTCAGATGGATATGCTATTTTTCTAGCTCCGAGTGATTTGTTGACCAGTCCTCAAAGTGACTTATTGAAAGGGTGGTTGAAAGAGGAGGCGAATCTAGTTGCCATGATTAGTTTGCCTGAAAATCTCTTTGCTAATGCCAAACAATCCAAGACGATTTTTATCTTACAGAAGAAAAGTGAAACAGCAGTAGAGTCTTTTGTTTATCCGCTTGCCAGCTTACAAGATGCAAGTGTTTTAATGAAATTTAAAGAAAATTTTCAAAAATGGACTCAAGGTACTGAAATATAAAATAGATTTTGTTATAATAGATGAAAACGCTTAAAAGAGGAGTCTTGTTATGACAAAAACAATTGCAATCAATGCAGGAAGTTCAAGTTTGAAATGGCAATTATACTTAATGCCAGAAGAAAAAGTATTGGCGAAAGGTTTGATTGAACGTATCGGTTTGAAAGATTCAATTTCAACTGTAAAATTTGATGGCCGTTCTGAACAACAAATTTTGGATATCGAAAATCATACACAAGCCGTTAAGATTTTATTGGATGACTTGATTCGTTTCGACATCATCAAGGCATACGATGAGATTACAGGTGTTGGCCACCGTGTTGTTGCTGGTGGAGAATATTTCAAAGAATCAACAGTTGTTGAAGGGGATGTTTTAGAAAAAGTTGAAGAGTTGAGCTTGTTAGCCCCTCTTCACAATCCAGCCAATGCAGCAGGTGTTCGTGCCTTTAAGGAATTGTTGCCAGACATTACCAGTGTAGTTGTTTTTGATACTTCATTCCACACAAGTATGCCAGAGAAAGCTTATCGCTACCCTCTACCAACAAAATATTACACAGAAAACAAGGTTCGTAAATACGGTGCCCACGGTACAAGTCACCAGTTTGTAGCAGGAGAAGCTGCAAAACTCTTGGGACGTCCATTAGAAGACTTGAAATTGATTACTTGTCACATCGGTAATGGTGCTTCTATTACAGCAGTTAAGGGTGGTCAATCTGTCGATACTTCAATGGGCTTTACTCCACTTGGCGGTGTGATGATGGGAACTCGTACAGGGGATGTTGACCCAGCTATCATTCCTTACTTAATGCAATATACAGAGGACTTTAACACACCTGAAGACATTAGTCGCGTTCTTAACCGTGAATCAGGGCTTATGGGTGTTTCAGGCAAATCTAGTGATATGCGCGATGTGATTGCTGCTATGGAAGAAGGGGACCACGATGCCACTTTAGCCTACGAAATGTATGTTGATCGTATCCAAAAACATATCGGTCAATACCTTGCAGTCCTAAACGGGGCAGATGCTATTATCTTTACTGCAGGTATCGGAGAAAATGCAGCTGTTGTACGTGAAGATGTCATTTCAGGTATCTCTTGGTTTGGCTGTGATGTTGACCCAGAAAAGAACGTCTTTGGTGTGACAGGAGACATCTCAACAGATGCAGCGAAAATCCGTGTATTGGTTATTCCAACAGATGAAGAATTGGTCATTGCCCGTGACGTTGAACGCTTGAAAAAATAAGTAACATTAGAAAAAATATTTGGGACAAGAAGTTGGAAAAGTGATTTTTCCAGCTTCTTTTTCTGGTGAAATTGTCCCAAACCTTGCTATGATTGGCTTTTTTGAAAAATATGGTATAATAGTAGTAATTTAATAGATGGAGTTGAGTTTTGAAGAAAAACTTTCGTGTAAAAAGAGAGAAAGATTTTAAGGCAATTTTCAAGGAAGGAACAAGTTTTGCTAATCGCAAATTTGTTATCTACCAATTAGAAAACCAGAAAAACCATTTTCGAGTAGGTCTATCAGTTAGCAAAAAACTGGGGAATGCCGTCACTAGAAATCAAATCAAGCGACGAATCCGACATATTATCCAGAATGCAAAAGGGAGTCTGGTAGAAGATGTCGACTTTGTTGTCATTGCTCGAAAAGGGGTTGAGACCTTGGAATACGCAGAGATGGAGAAAAATCTACTCCACGTATTAAAATTATCAAAGATTTACCAGGAAGGAAATGGGAGTGAAAAAGAAACTACAGTTGACTAGTTTGCTAGGTCTATCTCTATTTATTATGACAGCCTGTGCAACTAATGGGACAACTAGCGATATTACGGCAGATTCGACTGATTTTTGGAGTAAATTGGTTTACTTCTTTGCGGAAATCATTCGCTTTTTATCATTTGATATCAGTATCGGAGTGGGGATTATTCTCTTTACAATCTTGATTCGTACAGTGCTCTTGCCAGTCTTTCAAGTGCAAATGGTGGCTTCTAGAAAAATGCAGGAAGCTCAACCACGCATTAAGGCGCTGCGAGAACAATATCCGGGTCGAGATATGGAAAGCAGAACCAAGCTAGAGCAGGAAATGCGTAAAGTCTTTAAAGAAATGGGTGTCAGACAGTCAGATTCTCTTTGGCCGATTTTGATTCAGATGCCACTTATCTTGGCCCTGTTCCAAGCTTTATCAAGGGTTGACTTTTTGAAGACAGGTCATTTCTTATGGATTAACCTTGGTGGTGTGGATACAACATTTGTGCTTCCGATTTTAGCAGCAGTATTCACCTTTTTAAGTACTTGGTTATCCAATAAAGCCTTGTCTGAGCGTAACGGAGCTACGACTGCGATGATGTACGGGATTCCAGTCTTGATCTTTATCTTTGGGGTTTATGCTCCGAGCGGAGTCGCTCTCTACTGGGCAGTGTCCAATGCTTATCAAGTTTTGCAAACCTATTTCTTGAACAATCCATTCAAGATTATCGCAGAGCGCGAGGCCGTGGTACAGGCACAAAAAGATTTGGAAAATAGAAAAAGGAAAGCCAAGAAAAAGGCTCAGAAAACGAAATAATAAGGAGGAATCTGGTAATGGTAGTATTTACAGGTTCAACTGTTGAAGAAGCAATCCAGAAAGGATTGAAAGAATTAGATATTCCAAGAATGAAGGCTCATATCAAAGTCATTTCTCGTGAGAAAAAAGGATTTCTTGGCTTATTTGGTAAAAAACCAGCCCAAGTGGATATCGATGCGATTAGTGAAACGACAGTTGTAAAAGCAAACCAACAAGCTGTAAAGGGAGTTCCAAAACAAATCAATGATTTGAATGAGCCCGTTAAAACAGTTAGTGAAGCGACCGTTGATTTGGGGCATGTTGTAGAAGCAATTAAAAAGATTGAAGAGGAAGGCCAAGGTATTTCTGATGAAGTTAAGGCTGAAATCTTAAAACATGAAAGACATGTCAGCACGATCTTAGAAGAAACTGGTCATATTGAGATTTTAAATGAATTACAACTTGAAGAAACTGACCTCGAAGAAGAAGTAGCAACTCCTAATGTTGAAGGGCAGGCTGAGCAAACTGAAAGTCAAGAATTAGAAGACTTGGGTTTGAAAGTTGAACCGAGCTTTGATATTGAACAAGTAGCTACGGAAGTAACGACTTATGTTCAAACAATTATTGATGACATGGATGTTGAAGCCACACTTTCAAATGATTATAACCGTCGTAGCATCAATCTACAAATTGACACCAATGAGCCAGGTCGTATTATCGGTTACCATGGTAAAGTTTTGAAGGCCTTGCAACTATTGGCTCAAAATTATCTTTACAATCGCTATTCAAGAACCTTCTACATTACTATTAATGTCAATGATTATGTTGAACACCGTGCAGAAGTTTTGCAAACTTACGCTCAAAAATTGGCGACTCGTGTTTTAGAAGAAGGGCGCAGTCATCAGACAGATCCAATGTCAAATAGCGAACGCAAGATTATCCATCGCATTATTTCACGTATGGATGGCGTGACTAGTTACTCTGAGGGTGATGAGCCAAATCGCTATGTCGTTGTAGATACAGAATAAGTAAAATCAGGGTTCTCCTGATTTTTTGCTAGCTGGAGGAGATTAAACTGATGTTGAATAAGATAAGAGACTATTTAGACTTTGCTGGTTTGCAGTACCGTAATCCTGATAAAGCTGGAGCAGAGCGAGAGAAGATGCTGGCATTCCGCCACAAAGGTCAAGAGGCACGAAAGGATTTTACAGAATTGGCTAAAGCCTTTCAGGCAAATCATCCAGAATGGCAACTCCAACAGACTAGCCAGTGGATGAACCAAGCGCAGCGCTTGCGACCACATTTTTGGGTTTATCTACAGCGTGAGGGGAAAATGACAGAGTCTATGTTAGCTTTACGTTTGTATGGAACACCTGCTGACTTTGGAATTTCTTTAGAGGTCAGTTTCATCGAGCGCAAGAAAGACGAACAGACCTTAGACAAGCAAGCCAAGGTTTTAGACATTCCAACCGTTAAAGGGATTTATTATCTAGCCTACTCAGATGGTCAAAGTCAAAGATGGGATGCTACTGAGGAGAACCGTCAAATTTTAAGAAATAAACTATCCAATCAGGAAGTCCGGAAAGTTTTAGTTAAGGCAGATGTTTCTTTTATTGAAAATCAATCATTAGAAGTGATTTTAGAAAAATTAGATGAAGCTTATGAGCGCTTACTTCCCTACTATCAGGCGACTAGAGGATAGCAAATAGAATACTGATTTACGTCGAATTGTTTAATTGCTATTCTATGTATTTTTTCATATAATAGTAAAATAGAATGTGTGATTCAATAATCACCTCAAATAGAAAGGAAATTCTATGTCAAATCTATCTGTTAATGCAATCCGTTTCCTAGGTATTGACGCTATCAACAAAGCCAACTCAGGTCACCCAGGTGTGGTTATGGGAGCAGCTCCAATGGCTTACAGCCTCTTTACAAAACAACTTCGTATCAATCCAGCTCAACCAAACTGGATTAACCGCGACCGCTTTATTCTTTCAGCAGGCCATGGTTCAATGCTCCTGTATGCCCTTCTACACCTTTCTGGTTTTGAAGATGTCAGCATGGATGAAATCAAGAGCTTCCGCCAATGGGGTTCTAAAACACCAGGTCACCCAGAATTTGGTCATACAGCAGGGATTGATGCTACGACAGGTCCTCTAGGTCAAGGTATTTCAACTGCTACTGGTTTTGCCCAAGCAGAACGTTTCTTGGCAGCTAAATATAACCGCGAAGGCTACAATATCTTTGATCACTATACTTATGTTATCTGTGGAGACGGAGACTTGATGGAAGGTGTCTCAAGCGAGGCGGCTTCATACGCAGGTTTGCAAAAACTGGACAAGTTGGTTGTTCTTTATGATTCAAATGACATTAACTTGGATGGTGAGACAAAGGATTCCTTTACAGAAAGTGTTCGTGACCGTTACAATGCCTACGGTTGGCATACAGCCTTGGTTGAAGATGGAACAGACTTGGAAGCAATTCATGCTGCTATCGAAGCAGCTAAAGCTTCAGGTAAACCATCTTTGATTGAAGTAAAGACTGTGATTGGATACGGTTCTCCAAACAAACAAGGAACTAATGCTGTACACGGTGCTCCTCTTGGAGCAGATGAAACTGCGGCAACTCGCCAAGCGCTCGGTTGGGACTATGAACCATTTGAAATCCCAGAACAAGTATATGCTGATTTCAAAGAAAATGTTGCGGACCGTGGCGTATCAGCTTATCAAGCTTGGACAAAACTTGTTGCAGATTATAAAGAAGCTCACCCAGAACTTGCAGCAGAAGTCGAAGCTATCATTGATGGACGCGATCCAGTTGAAGTGACTCCAGCAGACTTCCCAGCCTTAGAAAATGGCTTCTCTCAAGCAACTCGCAACTCGAGCCAAGATGCCTTGAATGTTGTAGCTGCTAAATTGCCAACTTTCTTGGGTGGATCAGCTGACCTTGCTCACTCAAACATGACTTATATCAAGACTGACGGACTTCAAGACGATGCTCATCGCTTGAACCGTAATATTCAGTTTGGTGTTCGTGAATTTGCAATGGGAACGATCTTGAACGGGATGGCTCTTCACGGTGGACTTCGTGTATACGGTGGAACTTTCTTCGTCTTCTCTGACTATGTGAAGGCAGCTGTCCGCTTGTCAGCCTTGCAAGGGCTTCCTGTGACTTATGTCTTTACCCACGATTCAATCGCAGTTGGTGAAGATGGTCCAACGCACGAACCAGTTGAACACTTAGCAGGTCTTCGTGCTATGCCAAATCTAAATGTTTTCCGTCCAGCAGATGCGCGTGAAACTCAAGCTGCTTGGTACCTTGCAGTGACAAGTGAGAAAACACCAACTGCCCTTGTATTGACCCGTCAAAACTTGACTGTCGAAGAGGGAACAGACTTTGGCAAGGTTGCAAAAGGTGCCTATGTTGTCTATGAAAATGCAGCAGACTTTGATACTATCTTGATTGCGACAGGTTCAGAGGTCAATCTTGCTGTCTCAGCTGCCAAAGAATTGGCTAGTCAAGGCGCAAAAGTCCGCGTAGTCAGCATGCCATCTACAGATGTCTTTGATAAACAAGATGCAGCTTACAAGGAAGAAATTCTTCCAAATGCAGTCCGCCGTCGTGTTGCAGTCGAAATGGGTGCAACTCAAAACTGGTACAAATATGTTGGTCTTGATGGTGCCGTTCTAGGTATTGATACCTTCGGAGCCTCTGCCCCAGCACCAAAAGTATTGGCAGAATATGGCTTTACTGTAGAAAATCTTGTAAAAGTTGTTCAAAACTTGAAATAATCCTAAAAATCAGGGCGCAAGCTCTGGTTTTTCTTACTAGAAAAGCAAGGTACAATCTTGTAAAAGTAGCTGAAATTTGATATAGTAGTCCTATGTAAAAGACAAAGGAGAATATAATGGAATCACAATATACATTTTTAATCATTCTTGTGGCTATGGTGGGCTTGATGTTCTTTACGCAACGCTCTCAAAAGAAACAAGCACAAAAACGTATGGAAAGCTTGAATAAACTACAAAAAGGCTATGAAGTTATTACAATCGGCGGACTTTACGGAACGGTCGATGAAGTAGATACGGAGAAGAAAACGATTGTTCTTGATGTAGATGGAGTTTACTTGACTTTTGAGCTAGCTGCAATCAAGACCGTATTACCACTGAAAGAAACTGCTTCACTCGAAGGTGCAATTGAAAAATAAGACGGGATCACTAACTCCCGTTTTTCTATAAAAGAAAGGAAATGGGATGAAAAAACTAGTCTTTGTCTGTTTGGGAAATATTTGCCGCAGCCCTATGGCAGAGTTTGTTATGAAATCAATGACAGATAGTTACGAAATCCAAAGTCGAGCGACGTCCTCTTGGGAACATGGCAATCCGATTCATAAGGGCACTCAGGGAATTTTTCAACAGTATGAGATTCCTTATGACAAGAACAAGACATCGCTTCAGATTAGTAAGGAAGATTTTGAAGCCTTTGATTATATTATCGGCATGGATGCTTCAAATGTTTCTGACCTGCGTCGGATGTGTCCAGTAGACTGTCAAGATAAGATTTACTCATTTGCATCTGAAAGTGTCCCAGATCCTTGGTATACAGGTGATTTTGAGGAGACCTATCAGCGTGTTCAAGAGGGGTGTCAAGTTTGGCTAGAACGTTTAGAAAAGGAGAGTGAAGGTGGAAAATCTTAAGAATTTTTACGAAAAGTATCGTGTCTATCTGACTCGTCCACGTTTAGAGATTATAGCAGTAGTTGCCATTGTTTTCTGTGCGGTACTCGTCTTTTTTCTAAATATTCCCGGAAAAGGTGTTCTAAAACTTGATAATGGAACGATTGTTTACGACGGCAGTCTTGTCCGTGGTAAAATGAATGGCCAAGGCTCCATCACCTTCCAAAATGGAGACCAATATACTGGTGGTTTCAGCAATGGAGCCTTCAACGGAAAAGGTACCTTTCAATCCAAAGAAGGCTGGACCTACGAAGGGGATTTTGTAAATGGTCAGGCTGAAGGAAAAGGAAAACTAACAACAGAACAAGAAGTCGTTTATGAAGGGACTTTTAAACAAGGCGTTTTTCAACAAAAATAAAGCCTCCTTATCAAAGGAGGTATTATTAGAAACACAAAGTAAGCGCTTACCTGCAAATCCCTTTCTTTCCAAATCCCTCTTCCAAGTAAGTTTGTGAAATAAAAAAATATTTGAAATAAATTTCACAAACTTTAAAGAAAGAAGTTGATAAGAAAAGAAAATGAGAAAAAATTCACAAGGAACTAAAAATTCTTTGTGAAATGTTTATGAAACTGTTTACAAAGTTGAAATAATGCGTTATAATAAACTTGTGAAAAAATTAACAAAGGATTAAATCCTTGAAAGCTATGGAGGAAAATATGGCTGATAAAAAAACTATGACACCAGAGGAAAAGAAACTCGCTGCTGAAAAGCATGTCGATGGGTTGGTGCAAAAAGCTCTAGTTGCCCTTGAAGAAATGCGTAAATTGGATCAAGAGCAAGTTGACTACATCGTAGCCAAAGCATCAGTAGCAGCTTTGGATGCCCACGGAGAATTGGCTCTACATGCCTTTGAAGAAACAGGACGTGGTGTATTTGAAGATAAAGCGACTAAGAACTTGTTTGCTTGTGAACACGTAGTAAACAATATGCGTCACACTAAAACAGTTGGCGTTATCGAAGAAGACGATGTAACAGGATTGACTCTCATCGCTGAACCGGTTGGTGTTGTCTGTGGTATCACTCCTACAACAAACCCAACATCAACAGCAATCTTCAAATCATTGATTTCATTGAAGACACGTAACCCAATCGTCTTTGCCTTCCATCCATCAGCGCAAGAATCATCTGCTCATGCAGCTCGTATCGTTCGTGATGCAGCTATCGCAGCTGGTGCTCCTGAAAACTGTGTGCAATGGATTACTGAACCATCTATGGAAGCAACAAGTGCCCTTATGAACCACGAAGGCGTTGCGACAATCCTTGCAACTGGTGGTAATGCTATGGTTAAGGCGGCTTACTCATGTGGTAAACCAGCTCTTGGGGTAGGTGCCGGAAACGTTCCAGCTTATGTTGAAAAATCAGCAAATATCCGCCAAGCAGCTCACGATATCGTTATGTCTAAATCATTTGATAACGGTATGGTCTGTGCATCTGAACAAGCGGTTATCATTGATAAAGAAATTTACGATGAATTTGTAGCAGAGTTCAAATCTTATCACACTTACTTTGTAAACAAAAAAGAAAAAGCACTTCTTGAAGAATTCTGCTTCGGCGTGAAAGCAAACAGCAAAAACTGTGCTGGTGCGAAATTGAACGCTGACATCGTTGGTAAACCAGCAACTTGGATTGCTGAACAAGCTGGATTTACAGTTCCAGAAGGAACAAACATTCTTGCTGCAGAATGTAAAGAAGTTGGTGAAAACGAGCCATTGACTCGTGAAAAATTGTCACCAGTTATCGCAGTTTTGAAATCTGAAAGCCGTGAAGATGGTATTGCCAAGGCTCGTCAAATGGTTGAATTTAACGGTCTTGGACACTCAGCAGCCATCCACACAGCTGATGAAGAATTGACTAAAGAATTTGGTAAAGCTGTTAAAGCTATTCGTGTTATCTGTAACTCACCTTCTACTTTCGGTGGTATCGGGGACGTTTACAATGCCTTCTTGCCATCATTGACACTCGGATGTGGTTCTTATGGACGTAACTCAGTTGGGGATAACGTTAGTGCCATTAACCTCTTGAATATCAAAAAAGTCGGAAGACGGAGAAATAACATGCAATGGATGAAACTTCCTTCAAAAACATACTTTGAACGTGATTCAATTCAATACCTTCAAAAATGTCGTGACGTTGAACGTGTCATGATCGTTACTGACCATGCCATGGTAGAGCTTGGTTTCCTTGATCGTATCATCGAACAACTTGATCTTCGTCGCAATAAGGTTGTTTACCAAATCTTTGCTGATGTAGAACCAGATCCAGATATCACAACTGTAAACCGTGGTACTGAGATTATGCGTGCCTTCAAACCAGATACAATCATCGCTCTCGGTGGTGGATCTCCAATGGATGCCGCTAAAGTAATGTGGCTCTTCTACGAACAACCAGAAGTGGACTTCCGTGACCTTGTTCAAAAATTCATGGATATCCGTAAACGTGCCTTCAAGTTCCCATTGCTTGGTAAGAAGACTAAATTCATCGCAATTCCTACTACATCTGGTACAGGATCTGAAGTAACTCCATTTGCCGTTATCTCTGATAAAGCAAACAACCGTAAATACCCAATCGCGGACTACTCATTGACACCAACTGTGGCAATCGTAGACCCTGCCTTGGTATTGACAATTCCTGGATTTGTTGCTGCTGACACTGGTATGGACGTATTGACTCACGCAACTGAAGCTTACGTATCACAAATGGCTAGCGACTACACTGACGGTCTTGCACTTCAAGCCATCAAACTTGTATTCGAAAACCTTGAAAGTTCAGTTAAGAATGCAGACTTCCATTCACGCGAGAAAATGCATAACGCTTCAACAATCGCTGGTATGGCCTTTGCCAATGCCTTCCTAGGTATTTCTCACTCAATGGCTCATAAGATTGGTGCGCAATTCCACACAATCCACGGTCGTACAAATGCAATCTTGCTTCCATACGTTATCCGCTACAACGGTACACGTCCAGCTAAGACAGCAACATGGCCTAAGTACAACTACTACCGTGCAGATGAAAAATACCAAGATATCGCACGTATGCTTGGACTTCCAGCTTCTACTCCAGAAGAAGGGGTTGAATCTTACGCAAAAGCTGTCTACGAACTTGGTGAGCGCGTAGGTATCCAAATGAACTTCAAAGCACAAGGAATCGATGAAAAAGAATGGAAAGAACATTCTCGTGAATTGGCCTTCCTTGCTTATGAAGACCAATGTTCACCAGCTAACCCACGTCTTCCAATGGTTGACCATATGCAAGAAATCATCGAAGATTCTTACTATGGTTACAAAGAAAGACCAGGACGCCGTAAATAATCGTTTATCAGCCTAGAGGCAGGAATTTCCTGTCTCTTTTTTTGTAATTCTATTTGAAAAATGGTATAATCATCGCATATATTTATTTGAAAATCAAATCTTTTATAATCATGCGAGGGGCAAATGAACAAGATAAATGAGTTAGGGGATAAAGTGCGACTTTTAAGAGAGGAGAAAGGACTTAGTCGCCCAGTATTTTGTGGGGATGAATCCGAATTATCAGTCCGTCAATTGGTGCGAATCGAAAAAGGAGAATTTCGACCGACTATAAAAACACTAGAATACATTGCAGATAGATTAGAAATTCCATCCTATGTCTTGATGCCAGATTATAAGGAATTACCGAAACGTTACCAAGAATTAAAATACTTTCTTCTTCATCATCCTGACTATGGAGACAAGGAGTTGCAGGAGCAGAAGGAAGAATATTTTGATGAGATTTTTGAATGTTTTTATGATGATTTGCCACGTGATGAGAAAGTGGTAGTGGATTGTCTTCAAGCAATAGATGAAGTGAGAGCGACTAGTAATTCCTTATATGGAAGCAGTGTGATTGAGGACAGTCTTCAAGACTTACTATCCAGAGATGTATATAGGGCTGAGGAATTGTTGAAATTGAGACTGTATTTCAACTGTCAGTTAATGGATGGTTTAAATGTGGGTGAGATAAAAGAATCTGAGTATGAAACCATTCTTTGTTTTCATGATAAATTAAGTTCTCAGGTTGATAAGATAGAGTTCGATTGTTTGGACTTACTTAGAGATTCCTTGTTAGCTTCTTTAGCTTGTATAGAAATTATGGGGCTGTTTCATTATTTTAAGAGGGCAGTCGAGACCTTAAATAAAATAGGGCAAAAAACACGAGATTTCCAAAAGCAACCGATTGTCTTGATGGTGGAGTGGAAATATTATATTCATACCGATTATGATACAGCCAAACAAAAGTATGAAGAAGCAAAAATGATGGCAAGAATGTTTGGCAATGAGAAGTTAATCGTTAGTTTAGATAATGAATGGAGCGAAGACTTAGAAAGGTATTGTTAAATGCTTTATAGGAGTGACATTTCTGTCATTGAGGGAATGCCGCTTTTTTGTTACAATGAATTTTACTTGATATACATCCAGAAGCAAACTATTCAATATAGAGAAAATTCTAAGCTAGTAGGCCCATAGGGTCAATCGGTGCTGATGCAACTTGAAGGATTTTCTATCAGTATGATGTATGACGATAACAGTTTTAAACAAGGGGGAAAGAATGTCCATTTTATCCATTAAAAATATTTCAAAGTTTTACACTTTGGACGGTAAACATCAAGAACAGGCTTTAAAGAATATTAACCTGCAGATTGCAAAAGGTAAAATTACAGCGATTTACGGTCCATCAGGCTGTGGCAAAACCAGTCTACTAAACATCATCAGTGGTTTAGATAGACAATACGAAGGAGTTTTAGAGTTTAAAGGGGAATCCCTCCGTGACTTATCAGAGATTGAACTAACTCAATTTCGTAAAGATAAGATTGGATTTGTGTTTCAAAACTTTAACCTCATTCCTCATCAGTCTGTCTTGGACAATGTCAAGCTACCTCTCTATGTCAAAGATTTATCTGACAGGGAGATGACAATGATTGCAAAGGAGCAATTAAGTAACTTGGGCATGGAGCCTTTTATGGCTAAAAATGTTAAACAGCTTTCTGGCGGGCAAAAGCAACGCGTGGCAATAGCGCGTGCCTTGGTAAATCAGCCTGATATGATTGTAGCCGATGAGCCAACGGGTTCGCTGGATTCTCAATCCCAAGAAAAGGTATTGGAGGTATTTAAAAATTTAGCCCAAACAGGGAAAACAGTACTAATTGTAACCCATAATCCAGAGGTTGCTGAATATGCAGATGTGATTATCAAAATGAAGGATGGTGAAGTCGTTGAAGAAGTCAAAAAATAAAGGATTATCATTGAAAAATAAATTCAAACTTTCTTTAAATAACTTTCTGGAAAGAAAGTGGCGTAACCTATTGATTGCGCTAGCAACCTCAATCGGTTTTGTAGGAGTCTTAATTTCTTTCGGCTTGGGAAATGCATTGATTTCGATGATTGATGAAAATACGAATGGAGGTCAAATCCCTTCTCAAGTTCAGATTGCTTTAAACACAAAAAATGTTGGACGAGGCTTTTTGAACCAAGATGATAAGAACTATATCACAGATACAGTTGGGAAAGAAGCTATTAAATATTTGGAGAGTCCTTTTGGGATGACCATGTCAAACATTACTATAGATGGGCAAGAAATGGATTTTAGTCAAACGATGCCTTCTTATGCTCAAGTAGTGAGTCTCTATGAGGATACAAGTATTTCTGTTAGTAGTAATGAGGCGGACAAAGTATTAGCCGGTTCCCTCTATACTGATACAAATGAACAGGGATTAACGATTCCAATCAGTTTACTAAAAAATTGGAATGAACAGACAGGAAAAAATCTGACAGCTAGTGATGTTATTGGCAAATCAGTCTCAGCCAGCATTGTGGAAAATGCTGCCGAAGCTAGCAAGGCAGCTCAATTTCAAACGAAGATTGTGCGTGTGATCAATGATGAAGATGACATGGAGGACAGCAACAGTTTCATGCCGTCTCATCAAATGGAAACGATTTTGAAAGAGGCTGGATTTATAGTCAATTGAAACAGGAGTAGGACAAAAGAGCCTCAAAAAAAGTACTACAACTTGGTAATACCTTTTTGAGGTGCTTTTTGATATGTGCCCATGTTTTCTCAATAGGATTGTACTCAGGCGAGTAGGGAGGAAGAGGTAAAAGTTTATGCCCAAACTCTTTACATAAAATCTCTAGCTTCCCCATTCTATGGAATCTTGCATTATCCATAATAATAACTGATGGTTTGGTTAATGTTGGTAAGAGAAACTTCTGAAACCAAGCTTCAAAAAAGTCGCTCGTCATTGTTTCTTCGTAAGTCATTGGAGCGATTAACTCACCATTTGTTAGCCCTGCAACCAAAGAAATCCTCTGATATCTTCTACC
>CAJNBP010000015.1 GCA_905221035.1 bacterium | reverse complement strand
CGAACACAGAAGTTAAGCCCTAGAACGCCGGAAGTAGTTGGGGGTTGCCCCCTGTGAGATATGGAAGTCGCTTAGCTTTATTCCGCCATAGCTCAGTTGGTAGTAGCGCATGACTGTTAATCATGATGTCGTAGGTTCGAGTCCTACTGGCGGAGTAGTTAATAAAAGGAGGTTTCGACCTCTTTTTTGTTATGTAATTAATACTCTCTCGCATCAGTAGGTGCTAGATATTTTTCTTAATGAGAGAAATATTGCTCTTTGTCAACTGTAGTGAGGTGATGAAAAGTTATAACTTGGAGAGGACCAAATTGATTCTCTCATTTTTGATGTTCAAAGGGATGAGGATTTTGGAAATGAAACAGTAATAGTTGATAGAGTTCATAGTGTTCTCTATGTTCTTGAGAGTATGCAAGGAGCTTTGCGAGAATCTCATGATTGGTCAAGTGTGAGCTAAAAGTAGAGCGATAAAGTAGTAGGGGGTAACCATATCCATTGCAATGACTATCACGTGACTTCTCACCTGTCTAGAATAACGAAGGAAATAATTGCGAATAGTCACTTGAGACCGCCCATCCAGGATAGCTACGATCTTTCTGGAATCAAAGTCCTGCGCAACGAAGCTCAACTTACCTTTCTTGAAGCTGTATTCATTCCAAGCAATGTGATTTGGAAGGATAGATAAATCTGTCTTGAAATTGAATTCTTTCAATTTACGAATGACTGTCGAAGTAGAGATAGATAGACTTTCTGCAATAGCTGTCATAGGGACTTTCTCGATTAATTTTTGAGTGATTTTCTGATTGACGATGTTTTGAGATTTGGTGATTTTTTTGACTAAGGAAGTCTCTGCGACATCCATTTTCGCGCAGACTTTACAACGAAAACGACGTTTTCTCATTCGAATGAGTGTCTTATAACCTGCACACTCTAGATGGGGAATTTTAGATTCTTTTTGGAAGTCATATTTATCCATTTGCCCTAGGCAATGTGGACACTTAGTGTCAGGATGATCTAGCTTAGCGATAATTTCCTTGTGTGTATCCATATTGATGATATCTAGAATTTTGATGTTTGAGTCTTGGATATCAAGTAGTTTTGTGATAAAAAGTAATGATTCCATATGATTTTTTCTATGGAACTTTTTTCTACAACAAAATAGGCTCCATAATATCCATAGGGGGGACCCACTACAAATATTATAGAGCCTTTTTATTGACGAGAGAAATTTCACTGACAGATATTTTTGAGCAATGATTGCAAGTGAAACTGCGCTTTTTGAGGATTTAACCAATAAAAATATTGTAAATCTAAAAGTCTTAAGGAGACCTTTTTAGGTCTTTAATGGTTTGAAATTTATTTAAGATATTTATTTCTATTCTGTCAACTTTTCCTATTTTTTATCTTGTTGAGGTTGGTATTTTAACAATTCAGGAATTATTAATGATTAGTTAAAATTTTTTGTTAGAATAAGGTCATAAAAAGTAAAGGAGTGTATGCTTATGCTACAAAGTATTTATGATCAGATGTCTGAATTCTATGACAGTATCGAAGAAGAGTATGCTACTTTCTTTGATAATAGTTGGGAATGGGAACATTTTCATTTTAAATTTTTGATTTATTATTTAGTTAGATATGGCATTGGGTGTCGTAGGGATTTTATAGTTTACCATTATCGTGTTGCTTATCGTTTGTATCTTGAAAAGATGATAATGAATCGAGCTGTTATTTCTTGTTGAGACAGCACGAGTGAATTCCCGAACGAATTTACTCTTTTACGGAACAATTATGATAAATAGCTTTAAATTTTTCTATAATATTTTTTAATAGTTGGAAATAGCAAATCTTTCTATTGTTTCTTCTTGATAAAAAGGCGATTTTTTCTTATAATAAATTGTAAGATATAATTGCGGGTGAGAGTCCTGCCATGTATGTGAGAAAGGAAGAGCCTGAGGGCTCAGACAAGATTATGACTTCAGTTGTTGTTGTAGGTACCCAGTGGGGTGATGAAGGTAAAGGGAAGATTACAGATTTCCTTTCAGCGAATGCAGAAGTGATTGCACGTTACCAAGGTGGTGATAATGCAGGTCACACGATTGTGATTGATGGTAAGAAATTTAAGTTGCACTTGATTCCCTCTGGGATTTTCTTCCCTGAAAAAATCTCTGTTATTGGGAATGGTATGGTTGTAAATCCTAAATCTCTTGTGAAAGAATTGAGCTATCTTCATGAGGAAGGTGTAACAACTGATAACTTGCGTATTTCTGATCGTGCGCATGTTATTTTGCCTTATCATATCGAGTTGGATCGTTTGCAAGAAGAAGCTAAAGGCGACAATAAGATTGGTACTACAATTAAGGGAATTGGTCCAGCTTATATGGACAAGGCTGCTCGTGTGGGAATTCGTATCGCAGATCTTTTGGATAAAGATATTTTCCGTGAGCGTTTAGAACGTAACCTTGCTGAAAAGAATAGTCTCTTTGAAAAATTGTATGATAGTAAAGCGATTGCTTTCGATGATATTTTTGAAGAATATTACGAATATGGTCAACAAATCAAGAAATATGTGACCGATACATCTGTTATTTTGAATGATGCACTTGATAATGGTAAACGTGTGCTTTTTGAAGGTGCACAAGGTGTTATGCTAGATATCGACCAAGGTACCTATCCGTTTGTTACGTCATCAAACCCTGTGGCTGGTGGTGTGACCATTGGTTCAGGTGTTGGTCCAAGTAAGATTGACAAGGTTGTAGGTGTATGTAAAGCCTATACAAGTCGTGTAGGAGACGGTCCTTTCCCAACTGAGTTGTTTGATGAAGTGGGAGAACGTATCCGCGAAGTCGGTCATGAATATGGTACAACAACTGGTCGTCCACGTCGTGTAGGTTGGTTTGACTCAGTTGTCATGCGTCATAGCCGTCGCGTTTCTGGTATTACGAACCTTTCTTTGAACTCTATCGATGTTTTGAGTGGTTTGGATACTGTGAAAATCTGTGTGGCTTATGATCTGGATGGTCAACGTATTGACTACTATCCGGCTAGTCTTGAGCAATTGAAACGTTGCAAGCCTATCTATGAAGAGTTGCCAGGTTGGTCAGAAGATATCACCGGAGTTCGTAATTTGGAAGATCTTCCTGAGAATGCGCGTAACTATGTTCGTCGTGTCAGCGAATTGGTTGGCGTTCGTATTTCTACTTTCTCAGTAGGTCCTGGTCGTGAACAAACAAATATTTTAGAAAGTGTTTGGTCGTAAGAGATTTTTAAGATTTGTTTAAGATAGGTCGGGTATACTATAGACAGTTACAAGAAGACCTCCTAACTTGTTGTAACAAATATCCTAAACTTTTCTTTTTCATAATAATCTCCCTATAGAGTCACCGCATTCGGTGGCTTTTTTTGTGTTGGGATTCATGATATAATAATAGAATCGATAAGTAGGAAAAGAGAAAAGAGATGGATTATACGCTTGAAGAAAAAGAAGTCTTTATGAGGGAGGCTTTGAGAGAGGCTGAGATTGCTCTTGAACACGATGAAATTCCAATTGGTTGTGTGATTGTGAAAGATGGCGAAATTATTGGTCGTGGACATAATGCGCGTGAGGAATTGCAGCGAGCGGTTATGCATGCGGAAATTATGGCTATAGAGAATGCGAACTTGACTGAGGAGAGTTGGCGCTTGCTGGATTGCACGCTTTTTGTGACCATTGAGCCGTGTGTCATGTGTTGTGGGGCGATTGGACTCGCCCGTATTCCAAACGTGGTCTATGGGGCTAAAAACCAGAAATTTGGAGCTGCTGGAAGTTTGTACGATATCTTGACAGATGAGCGTCTCAACCATCGTGTGGAGGTTGAAACGGGAATTTTGGAATATGAATGTGCAGCTGTTATGCAGGACTTTTTTAGAAATAGACGGAAAAAATAATTTTTCTTTTAAAATGAATAGGAATGTGATATAATAAATAGTGGAGCAACAGTTCTGCGTGAAGCGGGTCAGGGGAGGAATCCAGCAGCCCTAAGCGATTTGAATTGTGTGCTCTTTTTTTCGTGCTTTTTCCGAATAAATAAGATAGAATAATCTAGAATAAATGATAATAGAAAAGAGAAAATTATGAAAATTCGTGGTTTTGAATTGGTTTCGAGTTTTACAGATGAAAATTTATTACCCAAGCGTGAGACAGCGCATGCGGCTGGTTACGACTTAAAGGTTGCTGTGCGTACGGTTATTGCGCCAGGAGAGATTGTCTTGGTTCCGACAGGGGTTAAGGCTTATATGCAGCCGACTGAGGTTCTCTACCTCTATGATCGCTCTTCAAATCCTCGTAAGAAGGGCTTGGTCTTGATTAACTCGGTTGGTGTCATTGATGGGGATTATTATGGGAATCCTGGGAATGAAGGGCATATTTTTGCTCAGATGAAGAATATTACAGACCAAGAGGTTGTTCTTGAAGTTGGGGAACGTGTTGTTCAGGCTGTCTTTGCTCCTTTCTTAATTGCAGATGGAGATGCAGCAGACGGCGTTCGAACTGGTGGATTTGGATCGACCGGGCACTAAGATGAAGATTATCTTTGTACGCCACGGGGAGCCAGATTATAGTATGCTTGATAAACTTGAAAATCCGCAACTCTATAGTGGTTTTGGTCGTGATTTAGCACCATTGACAGGAAAAGGTCGCAGTCTGGCAAAAGAAGTTGCTAAAACTGCATGTTTTGGAAAGGCAGAGATTATTATTTCATCGTCTGTGACGAGGGCTTTAGAAACAGCCCATTATATAGCAGTTGAAACAGGATTGGACTTATTTGTGGAGCCATTTTTTCATGAGTGGCGTCCAGACTTAGATGGCACTAACTCTGATTTAACTAGTGTATTGGTAGCTCATGAATATTATCTAAAACATCAAGGAGGTTTATCTGAAGATTCTCCTTATCGCTATGAAACTGATCTAGAGATGCGTCATCGTTTTTTAAGAGCTTTGGAAAAATATAAAAATTATAAAACTATTATCATTGTAACTCACGGAATGCTCATGCGTCAGTTTGTGCCAAATGAGAAGATTGATTTTTGTCAAGTAATTGAGTGTGAGATAGAGATATAGAAAGAGGTTTATCATCGCAAAGAAAAAAGCGACATTTGTATGTCAAAATTGTGGGTATAATTCCCCTAAATATCTGGGACGATGCCCTAACTGTGGGTCTTGGTCTTCTTTTGTAGAAGAGGTTGAGGTTGCTGAGGTCAAAAATGCGCGTGTGTCCTTGACAGGTGAGAAAACCAAGCCCATGAAACTGGCTGAAGTGACCTCCATCAATGTCAATCGAACCAAGACAGAGATGGAGGAATTCAACCGTGTACTTGGAGGCGGAGTGGTACCAGGAAGTCTCGTCCTCATAGGTGGGGATCCTGGAATTGGGAAATCAACCCTTCTCCTACAAGTTTCGACTCAGCTGTCTCAAGTGGGGACTGTTCTCTATGTTAGTGGGGAGGAGTCTGCCCAGCAGATTAAACTGCGAGCAGAGCGCCTGGGTAATATTGATAGCGAGTTTTATCTCTATGCAGAGACCAATATGCAGAGTGTTCGTGCTGAGGTGGAGCGCATCCAGCCAGACTTCCTCATTATTGACTCTATCCAAACCATTATGTCTCCTGAGATTTCAGGGGTGCAGGGGTCTGTTTCTCAGGTGCGTGAGGTGACTGCTGAGCTCATGCAGTTGGCGAAGACCAACAATATTGCCATCTTTATTGTAGGGCATGTGACCAAGGAAGGAACCTTAGCTGGACCTCGTATGTTGGAGCATATGGTGGATACGGTGCTTTACTTTGAAGGGGAACGCCACCATACCTTTCGTATTTTAAGAGCGGTCAAAAACCGTTTTGGCTCCACTAATGAGATTGGGATTTTTGAGATGCAGTCGGGTGGCTTGGTTGAGGTACTCAATCCGAGTCAAGTTTTCCTAGAAGAGCGTTTGGATGGAGCAACTGGTTCATCAATCGTTGTGACCATGGAAGGTACGCGTCCGATTTTGGCGGAGGTTCAGGCTTTGGTGACACCAACTATGTTTGGAAATGCCAAACGTACAACGACAGGGCTTGATTTTAATCGTGCGAGTCTGATTATGGCTGTTTTGGAAAAACGGGCCGGTCTTCTCTTGCAAAATCAGGACGCCTATCTCAAATCTGCTGGCGGTGTCAAATTGGATGAACCTGCCATTGACTTGGCTGTTGCAGTTGCCATTGCTTCGAGTTACAAGGACAAGCCAACCAATCCTCAGGAATGTTTTGTAGGAGAACTGGGCTTGACGGGAGAAATTCGGCGCGTGAATCGTATCGAGCAACGCATCAATGAAGCTGCTAAACTGGGCTTTACTAAGATTTATGTACCGAAAAATTCTTTGACAGGAATCACTCCGCCCAAGGAAATTCAGGTCATTGGTGTGACAACGATTCAGGAAGTTTTGAAAAAGGTCTTTGCATAATCCGTGACAAATCCTCTTAAAAATGATAAGATAGGAGAAATATTTGACTATCAAATTTTCAAGGAGGGAATCGTGTCGTATTTTGAACAGTTTATGCAAGCCAATCAGGCTTATGTTGCATTACATGGGCAGTTAAATTTGCCACTTAAACCCAAAACAAGAGTAGCCATTGTGACCTGTATGGACTCACGTCTGCACGTTGCCCAAGCTCTAGGTTTGGCACTTGGAGATGCTCATATCTTGCGGAATGCAGGTGGTCGAGTGACCGAGGATATGATTCGTTCGCTGGTGATTTCCCAGCAACAGATGGGGACAAGAGAGATTGTGGTATTGCACCATACAGACTGTGGTGCTCAGACCTTTGAAAATGGTCCTTTTCAGGAGTATCTGAAAGAGGAGCTAGGTGTCGATGTGTCAGACCAGGACTTTTTGCCCTTCCAAGATATAGAGGAGAGTGTGCGTGAGGATATGCAACTCCTTATCGAGTCTCCCCTAATACCAGACGATGTCATTATCTCTGGTGCCATTTACGATGTAGATACAGGAAGTATGACAGTTGTAGAATTGTAAATACTTTATTTAGAAAGAAAGTATATGAAGAAAAACAGTATTTTATTTATTTTTATTTTATTGCTCTGTATTGGTTTACAGTATGAAACCATCTACTATACGGATGGTTCGATGTCAGCTGCGGAATATGGACTAATGGGAGTTTCTATCTTTCTAGCTCTCTTTTATATGATTCCGGCTCTTTATTTCCTTTTCCATATTGGGAAAAAATGGGAATTGCCAAAGAATGCCTTGATTTTATCTTTATTGGGTGGGATGTTCCTTTCAGGCTGGTTATCTAGCTTTGCGAATACCTATATCCATGATTTACTGGGTGTTCTTTTCCCAGATAGTGCCTTTTTAAATGCCTTTGAAAGTGCTATTGTGGCTCCTTTGGTAGAAGAACCGTTGAAATTATTGCCACTTGTTTTTGTTTTAGCTTTGGTTCCTGTGCGAAAATTAAAATCTTTGTTTTTACTAGGAATTGCTTCTGGTTTGGGATTCCAAATGATTGAGGATATTGGCTATATTCGTACGGATTTACCAGAGGGATTTGACTTTACTATTTCGAGAATTTTAGAGCGTATCATCTCAGGAATTGCCTCTCACTGGACTTTTTCAGGTCTGGCTGTAGTAGGTGTTTACTTGCTTTACAGAGCCTATAAAGAGCAGAAGATTGGCAAGAAACAGGGGCTTATTTTCCTAGTTTTAGCCTTGGGAACTCACTTCCTGTTTAACTCTCCTTTTGTGGAGTTGGAGACAGAGTTGCCACTAGCGATTTCAGTGGTTACGGCTATTACTCTCTATGGTTTTTACCAGGCTTATCGCTTTGTTGAGAAGCACAATGAGTTGATGAACTAGAATATTTTTCAAAAGAATGATGCAAGGGTACAAATATGGTGCCCTTCTTTTATTTTTGATTGAAAAATAGTGCAAAAAGCGCTACAATGGTAGATGGAAAAATCTTGTGAAAAGCACAAGCGATACATATATACCGGAGGAAATCATGTCTTTTTCTGATTTAAAGCTGTTTGCCCTTTCTTCTAATAAAGAATTGGCAGAACGTGTGGCGCAGGAGATTGGGATAGAGTTGGGGAAATCAAGTGTTCGCCAATTTTCAGATGGAGAGATTCAGGTCAACATTGAAGAATCAATCCGTGGGAAGCACGTCTTTATCCTACAATCAACTAGTTCGCCTGTAAATGACAATCTGCTTGAAATTTTGATTATGGTAGATGCTTTGAAGCGTGCGAGTGCAGAATCTGTCAATGTTGTCATGCCTTACTATGGGTATGCACGTCAGGATAGAAAGGCGAGAGCGCGTGAGCCAATCACTTCAAAACTTGTTGCAAATATGCTTGAAGTAGCTGGGGTGGATCGTTTATTGACAATCGACTTGCATGCTGCACAGATTCAAGGATTTTTTGATATTCCTGTGGATCACTTGATGGGAGCTCCTCTGATTGCAGATTATTTTGAGCGTCGTGGTATGGTTGGTTCTGACTATGTGGTTGTCAGCCCAGACCATGGAGGAGTGACTCGTGCTCGTAAGTTGGCAGAATTTTTGAAAACATCTATTGCTATCATTGACAAACGTCGTAGCGTTGATAAGATGAATACCAGTGAAGTCATGAACATCATCGGTAAGGTCGAAGGCAAGACTTGTATCTTGATTGATGATATGATTGATACGGCTGGAACCATTTGTCATGCGGCGGATGCTCTTGCGGAAGCTGGTGCTGTTGAAGTTTATGCAAGCTGCACGCATCCAGTTCTTTCTGGTCCTGCTATGGACAATATCCAAAAATCAGCTATCAAGAAATTGGTTGTTTTGGATACTATCTACTTGCCAGAAGAGCGTTTGATTGACAAGATTGAGCAGATTTCAATCGCTCATTTACTAGGAGATGCTATCGTGCGTATCCATGAAAAACGCCCACTTTCTCCACTTTTCAGTATTGAGAAAAAGATTTAATAACCAAGCCTGAGATAATTCTCAGGTTTTTTCGTCTCTTTTGCGAATAAATAGATAGAGCTAGAGAATCTAGTAAACCTAGATTTAAAAATGTGCTATAATAGAAGGAGGAAAAGGATGATTCTCAGACATCCGGGCATCAGCCCAACTAATGACTTGGTTGCTAAGAAAATCTTTAGCAATCCAGAAATCACTTGTCAATTTATTCGCGATATGCTGGACTTGCCAGCAAAAAATGTAACCATTCTGGAGGGGAGCAATATTCATGTACTACCTTCCCTGCCTTATTCAGCCCAAGATTTCTATACCAGTATAGATGTCTTGGCAGAGTTGGACAATGGCACTCAAGTTATTATTGAGATTCAGGTGCATCATCAGAATTTTTTCATCAATCGTTTGTGGGCTTATCTGTGCAGTCAGGTCAATCAAAACCTAGAAAAAATTCGTCAGCGAGAAGGTGATACACACCAGAGTTACAAACACATCGCACCAGTATATGCTATCGCAATTGTGGACAGTAATTATTTTCAAGATGACTTGGCTTTCCATAGTTTTAGTATGCGCGAGGACACGACAGGTGAGGTTTTAACTATCACAAACAATGGACAAGAAAACCATCTAGTCAAGATGGCATTCTTGGAATTAAAAAAATACAGAGAAACCAGCAAAGACGAGGTTCGCAAGCCATGGTTGGAGTTTTTCGGGAATAAACCCTTTACCCAGCACCCCGAGCGAGCCATCAGCCAAGCAGACCAACTGCTGGACTACAAGAGCTGGTCCGAGGAGGACAGGAGAATGTTTAGTGAACAACGCAGGCGTGAAGAACAAGCCTTACTCGCTCATGACTATGCCTTGGAAACAGCTAGGACGGAAGGTATTGAACAGGGACTGGAGCGTGGACTTGAACGTGGTCGAGCAGAAGGTATTGAACAAGGTTTAGAGCGTGGACTTGAACGTGGCCGTGCAGAGGGTATTGAAAAAGGGCGAGAAGAAGGATTAAAAGTAGGTTTACTAAATCTAGTCCGCCAAGGTCTTCTAACACCTGAGGTTGCTAGTGAGCAGTTGGGCATGACTGTCACTGAGTTTGAGGCCTTGCTATGAGGTCACATTTTTAATAGTAGAAAGTTAATGGAATGGCGAGTTATTTGCAAAATACTTGCCATTTTTGCTTGACATTTGGAAGGGGTTATAGGATAATACCATAGAAGTGAGTTCTGTCCAACTATCTATGTAGATTAGATATGTGAGGTTTGACTCAAGGTTTAAGAAATTTGTGAGATTTTCACTTGGGAGATACGGTGTTTGAAGAGTATTTCATCTCACAAAGACGTTTTTTCACCTTTTTTGAAAAAATAGGTAAAAATTCGAAGAAAACCCTTGACAAATCCTGCAAATATTTATATACTGTATGGTAGTAAGATAGTCTTACGAAAAAATTTTTAAAGAAAAACAAAGGAGATAAAACGATGAAAAAAGTTTTATTGACAAGCGCAGTCGCTCTTGCAGCATTTGGTGCTGTACAAGCTGTTTCAGCTGATACTAACAATGGTCAGACAGTAAGTGGTGTCGTAAACCCAAAAACTGGTAAAATCGATCAAGCTGACTACAAAGGGAATACAGTTGTTTCAGCACACACAGGTGTAGTACCAGATGCTGAACAATACAAACCAGCTACTCCAGTGAAAAGCCCATACGATTTCACTGTTGATAAAGATGGAAATGTTGTAAGACCAGTACCATTTGAGAACGGTACTCATGTGCGTTTCCACGTTCGTGATGTACAAGGACGTCCAGTTGCCGGTGTTAAAGTAGAGATTTTAGTTTACGAAGCAAAAGTTAAAGAAGGCAAAGTTGAATATGTTGTTAAAAATCCTACAAAACCAATATCTGCTGTGTCTAATGAAGCAGGGGATGTAGAATTAGCAGCTGATGCTGGTGATTTACTTCGTTATCGTGTTGCTTATGTTCCAAAAGGATATGTAGTAAGACAAGCCAAACTTGTTACAGTAGATGGAAAAACTAACTCACATTACACACTTACTGGATATAGAGGTGAACACGAAAACCTAGCAAATGGTGAAAGTCATGAAGATGCAGGAGCTACTACAGAAGGTACTTTCGTAGTTTCTGGTTCAGCTTACTTAAATCATACTGTAAATGGAGATCCAGCTAAACCTGATATGTTCACAAATGCTTCTGTTGATTTGGTTCTTGAAAAAACTGATTCTTACAACGTTGTAAAAGAACAATGGATTAAAGAAGAAGATGGTTGGAAATACTATTCTGGTAACCAAGCTGTAACAGGTTGGAAACAACTTGATGGCAACTGGTACTACCTAAATGAACAAGGTGTAATGCAAACAGGTTGGAAACAAGTCAACGGAACTTGGTACTACCTAAATGCATCAGGTGCTATGGTAACAGGTTGGTTGAAAGATGGTAATACTTGGTACTTCCTTGAAGCATCAGGTGCTATGAAAGCTAGCCAATGGTTCCAAGTTAAAGATAAATGGTACTACGTTAACGCTTCAGGTGCCCTTGCAGTTAACACTACTGTAGGTGGATACACTGTAAACGGAAACGGTGAATGGGTTAACTAATTAATCTAAAAAAGTGGGAGGTTTCTCCTGCTTTTTATTTTTTCCATAAAAAGTCCAGTTTTTCTTAGAAATTTTTGTAAAAATAAGATACAATAAAGAAAAGCATAATAGCTAAATTTAAGAATGGAGAATATTCATATGAAAAATAAAAAATCTCTAGCTTTAGTTCTTGCTAGTGTCACAATGGCAGGCGCTGCTGTAACTACTTACTCAACTATCACAGCTCCTTCTGTACATGCAGATGAGTTTATTCGTAAAACCGAATGGATAACTCTTGCCAATGATCGTACTCATACTCGTAGAACGGTTTATTTTGCAGATGGAGACCAAAATTTTGATTTGCACAGCCATATTGATAAATTTGAATATCAAAATACGTATGTAGATGGTGGAGTGCGTTACTATGTGTTCGTGGAAAAGGGGACAAAACTTGCTGAATTAGAAAACGATCCAAATACACCATCAGCAGACTTGAATAAGCAAGGTTACAAATCTACGGATAAAGGTAATAGCTGGCGTGAAGTATCAGGTAATCGATACTTTTATGTACAAGGAAACCCAGTAAAAGGTTGGGTAATTATTGATAATAAGACATACCACTTTAATAGTGAAGGTGTCATGGAACGTGGAGTTATTGAAAATGACTATGAACGCTACTATCTTGATGGACAAGGGGTTAAGAAAACTGGTTTCATCAAATTAGGAGAAAAAACCTATTACTTTGATGCGAATGGTGCCCGTAAAACAGAAATCATTAAAGAAAAAGAGAAAACTTACTTCGTTAAAGATGGTATTGTAAAAACTGGAGCGCATAAGGTAGGTGCTAAATGGTACTTCTTTGCTGAAGACGGTACAACTAAGTCAGGCATTGTAAAAGATAGTGATGACAAATGGTATTACATCACAGCAGAAGGTGAGCGTAAGACAGGTCTTATCAAGGGTGCTGGCGACAAGTATTACTATGTCACTGAAGAAGGTGAACGTAAGTTTGGGGAAATTACCGTTGATGGTAAAACATATTTCTTAACAGATGAATCTAATACAAAAGCTGGCTGGAATAAAGTTGATAGTAACTGGATTTATGTAAATAAAGAAGGCAAACGTCAAGTTGGCTGGTTACAAGATGGTGGTAAGTGGTATTACTTTAACGCTGAGGGCATCATGCAAAAATGGTGGGTTAAAGATGGTAGCACTTGGTACTACCTAAATGGTTCAGGCGAAATGCAAACAGGCTGGTTGCAAGATGGTGGTACTTGGTACTACCTAAACAACTCAGGTGCTATGCAAACAGGTTGGGCTAAAGTAGGTGATTCATGGTACTACCTTAAAGGTTCAGGTGCTATGGTAACTGGCTGGTTCCAAGTAGGCGGTAAGTGGTACTATGCTTATAGTTCAGGTGCCCTTGCAGTAAGCACTACAGTCGATGGTTACTATGTAAATGCCAACGGTGAATGGGTATAAAATAACAAAGAGAGTGGTTTGAACCGCTCTCTTTTTGTTACTTTTAAATATTTCTACACTTTTTATGTTTTTTATTGCATTTATTATAGGAAAAGGATATAATCTAGATAAATTTAACTATTTAATAAAGGAGGTTCTTCTCATGAAGAAAACACTAACAGGTATCTTGCTAGCTACTTCTGTGCTAGCTATGGCTACGGTCCAACAAGTAAAAGCTGCCGAATCAGGGGCAACAACGGCTACAACAACTTCTACGGTTAAAGAAGTTCACTATGTGGCATTTCAAAATGGTAGACTTGTTGATATCAAAGCTGCATTGACAGGATCTGCTGTGACAGCTGCATCTATTAAGGATCAGCCTAAAATTGAGAACTATAAGTATACTACTAGTGAAGAAATGGATGGTATACTATATCATACATATGCTCCAGATGCTACAACTGCTGCAACAGGTAATAGTAATAATTCTTCTGCTCAAAGCAATCCTTATCATGGTGGAAATACAGCTGCTGCAACGAACACAAATACAAACAATAATCAAAATGCCACAATAACTAGTGGGAATTCATCGGTTAAAGAAGTTCGTTTTGTAGTCTATAAAGAAGGCAGTAGCGATCCAGTAAATATTAAGGAACCGCGTAAAGGAGCTGAAGCTTCAGATACAAGTCATCCAACTATTGCTAACTATACATACGTTACTGGTAACTTAAAAGATGGTGTTCTTTATCATGTCTATCGTTCAAACACAGCAACTAATACTAACCAAAATCAGTCTACAGCGGTAGGTCAGTTCAAAACAGAGAACGGAAAAGTCTACTACATCAAGGACGGCAAAAAGGTTAGTGGTTGGCAAAAAATCGATGATAAGACTTACTACTTTGAAGCTGATGGCGCCATGAAGAAAGGTCTATTGACTGCAGGTGATAAGCAATACTATCTAGATGAAAAAGATGGTGTTAAAAAGCTAGGCTTTGTAAAAGTTGCTGATAAGGTTTACTATTTTGTAGAAGATGGTGAGAAGAAAAATGGCTTTATCAAAATTGATGATAAAACTTACTATCTAAAAGAAGGTGTTCGTCTAACAGGGGATATTACAGTAGACGGGAAACATTATTTCTTAGATGAGGAAGGTGTCCTTAAACCAGGTATTGTTTTAATTGATGGTAAAAAATTCTTCATTGATGATGAGGGAAATCGTCATGTTGGATGGAAGAAAATTGGACTGGATTGGTATTATTTCTCTAAAGAAGATGGAATGAAGACAGGTTGGGTCAAAGATGGGTCATGGTATTACTTGGATGAAACTGGTGTGATGAAAACTGGTTGGAAACAAGTTGATGGTAATTGGTACTATCTTAACGGCTCAGGTGCTATGGAAACTGGCTGGCAATTTATAAATGGTAGTTGGTATCATTTTGATAGTTTAGGTAAAATGGGTACTAGATGGATAAAAGACAATGGTACATGGTATTATCTTGACGGTTCAGGTGCTATGCAGACAGGTTGGTTGAACCAAGGTGGTACATGGTACTACCTCAACAGTTCAGGTGCTATGCAAACAGGCTGGCTCAACCAAGGTGGTACATGGTATTATCTTGCTGGCTCAGGCGCTATGAAGACAGGTTGGTTCCAAGTTAGCGGTAAATGGTATTACTCATATTCATCAGGTGCTTTGGCTGTGAACACAACTATTGATGGTTACACAGTAAATGCCAATGGTGAGTGGGTGTAATGGATATAATAAAGAAATAAGGGGAAATTCCTCTTATTTTTTTGGCAATAGGGATGTCATTTTTTGATTTCTCCGAAAGAAAATGATAGAATGACAACCAAAAGATATTAAAGGTGGTAAATATTTTATGGATAAGAAAAAACTTCTCACTGTTAGCTTGGCTAGTGTTGCCGTTCTGGGAGCAGGTTTCCTTGCTTCTCACCCGTCAGTTGTGAAGGCTGAAGAAGCAACTTCAACTGCTGTAACTAAAGAAGATGTCGCTGATTACTTCACAGATTTAGAAAAACAAGCTGAAGAAGCTATTAATAAAAATGATAAAATTACTGATAAAGAAGCAGCAATTTTAGCAGCTAAAGCAGCTATCGGTAAAGATGATTTATTAAAAGCTATTGATGATAAAGAGATTACACCTGAAGAAGTGCTAAAAGACTTAGCAAAATCTAGTGAAACTGAATCAAATGCCCCAACTTCCGCTCCGGGTGCTGAATTAGTTCGTAACGAATCAGGTGAAGTAACAGAAGTTAAACCATTGAACGGTGGAATTCCTGATGAAGTTACAGAAAAAATCAACAAACGTTTAGACGAAGAAAATACAGATGTTAAAGATGCAGAAGAAAGATTAGCTGCAGCTAAACATGATGAAAAAGAAGCTGAATCTAATAGAGAAGAAGCTAAAGCAGCTGTAGAAGCAGCTAAAGAAAATGTGAAAGCAGCTCAAGAGGAATTAGCAGCTGCAAAAGAAGCTAAAGCAAAATATGAAAAAGAATTAGCAAGCTATGGAGATGCTGATGGCGAACAAGCTGATCAATATAGAGAAGCAGCAAGAGCTGATTTAGAAAAAGCTGAAGCAGCATTAAAAGAAGCAGAAGAAACATTAAAACAAGCAGAAAAAGAAGCAGAAGAAGCTAAAGCTGCGTTAGAACAAGCAGATGAAGATTATTATTCATATGTAGCAGACCGTGAAGCTGAAGAAGTTCGTGTATTACGTCGTCAAATTGCAGAAGCTAAAGCTGCTGGAAAAGATACTAAAGCATTAGAAGAAGAACTTGATATTGCTTTAAATGGTGTAAAACCAGCGGTAAATGAAGTTAACCCATACGAAGGTCCAGTAACTGGTTTCTTTGACGAAACAGGAGAAAACCCAATTGCAGAAGGTGAATTAGGTACACATGCACCTAGAGATATCCCTGGGTACACTTATACTGGAATTTCATATACAAAAGATGGTATTTTAAGACATACCTATAAAACTGGTTTCAATGGTGTTCCTGCTGATAATAGCAATCCAGGTCACCAAGGTGATGGTGGATCAAGACAAGGCGATCGTCCTACACCAGGTTCAACAACACCGTCTACACCAGCAAATGAAACACCGTCTACACCAGCTCCTGGAACAGATACTCCAGCTGCACCAACAGCTGAAACACCAGCAACTCCTGCAGTTGCGCCAGCCGTAGCAGGTACTAGCGAAGATAACACTTATCAAGCACCAGCTGCAAAATCAGAAGATAAGAAAGAACTTCCAAATACTGGTGGTAAAGATAACGCTGCAATCGCATCATTAGGATTCCTAGGCTTGCTCCTTGGTGCCCTTCCATTTGTGAAACGCAAAAACTAATTAGTTAAAAATATGAAAGAGAAGGACTTATTGCCTTCTCTTTTTGTGTATATAATCGCGTGAGGGCTTTGTTGGATAGTATAGTGGATTAAACTTAGAATAGTACGCTACGGATTCTAAAAATTTCTAGAAATTAATTTGGCTTTCCTAATCAATTAGTTCATATCTTATTTCAATAGACGATAGAAAATAAAAAGTGAATAGGAGCATATTTCAGTCCTGTTCACTTTTATGTTATTAGCGATTGTATAATCTTATAATAGTGCCTCAAACTCAGCGACGGTCATGCTTAATTGCTGACTTGCAACCTCAGCGGTTAAAAGATGTTGACGAACAAGATTTACTAAACCTTTTTTTAGACCTTGTTCTTCACGCATACGTAGTTGACTAAACATCTTCCTGTCCTCCTCGTCCCAGCTTTTATAGTCTAGCAGTTGGTCTGCTTGGCTGATGGCTCGCTCGGGTTCTTGAGTAAAGGATTTGTTCCCGAAAAACTCTAACCACGGCTTACGAACCTCGTCTTTGCTGGTTTCTCTGTATTTTTTAACAACTTTATATCACATTTATTTTGACTTAATCATAACACTATGTTACAATTAATTCTGTAGAGGAAGTTCTTCTATTTAAAAAGTGTTACCTAGAGTATACTTAGGCATTTACGTAAAAAAATACCCGAAAATTTTTTTACTAGTCTTATTATAGGGTTTTTGGTGAAGA
Source organism: bacterium (assembly GCA_905221035.1). Taxonomy (GTDB): domain Bacteria; phylum Bacillota; class Bacilli; order Lactobacillales; family Streptococcaceae; genus Streptococcus. The sequence continues at coordinate 17,834 of CAJNBP010000015.1, read as the reverse complement.
CCTCGCCGGGGAAAACCATAAATACGTAAGAGGAGAAATTTTCTCCTCTTTTTTGAAAGGATTAAATATATTTATGCCTCAGAAACTATTAGATGCCATAAATGAATATAAAAAATTAAGATTTACAGGTTATTTCTTTGCTTTAATCTACTCCAAAAAAGGAAAAATAATTTATGATACAAATTTTTTAATACGATTTGAAAAGGAAAATTTTCGGCATCTTATTTTAGGGACTAAACATCTTCAAAATGATCACCTTATTGAAGCAAACTCAAAAAAATTATTTGATGATTTTTCTAAATTAACAAAAAGCAATTATACAAAAAATAAAAATTTCAACTTAATAGTAAACGACCCAAATTATAACTCTATTATAGATAGATTAGAAAATATAAAAAATCTTGATTTATTACTCAAAAATAAGGATATACAAGTTTTTCAAAAATCACAAAGTCCTAATGTTTTACCAACAAGTATCACATTTGATTTTCTTTTGAAATTAAATCGATATAATGATACCATAGATACGCCTTTTCTGTTTATAGAAAGAACAAGCGATAACAGTGTTATCTGTAATCCTGTTAGTACCTTTAGATCAGACAAACGATATGAACAAAATCATAAATTGAAACAAGTACTAACTTTAGATACTACAAAACAAATATATAAAAACTAAGTCATCTAGTAAAAATATGACTTAGTTTTTATATGTTTTTTAAAAGTTTCTAGTTAATTGAATTTATGACTATATAGGTTACAAACATAGAATTTCATTAGACTTCCTGCGAAACAAAAAATGATGAAATAAAGATATGAATTATGAATATGAATCTAGTCAAGTGCTCTCCGATAGCCGTTTTAAACGGTATAGCTGGAATTAAAAGAAGAATGGTAAAAGATCCTAAGGGAAGACTACCAAACGAAGCACTCTAAGGATGACCGAAAACCAAAGATAGTGTTTTTGACTTTTATTTGTGATAATCTAATAGTGCCTCAAACTCAGCGACGGTCATGCCCAATTGCTGACTTGCAACCTCAGCAGTTAAAAGATGTTGGCGAACGAGATTTACTAGACCTACTTTTAATCCCTCTTCGATACCCTCTGCTCGTCCTCGTTCCAGTCCCTGTTCAATACCACGTTCTAATCCTCTTTCTTCAGCTTGTTCCAAGGCATAGTCCTGTGCCAACAATGCCTGTTCTTCGCGCATACGTAGTTGACTAAACATTTTCCTGTCCTCCTCAGACCAGCTCTTGTAGTCTAGCAGTTGGTCTGCTTGGCTGATGGCTCGCTCGGGTTGCTGGGTAAAGGGTTTGTTCCCGAAAAACTCTAACCACGGTTTACGAACCTCGTCTTTGCTGGTTTCTCTGTATTTTTTTAGTTCCAAGAACGCCATCTTAACCAGATGGTTTTCTTGTCCATTGTTTGTGATGGTTAAGACCTCACCTGTCGTGTCCTCTCGCATACTAAAACTGTGAAAGGCTAAATCATCCTGAAAATAATTACTATCGACAATTGCAATAGCGTAAACAGGTGCGATATGCTTGTAACTCTGGTGGGTATCACCTTCTCGCTGGCGAATTTTTTCTAGGTTTTGATTGACCTGACTGCACAAATAAGCCCACAGGCGATTGATGAAAAAATTCTGATGATGCACCTGAATTTCAATAATAACCTGTGTCCCATTATCCAACTCAGCCAAGACATCAATACTAGTGTAGAAATCCTGAGCCGAGTAGGGCAGGGAAGGCAAGACGTGAATGTTACTTCCCTCTAAAATAGTCACATTTTTGGCTGGCAAGTCCAGCATATCGCGGATAAATTGACAAGTGATTTCCGGATTGCTAAAGATTTTCTTAGCAACCAAATCGTTGGTCGGGCTGATGCCCGGATGACGTACAGTCATATTTCTTCTCCTTTCATTATACCATAGTTTTAAATCTAGGTTTACTAGATTCTCTGGCTCTATCTATTTATTCGGAAAAAGTTTGAAAAATACTTGCTCTAGCTCTTCCCAATGGTATTTTTTGGTGCTTTCCTTTATAATGGGTGTATGGATAAGAAAAAATTATTATTGATTGATGGGTCTTCTGTTGCTTTTCGGGCGTTTTTTGCGCTCTATCAGCAGTTGGACCGTTTTAAGAATGCGGCTGGTTTGCATACCAATGCGATTTATGGTTTCCAGTTGATGTTGAGCCATTTGTTGGAGCGGGTTGAGCCGAGTCATATTTTGGTGGCTTTTGATGCGGGAAAGACGACCTTCCGGACAGAGATGTATGCGGACTATAAGGGTGGTCGGGCTAAGACTCCTGATGAGTTTCGTGAGCAATTTCCCTTTATTCGAGAGTTGCTGGATCATATGGGGATTCGTCATTATGAGTTGGCTCAGTATGAGGCGGATGACATCATTGGGACGTTGGATAAACTAGCTGAGCAGGATGGTTTTGATATTACCATTGTCAGTGGGGACAGGGATTTGATTCAGCTGACGGATGAGCATACGGTGGTTGAGATTTCCAAGAAAGGTGTGGCTGAGTTTGAGGCCTTTACGCCAGATTATCTCATGGAAAAGATGGGCATTACACCGACGCAGTTTATCGATCTCAAGGCGCTCATGGGTGATAAGTCGGATAATATCCCTGGGGTGACCAAAATCGGTGAAAAGACGGGTATCAAGCTCTTGCTGGAGCATGGCTCGCTCGAGGGGATTTATGAGAATATCGATGGGATGAAGGCTTCTAAGATGAAGGAAAATCTCATCAATGATAAGGGACAGGCCTTTTTGTCTAAAACACTGGCGACCATTGATACCAAGGCACCGATTGAGATTGGTTTGGAGGATTTGGTCTATAGTGGTCCAGATGTTGAAAATCTTGGGAAATTCTACGATGAGATGGGCTTCAAACAGCTCAAGCAGGCTTTAAATGTGTCTTCAGGCGATGTGACTGAAAGTTTGGACTTTACTATCGTTGACCAAGTTAGTCAAGACATGCTGAGTGAAGAGTCTATCTTCCATTTTGAGCTTTTTGGTGAGAATTACCATACGGATGATTTGGTTGGTTTTGCTTGGTCTTGTGGGGAAAAGCTTTATGCTACAGACAAGCTTGGACTTTTGCAAGACCCGATTTTCAAGGAGTTTCTAGAAAAAACACCTATGAAAGTGTATGATTTTAAGAAGGCTAAAGTTCTCTTGAATCGCTTTGGTCTGGATTTGCAGGCGCCTGCCTTTGATAGCCGTTTGGCTAAATATCTCCTTTCGACTGTGGAGGACAATGAAATTGCGACTATAGCTAGTCTTTATGGTCAGACTTATTTGGTCGATGATGAGACTTTCTATGGTAAGGGTGTTAAGAAGGCCATTCCTGAACGCGAGAAATTCTTGGAACACTTGGCTCGTAAGCTTGCTGTTTTGGTTGAGACTGAGCCGGTTTTACTTGAAAAACTCAGTGAAAATGGGCAATTAGAGCTTCTCTATGATATAGAGCAACCTCTAGCCTTCGTCCTTGCCAAGATGGAAATTGCTGGGATTACGGTCAAGAAAGAGACCTTGCTTGAGATGCAGGCTGAAAATGAGCTTGTCATTGAAAAACTGACTCAAGAGATTTATGAACTGGCTGGTGAGGAGTTTAATATCAACTCGCCTAAGCAGTTGGGCGTGCTTCTTTTTGAAAAGTTGGGTCTTCCTCTAGAATACACTAAGAAAACTAAAACGGGTTACTCAACAGCGGTGGATGTGTTGGAGCGTCTGGCTCCTATTGCTCCGATTGTTAAGAAAATTCTAGACTACCGTCAGATTGCTAAGATTCAATCGACTTATGTAATTGGCTTGCAGGACTGGATTTTGGCTGATGGTAAGATTCATACCCGCTATGTGCAAGATTTGACCCAGACAGGTCGTCTGTCTAGTGTGGATCCCAACCTGCAAAATATCCCTGTGCGTTTGGAGCAAGGTCGTCTCATTCGTAAGGCTTTTGTGCCTGAGTGGGAGGATAGTGTCCTTCTCAGCTCCGATTATTCACAGATTGAATTGCGCGTTTTGGCGCATATTTCTAAGGATGAACACTTGATTAAGGCCTTCCAAGAGGGGGCGGATATCCATACTTCTACAGCCATGCGTGTCTTTGGCATTGAGCGTCCTGAGGATGTGACTGCAAATGACCGTCGTAATGCCAAGGCAGTTAACTTTGGAGTGGTTTACGGGATTTCAGATTTTGGTTTGTCTAATAATCTGGGCATCAGTCGTAAGGAGGCCAAAGCCTACATTGATACCTACTTTGAACGCTTCCCAGGTATTAAAAACTATATGGATGAGGTGGTGCGTGAGGCGCGTGATAAGGGCTATGTGGAGACCCTCTTCAAGCGTCGCCGTGAGTTGCCAGATATCAATTCGCGCAACTTTAATATTCGTGGTTTTGCGGAGCGGACTGCCATCAACTCTCCTATTCAGGGATCTGCGGCAGATATTCTCAAGATTGCTATGATCCAGCTAGATAAGGCTCTAGTTGAAGGCGGTTATCAGACTAAGATGTTGTTACAAGTGCACGATGAAATCGTCCTTGAAGTTCCTAAATCGGAACTGGCAGAGATGAAAAAATTGGTCAAACAAACCATGGAAGAAGCCATTCAACTCAGTGTTCCCCTCATCGCGGATGAGAATGAAGGGGCAACCTGGTACGAGGCTAAATAAAAAGGGGGCTAGTCCTCCTTTTTTGTAGTCAAAATCTGCAAGCCTTTTCAAATTGTGCTATACTGATGAAAAAGGAGGATTTCTATGAGTCAAGAATTTATCAATCCAAGTGATGGCGTGATTCGTCAGTATCTCGCAACGAGTAAAACCCTTGCTGTGGTGGGCCTGTCTGACCGTGAGGAAACAACCAGCAATCGAGTGACCAAGGAAATGCAGGCTCGGGGTTATAAAATTATCCCTGTCAATCCCAAGGCGGCAGGTGGCGAAATCTTGGGTGAAAAGGCTTATGCCAGCCTTGCTGAGATTCCTTTTCCTGTAGATATTGTCAATGTTTACCGTCGCAGCGAGTTTTTGCCAGATGTGGCGCGTGATTTTCTCAAAGCTGATGCTAAGATTTTTTGGGCACAGCTAGGACTTGAAAGTCTAGAAGCGGAAGAAATCTTGCGTGCTGGTGGATGTGATGATATCGTGATGAATCGTTGCATCAAGAGAGAACATACTCGCTTGATTGAGGAAGTATAATAAAAAGGTAGCTGGTGGGCTACCTTTTGTGTTAGAAAATGCCGATAAGGGTCTGCATCCCGAGGCTGGTGAGGATGATGGCAATCCAGCAGATGGCTCCGAGGACAATGGATTTTCCGCTAGATTTGACCATAGCGACCAGGTTTGTTTTGAGACCGATGGCACTCATGGCCATGATAATGAGAAATTTGGAGAGTTGTTTGAGAGGGGTAAAGAAACTACTGGACACACCGAGAGAGGTCAGTAGGGTGGTTAGGAGAGATGCAAGAATGAAGTAAAGGATAAAAAGCGGGAAGACTTTTTTCAGTTGTATGCCTTGTTTATTTTTTTGCTCACGACTTTGCCAGTAGGAGAGAAAGAGAGTGATGGGGATGATAGCTAGGGTTCGTGTGAGTTTGACAATGGTTGCGGATTCGAGGGTATTGGTCTGGTAGAGATTGTCCCAGGCGCTGGCTGTAGCGGTTACAGAGGAAGTATCATTGACTGCAGTTCCTGCAAAGAGGGCGAAGCCGTCATTGGATAGATGAAGCCAGGTACCTAGGGTTGGAAAGATGAGCGCAGCCAAGACATTGAAGAAAAAGATAACGGAAATGGCTTGGGCTACTTCCTTTTCCTTGGCATGGATAACGGGCGCTGTCGCTGCAATGGCAGAGCCCCCACAGATGGAAGAACCTACTCCAATCAAGGTAGCCAGTTTTGTGTCCAGTGCAAAGAAGCGCTGGAAGAGGTAGGCAACAATCAAGGCTATTGAAATGGTGGACAGGATAACAGGGAGCGAAGATTGTCCAACTGCGAAGACTTGCGAGATATTGAGACCAAAACCAAGTAAGATAACAGCATATTGGAGCAATTTCTTGGAACTAAAGGTCAATCCCGCATCCAGTTGTTTATAGGATGAGAGAAAGGGATGGAGAAGCATTCCCATAAAAATCGCAAAAACGGGTGCACCAATGACAGGGAAGAATCCTCCTAAGTACCAAGATAGGATGGAAATGAGAAGGCAGGCCAAGATGCCTGCTCCATTTTTTGATAGAAATGACATAAGAACCTCCAAATAGAATCTGTTACCATTATAGACCTGTAAACAGGAAAAGTAAAATAGAAAGTGGAGCTAACAATTATTTGACAAGTAGTGGTAATCATGTAATAATAATCTTACAAGAACTGTAACGAAGTCTTGGCAAAAACAAAGATACTAGAGCTCCACCTCTGGTATTTTTTTGTTGCGCTTATCTAATCCAAACTAAGTCCGTTAGTAGAGTTGCAATAAATTCATTTTAAATACTTCAATTTGTTATGCTAGCGTTATTCTCCAATGTATTTTTGCGGTCGGGGGGCTTTTGTAGTATAATAGAGATACGTTTTGACAGTAGGAGGTATCTATGGATTTAACTAAGCGCTTTAATAAACAGTTAGATAAGATTCAAGTTTCGTTGATTCGTCAGTTTGACCAGGCTATTTCGGAGATTCCTGGGGTCTTGCGTTTGACCTTGGGGGAACCTGATTTTACAACGCCAGATCATGTTAAGGAGGCGGCCAAGCGAGCGATTGACCAGAACCAATCCTACTATACAGGGATGAGTGGTCTGCTGACCTTACGTCAGGCGGCCAGTGATTTTGTTAAGGAAAAGTACCAACTGGACTATGCTCCTGAAAATGAAATCTTGGTTACAATTGGGGCGACAGAGGCTTTATCTGCGACTTTGACAGCTATTTTGGAAGAGGGAGACAAGGTACTCTTGCCAGCTCCTGCCTATCCAGGTTATGAGCCAATTGTCAATCTAGTTGGGGCAGAGATTGTCGAGATTGACACGACTGAAAATGGGTTTGTCTTGACTCCTGAGATGTTGGAAAAGGCTATTTTAGAGCAGGGCGACAAGCTCAAGGCGGTAATTCTCAACTATCCAGCCAACCCAACAGGAATTACCTATAGTCGGGAGCAGTTGGAAGCCTTGGCAGCTGTTTTACGCAAGTATGAAATTTTCGTTGTCTGTGATGAGGTTTACTCAGAATTGACCTATACAGGCGAAGCCCATGTATCTCTGGGAACTATGTTGAGAGATCAGGCTATTATTATCAATGGTTTGTCGAAATCGCATGCTATGACAGGTTGGCGTTTGGGTCTAATTTTCGCTCCTGCGGCCTTTACAGCCCAGTTAATCAAGAGTCACCAGTACTTGGTCACTGCCGCAAACACTATGGCTCAACACGCTGCGGTGGAAGCCTTGACGGCTGGTAAAAACGATGCGGAGCCTATGAAGAAGGAATACATCCAGCGTCGTGATTATATTATTGAGAAAATGACTGCTCTTGGATTTGAGATTATCAAACCAGACGGTGCCTTTTATATCTTTGCTAAGATTCCAGCAGGCTACAATCAAGATTCTTTTGCCTTTCTGAAGGATTTTGCTCAGAAGAAGGCTGTTGCCTTTATCCCTGGCGCTGCCTTTGGGCGTTATGGGGAAGGCTATGTTCGCCTGTCTTATGCAGCTAGCATGGAGACGATCAAAGAAGCCATGAAACGACTTGAGGAGTATATGAGAGAAGCATGATTCAGTCTATCACGAGTCAAGGCTTGGTGCTCTACAATCGTAACTTTCGTGAGGATGATAAGCTAGTCAAGATTTTTACGGAGCAGGCTGGCAAGCGCATGTTTTTCGTCAAACATGCTGGCCAGTCCAAACTGGCGCCTGTTATTCAACCCTTGGTGCTGGCACGATTTCTCTTGCGAATCAATGATGATGGGCTCAGCTACATCGAGGACTATCATGAGGTCATGACCTTTCCCAAGATTAATAGTGATCTCTTTGTCATGGCCTATGCGACCTACGTAGCAGCTCTTGCAGATGCGAGTTTGCAGGACAATCAGCAGGATGCTCCCTTGTTTGCTTTTTTGCAAAAGACTTTGGAGTTGATGGAAGCAGGCTTGGATTATCAGGTTTTGACCAACATTTTTGAAATCCAAATCTTGACCCGATTTGGAATCAGTCTTAATTTTAATGAGTGTGTCTTTTGTCATCGGGTTGGTCAGGCTTTTGATTTTTCTTTCAAATATGGAGCCTGCCTCTGTCCAGAGCATTATCATGAGGATGAGAGACGTTGCTATCTCAATCCCAACATCCCTTATCTGCTCAATCAATTTCAAGCCATTGATTTTGAGACCTTGGAGACCATTTCGCTCAAGCCTGAAATTAAGCAAGAGCTACGCCAATTTATGGATCAACTCTACGAAGAGTACGTTGGGATTCATCTAAAATCAAAGAAATTTATTGATTCCCTAGCAGACTGGGGTCAATTACTAAAAGAGGAAAACAAATGAAAAAAATCGCAGTAGATGCCATGGGAGGCGATTATGCACCTCAGGCCATCGTTGAGGGGGTCAATCAAGCCCTAGCTGACTTTTCAGATATCGAGGTTCAACTCTACGGAGATGAAAGCAAAATCAAGAAATATCTGACAGCGACAGAGCGCGTCAGCATTATCCATACGGATGAAAAGATTGATTCAGACGATGAACCTACGAGAGCTATTCGGAAGAAGAAAAATGCTAGCATGGTCTTGGCAGCTAAGGCTGTCAAAGAGGGTGAAGCAGACGCTGTTCTTTCGGCTGGGAATACAGGTGCCTTGTTGGCAGCAGGATTCTTCATCGTGGGTCGTATCAAGAATATCGATCGACCTGGGCTTATGTCGACCTTGCCGACTGTAGATGGAAAAGGTTTTGACATGCTAGACCTCGGTGCCAATGCGGAAAATACAGCCCAGCACCTCCATCAATACGCTGTCCTCGGTTCCTTCTATGCAAAAAATGTCCGTGGCATTGCGCAACCACGTGTTGGCTTGCTCAATAATGGAACAGAGAGTAGTAAGGGAGACCCACTTCGCAAGGAAACCTATGAATTACTAGTGGCTGATGAAAGTTTGAACTTTATCGGAAACGTGGAAGCGCGTGATTTGATGAATGGCGTTGCGGATGTTGTTGTGGCAGATGGTTTCACGGGAAACGCTGTGCTCAAGTCCATTGAAGGGACAGCCATGGGAATTATGGGCTTGCTCAAGACCGCTATTACAGGTGGTGGTCTTCGAGCGAAACTAGGCGCCCTCCTTCTCAAAGATAGCCTCAGAGGTTTGAAAAAACAGCTCAACTATTCAGATGTTGGTGGAGCGGTCTTGTTTGGTGTCAAGGCACCGGTTGTCAAGACTCATGGCTCAAGCGATGCCAAGGCTGTGTATAGTACGATTCGCCAAATTCGTACCATGCTAGAAACAGACGTAGTTGCCCAGACTGCGCGTGAATTTTCAGGAGAATAAAAGAGATGACAGAAAAAGAAATTTTTGACCGTATTGTGACCATTATCCAAGAGCGACAGGGAGAGGATTTTGTCGTGACAGAATCCTTGAGTCTGAAAGACGATTTGGATGCTGACTCAGTTGACTTGATGGAGTTTATCTTGACACTGGAAGATGAATTTAGTATTGAAATCAGTGATGAGGAAATTGACCAACTGCAAAGTGTAGGAGATGTGGTTAAAATCATTCAAGCAAAATAAAGATAAGAAGTTCCAAGGCATTTGCTTTGGAATTTTTTATTTGGCTTAATACTCGTTGAAAATCTCTTCAAACCACGTCAGCTCTATCTGCAATCTCAAAGCCGTGCTTTGAGCAACCTGCAACTAGCTTCCTAATTTGCTTTTTGATTTTCATGGAGTATGAGTGACCGTTTAGGAACAGATTTAGTCTTTCTAGGGACAGAAGAGATATGGGGACAAATAAGGTATATAATGAAATCAGAAAAATCAATCTCCAAAAAGGAGATAAGAAATGAAGATTAAAAGAAGAGATAGATTGATTTTCGTTAGAACAAAAATGTTAACATAATCACAATTTTAATTGACTTTCCTTTTTTCCAGGACTATAATGTAGATATAAAAAAGGATTTATTTTATAGTTGGGAGAAGGTGATGGCTATGTACTTTTGATAAACTAGTCTCTATCTTATGTTCATGGAAATGTTAGGAGGTCTTAGTGGTTCAAGTTCATAAACCTGGCATTTCTTTTGACTTCGTTTCTATTGGATTTTCTTGCTTTGGATTTATCTATTTTAGGAGGAAACGGCTATGAAAAAATCTAAACTACTCACACTTGGTCTGCTTGCAGGTGCTGGCCTACTATTGTCTATCAATCAAGCACAGGCCGCAGATACTTGGGTTAAAAATGGTGCCGACTGGAATCTTTCACAAGATGGCAGTCTCGCTAAAAACAAATGGATAGAAAATGCTGGCTCTTGGTATCACTTCGACGGTTCTGGTAAAATGCAGACAGGCTGGTACAAAGAAGGTAATACATGGTACTCACTAGCAGATAGTGGAGCCATGCGTACTGGCTGGTACAAAGAAGGGTCTACTTGGTACTACCTCAAAGGCAGTGGCGCTATGGCAACAGGATGGGCAACTGCAAATGGTCAATGGTCTTACTTTGAAAACTCAGGTGCTATGGTTGCAGACAGAGCTGTTCCAGCCAGCGATGGAGAAAGTTATGTCATTGGTAAGGATGGCTATCTGTTAACCAAACTACCTAGTCAGGTTGAACAATCTCAAGCGGATGATACAATTATCACAAATATTGTTACTTTGTCTGATGGTTATGATTATCACCTTATTTATACAAAAGATGGAGTCATTGTTGAAAAGAATGCCTGGTACATCAAACCAGAGTTTAAAAAGTTTTCTAATAAATATGGGGATCACGTTTCAAATACGATGTTGGCTTTAACAGATAATAAAGATCAAGGACAGGAAATTGATCCTAAAGCTGTTATAAAGAATTTCCAAAACTTACCAAACAGGTATTACTTTGGGGCAGATGGTCGTCGAGTAACAAATTTACCAGAAATGACTACCTATTCAGAGATTAAAAAAGTTGGAAATGATGTCTATCTAGAAAATCCAGGTGCACGACTTTTTCTTGGAGCTACCAGCTTCACAATCAATAATAATAAACTATATTACTTAGATGGTGCTAATGACAAACTCAAAACAGGTTATTTTGCATTGATTGATGATAGACCAAACTATCATCACTATCATATTCTTGTTTATGCAGACCAATCTGGTGAAATTCTTAAAATGAAACGATTGCCAACAGGAATTTCAGATTATCTTAATAAAGAAATTGACGGTTTCTACGGTCAAACTGTTAAAATCGATAGTAAGACAGGCAATGTTTCTGTTGTTAAATAAACTATCTGACAATGTAAAACGAAAAAGCGAACAGCTTAGTATACTAGGAAGTCATGTTCGCTTTTATTCATAAAGTAATAGTTACTATTAGCCCTCTGTTTCAAAAAAATCTGCTTGATAATAATCACTAACTTCTCTTTTCATTTCCCTTAGTAATCGACTTTCATCTGTTGATTCGAGTAAGGATAATCCTTTATTAATCATAGCATGATCTTCATTAACGATTCCCAGACGTACTTGAGCTACACCTAATAAATCGTATCTTTTCAATATTTTTGCTAAATCAAGACATTCTTGAATTAAGCATAGACAGTCATCTTTCTTCCCTGCTTCAAGGTACATTCGTGTCATATTGGCTAAAATGGAGTAATGAATACTTTGAATTGGACGATAATCTGTGTATTTATTTAGAGATTTTACAAGTCTTTGACGTAGCATTTCTAGTGAATCAATAGGGAAATGGAAAATGATCATCACTAACAACCGTAAATCTGAGAGAAACCACTGATCTCTTTTTTCCAATTCTTTCCATAACTCTTCAGCCAAGGCTTGGGCTTTATCGGAAAACTGATTTTCAATCACTTCTATAAAAATGGTTAGTTCTTTCACAGCATGTTCTATTGGGATATCATTCTGCACTTCATCTAGATAAATTTGACATTTTGATAGTAGTGTCTTCATTTCTTCTAGATTAGGCGAAGAAATAACTTGATAATATTCTGAAAATAATTTCTTACGAGAATCCATTTGGTAATGTTGACAAATATAATGAAATTCATCGAAACTCATATCAATTTGCCTCAAAAGCAACTCCATAGTATCATACCTAGGAGTAGAATGATTATTTTCAAACTTCGATAAGTTAGAATGAGTAATGTAGTCACCACAGACCTCATTTTGTGTAATCCCTTTTGACTTACGAATGTATTTATAAACTGAACCAATATCCCACCGCATATTTTTGCCTCCAAAAATGTTCCAAAAGTAGAAGTTTTAAGAAAATATTTATATTTAGTATATCATAAAGGTGTGGGGTGGGCAATGATGATAGAAAGAAGGTGTTGGTTGACTCTTAAGGATTATTAGGAGTTATGTAGAATGTTTATGATGGAAAAATATCTTTTTATAACTATTCAATAAAGGAGGAAATGGCTATGAAAAAATCTAAATTACTCACACTTGGTTTGCTTGCAGGTGCTGGTCTGCTTTTGTCAATCAATCAAGCACAAGCTGCAGATACTTGGGTTAAAAATGGTGCTGACTGGAATCTTTCACAAGATGGCAGTCTAGCTAAGGATAAATGGGTACAAAATGCTGGCTCATGGTATCACTTCGACAGCACTGGTAAAATGCAGACAGGTTGGCTCAAAGACGGCAATACTTGGTATTCTCTAGCAGATAGTGGCGCTATGCGTACTGGCTGGTACAAGGAAGGTAATACATGGTATTCGCTCGCAAGTAGTGGCGCTATGCGTACAGGTTGGTACAAAGAAGGGTCTACATGGTACTATCTTCGTTTTAGTGGTTCTATGCAGACAGGTTGGGAGTTCATAGATGGTAATTGGTATTATTTTGAACAATCAGGTGCAATGGCCTCTGATAGAGTTGTAAATTCTAGTGATGGCACAGGCTATATTCTCAGCAAGGATGGCCATATGTTCACTTTACAAAATAGCCCTTATAAAAATGGTGACATTGTTCGTTTAGGCGATGGATATGAATATCTGATTACAGCAAAATTTGACGGAAATAACTTTACTGATGTTATCGTGGATAAAAACACTTGGTATATCAAACCTGAGTTCAAGAAGCTTTCCGACAAATATGGGGATGAGGTTGCAAATACAACCTTAGCTTTAGTAGATAATAAAGAAGAAGGACAAGAAATTGATCCTAAAGCTGTCATTCGTAATTTCCAAAATCTACCAGGTCGATATTACTTTGGAGCAGATGGTCGTAGAGTATTACCACTTCCAGAGATGACAACTAGATCAGAAATCAAAAAAGTTGGCAATGATCTTTATCTAGAAGACCCAGGTGTACGACTTCGATTTGATAACTTCACAATCAATAACAATAAACTATACTATTTAGATAATGGACAAGGTAAGCTCAAAACAGGTTACTTTGTACTGATTGATGATGGTATGGCTACAACCCTCCATCACTTACTTGTATATGCAGACCAATCTGGTGAGGTTCTTAAGATGAAACGCTTGCCATCAAGATTTTCAGATTATTTTAACAAAGAAATCGATGGTTTCTATGGTCAAAAAATTAAGATTACACAGCCAAATAAGTATGAATATTACAAGGTTCTTGTGGTAAAATGAATAGATAAGCAATCTTCACAACGAATATAAAATTAAAACGTGCAAATCATTTTCAAGAGGCTTTAGATTTCTTGTATTTTAAAAGAAACTAAAGCCTTTTGTGGATTTATAAGGGGTTAGAGAGGATATAAAATTATGAAAAGGAGTTTGTCATGAAAATGAAAAATACATTTGTAGAATTGGAACAATTTGAAGATATTTACAGTTGGTGATATCTATTTCCAAAGCAAGGCTAGTGTTTTGCTACTAATGGGTTAATTAAACGGATTTATGATTATATTACTTGAATTTTTAGTGTTTATATTGATTTTAATCAATATTTTAGCTCCTCCGATTTATCTAGGTAGTCAACTCTCTAAAGCATTTTATGACAAACGCTCTATATTTCTTTGGGTAGTTTTTCAGCTATTTGTTACCTTCGTTTTTCCGGGTTTCTTGCATGTTGCCAATTTATTATTCTTTTATATAATATTTTGGATTGTGTTAAAGAAAAAGAAGAAGGAAGCTCTCTTTCTTGCACTTTATCTATTTATGTTTTATCAAAGTATTCGATATTTGGTTTTGACATTTATAATACGATTGATATTTGACTACTCTGAACTATCTGATTTCTTGCATAGTGGATTTAATTCTGTATTTAGTTTGATTTCGTTGTTTTTGTCTGTTGTCATTTTGAGACGATGGGGAATTGATTTCAATATATTATTTTTAGATAAATTTCAATCGTTAGTGACGAAAAGTATGTGGATTTTATCCTTATTGTTTGGTTTCAGACTGTTTTCATCCATCATGTCTGGAGGATGTAATCCTTTCTACGTTCGTTTTGATACGACCATTTCTCTCCTGATTTTCATTCTCTTTTTCTCTTGGCTTTTTTACATCAAGCATTTAGAGCAGGTTTATCGTGATGAGCAGACCATTCAGAGACAGGAAGAAGAAAATCGTTCCTTGCAAGGAATGGTGGATAAGCTGGGTCATCTCTATGATGAAGTTCGAGGTTTCCGTCATGATTTTGCAGGGATTGTTGCTAGCATGGAGCCTGCCATAGCGAATCAAGACATGACTGAGGTGTCTACCATTTATCAAGATGTCTTTCTAAAGACAAATGAAAAGCTGAGAAAGGCGGATTACACAGCCTTTAATCTTCACAATATCCATGACATAGCCATTCGCAATACCTTGGCCAAAGCCATGATTGTGGCAGATAAGCAGGGAATTCATTTTAGTTTGGAGACGGTGGGGGTTGTCGAAGAGCTGGATTTGCCGATGTTGGAGGCTATCCGTATTCTCTCTATCCTCACGACAAATGCCTTAGAAGCAGCCAGTGAGGCTGAAAATCCACAGATTCGGGTTGCTTTGTTGGCTGATGGTAGGAGTGTCCGTTTTATCATTGAAAACACTCGTAAGAAAGGAGAACTGAATCCCAGCATTCTCAGTCAAAAGGGTTATTCGACAAAGGGAAACCACAGTGGACTGGGCTTAGCGACCTTGGAGGATATGGTTTTTCATTATGATTTAAACTTAGATACTCAACTGGGAGAGACGACCTTTAGACAAGATTTAGAATTACCATTTAAGGATGAGAAACGAGGGGAAGAGGAATGAGAATTTTAGTTTTGGAAGATGATAGAGTCCAGCAGGGACGGATAGAGCAGACTTTACTAGATATCGGTCGCTCCCGTAATTTAAGATTGGAAATTGATATTGCCAAAAACTATGGAGATGTTGAAAAGTATTCTCAGTATTTTGACCATTACCAACTCTATTTATTGGATTTAGAGATTGATAGAGAGCGTGATTTGACAGTATGATTTTGACTTTTATTAAGGAAACTCTATTTGCTTTATTGTTGATAGTCTCCATTATAATTCCTCCAATCTATCTAGGTTACCAAATTACACCGGAATTTCGTAAAAAGAGATACGTAGTCTATTTACTAATGATGCAAGCAATAGCTGGTAAAACTTTTTTTGAAATCATGTATTTGGAAGTTTTAATCTTTTTTTACCTTATTTTCTATATGAATAGGAAGAAAAAGGGGGAATCGTTATTTCTTTCATTCTATCTTTTTAGTTTTTATCAGAGTATTCGCTATTTATTGGTATTGTTCTATATTCGGATGTTAGATATAGATATGCTATCAGAAGTAGGTAATGGGATTGTTAACTCTTCTTTTTCCCTATTAGCTATCGTACTAACAGTAGTTATGATGAAACGTTGGTCTTTGGATTTGGATTTATTCTTTTCAGATGCTTTCAAACCCCACTATCGTAAGAGTTTTTTCATTATCCTACCTCTGACTGTATTTAGGATATTCTCTTCGTTTATGACTAATAGAAATAGTTCTTTCTACGTTCGTTTTGACACGACCATTTCTCTTCTGATTTTCATTCTCTTTTTCTCTTGGCTCTTTTACATTAAGCATTTGGAGCAGGTTTATCGTGATGAACAAACCATTCAGAGACAGGAAGATGAAAATCGTTCCTTGCAAGGAATGGTGGATAAGCTAGGTCATCTATATGATGAAGTTCGAGGTTTCCGTCATGATTTTGCAGGGATTGTCGCCAGCATGGAGCCTGCCATAGCGAATCAAGACATGGCTGAGGTGTCTACCATTTATCAAGATGTCTTTCTAAAGACAAATGAAAAGCTGAGGAAGGCGGACTACACAGCCTTTAATCTTCACAATATCCATGACATAGCCATTCGCAATACCTTGGCAAAAGCCATGATTGTGGCAGATAAGCAGGGAATTCATTTTAGTTTGGAGACGGTGGGGGTCGTAGAAGAGCTGGCATTGCCAATGTTGGAGGCTATTCGGATCCTCTCTATTCTCACGACAAATGCCTTAGAGGCAGCCAGTGAGGCTGAAAATCCGCAGATTCGGGTTGCTTTGTTGGCCGATGATAGGAGTGTCCGTTTTATCATTGAAAACACTCGTAAGAAAGAAGAACTGAATCCCAGCATTCTCAGTCAAAAGGGTTACTCTACCAAGGGAAACCACAGTGGACTGGGTTTAGCAACCTTGGAGGATATGGTTTTTCATTATGATTTGAACTTAGATACCCAGCTAGGAGAGACGACCTTTAGACAAGATTTAGAATTACCATTTAAGGATGAGAAACGAGGGGGAGAGGAATGAGAATTTTAGTTTTGGAAGACGATAGAGTCCAGCAAGGACGGATAGAGCAGACTTTACTAGATATCGGTCGCTCTCGCAATTTAAGATTGGAAATTGATATTGCCAAAAACTATGGAGATGTTGAAAAGTATTCTCAGTATTTTGACCATTACCAACTCTATTTATTGGATTTAGAGATTGATGGAGAGCGTGAACGGGGCTTTCAGGTTGCTCAACAGGTTCGGGAGCGGGATCCTTTTACAAGCATTGTCTTTGTGTCCACGCACTCGGAGGCCTTGCCTCTAGCTTTTCGCTACCACTTGTCTGCCTTGGATTTTATTTCCAAGGATCAGCCTGAGGAGGATTACCGTCATCAGCTGGAGCGCTGTCTGGACTATGTACTGGCAGTGGATAAGAGGGAAAATATGCGTCTCTTTACCTATAGTTTTGAGGGAAGACGGGGCTTTACTCTGCCCTACCATGAGATTTTAGCCTTTGAAACTTCAGTGGAATCCCATCGTATCAAGGTCTATTATGCCAATCATTCTATCAAAACCATTTATGGCAGTCTCAAGGATATTGTTGCCAAGGCTGAAAAAGATTACTTTGTCTATGCCAATCGTAATACGTTGGTTAGTTTACAGGCCATTGAAGAGATGACTGCGACAGAAGTGACCCTATTAGAAGGCTTGCACTTCCCCGTATCACGAACAGCCAGAAGAACCCTTAAAAAACATCTCAATGTCTAATATCTGTTAGACTTGAATCAATTTATCAATAAGAATGTCGGAAAATTTTTTTCTGATATTCTTATTTTTTTGAATTCTTTTTCGAATAAATAGGTAAGCGGAGAAGGAAAGTGAACTGCACCCCAAAAGTTAGACAGAAAAAATCTAACTTTTGGGGTGCTTTTATTATGAAATTAACTTATGATGAT
>CAJNBP010000014.1 GCA_905221035.1 bacterium | reverse complement strand
CATCATAAGTTAATTTCATAATAAAAACACCCCAAAAGTTAGATTTTTTCTGTCTAACTTTTGGGGTGCAGTTCATTTACAGTCCTTGATACTATGCGTTTTATCTTATACAATTTACTAGATTTGCGACTACTATTGGATTTTTATCCAACTCTGTCAAATCTAGATTTTTTCTTCTTTGATATCAATCACAATCTCTTCTGATTCATCAAAAGTTTCGGCCTTTTCTTGCCATTGCTCCTTGAGATTATTGAATTGATTTTTTGATGCTTCTGTCGCTTGACGGGCACATGATTTAGCTTGAGCAAGTACACTGTCCACAGTGATTTCCCCTGACTCAACCTGTTCTTTGGTTTTCAGAACAAAATCTGTAGCCTGCTCCTTAACTTCTGTCAGTTTTTCACAGACCTGCTCCTTGGCATACTCCGGATCTTCTCTCAAATCATCTAGAAAATCTTGAGCCTGACTGCAAACTTGTTTGCCCTTATCGCTTGTTAAAAACAAGGCAAGAGCTGCACCTGAAACGGTTCCTAAAAGGATTGAGGATAGTTTACCCATAAGAATTCTCCTTTTTTATTTTTTGAAAAATTTACTTGCAAGACGAAGGGCTGACAAACTTGCACCAGTCTTGAGTGTTTTTGAACCAGCTGATGAAGCTTTCTTGCTCAAGACACGCGCATGGTCATTGAGGTCTGAAACAGATAGAGATAAATCAGCAACAGCACTAAAGAGTGGATCAATCGTTGCCACCTTGACATTGATATCATCTGCCAAGACATTGACTTTAGCCAGCAATTCATTGGTATGATGCAAGGTCACGTCCACATCTGAAGTCAAGGTTTTAATCGTCTTCTCTGTTTCATCGATAACACGACCAAGCTTTTGTACAGTGATAATCAGATAGACCAAAAAGACAATCAAAGCAAAGGCTACAAGAATATATGCAACTTCTAACATTTAGTTTTCCTCCTCTGTAACATAGTAAGGGGCCTTCTTTCGATTTTGATAAAGAATGATAAAAATACCCAGTCCGATAAGAACAACTGATAGCCATTGAGAGACTCGAAGGCCAAAGAACATGAGGCTATCTGTTCTCATACCTTCGATGACCATACGACCAAAACCATACCAAATCAAGTAGAAAGCAGTGATATGTCCTCGTCTGAGGCTCTTCCATTTTCGTCTGGCAATCAAAATCAAGGCAAATCCAAGTAGATTCCATAGAGACTCATAAAGGAAAGTCGGCTGACGGTAGCTCCCCTCGATATACATCTGGTCACGGATGAAGCTAGGTAAATAATCCAGATTATCCACAGCAGCCCCGTAGGCTTCTTGATTAAAGAAATTGCCCCAGCGTCCCAAACTTTGGGCAATCATAACGCTTGGCGCCGCAATATCTAGAAAATCCCAAGTATTGATAAGTTTGCGATCAGCAAAGATATAGAGGACAAGGGCACCAGTAATCAAACCACCGTAAATGGCCAAGCCACCATTCCAAATGGCAAAAATCTCTCCGACATTCTGACTATAGTAATCAAAACGGAAAATAACATAATAGAGACGTGCTCCTAAAATAGCCAGAGGAAAAGCAATCAAGATAAAATCTAAAATATCGTCTGGTATGATCTTCTTTCTAGGTGCTTCTTTCATGGTCAAATAAACCGCAAGAATCAAACCTGTCACAATACACAAGGCATACCAACGAATGGCTAGAGGGCCAAGATGAATAGCAATTGGATCAAGCATTAGGTACCTCGTTTTGAGCAATAAGATTTGTCAAGCGTTCTTCGAACAAACGGGTTGCATCAAAGCCCATCTCCTTCGCACGATAGTTCATGGCAGCTGCCTCAATCACAACAGAGATATTTCGACCTGTTTTAACTGGGATGCGGATACGAGGAATGGCTACGCCAGAAATTTCAAGTTCCTCTGCATTGTTTCCAAGACGATCAAAGGTCTTATGTGTATCGTAATTTTCCAAATAAACAGCCAACTGGACTTGTGAAGAGTCCTTGACTGCACTTGCACCGTAGAGACTCATAACATCGATAATCCCAACCCCACGAATCTCAATCAGGTGTCTCAAGATTTCAGCTGGTTCACCCCAAAGGGTAATCTCATCCTTGGCAAAGATATCCACACGGTCATCGGCCACCAAGCGGTGTCCACGTTTGACAAGCTCAAGACCAGTCTCACTCTTACCGATTCCACTATCGCCCTGAATCAAGACACCCATTCCATAGATATCCATCAAGACTCCATGCACACTGGTACGTTCTGCCAAACGAGAATCCAGATAGCTAGATAACTCTCCAGACAAACGACTAGTAGCCGTACGGCTGGTTAAAATAGCAATCTTACATTCTCTGGCTGCCTTTAACATCTCCTCTGGAACCACCAAACCACGAGCAACAATGACCGCTGGTGTCTCAGGTAGAAACATTTTTTTCAAAACTTCATAACGGCTGTTGGAAGGCATGCTGATCAGATAAGACCACTCCTTCATCCCCAAAAGTTGAATCCGCTCTGGCGTATAGTAGTCAAAATAGCCTGTCATTTCAAGACCAGGTCGCGTAATATCCGCTGTATTGATTTCCTTTTCAAGCAATTCTGGTTCGCCATAGACAATGTCTAATCTAAGCTTTTCAATCACTTCTTTTACTAAAACCGACATCATTTCCTCCTTCAATCGAGTTCTTTTTACTATTATATCAAATTGTCCTTAGAAGTTTCAGATTTTTGCAGGCTTTGAAGTATTTATTTATACTCAATGAAAATCAAAGAGCAAACTAGGAAACTAGCCGCAGGCTGTACTTGAGTACGGCAAGGCGACGTTGACGTGGTTTGAATTTGATTTTCGAAGAGTATTAAAAGAAAAAAGACTAGATTTCTCCAGCCTTTCATTTCTAATTAGAATTTTTTACGTTTACGAGCTGCTTCTGATTTACGTTTACGTTTTACAGAAGGTTTTTCATAGAATTCACGTTTGCGTGTTTCTTGAAGAGTACCAGCTTTAGTAACCGCACGTTTGAAACGACGAAGTGCGTCGTCAAGAGATTCATTCTTACGTACTACTGTTTTAGACATTTTTTTCACTCCCTTCAAGTTCAAGATCTATTCTATTCTACACGTAAAAGGAATAATTGTCAAGAAAAAATGCGGTTTAATTTTGATTTTTTCTTCCATTTATACAAGAGTTGAAAGCGTTCAATAGAACATTGCTTTTTATTTTTCAAGCAAGCTAAGCGCTTCAGCATCTGCAATAATGGTCACATCAGGGTGATTTTGCAGGCTACTTGCTGGTAGGTTCTCAGTCACTGGACCAGACACGGTGCCGGCAATGGCTTCTGCTTTTGATTCACCGTAAGCAAAGAGAATAATTGACTTAGCATCTAAGATGTTTTTAATCCCCATTGAAATGGCTTGAGTTGGGACATCTTCAATCTTGTCAAAGAAGCGAGCATTGGCTTCGATAGTAGACTGGTCAAGCTCTACAAGGTGTGTTTGACTATCAAATGGAGTACCAGGCTCATTAAAACCAATATGTCCATTACGACCAATTCCCAAGATTTGCAGGTCAACTGGATGATCATCCAAAATTTGATTGTAGCGTTCAACTTCAGCTTCAGCATGATCCTTAACCCCACGAGGCAAGAAACTTTCTTTAAATGGTTTTTGGTTGAACAAGTTTTCTTGCATGAAGTGACGGTAAGACTGAGGATTGTCGCCATCAAGGCCTACATACTCATCAAGGTTAACACTGGTTAGATTTGAAAAATCAAGGTCACTTTCAACAATTTCCTTGTAAAATTCAAGTGGGCTGCTTCCTGTCGCAAGTCCCAATGTTTGAGCGCCATTGGCTAATTTTTCCTTCAAAATCTCAAACGCAACTTTTCCACCTTCGACTTGGTTTTCAACTTTAATGACTTTCATCTTTTCATCCTCCATTTCTATCTATATTTATTATATGGTATAGACCAATTTTTGTCAAGTGAAAACGATTTAATTTCTAAAAAAAGAGCGCCCACTCTTGAAACATGTTATAATGGATAGGATTAGAACTTAGAAAGAATGAACAGATATATGAATACAGCTGATTTTGATTTCCACTTGCCAGAGGAATTGATTGCCCAAACCCCTCTTGAAAAACGGGATGCCTCTAAACTCCTCATCGTCAATCGTGAGACGGGAGCAATGCAGGATAAGCACTTCCACTCTATTATTGATATGCTTGAACCTGGTGATGCCCTTGTTATGAACGATACTCGCGTTCTCCCTGCCCGCCTTTATGGTCAAAAGGAAGAAACTGGGGGTCATGTGGAACTTCTCCTCCTAAAAAACACTGCTGGAGATGAGTGGGAAGTTCTGGCTAAACCTGCCAAACGCCTCAAGGTTGGTACTCGTGTCAGCTTTGGTGATGGCCGTCTCAGCGCTGTCGTTACGGAGGAATTGACCCACGGGGGCCGCATTGTCCGCTTTGAATACCAAGGAATTTTCCTAGAAGTTTTGGAAAGTCTGGGAGAAATGCCACTACCACCTTATATCCATGAAAAACTGGATGACCGTGAACGTTATCAAACTGTCTACGCTAAGGAAAGTGGCTCTGCTGCAGCACCGACTGCTGGTCTTCACTTCACCAAAGAACTGCTGGCAGAAATCCAAGCCAAGGGGGTTCATCTGGTCTATTTGACTCTCCATGTCGGACTCGGAACATTTAGACCCGTTTCTGTGGACAATCTGGACGAACACGAAATGCACTCAGAATTCTACCAGCTTTCTGAGGAAGCAGCTGCCACCCTCCGCTCTGTTAAGGAAAATGGAGGTCGTGTCATCGCTGTCGGAACCACTTCTATCCGCACCTTGGAAACTATTGGTTCCAAGTTTGATGGACAAATCCAAGCAGATTCTGGCTGGACCAATATCTTTATCAAACCTGGCTATGAATGGAAGGTTGTCGATGCCTTCTCAACCAACTTCCACCTGCCAAAATCAACTCTAGTCATGTTGGTTTCTGCCTTTGCAGGTCGCGAATTAGTCTTAGATGCCTACCACCATGCCATTCAAGAACACTACCGCTTCTTCAGTTTCGGTGACGCCATGTTTATCTATTAATTTTCATAATCAAAAAACGCATATTATCAGGCAATAAAACCTCGATAGTATGCGTTTTGTTATGGATAAAGAATTAGTCTGTTCTCAAGCTCGGATCTTTCAAACTCTGCACACTGGCATTGATCACCGCACCGACAATCAAAATCTTAGCGATGAGAATAAACCAGAACATCATAACCACCACAACGATGGAACTGAAGAAACGAACGTCCACGAGGTGATTAACATAGTTGTTGACATAGACTGAAAAGATATTAAGTAGTAAAACCAAAGTCAACAAGACAAAGGTACTACCTGGTAATACATTTCGAATTCGTCGCACCTTAACATTGGGCAGGAAATAATAAAGCATGACCAAGATGGCAAAAATCAAGGTATAGACCAAGGGGCCTGTCAGATCCTGCAGATAATCAAAGAGAAGACTATCTGATTTCCAGTAGCTTTTGATAAGGTTGAGGAGCATGCGGCCAAAAACACTCAGAAAGAGAGCAAGAGCAAAGAGAATCTGCAAGCCGAAACTGACAAACAAACTCATGAGCTGATGGGAAATCATTCCTCGATTTTTTGCCACTCCAAAGGCTTTATTAAAGGCTTTCTGCAGAAAATTCATGGATTTGGAAAAAGTCCAGAGGGCTGACAAAACCGCAAAACTCAATAAGCCTGTTGAAGGTTGGGTCAGTACTTCTGTAATAATCTTTGCGACTACATCATAGACCGTATCGGGCAAAAATTCATTGACAACCTTTAAAAAATTAGAAACCGGAATCTGAAAATAAGGGAGGATATTGACCACCACCAAAAGCAGAGGAAATATCGAAATCAACCAATAGTAGGCTACTGCGACACTGGTCAACTCACTATCCGAGGCTTGATAATAATGCAAAAAAGCTTTTACTAAAGGCCTGTCTATCAGCTCTTTCCACCACTTCTTCATGTCACACTCCTTCACTTACAATCTTGATTAATTTCTTCTTACCAATTCCACCATATCATAAGGCAGGGTATTGGCAGTTTCCTTGAGAGAATAGTTCTCTAAGTTATTCACATTTTGCCGTAATTTCTTGGCATACTTGGTCGTAATCAATCGTTTCTCTTCATATTCGAAAATCAATTTACGCTCCAAATAATAGCCTCTCAGCATTTCATCGATATTGTTAGGTTTGACACGATTGATAACCCGTTCGACAAAGGCACCACTGGTGATGATAGCTGTTTCACGGAGACGAGAATCCTGCATGAAGCTAATCAAGGAACTCTTATAAACCCCTTTTAAGTTCTCCAAACTTTCGATAATCATCTCTGTATTTTCTAGATAGAGCTCTGCAATTTGGTCATAGTCAAGGGCTCTGAGTTTCTGTGATTCTTCATTTTTCCAACTGCGGAAAGTCTTGCCAAAGGTAAAGACTTCGTGAAGGAGAAAACGTAGAATCCGCAAGGAAACAAGGAAATAATAGGTCAAACGTGAAGCAAACTTGCGATTGATACCTTGTTCCATGTTTTTCAAGTAACGTTGGTAAACCCGATAAGCACGTTCACTCATCTTGCCTTCCTCGTAGGCTTGTTCCAGACCATCACTTTCAATACTGAGGATAAGAAGTTTCAAGGCCTCCCAGTCTTCTTGAGCCCCCTTATTTTCTTGACTCAGAATGAGATTCTCAATACGTCCATGATAATTGTCAATAGCCGCATAGAGGGGAAGTTTATTTTTGGTGTCTTCCAACTCTTTTTCCAACTCTAGCGTCACTTCATTCAAAATGGCGATATGCATGAGATAGTCCTTGCTTTCTTCCTGTTCGTCAGAAAGATGAGGCAAGACCACGAGGCCAGTTAAAAAGCTGACAAGCGTGACACCTGCGACAAGGAAAAGTAAAATTGGATATTCCTGCTCTAAATCACTTGGTATCAGAAGAATCGTAGCAATCGACACCGTTCCCTTGACACCTGAGAAGGTCAAGAGAAGCATATCCTTCATATACTTATTCAATTTTTTATTGAGGCGTCGAGTCCTGTAGGCATAATAGCCATAGATCATGACAAAACGAATGGCAAAGAGGACAAAGGTAAGGGCAACAAGAGATACCAGTAAGAGTAAGGGATTATAGATTGGATTGGTCAAGATAGGCTCTGCTATCATTTCCAACTCTATTCCCAAAATTACAAAGACAGAACCGTTGAGCATAAAGGTCACTGTATGCCAGACTGTCTCAGTCACCGTATCCACTTGGGCTTCGAGAAGCGTAATTTTCTTAAAGCGACTTGCCTTTAAAATCCCCGCAACTACAACAGCAATAATCCCTGAAACGTGTACTTCTTCTGCTAGGAAGAAGGTCACCAGAGGCAAACTCAATTCTAATAAAAGTTCGCTGGCAATATCCGTTGCGCGCACACTTAACAAAAAAGTATGGAGGAAACGATTGGTCATGGCTGTTAAAAAGCCAATCAAAAAACCGCCTAGAATTGAAAAGATGAGCGAACTACCTGCTTGCCCAAGGGAAAAGGCTCCTGTTGTCCAAGCGGCCAAGGCCACCTGAAAAGCCACCAAGCCAGAAGCATCATTCAAGAGTCCTTCACCTTTGAGGATATTGGACACGCGCTTAGGAAAGCTAAAACGCTCCGAAAGAGAGGCAAAGGCCACCAAGTCCGTAGGGCCAAGGGCTGCCCCAACAGCCAAACAAGCTGCTAAGGGAAGGCTGAACCAAAGAAGATGGGCCAAGCCACCCAAACTCAGGGTCGAGATAAAAATCACTGGAAATATGAGATAAACAATGATTCGCCAGTGTTTTAAAATAGCCGTAATATCCGCTTCCTCTGACTCTCGGAAAAGCAAGGGCCCGATAACTAAGGCCAAAAATAACTCCGTATTAAGGTGAAAGTCGGTATTGGGTAAAAAGAGACCAATCACGATTCCCAAAAGAATTTGCACCAAGGGGAGAGGCAAAAAGGGTAGGAGTTTATTGGTTGTACTCGAGACAATCAAAACCAGTAAAAATAGGATGAGGTAAATCAGTAATTCCACACACTTCCTCCTTAATCTTTTTTACAACAGGATTCAAATATCTCCTTCTGCTCTTTAATCTTTTGATCAATCTTAGAACAATCTTTGTGCTCAATTTTTCGCTGGCACCGTTCCATTTCAAGAGCTACTAATTTTTTCTTGATTTTCAGCATTTTTTTGCTCATATGCGCTTGGTCTAACACCCCCACCGCACGTTCGTGGTGGGTTGATTCAACAAAATTCTGGCGCATAGCATCCAGCTTTTCACGTAGGTATTGTTTATCCATGTTTATATCTCTCTAATTTTTCAATCATAACTAAAAATGGTGGGTTGTTGACTTGATTTAAAGTTCGGTAAATAGCAGCTGTATACTCTTGTTGGTTCAACTGGCTAACAAAATCCAAGACAGCGTCCCTCTCGAGGTCTCCTCCCTCATGACCATAGTAGATCATGATGGCAATCCGTCCCCCTTTAACAAGCAAATGACACAGCTTTTCTAAGGCTTCAATGGTTGTCTGAGGCTTGGTAATGACGGACTTATCGGCCGACGGCAGATAACCCAGATTAAAAATCCCTGCCTTGGCTTCTGTCACAAACTGGTCTAGTGTCTCATGACCTTGAAAAATCAACTGGGCATTTGTCATTCCAGCCTGGTTCAAACGTTCTATGGTCTTTTCCAAGGCTTGTTCCTGAATATCAAAGGCATAGACTTGCTTGGCTAGCTTAGATAAAAAAAGGGTATCGTGGCCATTTCCCATAGTCGCATCCACTACGATATCGTCCTGAGTTACAACCTCAGCCAAAAAATCATGTGCCATTTCAAGTGGTCTTTTCATTATTAAACTCCTGTTTTACAGCCTTACATCCTTGAACGCTTCCACGACGTCGCATTTCTGTTTCAATAGCATTTAGCACTTCCCATTTATTGAGGCTCCACATAGGACCAATCAGCATTTCTCTAGGTGCATCTCCCGTGATTCGGTGGATGACGATATGCTTGGGAATGATTTCCAATTGGTCACAGATGACCTTGACATATTCGTCCTGACTCATCAATTGCAAACGTCCCTCATGGTAGTCCCGTTGCATACGCGTATTTGTCATAAGGTGAAGCAAGTGCAGTTTAATTCCTTGAATATCGTTATCCGTAACACAGCGACGGACATTTTCAACCATCATCTCATGGGTTTCACCAGGAAGTCCATTGATCAGATGTGAAACAATCTCAATCTTGGGATACTTTCTCAAACGCTTGACCGTTTCCACGTACAATTCATAGGAATGGGCACGGTTAATCAGGTCAGAGGTTGCTTCATAAGTAGTCTGCAAGCCCAATTCAACCGTCACATGCATGCGCTCCGATAATTCAGCCAAATATTCGATGGTTTCGTCTGGTAAACAGTCTGGGCGTGTTCCAATATTGATTCCTACTACACCTGGCTCGTTGATAGCCTGCTCATAGCGCTCTCGGATGACTTCCACCTTTTCATGGGTGTTGGTAAAATTTTGAAAATAAACCAGATACTTCTGGACATCTGGCCACTTGCGGTGCATAAAGTCAATTTCCTTATAAAATTGCTCACGGATAGGGGCATCCGGTGCTACGATAGCATCTCCAGAACCAGAAACCGTACAAAAAGTACAGCCCCCATGAGCCACAGTTCCATCACGATTGGGACAGTCAAATCCCGCATCAATAGGGACTTTAAAAGTCTTTTCTCCAAAAAGTTTTCGATAATAATCATTCAAGGTGTTATAAGATTTCATAACTTTCATTATAACAAAAATCACCCACAATCTCAAAAGCCTGACTTTCCTATAAATTCCTCTGTTTCTCATTTCCTTTAGCGATTTTTTATGATACAATATGGGTATGATTTTAATGAAATTAGCATCTATTTTATTATTGATACTGACCTTAGTCGTCTGCATTATCATAACCAAACTTTTTAGATTAAAAAAACTAGGACGAAACTTTGCGGATTTGGCTTTTCCAGTCTTGGTATTTGAGTACTACCTAATCACAGCTAAAACCTTTACCCATAATTTTCTTCCTAGACTTGGCCTAGCCCTCTCACTCCTAGCCATTATCCTCGTTTTTTTCTTTCTTTTGAAAAAACGTAGCTTTTACTATCCTAAATTCATCAAATTCTTCTGGCGTGCAGGATTCTTATTGACCCTTGTCATGTATATTGAGATGATTGTTGAATTAATGGCTCTCTAGTTAAATCTTATATAAGACATAAAAAATAAAGGATTTAACCCTTTCGACATGGGTTAAATCCTTTTTTCTGGTTTAAAAATCGTTCGAGTAGATAGTTCCCAAGCGAGACTTCTCTTGTTTCACTTGGGGACACTGCACAGAATAAATCTTAATGAGAAAGTTACATTCCTCAAATCAATCTTATCCGACCCACTCACCGTTTTCATTTACTTGATAACCATCCGGAGTTACTGTATTGACAGCAAGAGCTCCATTTTCATCAACATAATACCATTTGTCTCCAACTTGGAACCATTGACTTGTCTTCATCGAACCCGATGCATCAACATAGTACCACTTACCAGCTTGGTCCAAAATCCACTCATTAGATGACATAGCCCCTGATTGATTCAAGTAATACCATGTACCTGATTGGTCTTTAATCCAGCCAGTTTCCATTTTTCCTGTTTGATCAAAGTAATACCAAGTATCTCCATCTTTGACCCAACCCTTAGCCAAGTCTCCATTTTGTTGACGATAATACCATTTACCATCTTCCTTGGCCCAGCCAGGTTTTTTGCTTTCCTGAGTAGGAGTTTGTATCACAATGTTCGAAGCAACTGATAGATTATTTTTAAAATCTGAACTGTTACTTGTCACACCATTATTTGATGGATTTGGAAGGACAATATTTGGATTCGGATTTGCTCCTGGTTTTTGTTCCGTAGGTTGACTGCTACCATTGTCTTGATGTCCACCCGCAGGTGTCTCAATGTTACTTGTTTTCTTCTTAGTACCTACCAACAGAATTCTATTTACAGGTTCTTCCAGAATCTCACGTGATTTTTCTTCGTGCTTGCCATCAGTCGTTACTTCTGTATAGATACGTTCCTTACCAACTTTACCTTCTTGCAATAGGCGAACTTCTCCTTCAAGCAGAGTATCGTCTTTTTGTTCAAGAGTTTGGAAGTTTAATTCTTTGTCTACCACTTCAAGACTAGGCAAGTCATATTGAGCAGGAGCTACAAGTTTTCCATCTATCACTTTTTCCTTAGTCAATTTAATTCGGTATTCTTTGACATTCTTACCACTCTCTGATACCAGACGGACTAATACAGGAAGATTTTCTTTTCCACTATCCACAATTGTAGATGTAACTTGATCTTTCCCTTCTACAGTGATTTTTGGACGTTCCCCTTTATAAATCAATTCATAATCGAAACGATTTTCAGAGAAGTCAGGAAGCTCCTTACCATCTACTAAAATTCTTCCCTCTGTGCTCTCTTTTGCAAGCTCACTTGGTGCTCGGAAACTTAATTCAGTTAAAGCAACCCCATTTTTATCTGCTTTTCTATCCATGCGCCATCTCATAGCTTTGGTAGTCACAGGTTTAAAGGTCACATTGATCTCATTTCCAGCTTGAATTTCTTTATCTGCATAATAAGGAACAAGTTCCCAATTATCAGGGTTATTAAATGGATGATTTGCTTCATAGCTATAGTTTGAATAGTAAACCGGAACATCAAAGTCAGGACCAATATATCGTTCCAAGACAAGTTTAGCTGGGGCATCTGTTCCACTATCTGCAAAGAAGTTTAGTTTAGCTTGTGAAACCTTTCTATCCACAATTTTACCATTCTTTTTAAAGATAACACCAACTGATACTTCTGGATTAGCGGATGGATTAGCGGACCAGTTTGTCCAACGGTTGTCTTGATTTCGGTCGTTATCATTTAGATAATCTACACGGTCATTCGAATTGTCATCCAAATCATTAGTGGCTGAAGCAAAAGCCTGACTATGAGTAGCAAGATAATCTGGATTATCAGAAAGTGATCTACCGACCTTGTCCGTTACTCGAACAGATAATTCTACTGGGACTTCACTACCAACTACATGGCCTTTAATTGTATATTCTCCAGCCTTGCTTAGGGTAGAAGCAGGAACTGTTTCCCATTCAACTGCCAAATCTTTTACGTCATAACCGCTCTTACCTGCGAAATAAACAGGAACCTTATTTGGCAATTCCAAAGGTTGACCCAGTTGCAACAATTGAGACTGTTTAGCAGCAGCAATTGGTTTACGAGCCAACAAATCTTTATCTTTTGTAAAGTGAAGGTTGTATTCTCCAAGAATATCGCCATTTTCTGCTTTCACAATAACACGGACAGGATCGCCTTCTTTCACACTAGGAACTACTGTAGCCAGTCCATTATTTGTGATACTAGCTGTTACTTCTGGAATTTTTCCATCACTATAGTCTAAATAGTAATCTGTTAAGTCTGGATTAAAGTGAGGAAGATCTTTTCCAGCCACCTTAATCTTAGTAGTTGCCTCTTTAGCTGGTGCTACCTTTTTAGAGAAAACTTGTAATTCTGTAATGGATGTTCCAAGTTTATCATCAGCTCTGGTCATGCGAATACGTACAGCGTAGGTGTCTACCTTGTCAAAACTGAAATGATTCATTTCTCCAGCTTTTAACTGATCTGGAGCCTTAAGATTTGTAACTGGTTTCCAATTTTTACTGTCATTAAATACGTGGTTTTCACCCTCTACATAACCAGGATTCTTCGGTGCAGTTGGAGCTTTTTCACCAACATAATACTCAATGACGTAAGATTTTGGAGCACCTACACCACTATCTTCATAAAAGGCTACATTCAAGTTATCTACCGAACGTTTTGTCAAAATACCTGAATCTCCAAAGAGTACCCCTACTGAAGCTTCTTCAGAACGTTTCCAGTTTGACCAACGATTTGCAGGCTGATCACCGTAAGAAATCACTTTATCATTTACATTAGATACTGGGTCATAAGAATGAGAATCTGATGCAAAAGCAAGTGGTAATTCTGAACCTGTCCATTGATCTGAAATATTATTGCCGATTTCTGTTTGATTGGATACACGAACATGTAATTTCGTTGTCAGCTGTGTTCCTTCCACATGGCCTGTTACAGTAAAGATTCCCTCTTTTGCATACTGGCTTGCATCAATAGTATCCCAAGCCACCTTAGCTGAAGATACTTGGCCGTTTGAATAATAAGTACGGACACTCTCTGGTAAGCTTGGTGCTTCAGCAATTGGTGTTGTGATGCTCACATCTTCAACTTTTACAATTCCTTCTACTGATACTGTCGCACGCGCTTCTTGATTCAATCCTTCAACCTTACCAAGAACTTCGAAAGTATGATAGTGATTTAATTTTTCAGATGGAATCGTATCCCAAACCACCTTATGAACTTTTGGAAATCCTTTATCGTACTCAACTGTCACTGTAGATGGAAGATTTGGTGTTTGGTGCAAATCTGTCACAAGGTTAACTGGACGAATAGCCTGGACAACTTTCTCTTCAGTATTTGCTGCAATCGTTAGAGGAAGTTCTCCTTTTGCACCTTCATATTGAGCTTGTAAAGTGAGACTTCCCGGTTTATGCAACTCTAGCATTCCCTTATTAACAGAGACCCCTCCCTCGCCTTGGCTTGAGAAAGTCACCTTATCGGTTGGTAAAACAGCTTCAGTTCCATCCTGATAACGGGCTAAAACTGTCATTTTAACAGTTTGATCTTCTTTGAGACTAGCAGCTTGATCCACTCTGAGACTCAAGCTTTCAATTTGTGGAGAATCAACAAGGAACTGAACTGCATAAGTTTGTAATTGTCCACCATCTTTAGGTTGAACATAGATACTAGCACGCATTCCATTTGACTCATTTGCCTGAACGACCTTCACATCGGCATTTTCAGCACTCGCACTGACTTCTGGAATTTTTGCACCATAAGAAAGTTTATGATAATGTACAGGATGCTCTTTTGAAAGTTCCGTAACACTTTCACCACCTACTGCTATAGTTGGTGTAACTTGAGCCAATTCCTTACCATCATCAACTATCAAAGTAGCGTGGATAGTTCTATCTCCCAATTGGCTAGTCATCTGGATATGTGCCCCTGGAGTAGACAACTTCTCTTGATCTTCTGGTGAAATTTCCCAATTTTCAACTTCGTAATTGTGAATACGACCATCTGATGAAACAAGTGAAACAAGTTTATCCACAGAGCTCAAGTCTGTTCCAGGTGCCATGCGTTTAACAGCTGGAAGTTCATTCGCAATTGTAAGAACTTCAACACGAGCCTCAACTTCACGCCCATCAGACATACCTTTTACAGTTACAATTCCAGCTTGACTGACATCTGCTTGAGACCAGGTTACAGGTCGTTTTTCACGACTACCATCACTATAGACAAATGGCACTGTCTGAGGCATTTTAAGTTTTTGACCTAAAACTGTCCGAACTTTTGGTATTTCTGTTCCTAAAACAGTTTTTTCTGACTGGTCTGACTTACCTGTGAAAACTGTAACTTGATCTGATTTCAACAATCCCGAATAAGCTGTGAGGGTAAATTTACCTGCTTGATCAGTCGATTTAACAATCGCTACCCCTTTACCATTAAAGGCTCTACGAATCCAAGAACCATCTGCTTGTTCTTTATAACGTTCACGACTAGCTTGCTCACCATTATCCACACCAACCAGTTGACCTTGTCCATGAAGTTGGAAGTGAACTAGATTGTTAGCAGTTGGTACAACATTACCCTTACTATCTACAATTTCGTAATAGATATAAGTCAAATCTTTTCCATCTGCAGCGATTGCATTTTCTTCCTTAACCAAACGGACACCAGCGGGTTCACCAGCAGTCACAATCTTATCACGAGCAATTTCCTTGCCAGACTCATCTCGAGCTACCGCTTCTAAAGTTCCTGGTTTATAAGCGACTTTCCACTCCAAGTATAGTTCTTGAGGATTTTCACCTTCTTGATATGTTCGACCGTCACTTGTTTGTTTTTTGTTGAATTTTTTAAGACCTAGTGACTCATTATTTAAGAACAACTCAACACTAGCAGCATTGGAATAGGCTCTAACTGGGATTCGATTTTCAGCATCTGCAACATTGTCGGCCAATTCAGTCTTTTCCCAGTTCCAGTGAGGAAGTAAATGAACCATTGGTTTTTTCTTGGCAGAAACCCACTGACTTTGGTAGAGATAATAGTCATTTTTTGGAATACCTGCGGTATCAACAATACCAAAGTAGGAACTTTTTACCGGTGTACTATTTTGATTGTGCCATGGTGTTGGTTCACCGATGTAATCTGTACCAGTCCAAATGAATTGTCCAGCATATCCTGGATGATCTCTATCGAAGGTCCATGATGCTGTAGCAGTTTTACCCCAACCAACACGATCATTACCATAATCGGATTGTTCGTAATTACGCCAATATTGGTTACTTCCTACCCACTCACTTTCTGGATGGAAATAACTTCCTCTTGTACGAGTTGCTGAAGATGTTTCTGAACCATAAATGAGCCATTTAGGATGTTTCGCATGAAGAGTTTGATAATTTTCTTCAGAGTAATTCAATCCAACTGCATCCAGTTCATCTGCAATCTTTTCATGGTCCCCAGTTCCATCTCCGAAACGGAATTTATCAGCTCCCATGGTTACATAACGTGTCTTATCAACAGATTTCACCACTTTCACCAAGCGTTTGACAGTTGCTAGTGAATGGGCTTTCCCATCTGCTTCACCGATTTCGTTACCAATAGACCACATGACAACAGCAGGATTGTTTTTATCTCTTTCTACCATTGTTCTAAGATCGTAATCAGACCATTTTTCACCTTTTCTTGCCTCTGGATGGGTAGCATCTTTTTCAAAGAAACGACCATAGTCATATGGTTTCTTACCGCCATACCAAGTATCAAAGGCTTCTTCCTGGACAAGCAAACCAAGCTCGGCTGCAATTTGCAAGGTCTGAGGACTTGCTGGATTGTGGGTTGTACGAATCGAATTCACTCCCATTTCCTTCATCTGTTTCAGACGACGGTATTCTGCCTTATAGTTTTCTTCTGCTCCTAGTGCTCCGTGATCATGGTGCAATGAAACTCCATGGAACTTGATGTGTTCACCATTCAAAGAGAATCCTTGGTCTGGAGTCCAGTTATAGTAGCGATAACCAAATAAATCTTTTTTAGCATCTACAAGCTGACCATCTTTATAAACACGAGTTACCATCTCATATAAAGCAGGTTTATCAGATGACACTGTCCACAATTTTGGTTTTTCAACCTCTAATGCTGAATCCAAATGAAGGGTTTCTTTTGCTTTTAGAGTTTTACTCTCAGTTCGAACAAGTTCTGTAACTGCCTTCCCACCTCGTTCAAAAATTTGATACTCTGCTACAATTTCATGGTCTTTATTGTCTGTATTAACAATTTTACTGCTTACTTGGGTTTCAACTTTTCCTCCTTGTTGACTTTCTAGTTTTGGAGTTAAAATAGTTGTCCCATTCTTTTCAACATGAATCTTGTCTGTTACTTGTAATGATACGTCTCGATAGATACCACTTCCTGAATACCATCTACTACTTGGTTGCTTATTAACTGCATGAACAGAAATAACATTTTCTCTCCCATCTTTATGAAGGTAGTTACTAATGTCATATGAAAATTGATTGTATCCATTTGGATAGTGACCTACTAGCTGCCCATTGACGAATACTTGTGAATCCATGTAAACTCCATCAAAGGTTACACGAACATCTTTATTTAAGTCCTTTTCGTCTAACTTAAAGGTTTTCCGATACCAGCCATCTCCACCATTCAGTTGACCACCCTCGTTTTGAGCTGGAGAATCATGGTCAAAATCAAAATGAATACTCCAGTCATGAGGAAGATCCATTTTTTTCCATGAAGTAATATCTGCATCTGGTTTAACAGCTTCATTTGCATTGGCATTTAGTTTAAAGTGCCAATTCTGATTGAAGGAAATGTTTCTATCTTCAATTAACTTATCAACTACTTCATTCGTAGCAGATTTGAATTCTTGCTTATCTTTTGAAACAGAACGATCTTGTGATTCTGCTTTATTTGTTTCTTCAGATTTCTTCTTATCCTCAGATTTATTTTTATCTTCAGATTTATCCGTTACCTCAGTCTTATTTGTTTCTTCAAGCTTCTTGCTATCTTCAAGCTTGTTCGCTTCTTCTGTTTTGTTTTCGACTTCAGCCTTACCTTCTTCTGAGGGAACTGCTTGATTATTAGCCGCTGAAACTAAAGGTTGCTCGGCTTGAGGTTTAACTGTAGCATCACTACCATCCGCATTTTCCTTTAGAGATACATTTTCAGCTTTAACAGGTTTCTCACTAGCTTTTTCTGTCGTAACCCCTTCAGCTTTATGTTCACTTGAGAGTCCAGTAGCTTCCTTGTTTTCAGGCTGGTGCTCAGTCCTATTTGTTGACACAATCTCTTCAGTATTTTCGTTGGCATATACCGAAGAAGCCTGACTAAGGCTCGCCCCCAATAATAGAGCACATGTTCCAATAAGCACAGAGCAAGCACCGACTGAAAATTTTCGAATACTATAGACTCTCTTTTTGTTCCAATTACCTTTTTGCATGTAATCCTCCTGTTAGTAACCGCTTTCATTTTATCAGAGAGCAGGCTGCTTATTATATTTATCTTATAATACGATTTTATTACCAATAAAAAATTTGTCAATCGAATATAGATAAAAACAATGTTTTGGATTGTTTTTTATAAAAATTGGAGAATTTCCAGAGAGTATCGAAGCGAAATTTATTATAATAAATACGATATCGGACTTTACTTGACATTTTAAACAGGATTAGCTTTTTACTATCTCAAACAAAAAAATTTATTTTATCTTAGCCTAATTTAGAATCAAAAAAGAAAACTAGAAATAATCTTTTACCATCAAAAATTCTTTCTTATATTTTTAGACATAAAAAAAGATCCAACAAATATTTCAGTTAGATCCTGACTTTATTCACTCTTCCTTCTTATTTTCCTTCTTTATCAGGAAAGAGGTATCCAATACCAATGCAAGCTAGTACGCCCGCTCCAATTACCAAGCCACTTGAAATTGGCAACAGATCCAAAATTGCATTCGCAATGATAAAGGCAATAATCAAACACATCAGACTAGCCTTGTAATCCTTTTTCCAAAGATTCTCTAGAGTGAAAAAGAGGAACAATCCTACCGGAATCAGTGACCAGAGGTTGACATCCAAACTTGGCCAGCCTACAGAACCAAAATACAATACTGTCGCTGCTGCTAGTAAAAATACGATTCCCAATAACTTTTTCATTTCCTTATCTCCAATTTCTTTTTTAGGAACTTGAGTTACCTGGTATCGATTCCTCACGTCCCTTACAAAAATCATTATAGCAGAGGAGTTTCTCAAGAACAAGACCTTTTGCCTATCTGGTCTATATCTCAGTCTAAGTGGTTCAATAGTTAAGATAAAATAAAAAGAAACCCAGTAGAATGAGTTTCTTCATTTTGCCGATTGCAGGGATTGAACCTGTGACCTAGGCTTTACGAGTGCCTTGCTCTACCAACTGAGCTAAATCGGCGATTACACTTACAGTATAGCACTCTGAAAATAGTTGTCAAGGAATTTCCATCTCTATTAGAAAAAGCCTGTCCTGAGACAAGGCTTTGAGTTTCTTCCTCTTAGGACCCTGCACTTTCGTAGGAATCCAAGCCCTTGTCCCAGAGTTTCAAGGAAATAGCAAAGAAGACGAGGGAAATTAAAATCAAACCTCCGATATTAAAGATCACATCCTTGTCCTGCAAGAAATAGCTAGCAGGATAGTAAGCCGTAAAGGCAAAAGGCACGATAAAGCTAATCAACCAACGAAGAGCTGAATTATAAATGGAAATTGGATACTTGGCAAAATCATTGAACATATAGAAAATGTAAATCATGGCGCCTGACTGCTTGGTCCAAAAAGCGATACTGGCTGTCGCGATTTTCAAGGAAGTATAAATCAAGGTCGCAAAGGGGATACAGACTAGAAAAATCAGGAATTTTGGAAGAGTCCAAGCAATGCTAGTCATCGTAGTCGCTAGTAAAATGCCACCAACCAAAAGTTCACCCAAGGCATCAATCTGAAAGGTCTCAACCAGAATGTGAAAAAGAGGATTGATAGGACGAGTCAGATACTTGTCAAACTCCCCTTTTCTAACCAAGCGTTGACCTAGCGCCCAGAGATTGTCAAAAAAGAGATGGTCCAGTCCCTTGGGAATCAAGGAAAATCCATAGATAAAGGCGATTTCTTGAAAAGTCCAACCTTCTAGGGCTGGAATGTGTTGAAAAATGACATTGAGAAACAAGAGGTTCAAGCCTTGGGTTAGAAAGACTCCTAGCACACCAACCACAAAATCCACCTTGTATTCCATGATTTGTTTGATGTATTGTCTGATAAAAATCAGATGCATGCGTTGATATTTTTTCATACTAACCTCCTTGAATGGTGATAAATGACTGGACTCGTTTCCAAATCAACTGAGACAAACCTATCATCACTAAAAGCCAGAAAAACTGCAAAGCGAGAGCCTGAAGCATCTGACTAGCATCATATTTCCCAACAATGATCATGACTGGAGTGTAAATCAAGGATGAAAAAGGCAAGAAGGACAGAATATCTGCAACAACCTTCGGAAAAAAAGCCAAGGGAATTAAACTCCCAGACATAAAGGCCACTATGGAAGTCTTTAGTAGATTGGAACCCCATAGATTTTTAAACACAAAGGCTGAAAATCCAAAGCAGATATTAAAGAAAAAGTTAATCAGGTAGGCCAGCGTTAAGCTAAAAAGATAAAGGACAGTTAAGCTCAGCACTTCTACAATCCCTTGTCCAGAAATGATTTTCATCAAGACAATGACACTTAAAAATGGCAGTCCGACAGAGATAAAAATCAACCACTTGGAACCAAGCTCGGTAAAGAGATAAGATGCCGCAAAATGCACTGGTCGCAACAAACGCATAATAATGGAGCCATCCTTAACCTCCTCCCCAATCATAAAAGAGCTATCTGACTTGGTCAACAGATTGGTCACAAAACTCATGATGATGTAGAGGGTGATATCTGCCATACTGAATCCCTGAATCAAGGACTCCTGCGAGGAATCAAAGACTGCCTTCCAAAGATAAAAAGCCACAAAAGCACCCATGACATCGCCAATCCGGTAAAGAAGAAAGTTGACTCGATAGGTAATCAACTCCTGAATTCCTGCATTGATAAAGGGTTTATAACGTCTCCACAATTTGACCATTTTAGAGCTCCTTTCGGTAGAAGCGACGGATAATATCCTCAATATCCGTATCCACCATCTTCAAATCACGGATTTCAAAATCAGACAGGGTTTGCTTGATAATGTCCGCCGACTGGTAGCGGGAACTATCAAATTCAATATTGAGACTATTTCCTTGTCTATCAATGATCATATCAGGCAGGCCTTCATAGCGAGAAACGAGATGACTTTGACCTGGTAACAGTTCAAAGGAGAGCGTCTTCATCTTGCCAAAGGTCTCCTTGAGCTGGCTAACCGTTCCATCAAAAATTTCCTGCCCCTTGTCAATCATGAAAATCCGATCACAGAGCTGCTCAATATCACTCAGATCATGAGTGGTCAAGAGAATGGTTGTTTCTTCCTCCTGATTGATTTGGGTAATAGCTCGACGAATGTTATCCTTGACCGAAACGTCCAAACCAATGGTCGGCTCATCTAAAAAGAGAACCTTGGGATTGTGAAGCAAGGAAGCTGCAATGTCCGCCCGCATGCGTTGCCCTAGTGAAAGAGTCCGCACGGGGTCCTTGATAAAGTCCTTCAAATCCAAGACTTCATTCAAAAAGTCCATACGCTTATGAAAGAGCGAGTCTGGTACATCGTAAATCTCTTTCAAGACCGTGTAGGTCTCTTGCAGAGCCAAATCCCACCATAGCTGGGTTCGTTGCCCAAAGACAACCCCAATATCCTTGACATAGTCTTGGCGATTGTCCTGCGGAATCTTGCCGTTAATCCGACAGAAACCAGATGTCGGTTTCAAAATTCCTGTCAGCATCTTGATGGTTGTCGACTTCCCAGCACCATTTGCCCCGATAAAGCCTAAAATCTGTCCCTTAGGAACCTCAAAGGTTAAATCCTTGACCGCTTCAAAGGTCTGCTTTTCAGGATGAATAAAGGAGCGCAATGCCCCCTTTAAACCTGGTTCCTTGACAGTCTTCACAAAATTTTTCTGAAGATGTTCCACTTCTATCATTGCCATAAATCTCTCCCTATAGCAAGGAATAGCAACATTGTATTTTTGACTACAAATCTTCTAAATCCTTACTTTCTACACCTTCTACGTTTTATTATTACAAAAGGCTTTATACCAACCTATTATAGTCCAATAAAAAATGGAATGCAAGCGTTTGCCTACAGATTATAAAATTAGAGATTTCTCTCTTAAAATGGTATTTTTATACTCAATGAAAATCAAAGAGCAAACTAGGAAGCTAACCGCAGGCTGTACTTGAGTACGGCAAGGTGAAGCTGACGTAGTTTGAATTTAATTTTCGAAGAGTATTAGTCCAAAATTCTGGCTTAATAGTCTCCTTAAAACACAAAAAAATGAAGCGTTTTTTTGTTATCACATTAATAGAGGGGGGAAGAAAAGCAATCTAATAGCTTTATTCTAATAATTCTAAAACTTTATCATAAAAAGCATTAGCCAAATACCTTCCTCTATTTTCAATTGCAGCAATAGTAAAATCTTTAATATCCCATTCCATTGCATACTTAGTTCTATAGGACTGAGTATGTTTCCTTTTATTTTTAAAAATTAGTTCTTTCATTTGAGGGTAACTTGACTTACGATATGCTGAAATCTTTTCACCAACATCAACATCCCCTAAATCATTATTGGGTTGCTTTTCGAAAACCACAAGATTCCCAATCAAATATTCTGGAGACAGTTCTCCGTTTGTAGCATTTTTTTTCGCTCTGATATGCTCGATAGAGTATTCATCATCATCTCTGGTTCGATATTCAGCTCCTGCACCATGATTTATGACATCTAGCCAATTGTTTAGTGTATAGATGGCATATGTAGATAACATTTTTTCATGTCCAGAGCCTTCCCAGCGATCACTATCATCCCATCTTAATTTGATAAAATTATTCAAGAAATCTTCAAGGTCAGGCAATAATTCGCGCATCTTTACTTTTAACTTTTCAATTTCAATTAGAATTTCTCGCTCATTCAGACGATGTCCTCCAACTTCTCTTAATAATGCTTTTCCAAATTCAAGGTATTCTTCATCAAGTTCGCTAAAATCAGTTTGAGGAGAAATAGCTCGAATGAATTCAAATACAGTTAGCAACTCAAAAAGCGATACTTTAGCTTTTCTACCAAAAGTTGTTTCTTGTATCGAGATAATTATAGGTAATAACTGTCTAGAAGGAGAAATCTTAAGCAACCACTTCAAATTTCTTCCAATTTTATTATCAGTTCCTGAATTAATTTTTAATTCTTTAATTTCTGTTGCGACTGATAACAAAGAATCTAAAAAGTTGAGATATTCAGAGGTATCTAATTCATCAAGGAAGGAAGTATATAGGCTATGTTCTGAAAGTTCATAGTGTATCTCCCACCACTTCGAAATAAATTCATCGATAGAGATATTCATTTGACTGGTTGTTTGAACCAAATTATTCCATTTTTGCAAGACAACATCATCCCCAGTTGGAGGCAATCTTCTTTCTGTAGCATAAAATAGACTGTGCTTAATTAAATCAACATCATTCAACGAAATACCACGAGTATTTAATCTGCCGAAAAGTAAGTTACTCTCTAGTTCGTCATTGACAATTACTACAGATATCTTCGTTCTTAACAAATGATCTAGTAATGCCTGTTTGTCAACTTCTTTTTCAGAAACTAAAGTAGTAAAATAATTTTTAGCTCTATTGAATGGATGACGCTTTTCATCTTGCGTAAGCCTTGAATTTTCAGCAATTTTAACCCAAACACTATTTTGTTCATCATTAAATTTTAAAGGAAGATATCCATCGTTTTTTTCAATACTCCCGAGAGAAGCAATTAATAACAGCAAGGTAATAATTCTTTGCTGACCGTCAACCAATTCATAGTTGTTTTCTGAATCCTTCTTATAAACAATAATGTTTCCCCAATAGTCAGTATTCATATCTGCTTTAGCAAATGAATGACAGAGATCAGAAAACAACTCTTCCCATTGCTTTTCACTCCATGAATATTTTCGCTGATAAAGAGGAATCGAGAAGTAGCAAATCTGCTCGTCCTTAGTTAAAAATGTCGAAAATAAATTTTTGATTGTACTTTCTTGTGCAACATTGATATCCATGTGTTATTGTTCCATCTTTTGTATTATGCGATTTTCCATTCGCTTCATGTATTGTTCCATGAAGACAAAATCAGGCAAGCCATCTTTAATTGGTAACATTATTTTTTCAGCTTTATACCTTGATAAGGAATTTGCCCTACCATGATTAAAAATCTCCTTATATTTAGAAAGTAAAGTAACAATAAATAATTGATTGTATTTATTGGCAGGAAATTTTGCATATAGGACAAACACATGTGAATCAACTGCAAACTTAAATTCTTGATAATAAGCTAATCCAGCTCCACCATCACCATCTTTATTCCAAGTGATCACATTTGACGATTTAATTTTTCGCGGTTCAGTTTCAACGAATCCCTTTAGACCATTTCCAAATTTTCTAGCAGAAATTAAAGGTACGTTTCCTTTTGCTAAAGAATCCATGTTGCTTTCACTTCCTCTTTCTTTATTAACATCAAAATAGTCCGATATTAAAAACTCTCCCCACTCAACTTCGTCTAATTCTCTAAAATCAGTAATTACATGCTGTTTAGGAAGCTGATAATTATGATTGATCTTATTTAATTTGGTTTGAACATATTCTCCCATAAAATTCCAATCAGGAAAGCCAAGATCTGTAATTGGTAGAGACACTCTTTTTTTCTTAAGTCTACCTAAAGTTGCTCCATTCCCTCCCCAGTTCAAAACCTCTAATTGTTTCTTAATAATAGGAATCAAAAACA
Organism: bacterium; assembly: GCA_905221035.1. Taxonomy (GTDB): domain Bacteria; phylum Bacillota; class Bacilli; order Lactobacillales; family Streptococcaceae; genus Streptococcus. Next base: position 14,548 of record CAJNBP010000014.1, on the reverse strand, counting down.
TTGCAACATTTTTATTTAAATATTCATTATAGAGAAGTTGGACGTTTTGACCAGTATAAAAATCCGCTTCTTGGTAAAAAACTGTTTGAGTATCCAAACCAATTATGATAACATTTCCCTTATTTATTGGAGATGATTGTTTGGATACAAACATATCTAATCCATTGTTACTTTTTGAGCGAGTAATATATGGAAAATTTTTTTCACCATCATCAATTAGTTTATTTTTATCTATTCCATTCAATGTCGGATGAAGTGTAAAAACTTTTTCATCACCTAGTAAAAAGGTTCCCCATTTTTTATTTCTTATCATTATTTACCTCAAATAAATATCCTCTACCATGAGCATACATATCAAATTGAAAACTCAGATAATCTGCAATTGTTTTTTCAAAATCGGCTTCACTTGGTATCTCATCGTTAAAATAGTAAAAACTATGTAGCCACTCGTCTTCAGGTTGAATGGATGATTTCACCATAAACTTAGTTGTGTAATTATCCTCATTTCCATTGATAACATCAAACAGGAAATTCCTCCTCTCCTTAGCTTTGCCACTATCAACGAGACCAATGTGTCTTTTCACAACAAATTCATCTTCTTCAAAGTTTATAAACTTAACTTTTTTTCGTTCAATATCATGCGGTTTTCCTGCCTCAAAAACTGCGATAACAGTATTAGTACCTACACCATGAAATGTATCTTTATTTACAGTAATTACCATATCTAAAGTATGTTTTTCAAGAATTTTTTTCTTGTATTCCTTTTCTTCTTTAGATTTACCAACCATAGTTGATTGAGGGACAATCACTGCTAGTTTCCCACCAGTCACTAGCATATCTAAAGCATGGCGAATAAAATTGATTTCTGTCAAGGTCTTATCTGTTTTCCCTTGAGAATATGGTGGATTAAATAAGATTTTATTTACTTTCTGCTTTTGCATATCTTCACCAGTAACAGAAAACATATCATTTAGCTGTAGATTACTTTTGCCATCACCTCGTAAAATCATGTTTGTTGTCGCTACGGTGAACATCTTTTCCTGCAACTCTATCCCCAGTAATTGATGTTGCTTAATATGTTTGATTTCATCCTCATCTTTTGCTAGCTTAGTCATTCTATTCATTGCAGAAATCAAAAAAGCGCCACTACCGCAGGCAGGATCTAACACGTAATCAGTTGGTAACACATCAATCAATTCCGTCATAAGAGTTGTAATATGATGAGGTGTCAAAACAATTCCAAGACCATTCCCATCACTGCCTCCATATTTTACAAACTCACCATAAAAATTGCCCAGAATATCATAGTCTGTATTTTGTTTAAAATGGTGAATAACTTTATCTTGTAGTTTTTTAGTAAAATAATGAAGCGGTGTAACTCCTAACGTCTCGTTTTTTTCATTTAGTCGAACATTCGTTGCTAAAAACGAGAACTTATTTAGAAGAATACTGACCTTGTCTTCTGGCATAACACCTTCGGATGCAATGTAGTCCTTAACTGATTTTAGAATTCTCATTCCATCATTATCAATTACTGGCTTTGTCGTATCCTCTGTGCCATCAGGTTTTTTAGAATACTTATTACCCGTTAATTTTTTGATATCAAAATCTTCCTCATTAAGTGCTAAAAGAATTGCAGAAATTACCGTTGCTTTATTCTCTCCTTCGAGCGATGCGTAGTTCCGCAAATCTTCATGTAATTCTTTGGAAACATTTTGCAATTCAAAGATACGTTTTTGCTCAATAGTATAATCTTCAAGTACATTTACTGAATACCATTCATTGATGTTATCTGGATGAAGTTCTTGTAAACTGCTAAGCTTTGGAAGAGGCTTTTCAGTAATCCCTTTATCACTTACAGAAACAAAAATTGGTTGAATATTATGAAATTCTTCATCCCCTGTAACACCTATTGCTATTACTTCATCAAAAGAGCTTGTTTTCGTTACAATATGGTTTGCATAGTGTACTGCACCATTAACTGCATAACCTGACAAAGATGGGATATCTTTAGCAATAGAACCATCATCAGTAAGATTGATAAGTTTATCGTTATCTCTTTTATCCTCAATCACAACAAGGTAATCTGAAATTTGCATTACAAATTCAGGTTTTCCAATTCCAGATTTTCCTTGCTTACTAGCTCCTTTTAGTGCTTTAGAAATTTCTGGATGAGAAGAGCCTTGCTCATCATATCGGACACCAAATTTTTCTATTTCTCTTCTGACATATTGGTCAGTTGCCGTTGCTTCGTTCGCCATGTTTTTCACTTCCTTAAGTTTTTCATCTCCCATTATATCAAAGAAAGCAGCAAATTACTTGAAAATTCGCTACTTTCTTTGCACATTTATATAATTCAACTTTCTTATTAATTGATTTTCACTAACTTCAAAATAAAAATAATGATTCCGTCCATCTTTGGAATTTTCTTTGTTTAATTTGAAGTAGTTTTTCTGATTCATAGACATAGTTCTGAGAATATCATCAACTAGAAAAGTAAATGGTATGTCTATTGCTGAGTATTTTGGAAAATCTTCTTCAAATCGAATATAGTTATCTGAGAAATAGTCCATCTGAAATTTATTCTCATAGAGTTCTTTTCTACTCATAGACAACCTCTTCTAATAGTTGAATGTCCAGGATGACTTCTACTTCAACTAGTTGGTATCCTTCAGGTGTTTTGAGTGATATTTCCTTTACTGCAATTTCCCCCTCCTCCCCAATTAAGGCTTTTTTTGAGTTTTTTGTTTGACTATAAAGCGACCCTTTAAATTCTCAACATAAAGCTGAGAAAGTAACAATAATTTTTCTGTTATGTTTAAGTCACTAGTTAAATCGACACGATATTTCTCTTCTCCTAGTGACGTGGTATGTTCAGATAAAAAGAAGCCCATTCACTTTTGAATACCTGAATCTTGATATTCTCGGGCAGACTGGTAGGGCAAATATGAACGTTCAATCATTTTAAACCATCTAGTCCACCAGCAGAATGACCTCCGATTAGTTTACTTCTAACAATGCTTCTTGATGCTGACTCAAGAGCATTGGCTTTTAAAAGTGAAGAGAACCCAAACTGATCTCGGATGCTGTCAATCGCTGATTGGAGCCTTTCTTCTTTTTCTATTTTTTCAACATTATCAAATAAAGAAACTAGTCCAAACGATTCATTCGCTAGACCTGAATAGTTGACGGCAACGTTCCTTACGGCACCTGAACTGTATTTCTTATGAAATAACTGTAAAACCACATTAGTTAGCATACCCGTCTAATTAGTTGGTTCAATCTTTTTTGTGAGTTGATTGATTTTTTATTTTCCTATTTGGAATAGCCTACATGAATAGAGACAACAGGTGGTTTCTTACCTGCTCGTCTAAGACGAATAGCGACCTGTTCTGCCATTTTTCAAAGCAATTCAAGATCGTATAGTACACACAAGAGGAAGTCGTGTTACAGATATCTATTTGCACGTTACACAAAAAACAAAAGATCTAATCATTCCTGTTTTAGATTCGTTAACAAAATAAGTGTGGCAAATTTGTGGCAAAACAAAGAAAAAAGGGTTATCCAAATCGGATAAACCCTGTTATATCAAACTTTTACAAACTTCTTAAGCTTTACCTTCTGAACCGAATACGTCGATACGTTCTTCAACTGATGCTTGGATAGCTTTTACACCGTCAGCCAAGAATTTACGTGGGTCGAAGAGTTTTTTCTTGTCGTATTCTGCTTCGTTTGCTTCGTAGTCACGAGCAAATTTACGAGTTGCGTTAGCGAATGCGATTTGGCATTCTGTGTTAACGTTAACTTTCGCAACACCAAGTTTGATAGCTGCTTGGATTTGCTCATCAGGAATACCTGAACCACCGTGCAATACGATTGGGAATCCTGGAACAGCTTCAGTCAATTTTTGCAAGTGATCAAGGTGAAGACCTTTCCAGTTTTCTGGGTAAGGACCGTGGATGTTACCGATACCAGCTGCCAAGAAGTCGATACCAGTTTCAACCATTGCTTTAGCGTCTTCGATTGGAGCCAATTCACCATCACCGATGATTCCGTCTTCTTCACCACCGATAGTACCAACTTCAGCTTCTACTGATACACCATTTGCATGAGCAAATTCTACAACTTTACGAGCTTTTTCAAGGTTTTCTTCAACTGGAAGGTGTGAACCATCAAACATAACTGAAGTATAACCAACTCGGATACACTCAAGTGCATCTTCGTAGTGACCGTGGTCAAGGTGGATAGCTACTGGTACAGTGATACCCATTGATTCAACAAGGTTAGCGATCAAGTTGCGAGCAACTTTGTAACCACCCATGTATTTAGCAGCACCCATTGAAGTTTGGATCAAAACTGGAGCTTTTTTAGCTTCTGCTGCGCGCAAGATAGCTTGAGTCCACTCAAGGTTGTTTGTGTTAAATCCACCAACTGCATAACCGTTGTCACGAGCTGCTTGGACAAATTTTTCTGCTGAAACGATTGCCATTTTATCAGGCCTCCTGTATATTTTTATGGGTCATCCCATTTACATTGTTCATTTTATCACTTTTTGACAAAAAAATCTAGTTTTTCCCGCAGTTTCGATTGAATTTCTTCTAGCTTCATCTATGTAAACCTTTTCTCTCCCTAGTCTTGGTCGACTTTTGGAAAAACTATAAAGAAGGTTAAGCGATTCTCTTGCATCTCAAACCGATAAGGTAATTTTTCATGTTCTAATAAACTTTTAACAACAAAGAGCCCCATCCCAGAACCCTTGGCCTTGCGACTAGCATTATCAGAAAAAGACTGAGCCAGTTTTTCTTGTTCTTCAGGACTACAGCTATTCTCGATAAAAAGTTCCCCTTCTCTCTCTCCGATGCGGACCAAGCCGCCTGGAATGGAGTGCTTGATAGCATTGCTGATGAGGTTAGAAAGAATCAATTTCATCACAGATGGATTTAGATAAGCCTGCTGGTGGTTCAAACTATTGTCAATCTGAAGTTCTCTCTCCTTTGCTAGCAAAGAATAATCTTGAACTAGACTTTGCGTCATCTGGAGGAGATCTATTATTTCCCTATCATCTCGTAATTCCTGCACAGAAGAGAGAGAAAGTATCTGGAGAACGTGGTGATTGAGCTCATCCACAATCCCTAAGGCAACTCCCAGATAGTGGTCTCTATCTTTATAGCGGCCGATATTCTCTTTCATATTTTCGATTAGGATTTTCAAACTAGCCAGTGGTGTTTTTAGTTCATGGGAAGCCCCTCGTAGGAATTCAACCTTCATTTTCTCAAGCTGGAGAATGGCTTCATTCTTTTCATGCAAGTCCGCAATGACAGTTAAAAGGTGCTGGTAAAGGCTATTGATTTGTTCCTTGAGATCCCCAATCTCATCCTTAGAATCCACGAGCAATCGCACTTGAGCATCCAGATCCATCATCCGACGGGTCACCCGCTTGATTTCCAAAATTGGGGCAACAATGGTCCGAGCATAGATGTAGGCTACCAAAAGAGAAATCAGAAAGGATGCCAACAAGGTATAGGGAAGAAATTGAAGACTAATCTGCTCTGCTTCCTTTTGCAAGTCCATTGAAGCCAGAAACTGGAGAGTCATAGTACTACCATCTTGCGTTTTCACCTCCCGTTCCTCGATAAAGAGGGAGGTGGTCTGGCGATCTGTATCCAGAGGAAGGCTGTCCTTGACTTCCAACTTGTCCTCGGTCATCTCCCCTTTGACTGCCCCCTTGATCTCACTGGTCTGGGAATACAAGTCTAAGACTTGCTCTATACTTTTCCTATCCTTTCCATCTAGGGACTGGGCAATGGCTGTCGCTTTCTGGCCAATTGTTTCCTGACGATGGCTCAGATAAGTCGAGGGAAAGAGAAAATAAATGGCTAAATGGAGGCAAATAACCAGAACACTAAAAATCGTGAAGGTATAGATAAATATCTTTGTAAATAAACCTGTTCGTCTCATTTTCGCTCCAATTTATAACCAACATTGCGCACAGTAAGGATGCAGTCCAAGTCTAGCTTTTTCCGCAGTTCCTTGATATAGACATCAATGACACGGTCAAAGGGGACCTCATCTGTCGCCTTCCAGACCGCATCAATAATCTGAGATCGAGTCAAGGCCCGGCCTTCATTTTTTACCAGATAGTCCAGAATTTCCAACTCTTTGGCATTAATGGCCACTTCTTTTCCTGCTAGCCTTGCACTATAGCTTTCAAAGTCCACCTTGGCATCCTTATAGGAGAAGACTCGTCCCGTATCATAGTAGCGCTTGAAAATCGCGTCTACCCTCACTTTTAAGAGGGACAGAGAAAAAGGTTTTTCCAGATAGCCATCTGCCAGAGAGGCAAAGGCACTCATCTTGTATTCCTCATCCTGAAAAGCTGTCAACATCAAGACAGGAACCTGACTGGTTTTACGAATCTCAGCTAGAACTTCTAGGCCATTGAGCTTGGGCATTTGGATATCCAGTAAAACCAAGGCTACTTCATAGCTGGAAAATTGCTCCAAGGCTTCCTGACCGTCCGCCGCTTCAATAGTTTCATAGCCACAATCCGTTAAATAGTCACTGATCCCTTCACGGATCATCTCTTCATCTTCTACAATTAAAATTTTCATACTTTAACTGCTCTCTATTTTTTATTTTTCTTAGAATAAATACCTACTCTATTTTTATTATAGCCTCTTACTAACCTTTTGTCTGTAAGAAACTGACCACTAGATAAAACAAAGAGAGCCTATCGCTCTCTCTGCTTGCATTTGGCTCTCTATGGAATGGAAATTATTTAGCTACTTTTGAAAATGTTACAACGTAGTTATAATCTTTCCCATTAGCTTGATATACATAGTCCTCTTTAAAAGTATAGCCGCGTTTACGCAACTCTTCTTTCTTAGCTTCAACTTGGCTCTTAACCGCTTCTTTCACCTGTTCATTTGTTGAACCTTCCGCGACTTCAAGAGGAATTCCATTGATATCTCCTAGGAAACCTGCAATATCTTTCATTTGATCAAAGTTATAAAAAACATTGACTTTGACCTTTTGAGGAGCTGGCTGTTCTAGACTTCTACGATTTCTGCTAGCGCGTGGTTGAACTGCTGGAGCCATTCTAAAACCTGTAGTTCCTGTAGCCTCCTTAGTGAAAGTGACTACGTAGTTATAATTTTTCACAGTAGTATCTTGTTCAAAAATAATGTCATTTTTCACATGATACCCTCTAGCAGCTAAGTCTTTTATCTTGGCTTCAATTTTTTCTTTTACTAGCTCTTTTGCCTGTGCTTCACTCGTTCCAGCAGGAATTGTGACAGTGTTATTTTCTCCTGGGTCAGATAGGAAACCATGAATATCTGGCATTCCAGCGAAGTTATAGCTAATATTTACAGTTCCATCTGGTTCTGATGTCGAACGTGCCACTCTTCTTGCTCTTGCTTGAACTGATGGGGCATTTCTAAAACTTGAAGTCCCTTCTGAAGTTGAAGAAGGTTGTGCTGTAGCTGTTGTAGTAGTTGATCTTTCAGTAGTAGGCTGTGTCGGAGTTGTTGCTGTAGCTTCACCTGACCCATGACCTATTGCTGTACTTCCATCATTAATGGTAGTACCTTCATTACGTCCATTTGTTAAATTATCTTTGTTATAATTTGGTGCTGGTAATTCTTCACCTGGAACATTAATCTCATCAATCTTAGTTTGATATTCATCCGTAGCATCTACTGCTGCATCGTGATCTTTAGCATTATTTATCGCTTCTAATCCTGCTTCTTTTAATTCTTTTAATTTAGCTTCTAACTTAGCTTTTTCTGCTTCATCTTTAACTTTTTCAATTTCACTAAGTTTTGAAGCTGCAATTTTTTCAATAGCATCTTTTCCATCTTTTTTTGCTTCCTCAAGTTTTTCATCTTTAGGTGCTACTTCTTCAGACGGAGTATCTTCTTTTGGTGTTGCCGCTGGCTCGTCTGCTTTTGGTGCTGGCGCTGCTGGTGATTCAGAACTTGAATTTGAAGCTACAGGTTGTTCTGTAGTCCCTGTGTTTGAAGGGGCGTTGTCTGTTACTGGACTTGATTCTGCTGCATTCCCTGATTCATTTGTAGTTTCCGCAGATGGAGTATTGGAAGGTTCTGACGGTGTTTCAGATTTACCTGTTTCTCCAGCTGGCTGTGTAGTGGAATTGGTATCGCCTGATGTGACCGGTGATTCTTCACTTGGGGTTACCGGTGCTGGAGTCGCTGGCTCTTCCGCTTTTGGCGTTGTGCCTGCTGCTGGGTCTTCTGCTTTTGGCGTTGTGCCTGCTGCTGGGTCTTCTGCTTTTGGCGTTGTGCCTGCTGCTGGGTCTTCTGCTTTCGGCGTTGTGCCTGCTGCTGGCTCGTCTACTTTTGGTGCTGGCGCCGCTGGCTCGTCTGCTTTTGGTGCTGGTGCCACTGGTTCTTCTGCTTTTGGCGCTGGTGCCGCTGGCTCTTCTGCTTTCGGTGCTGGGGCAGCTGGATCGTCCACTTTCGGTGCTGGTGTTGCAGGTTCTTCCACTTTCGGTGCTGGTGTCGTTGGTTCCTCTGCTTTTGGCGCTGGGGGCGCTGGATCTTCTGCTTTCGGTGCTGGGGCCGCTGGATCGTCCACTTTCGGTGCTGGTGTTGCAGGTTCTTCCACTTTCGGTGCTGGGGTCGTTGGTTCCTCTGCTTTTGGCGCTGGGGCAGCTGGCTCTTCTGCTTTTGGTGCTGGGGCCACTGGTTCCTCTGCTTTTGGCGCTGGGGCAGCTGGCTCTTCCGCTTTTGGCGTTGTTCCTGCTGGTTCTTCCGCTTTTGGCGCTGGGGCAGCTGGATCTTCTGCTTTTGGCGCTGGTGCTGCTGAGGTAAGTTCTTCACCTGATTCTTCCGCACTTTCCACTATTGGTGCTGATACAGACTGATAGACTGGGCTATAGTTCACAGCCATTTTTTCAACTTTCTCAGTGACATCTGTTAATTCAAAGGTAAGAGCTTTTGTCTCCTGGTCTTTCTTGATCAAAACTTCGTAAGTGCGAACTTCGCCACTGGCACCACTTTCTTTGATGACAATCTTGTGTTTTGTGACTGTATCTGAAATCGTTTCAGCTTCGGTAAAGTACAATTCATTGTGCGGTAAGAATAAATTCTTGCCTGAAACTTGATTCATTTCTTGGAGTACATCTACAGGGATATTGCTTGCTTCGCTGATAACACTTAATGTATCTCCCCACTTAATGACATACTTAAATAAATCACCTTCTTTTTGAATATCAGCTTTTACTTCTGCAACTGTTCTGGCTACCCAAACACCATCTTGTTCGTTAGCGGAAACAGTTGGAGCTAAAAAGCCCAGTCCCAATAAAATCACACCTGTCGCAACAATTGCACCAGTTCTTAATTTTCTAAAGCCACGGAGAGATAATGTCCCTCTAACATTTGTTTGTCTCATTGTTTTCCTCACTATTTTATATTTTTTAAAAAGGCAAACTCAGCCACAGCAGGCCCGTCTACCTTTGCAGTCTGGATAGGTATCTACAGGTTTTCTATTTATTTAAAATCAAATTATAAATAAATTTTTATGCATATTTGAATATAGAAATTGTAAATTGTCCTTCCACTGAACTCCACGATTTTAGTATATCACATCCTACATCAAAAGTACAAAGAAAGCAACTGAAAGCAATGATTTTCACCACTGCTTTCAGCTCTATTTTGAATTGTTAAATATCCATTTTCTATCCACCATTCTTGAATAGAAAAATAAGATGTAGTCTCTATTTTAGACTAATTTTTTCAAACTTATTCACCATCCAGCAAGAGCTCTTTTGGTTGTTTTCTAAGGAGATTGCTTGAAGCAAGCGCCATAACGAGAACCACTAGAACCAAAGCAAGGACAAAGACGATGATAAAGTCTGATGTCTGAATAGAAATGTCTAGGCTCGACAAGGTCTTACTAAAGCCATCTACTTCTGCACCACCACCAAGGTTAGAGGCTTGTGCAGCCTTGCTGGCTTGCTTGGCAACACCTGAAGTCACATTGGCAAGAACAGTGTTTCCGATTGCACGCGCTGTGTAGCTAGCTAGGAAGTAAGCAGAAACAAGAGCAGGGATGGCAATCAAGATAGATTCGGTAATGAATTGGCCCAAGATACTTGCCTGCTTGAGACCGATAGAGAGAAGGATTCCCACTTCCTTGCGACGGGCGTTGATCCAAAGACTAAGCAAGAGGGCAAGGAGAAGAACTGAGAAGCTCAAGCTACCCCAGAAGAGGAGGTTGGCCATCTTGTACATACCAGAGATGGATTGTTCAAGAGCTGGGTAGTTAGAGGAGCTCTTCACCAGTGTGTAGCTCTTCCAGTTGATACCACTGATGCCATTCAACTCTTTCATGACATCATCCAAGTTTTTATCCGCTGTTACAAAGAAGGTTGCGTCCCCATAAATAGCTGTGTCTTCTGTGTATCCATAAAGTTTTGCAGCAGTGTGAATGTCTGTGATAGCTGTATTTTCATAGAGTTCTTGTGAGTAGGTTACTGCTGACTTATTATGACCATCAAAGAGCCCCTTGATTGTCACTTCGACTGTTTCCTTAGCACCTTTTTCATTGTCTGCATCATAGATATTGGAGTCTAGTTTGACCTTATCCCCTACTTTCCAGCCGTGTTTGGCTGCCAAGTCCTTGTGCAGGAGGATCTTGTCCTTGTCGTCGTTTGTTAAGTGCTCTCCTTCAACCAGTTTATAAGAACCAGAGACAAACTTGTCTTCTTTAGAGGAGTCATTGACACCTGTAATCATCAAGCTACTTCCAAAATGTTTGGCACGGTCAGGTGTTAGATTTTTCTTGGTTTCTGGCGTTTCGATCAGTTCATATCCAGTCAAATCTCCGATAGCGTTGATGCGTTTCACATAAGACTCGATGGCCTTGTTTTCGGTGATTTTTTTGATGTCCTCACCCTTGATATTTCCAGCACCACGAGGCGTTCCTTGATTGACGCGACGATTGATTTGCATGGAGAAGCTATTGGTGATATTTTTAAAAGTCTCCTGAGAAGCCTTGGCAGTAGCTCCCTTGATTGACAAGCCAACCAAACTCAAGCTCGCCATGAGGAGAATAATCAGGAAGATGACAATCGATTTGAAAAACTTCCTTGTAACATAGGCAAATGCATTGTGTAACATAGGTTCCCTTTCTAGATTTTGTTCTTTCTTATAGTTCTAACAGAAAAGCTCAAATTATTTCGTCGTATTGCGAGTTTCAGTCAGTTTCTTGTCCTTCAACTCAAGTGTAATATCTGACGCTTGTGCCACTTCTTTGCTGTGGGTGACGACGATGACACATTTACCTGTTTTCTGGGCAAGTGATTTGAGCAGTTCGACAATATCTCCAGCAGTTTTAGGGTCCAGATTTCCTGTTGGCTCATCCGCTAGAATAACTGGAGCTTCTGATACCAGACTACGAGCTATGGCAACACGTTGCTGTTGGCCACCTGATAACTGGAGAACATTCCGCTTGATCTGACTTTCATCCAAACCAAGCTCAAGAAGCGTATCCTTGCTTGCCTTTTTGTTGACCAAGCGGATATTTTCCAGTGGAGAAAGATAATCAATCAAATTATAATTTTGAAAAACCAAGGAAATATGGTGCATACGATGGTAGGAATATCCCTTCTTACGAATGTCCTCTCCTTGGAAAAGAATCGAACCTTCAACAGGACTATCTAAACCAGCAAGGAGGGACAAGAGAGTGGATTTTCCTGCTCCTGACTCACCAATGATACTGTAAAATTTCCCAGGTTCAAAATGATAATTGATCTGATATAGGACTGCTTCAGCAGTGTTCTTATAACGGTAGGTAAGATCTTGTAATTGTAATAAAGTCATGATTTCTCCTTCTTAACTAATAGATGATAAAATTTCCTTAGGCGATTTTCTAAATAAAAATAGGAAACAAAGGGCTACTGACAAGCAACTAAGCAGGACTAGAAAAACATAGGATTCTGCAAAAGATAGGATGCTGGTTGATAAACTGCTTGCTTTGGCTAGCGTGTCTTGTAGGGCTACCTGATCTCCACTTGCTAGTAGGGTTTGGAGTAGGTAAGTTGTGATTGCGTTGCCTGCAGCAAATGCTGGAAGGAAAGCACCGAGAGATACCAACACCACCTCTAAACAGAATTGTAGGAAGATCGAGCTCTTACCTTTTCCCAGTGCCAGAAGAATTCCCACTTCGTAGACCCTTTCCCTCAACCATAGAGACAAGACCAAAATTAAGGCTCCTGCTCCTGCTATCAACATCCCATAAAGGAAGATGGTCAGGAAGGTTTGGAAGGTTGCTACTGAGTCTTTGATTTGTTCAAAGGCCTTGTTTTCCTTCTCGACTTGGTAACCTTGACTTTCTAAAGCCAAGTTTTCCACCTGCTTCATGAGTCCGTCCATTTCCTTAGGATTTTCTATATAGAAGCGGGCTGCACTGACTTGCGGTTCACTATTTCCCAGAAGCGTTTGGCTACTTTCATAGTCTGTAAAGACTTGATTTTCACTGAAGTCTGAAGACAAGCCTGTAAATTTCTCTTGTTTTTTACCAGAAAATATGCCGACGATTTCAAACTCGACAGTTTGTCCTTTACCAGCTTCTGACTGACCAGCATCCAATCCAATCTTGTCATGAAGAGAAAGACCGTTCTTCTTAGCCAACTCTTCGTGGATCAGGATTTTGTTGGAATCCTCTTTTTGAAGATGACGACCTTCTTTTAGATTGAAAGCTGAACTGGTAAAGGTGACATCCTTGGATGAATCCTCAAGAGCTGTTAAGCTAACCAAGTTCTTGTCTACAGCTGATAAATCATCACGCTCCACGCTCTGCTCACCACTCACCGCTTCCTTGTCTTTCAGTTTTGCGACCGTCTCCAGTTCAGGAGAGACATTTTCCAGTCCCTTAATCTTGCTTACAGATGCTAGGTCTGACAACTTGAAGGTCTGACCATTTTCTATCTTCTTAATAGAAAAAGATGTGTTGAGTGATTTGTAAAGATTGGTTTCAACCGTCTTATTGGACTTCATCAGAGTCAAACAGGCTGAAATTCCGGCCAATAGGACCAATAAAATCAGAAATAAAATAAAACTTCTCAGCCGTTTTCTGCTGACATAAGCCCAAGCTCTTTGGATTGGATTCATTTGTCACCTCCATATTTGTAAGACTATTATAAAATCCAAATATGAAATGTTTATGAAATACAAAAAAAGAACTAGAGTTCTCACAAATGAGTGAGTTTTCTAGTTCTTTTTGATTTATAAAGACTTCATGTAGGGAAAGCTACTAAGGATCAGATGAGATCATCTATTTAAGCTTCTTCTTCATCATCTTTCTTCTTTTTAGCAAATAGCAAACCAAATGCGCCAAGAAGAGAGAGAAGTCCTAATGCACCGTTAGCACGATCTGCTTTCGTACCAGTATTTGGCAATACTGCTTGTGGTTGAGAAACCGATGAGTTCGTTTCTGACACTTCGTTCGGCAATTGAGCAGGCACTTCAACTGTTTGACTTGGTTGTTCAGTCGGTTGAGTAGTTGGCACCTCAGCAGGGGTAGAAGTATCCGGTCTAGGATTTGTATCGTCAGATGGTGTAGCTGGTCTTTGTTGACCGTCTCCTGTTGGTCTAACTGGACTTACTTTTCTGAAGATATGAGTTACAACATCACCTTTAGTTTCTGTTCTTACAAATACATAACCTTCAATTTCACCATGTTCAAATGCTTCATTCGCTTCACCTGGTACTGATGGAGCTTTGGCATCCGCTGGTTTCAACTCATTGCCATTTTCATCAATCCATTTAGTAATGATTAATGCAGGTTTGTCCACTACTGGAGTAGAAATAATATGTCCATTTTCATCCACATCAGATGCTCCAATTGTACCTGTGTACTCTGGAATTTCTACTACTGGTGGTGTGATTAAGTTTCCATTTCCATCTACTCCTGTTGAACCAATAGTTCCTGTGTACTCTGGTACTTCTACACTTGGAGCATTATTTGGAATTTCATGCTTAACTTCACCAAGTTTGTGAACATCATCGATAGCTTTTTCTCCGTCTTTCTGAGCTTTCGCTACCGCATCTGCATTGCTTGCTTCATCAACTTTAGCCTTAGCTGCTTCTGTAGCTTTATCTACTTCTTTCAGTTTTTCAGCTTTTTCTGTTTCTGTTAAGCTTGGATCTTTTCTGATTTCGTCTTTTTCAGCTTCTGCTGCTTCATCCAATGCATCTTTAGCGTTTTGTTTAACTTTATCTAAATCTCCATTGTTGTGAACGCGGTCAATTGCTTTTTCACCAGCTGTCTTAGCTTTCTCTACTGCATCTGCATCTTTCGCTGCTTCTACCTTATCTTTAGCCGCTTGTTTAGCTTTGTCTACTTCTGCTAATTTCGCGTCTTTTTCTGGTTGAGTTAAGCTTCCATCGTTGTTGATTTCTTCTTTTTCTCTTTCAGCTGCTTGATCGATTGCTTTCTTAGCTGCATCTTTGACTTTATCTAAATCTCCATTGTCATGTACTTTGCCGATTGTGTCAGCTCCGTCATTCTTAGCTGTGTCAAC
>CAJNBP010000013.1 GCA_905221035.1 bacterium | reverse complement strand
AATATATTCAAGATTAAAGAAATTATCCAGTGGATGATTTCTTCACGAGTATGAAAATTTGAGAACGAGTAAAGCATAATATAGCACTAGATAAATTGAGTGTAAAAGAATATGAGGATCCCTTTAGGGATAGTGGTAAGTAATACTAAAGCCTCTTTAAGAGGCAAGTGACGAGTCAAGAGCAATGAGGCTTGAACAACGTGAAAGCCAGCGTCTTTAGGCGCTGGCTGGTAATTTGGGCTTATAGCCCTGGTTCAAACCACCCGTTAGACGGGTGGTCATGATTGTGTGAAGATTTACCTGATTTTCTCCTAAAATTGAGTTTTTTCCCAGACTCTTATTTTATACTTGTACTTGGGTTAAAAATTCTTCTGTAGTAAGAATTTGAGCGAATTCATCCTGTAGAGAAAGGAGATTAATCTCATGGATAGTCTCAGGAGAGATGGCCTGACCGTTTTTGTTAGATAGGGTAAAACTGGCAGTAGCATCTGCTAGTAGAGTGACTTCAAAACCAAGATTTGCTGCCATTCGTGTCGTAGTAGATACACAATGAGGCAGGGTCAAACCAACAAGGACTAAATGACAAATCTGATTTTTTCGTAAATATGTTTCAAGATTTGTCCCAATAAAGGCGCTATTAACCGTTTTTTGAAAGACAGGTTCGGAAGCAACTGGTTCAAATCCACTTTTAAACTCCTGATTTTGTTTGTTATGAAATTGTGACTGGGGATTATCAGATATATGTTGAATGTGTAAGACTGGAAGAGCGTGTTTACGAAAGTGTGTTAGTACCCTCAATGCTTGGTGTTCAGCTTGAGGATTGTTTCGTTCTCCCCAAATAGGTCTATCAAATGCTTTTTGCATATCGATAATCAGTAGAGCAGTATGAACCATGTTAAGCCTTATCCAACTGCAAGAGGGTTTCAATCTCTGCTAGAGTGCTAGCTTGTGAAATGGCTCCACGAAGTTTGGCAGCGCCAGATGTTCCACGGAGGTAGTGAGGAGCGAGGCCACGGAACTCACGAACTGCGACGTTTTCCCCTTTGAGGTTAATCAAGCGTTTCAAGTGTTCGTAGGCAATTTTCATCTTATCCTCAAAAGTCAAATCAGGTAGGATGTCTCCTGTTTCAAAGTAGTGGTTGATTTGGTTGAAGAGGTAAGGATTTCCCATGGCAGCTCGACCAATCATGACTGCGTCAGCACCGACTTCTTCGATACGCTGTTTGGCTTCTTGAACTGTACGGATGTCACCGTTGGCGATGAATGGAATCTTGGTCAGTGCTTGAGCGACCTTGTGAAGGGTCTCAAGGTCTGCGTGACCAGTGTACATTTGTTCACGGGTACGTCCATGCATGGCAAGAGCAGAAACGCCTGCAGCTTCAGCGGCCAGGGCATTTTCTACTGCGAGAGATGGGTCAGCCCAGCCGGTACGCATTTTGACAGTAAGTGGGATATCAAGGACAGATTGGACCTTGTTGATGATTGAGTAAATCTTGTCTGGGTCCTTGAGCCACATAGCGCCAGCTTCGTTCTTCACGATTTTGTTAACTGGGCAGCCCATGTTGATATCGACGATATCAGTTTTGGTGTTTTCTTGGATGAATTCTGCTGCGCGTGCTAGGCTGTCTTCATCGCTACCAAAAAGTTGGATAGAGACTGGGTTTTCGCCTTCATCGATATGAAGCATGTGCAAGGTTTTTTCGTTGTTGTATTGGATTCCCTTGTCAGAGACCATTTCCATGACAACAAGTCCAGCTCCGAGCTCTTTTGCAATGGTACGAAAGGCTGAGTTGGTCACACCGGCCATAGGTGCTAAAACGGTACGATTGGGAATCTCAACATTACCAATCATAAAAGGTGTATTAAGATTTGTCACGAATGAGTTCCTCCAGGTCGTTTTCATCAAAGTTGTAAGTAGTTTGGCAGAATTGACAAGTGATTTCTGCCCCGTGGTCTTCCTCTTTCATTTCCTGTAAGTCTGAACTTGGAAGGCTAGCAAGAGCGTTCATAAAGCGATCATGGCTACAGTCACATTGGAAACGGATTTCTTCTTCAGAAAGACGCTTGTAGGCTTCGTCACCGTAGATTGCCTTGAGGAGGGCTTCGATATGGTCGTCGCTTTCCAGAAGGGTTGAGATAGCTGGCATTGCTTGGATGCGTTTTTCAAAGCGAGCAATCTCCTCTTCCTTGGCTCCTGGCAAGACTTGAACTAGGAAACCACCTGCAACCTTGACCTTGTCTTCTTCGTCCAAAAGGACATTGAGACCGACTGCTGAAGGGGTCTGTTGGCTTTCAGTCAGGTAAAAGGCAAGGTCTTCACCGATTTCCCCAGAGATGAGGGGAGTCATAGAGTTGTAAGGATTTCCAGTACCGTAGTCTGTGATAACGAGGAATTGACCATTGCCGACAAAAGGTCCGACTAGGACTTCACCAGTTGCAGTCTTTTTGATATCGACACCTGGATTTTGAACGTAGCCTTTGACATTCCCCCTGGTATCAGCGACGGTGATGATAGCACCTAGAGAGCTAGATCCCAGCACTTTAACTGTTAGTTTGGTATTTCCTTTTTCATTGGCTGCGAGAATCTGGCTGGCAATAAGAGTTCGACCAAGCGCTACTGTTGAGCTAGCTTGGGTTTGGTGTTTTTCTTGAGCAGTGCGGACGGTTTCTGTGCTATCAAGGACAAAAGCACGAAAGGCGCCGCTTTCTGATATAGTTTTAATAATTTTATCCATAGCTACTATTTTAGCATAAAAATGCCCAAAGGGGGAGCCGTGTGTTTGTTGATTTTCAGGATAATAGACCAGGAAATCAGCATGAAAATAAAAAGAGAAACAGATTATTTCAGCATTTGTAAGATTTATGCTATGCTTAAGGTAGAAAATGAAAGGGGTAACAAATGTATTTAGGAGACTTGATGGAAAAGGCTGAATCTGGCCAATTTTCAATCCTTTCCTTTCTATTACAAGAGTCTGAGACAACCGTCAAGGCTGTAATGGAGGAAACAGGATTTTCAAAAGCAACCCTAACCAAATATGTCACCCTGATCAATGACAAGGCTTTGGACAGTGGTTTAGAGCTGAACATCTCCTTAGAAGATGAAAATCTGCGTCTGTCGATTGGTGCAGCTACCAAGGGGAGAGATATCCGTAGCCTGTTTTTGGAGAATGCTGTTAAATATCAGATTCTTGTTTATCTTCTTTACCACCAACAGTTTTTGGCCCATCAGCTGGCTCAAGAATTGATGATTAGTGAGGCTACGCTTGGCCGCCACCTAGCTAGTTTAAATCAGATTTTGTCAGAATTTGACTTATCCATCCAAAATGGACGGTGGCGAGGTCCAGAACATCAAATTCGCTATTTCTATTTCTGTCTTTTCCGCAAGGTTTGGTCGAGTCAGGAATGGGAAGGCCACATGCAGAAGACAGAGAGAAAACAGGAGATTGCCAGTTTAGAGAAAATTTGCGGTGCAAGCTTGTCTTCGGGGCAGAAATTGGACCTGGTTCTCTGGGCTCACATCAGTCAACAACGTCTCCGGGTCAATGCCTGTCAGTTTCAAGTCATAGAAGAAAAAATGCGAGGGTATTTTGACAATATTTTCTACCTTCGTTTGCTTAGAAAGGCTCCGTCCTTTTTTGCTGGGCAACACCTTCCTCTAGGAACTGAGGATGGGGAGATGATGATTTTCTTCTCTTTCCTCCTATCTCATCGCATTCTTCCCCTTCATACTATGGAGTATATTCTTGGTTTTGGAGGGCAGTTGGCAGATTTGCTGACACAATTGATTCAAGAAATGAAGAAGGAGGAATTGCTGGGTGATTATACAGAGGATCATGTTACCTATGAACTTAGTCAGCTTTGTGCTCAAGTTTATCTATATAAGGGTTACATTTTACAAGATCAGTACAGATACCAGACAGAGAATCGTCATCCTTATTTGCTGATGGAACATGATTTTAAGGAGACGGCGGCGGAGATTTTTCATGCTCTACCTGCCTTTCAACAGGGGACTGATTTGGATAAGAAAATTCTCTGGGAATGGCTCCAGTTGATAGAATATATGGCAGAAAATGGTGGTCAGCATATGCGGATTGGTCTGGATTTGACATCTGGTTTCCTTGTCTTTTCAAGGATGTCAGCCATTTTGAAACGGTATTTGGAATACAATCGTTTTATTACCATTGAAGCCTATGACCCTAGTCGGCATTATGATTTGCTAGTTACCAATAACCCGATTCATAAGAAGGAACAGACACCAGTTTATTATTTAAAAAATGACTTGGACATGGAGGATTTGGCAGCGATTCGCCAGTTATTATTTAGTTAAAAGGCTTGGTGCTTCCAGGTCTTTTTGTGAAATTCGCACAATCTCCTCACATTTTTTTAAAAATTAAAAAAAGTTGATAAACAAGAAAGCGCTTTATTTTGTATACTAGTTACTGTAAAGAGGATACATCCTCAAGATCTTTATCAGGAGGACAGCACATGTCACAAGAAAAATACATCATGGCCATTGACCAGGGAACTACAAGTTCTCGTGCCATTATTTTCAACAAAAAAGGAGAAAAGGTCAGCTCGAGTCAAAAAGAGTTCACTCAGATTTTCCCTCAGGCAGGTTGGGTAGAGCACAATGCCAATGAAATTTGGAACTCTGTTCAGTCAGTTATCGCAGGTGCTTTCATCGAAAGTGGTGTCAAGCCAAATCAAATCGAAGCAATTGGGATTACCAACCAGCGTGAAACAACGGTCGTCTGGGATAAGAAAACAGGGCTCCCTATCTACAACGCTATCGTTTGGCAATCACGTCAGACAGCTCCTCTGGCTGAGCAACTAAAAAGCCAAGGTTATGTGGAAAAATTCCATGAAAAGACTGGTTTGATCATCGATGCTTACTTCTCTGCTACTAAAGTTCGTTGGATTTTGGACCATGTAGAGGGTGCGCAAGAGAGAGCTGAAAAGGGAGAATTGCTCTTTGGTACCATCGATACTTGGTTGGTTTGGAAATTGACTGACGGTGCGGCTCACGTGACGGATTACTCAAATGCAGCCCGTACCATGCTTTATAACATTAAAGAACTCAAATGGGATGATGAGATTTTGGAAATCCTCAACATTCCTAAGGCTATGCTTCCGGAAGTTCGTTCTAACTCTGAAATCTATGGTAAGACGGCTCCATTCCATTTCTACGGTGGAGAAGTGCCAATCTCAGGTATGGCTGGGGACCAACAAGCAGCCCTCTTTGGTCAGTTGGCCTTTGAACCTGGTATGGTCAAGAATACTTATGGAACAGGTTCTTTCATCATCATGAATACTGGTGAAGAGATGCAGTTGTCTGAAAATAACCTCTTGACAACCATTGGTTACGGAATCAACGGCAAGGTTTACTATGCCTTGGAAGGTTCTATCTTCATCGCAGGGAGTGCCATTCAGTGGCTTCGTGACGGTCTTCGCATGGTAGAAAATTCACCAGAATCTGAAAAATACGCTCGTGACTCTCACAACAACGACGAAGTCTATGTCGTGCCAGCCTTCACAGGTCTAGGTGCTCCATATTGGAACCAAAACGCTCGTGGTTCTGTCTTTGGCTTAACTCGTGGAACAAGCAAAGAAGACTTTATCAAGGCGACTTTGCAATCTATCGCTTATCAAGTCCGTGATATCATTGATACGATGCAAGTGGATGCTCAGACAGCTATCCAAGTCTTGAAAGTAGATGGTGGTGCAGCTATGAATAACTTCCTCATGCAGTTCCAAGCTGACATCTTGGGAATCGACATCGCACGCGCCAAAAACTTGGAAACAACAGCTCTAGGTGCAGCCTTCCTAGCAGGTTTGTCAGTAGGCTACTGGAAGGACTTGGATGAGTTGAAACTCTTGAACGAGACAGGAGAACTCTTTGAGCCATCTATGAACGAATCGCGCAAGGAACAACTCTACAAGGGCTGGAAGAAAGCTGTGAAAGCAACCCAAGTCTTTGCAGAAGTAGACGACTAATACTGGAAGAATAAAGCGACTTAATTAGAAAGTGTGTAAATATGGAATTTTCAAAGAAAACACGTGAATTATCAATTAAAAAAATGCAAGAACGTACCTTGGACATCTTGATTATCGGTGGGGGAATCACAGGAGCTGGTGTAGCCTTGCAGGCGGCAGCTAGTGGTCTTGAGACTGGTTTGATTGAAATGCAGGACTTCGCAGAAGGAACATCTAGCCGTTCAACAAAATTAGTTCACGGAGGTCTGCGTTACCTCAAACAATTCGACGTGGAAGTGGTGTCAGATACAGTTTCTGAACGTGCAGTGGTTCAACAAATCGCTCCACACATTCCAAAACCAGACCCAATGCTCTTGCCAGTTTACGATGAGGATGGAGCGACCTTTAGTCTCTTCCGTCTCAAAGTAGCCATGGACTTGTATGACCTTTTGGCAGGGGTTAATAACACGCCAGCTGCCAACAAGGTTTTGAGTAAGGAAGAAGTCTTGGAACGCCAGCCAAACTTGAAGAAAGAAGGTTTGGTAGGAGGTGGGGTTTACCTTGACTTCCGTAACAACGATGCGCGTCTCGTGATTGAAAATATCAAACGTGCAAACCAAGATGGTGCTCTCATTGCCAACCATGTTAAGGCAGAAGGCTTCCTCTTTGACGAAAGTGGCAAGATTACAGGTGTTGTAGCTCGTGATCTCTTGACAGACCAAGTCTTTGAAATCAAGGCTCGTCTGGTTATCAACACAACAGGTCCTTGGAGCGACAAGGTACGTAATTTGTCTAACAAGGGAACCCAATTCTCACAAATGCGTCCAACTAAGGGAGTTCACTTGGTAGTGGATTCAAGCAAGATCAAGGTTTCACAGCCAGTTTACTTTGACACAGGTTTGGGTGATGGTCGTATGGTCTTTGTTCTCCCACGTGAAAACAAGACTTACTTCGGTACAACTGATACAGACTACACAGGAGATTTAGAACATCCAAAAGTGACGCAGGAAGATGTAGATTACCTACTTGGCATTGTCAACAACCGCTTCCCAGAAGCTAACATCACTATTGACGATATCGAAAGCAGCTGGGCAGGTCTTCGTCCATTGATCGCAGGCAATAGCGCTTCTGACTACAATGGAGGAAATAACGGAACCATCAGTGATGAAAGCTTTAACAACTTGATTGCGACTGTTGAATCTTATCTCTCTAAAGAAAAAACGCGTGAAGATGTTGAGTCTGCTGTCAGCAAGCTTGAAAGTAGCACATCAGAGAAACATTTGGATCCATCTGCAGTTTCTCGTGGCTCTAGCTTGGATCGTGATGACAATGGCCTATTGACCCTTGCTGGTGGTAAAATCACAGACTACCGTAAGATGGCTGAAGGGGCTATGGAGCGCGTGGTTGATATCCTCAAATCAGAATTTGATCGTAGCTTTAAACTCATCAATTCTAAGACTTACCCTGTTTCAGGTGGAGAATTGAACCCAGCAAATGTGGACTCAGAAATCGAAGCCTTTGCGCAACTTGGAGTATCACGTGGTTTGGATAGCAAGGAAGCTCACTATCTAGCAAATCTTTACGGTTCAAATGCACCGAAGGTCTTTGCCCTTGCTCACAGCTTGGAACAAGCGCCAGGACTCAGCTTGGCAGACACCTTGTCCCTTCACTATGCAATGCGCAATGAGTTGACTCTTAGCCCAGTTGACTTCCTTCTTCGTCGTACCAACCACATGCTCTTTATGCGTGATAGTTTGGATAGTATCGTTGAGCCAGTCTTGAATGAAATGGGACGCTTCTATGACTGGTCAGAAGAAGAAAAAGCAGGCTACCGTGCGGATGTCGAAGCGGCTCTTGCTCAAAATGACTTAGCAGAATTAAAAAATTAAGAAAAAGGAAAAGAGGCGGAGGGCAGCATTCCTTGTCGCCCACCCCTTCTTTTTAATGGAGACAGAAAGATGATGAATGAATTATTTGGAGAATTTTTGGGGACTTTAATCCTGATTCTTCTAGGAAATGGTGTTGTTGCAGGTGTGGTTCTTCCGAAAACCAAGAGTAACAGCTCAGGTTGGATTGTGATTACCATGGGTTGGGGGATTGCAGTTGCCGTTGCAGTCTTTGTATCTGGCAAACTCAGTCCAGCTCATTTAAACCCAGCTGTGACCATTGGTGTGGCCTTAAAAGGTGGTTTGCCTTGGACTTCCGTTTTTCCTTACATCCTAGCTCAGTTCGCAGGGGCTATGCTTGGTCAGATTTTGGTTTGGTTGCAATTCAAACCGCATTATGAAGCAGAAGAAAATGCAGGCAATATCTTGGCAACCTTCAGTACTGGCCCAGCCATCAAAGATACTGTATCAAACTTGATTAGCGAAATTCTTGGTACCTTTGTTTTGGTATTGACAATCTTTGCTTTGGGGCTTTATGATTTTCAGGCAGGTATCGGAACCTTCGCAGTGGGGACTTTGATTGTCGGTATCGGTCTATCACTTGGTGGGACAACTGGCTATGCCTTGAACCCTGCGCGTGATCTTGGCCCTCGTATCATGCACAGCATCTTGCCAATTCCAAACAAGGGAGACGGAGACTGGTCTTATGCCTGGATTCCTGTTGTTGGCCCTGTTATCGGTGCAGCCTTGGCAGTGCTTGTATTCTCACTTTTCTAGTTTATACTCTTCGAAAATCTCTTCAAACCACGTCAGCGTCGCCTTACCGAATGTATGGTTACTGACTTCGTCAGTTCTATCTGCAACCTCCAAACAGTGTTTTGAGCTGACTTCGTCAGTTCTATCTGCAACCTCAAAGCAGTGCTTTGAGCAACATGCGGCTAGCTTCCTAGTTTGCTCTTTGATTTTCATTGAGTATTAGAAAACAATTATTTTGATAGAGCTTGAGATGAAAATCTCAGGCTTTTTTCATTGAGTATAACTTCTTAGAGCTAGCCAACAACGATAATAATCTTTCCTTTAAAAAGTAGGAATAATAAAGGCAATAGTTTTTGTTTTTTTCATGTGAAAAACCTCACTTTTGTTTTCTGTTATTTTATGCTAAAATATTAAAAATCAAATTTTAATTCCAAAGTTGGCAACTAAGATGGGAGCGTTACATGTCTAATTCATTTATCAAGTTGTTAGTCTCTCAATTGTTTGCAAATTTAGCAGATATTTTCTTTAGAGTAACAATCATTGCTAACATATACATTATTTCAAAATCAGTAATTGCCACATCACTAGTTCCTATTTTAATAGGAATATCCTCTTTTGTTGCAAGTCTTTTAGTTCCTTTAGTTACTAAAAGGTTAGCGCTAAATAGGGTTTTATCTTTATCTCAATTTGGGAAGACTATATTATTAACGATACTGGTAGGAATGTTTACCGTAATGCAATCAGTAGCGCCTTTGGTAACCTATCTATTTGTTGTTGCAATTTCCATATTAGATGGTTTTGCAGCACCTGTTTCCTATGCTATTGTGCCACGCTATGCGACCGATTTGGGCAAGGCTAACTCATCCTTGTCAATGACTGGTGAAGCTGTTCAGTTAGTGGGTTGGGGATTAGGTGGACTCTTGTTTGCAACAATTGGACTCTTACCTACCACGTTTATCATTTTAATCTTGTATATCATTTCTAGCTTTCTGATGTTATTTCTTCCGAAGGCTGAAGTGGAGGTGCTAGAGTCAGAGACAAATCTTGAAATTTTGCTCAAAGGTTGGAAGTTAGTTGCTAGAGATCCTAGATTAAGACTTTTTGTATCAGCAAATTTATTTGAAATTTTCTCAAATACGATTTGGGTTTCGTCTATCATACTTGTCTTTGTAACTGAGTTATTAAATGAAACGGAAAGTTACTGGGGATACTCTAATACAGCATACTCTATTGGAATTATAATTAGTGGCTTCATTGCTTTTAGGCTATCTGAAAAGTTTCTTGCTCTTAAGTGGGAAAGTATTCTTTTTTCTCTTGTAGCCATGGCAATAGTGACACTGACTATTCTACTTTTTCCAAATGCACAGATGTTTTTAGTATTTTCAGCTTTAGTTGGTATGTTATCGCAACTAAAAGAAGTTCCTGAAAGTGTATTTCTTCAGGAAATAGTAGAGGAAAATAATTTGGTTAATGTCTATTCTGTTCTTGAAGTGATTTCGACATTAGCATTTTCAGTATTTGTTTTGCTAATGAGCTATATTACTGAGAATGTTGGTATTGGCATCAGTTTTTGGCTATCAGCAATTTGTCTGATGATAGAGGCTATTTTAATCTATATCAGACGAGATTATTTTAAATGAGAGACTGGTTAAAAAGTCTTGAAAAATTAGAAAAGCGCATAGTATCAGGTGTTGAAAAAACTTGATATTGTGCGTTTTATTATGGAAAGCTTCCCTTCATTTTCTAGTGAACTTGAGTTTTTGCCCAGGATCACTCTATTTGAAATATACATAGAAAAACCGCATAATCCTTAAAATAAACTGAAATCTACTGAAAATCTACGGTAAACAATTGAAAAAATACTATATAAAGTGGTACAATGGTAGAAAAATAAGCTAGTAAGAATCACTCTTATTTTAGCGAAAAATTACAGAAATGAATGGTTTTTCTTGATGAAACAGAGAAAAGAATTGTACCTCTTTCTTGGTAGGACAGCCTTGTATTTTCTTATCTTTCTGGGGCTGCTTTACTTCTTTAGCTATCTTGGTCAGGGTCAAGGAAGCTTTATCTATAATGAATTTTAACTTGAAGGAGAATTCCTATTGTGTCAAATAAACCAATAGTAGATATGATTGAAACCATTGAGCATTTTGCTCAGACCCAGCCTAGCTATCCTGTCTATAATGTTTTGGGGCAGGAACATACTTATGGAGATTTAAAGGCTGATTCGGATAGTTTGGCTGCAGCCATTGACCAACTAGGCTTGCCTGAGAAGTCTCCTGTAGTCGTTTTTGGTGGCCAAGAATATGAAATGTTGGCAACTTTTGTAGCCTTGACTAAGTCAGGTCATGCTTACATTCCAATTGATAGCCATTCGGCCTTGGAGCGAGTTTCAGCTATTTTAGAAGTTGCAGAGCCAAGCTTGATTATTGCCATCTCAGACTTTCCATTGGAGCAGGTTTCGACACCGATGATGAATCTAACTCAGGTTCAAGAAGCCTTTGCTCAAGGGACCAGCTATGAAATCACGCATCCAGTCAAGGGAGATGATAATTACTACATTATCTTTACTTCAGGTACAACTGGTAAGCCTAAAGGAGTGCAGATTTCCCATGATAACCTCCTTAGCTTTACCAACTGGATGATTACGGACAAGGAATTTGCGACACCAAGTCGTCCGCAAATGCTGGCTCAACCGCCGTATTCTTTTGACTTGTCTGTCATGTACTGGGCACCGACCTTAGCACTTGGTGGTACACTTTTCGCCCTTCCTTCAGCTATTACTCAGGACTTCAAGCAACTCTTTGCGACCATCTTTTCATTGCCAATCGCTATCTGGACATCAACACCGTCTTTTGCGGATATGGCCATGTTGTCTGAAGACTTCAACAGTGAGAAAATGCCTGGAATCACGCATTTCTACTTTGATGGCGAAGAATTGACGGTCAAAACAGCTCAAAAACTACGTGAGCGTTTCCCAAATGCCCGTATTATCAATGCCTACGGCCCAACAGAAGCGACAGTGGCCCTGTCAGCTGTTGCTGTAACGGATGAGATGTTGACGAATCTCAAACGCCTTCCAATCGGCTATACCAAGGCTGATTCTCCGACCTTTATCATTGATGAAGAAGGCAATAAA
Source organism: bacterium (assembly GCA_905221035.1). Lineage (GTDB taxonomy): Bacteria > Bacillota > Bacilli > Lactobacillales > Streptococcaceae > Streptococcus. Next base: position 29,345 of record CAJNBP010000013.1, on the reverse strand, counting down.
CTGCCAAATGGTGAACAGGGAGAAATCATTGTTTCTGGGCCAGCTGTTTCAAAAGGATATATGAACAATCCTGAAAAAACAGCGGAAGCCTTCTTTGAGTTTGAAGGGCTGCCAGCCTATCACACAGGTGATGTAGGAACCATGACAGATGAAGGTTTGCTTCTCTACGGCGGACGCATGGACTTCCAGATTAAGTTCAACGGTTATCGCATTGAGCTAGAAGATGTCTCTCAAAATCTTAATAAGTCTCGTTATATCGAGTCTGCTGTCGCTGTTCCGCGCTATAACAAAGACCACAAGGTACAAAATCTATTGGCTTACGTCATCTTAAAAGATGGTGTTCGTGAGCAGTTTGAGCGAGATATCGATATTACCAAGGCCATCAAGGAAGATTTGACAGACATCATGATGTCCTACATGATGCCGTCTAAATTCCTTTATCGAGACAGTTTGCCACTGACTCCAAATGGGAAAATTGACATCAAAGGATTGATTAACGAGGTGAATAAGAGATGATGGAGTTCTTTCAACAGCTTCCTCATATAGAGCCATACGGTAATCCTCAGTATTTTGTCTATGTGATTGCTGCAACCTTACCTATCTTTATTGGCCTCTTTTTCAAGAAACGCTTTGCCTGGTATGAAGTGTTGGTAAGCCTCTTCTTTATCGTCACCATGTTGGTAGGTGGGAAGACCAATCAATTGGCTGCCTTGGGTATTTACCTTTGCTGGGAAATATTGCTCCTGCTTTTCTACAAGTATTATAGAAAAAGCAAGGATGGCAAGTGGGTCTTCTACCTAGTTAGCTTTCTATCCCTCCTTCCGATTATCTTTGTCAAGGTGCAGCCAGCTATCAATGGAACGCAGTCTTTGCTTGGATTTTTGGGGATTTCTTACCTGACTTTTCGTTCGGTTGGGATTATCATCGAGCTGAGAGATGGAGTGATTAAGGATTTTACCCTCTGGGAATTCCTCCGTTTCCTTCTCTTCATGCCGACTTTCTCGAGTGGTCCAATTGATCGCTTTAAGCGTTTTAATGAAAATTATCAGACCATTCCTGAGCGGGATGAGTTGATGGATATGCTGGATGAATCCGTTCGCTATATCATGTGGGGATTTTTGTACAAGTTTATCCTAGCTCATGTTTTAGGAGAAACCTTACTCCCTCCTCTGAAGAATCTAGCCCTGCAACCAGGTGGCTTCTTTAACCACTATGCCCTAGCAGTTATGTATACCTTTGGTCTGGAGCTTTTCTTTGACTTTGCAGGTTACTCTATGTTTGCCTTGGCCATTTCAAACTTGATGGGAATCCGTAGCCCTATCAACTTTAATAAGCCCTTTTTATCAAGGGATTTAAAGGAATTTTGGAATCGTTGGCATATGAGTCTCTCTTTCTGGTTCCGTGACTTTGTCTTTATGCGGATGGTAATGGTGTTGACCAGAAAGAAGGTCTTTAAGAATCGCAATGTAACCTCAAGTGTGGCCTACATTGTAAATATGCTGATTATGGGATTTTGGCATGGTGTGACCTGGTACTATATCGCCTATGGACTCTTTCATGGACTAGGCTTGGTCATCAATGATGCTTGGATTCGCAAGAAAAAAACGCTCAATAAGGAACGGAAAAAAGCAGGGAAGCCTGCTCTACCTGAGAATCGTTGGATTCAGTTGCTTGGCATGGTTATCACCTTCCATGTCGTCATGCTGTCATTCTTAATCTTTTCTGGATTTTTGAATGATTTATGGTTTAAAAAATAAAGGAAATAAAATATGGATATCAAATCAGAAGTTATCGAAATTATTGATGAGTTGTTTATGGAAGATGTTTCTGACATGATGGATGAAGATCTTTTTGATGCAGGTGTCTTGGATAGTATGGGAACGGTTGAATTAATTGTGGAGATTGAAAACCGTTTTGACATTCGAGTCCCTGTAACAGAGTTTGGTCGCGACGACTGGAATACAGCTAATAAAATCATAGCTGGTATTGTGGAGCTACAAAATGCTTAAACGCTTATGGATGATCTTCGGGCCGGTCTTGATAGCTGGTTTGTTGGTTTTTCTGCTCATTTTCTTCTATCCTACTGAGATGGGTCATAATCTAGGAGCTGAAAAGCGTTCAGCAGTGGCTACTACTATCGATAGTTTTAAGGAGCGAAGTCAAAAGGTCAGAGCCCTATCTGATCCAAATATGCGTTTTGTTCCTTTCTTTGGCTCCAGTGAATGGCTTCGTTTTGACGGTGCTCATCCTGCAGTATTGGCTGAGAAATACAATCGCTCCTACCGTCCTTATCTTTTAGGACAGAGGGGAGCTGCATCGCTTAACCAGTATTTTGGAATGCAACAGATGTTGCCACAGCTAGAGAATAAACAAGTTGTGTATGTTATCTCACCTCAGTGGTTCAGTAAAAATGGCTATGAGCCAGCAGCCTTTCAGCAGTATTTTAATGGAGACCAGTTGACCAGTTTTCTGGAACATCAATCTGGAGATCAGGCTAGTCAATATGCAGCGACTCGCTTACTGCAGCAGTTTCCAAACGTAGCTATGAAGGATCTGGTTCAGAAGTTGGCAAGTAAAGAAGAATTATCGACGGCAGACAATGAAATGATTGAATTATTGGCTCGGTTTAATGAACGCCAAGCTTCCTTTTTTGGTCAGTTTTCAGTTAGAGGCTATGTCAACTACGATAAGCATGTAGTTAAGTATTTAAAGACCTTGCCAGACCAGTTTTCTTATCAAGCTATAGAAGATGTCGTTAAAACAGATGCTGAAAAGAATACTTCTAATAATGATCTGGGAATGGAAAATTATTTCTATAATACGCAGATCAAGAAGGATTTGAAGAAATTAAAGGACTCTCAGAAAAGCTTTACCTATCTCAAGTCACCAGAGTATAATGACTTGCAGTTGGTTTTAACACAGTTTTCTAAATCTAAGGTAAACCCGATTTTTATCATTCCACCTGTTAATAAAAAATGGATGGACTATGCTGGTCTACGAGAGGATATGTATCAACAAACGGTGCAAAAGATTCGCTACCAGTTAGAAAGTCAAGGTTTTACCAATATAGCAGATTTTTCTAAGGATGGCGGGGAGCCTTTCTTTATGAAGGACACCATTCACCTTGGTTGGTTGGGTTGGTTGGCTTTTGACAAGGCTGTTGATCCTTTCCTATCCAATCCAACACCAGCTCCGACTTACCATCTGAATGAGCGCTTTTTCAGCAAAGACTGGGCTACATACGATGGAGATATCAAGGAATTTCAATAGATAATAGTATGGAAGAGTTCAAGAATGAAGCCTATTTTCACGTTTTTTCTTGACTCTTTTTTTGCTTGTGATATAATTAACTGGTAAATGAAGTTTCAAAGAATAGTATTTTTCTCTTAAAAAAGAGAAGTCCAAAAGGAAAGGAGTCAGATATGAGACAGCTAGCAAAGGATATCGATGCCTTTTTGAATGAGGTGATTTTGCAGGCAGAAAATCAGCATGAAATCCTAATAGGTCATTGTACTAGCGAGGTGGCCCTGACCAATACTCAGGAGCATATTCTCATGCTTTTGTCAGAGGAATTTTTAACAAATTCAGAGTTGGCTCGTCGCCTCAATGTCAGTCAGGCAGCAGTTACCAAGGCCATTAAGTCTTTGGTCAAGGAAGGGATGCTGGAGACATCTAAAGATCCTAAGGATGCGCGTGTGATTTTTTATCAGTTGACTGATTTGGCTCGTCCAATTGCTGAGGAGCATCATCATCACCATGAGCATACACTTTTAACCTATGAACAAGTGGCGACTCAGTTTACTCCAAATGAACAAAAAGTGATTCAGCGGTTTTTGACTGCTTTAGTAGGAGAAATCAAATAATGAGATATATTACGGTAGAGGATTTATCCTTCTATTATGATAAGGAGCCTGTTCTTGAGCATATCAATTATAGTGTTGATAGTGGGGAATTTGTGACCTTGACAGGGGAAAATGGGGCGGCTAAGACGACGCTCATCAAGGCCAGTCTTGGAATCCTTCAGCCACGCATTGGTAAGGTGACCATTTCAAAGACAAATACCCAGGGTAAGAAATTGAGAATAGCCTATCTTCCCCAGCAAATAGCCAGTTTTAATGCGGGTTTTCCAAGTACGGTTTATGAATTTGTCAAGTCGGGTCGCTATCCGCGAAAGGGTTGGTTCCGTCGCTTGAATGCTCATGATGAGGAGCATATCAAGGCCAGTCTGGATTCAGTTGGCATGTGGGAACACAGAGACAAACGCTTGGGGTCTCTCTCTGGAGGACAAAAGCAGCGAGCGGTGATTGCACGTATGTTTGCTTCTGACCCAGATGTGTTTATCCTAGATGAGCCGACAACGGGGATGGATGCAGGAAGTAAAAATGAATTTTACGAACTGATGCACCACAGCGCCCATCATCATGGCAAGGCTGTTTTGATGATTACCCATGACCCTGAAGAAGTTAAGGACTATGCAGACCGCAATATTCATCTAGTTCGTAACCAAGACTCGCCATGGCGTTGTTTCAATGTTCATGAGAATGATCAGGAGGTGGGCCATGCTTAGTTTATTATCTTATGACTTTATGCAACGTGCCTTTCTGGCGGTTATTGCTATGAGTCTTTTCTCGCCAGTATTAGGAACCTTCCTAATCTTACGCCGTCAGAGTTTGATGAGTGATACCCTCAGCCACGTCTCGCTTTCGGGTGTAGCCTTTGGTCTGGTTTTGGGAATTTCGCCGACTATTTCCACTATTGCCATTGTCTTGATTGCGGCAGTCTTTCTGGAGTATCTCCGTACGGTTTACAAGAGCTTTATGGAAATCGGGACAGCTATCCTTATGTCAACAGGTTTGGCTGTTTCTCTGATTGTCATGAGCAAGGGTAAAAGCTCGAGTTCTATGAGTTTGGACCAGTACCTTTTTGGTTCGATCGTGACTATCAGCGAAGAGCAGGTCATTTCCCTCTTTGTCATTGCGGCGGTTGTCTTGATTTTGACCTTCCTCTTCCTTCGTCCAATGTATATCTTGACCTTTGATGAGGATACGGCCTTTGTGGATGGCTTGCCCGTTCGTACCATGTCTATCCTCTTTAACATGGTGACAGGGGTGGCTATTGCCCTTATGATTCCTGCAGCAGGAGCTCTTCTGGTATCGACCATTATGGTCTTGCCAGCTAGTATTGCCCTGCGTCTGGGGAAAAACTTTAAATCGGTTATGCTGCTTGCCAGTGCTATTGGATTTTTAGGAATGGTGGCAGGACTTTACATTTCCTACTATGCAGAAACACCTGCAAGTGCAAGTATTACTATTATTTTTGTAACTGTTTTCTTGCTAATCAGTTTAGTAAGACGTTTTATCAAATAGGAGAAGAACATGAAAAAAATTAGCTTATTGCTAGCCAGTCTATGTGCCTTGTTTTTAGTGGCTTGTTCCAATCAAAAACAGGCTAATGGCAAATTAAATATCGTGACAACTTTTTACCCTGTCTATGAATTTACCAAGCAAGTAGCAGGAGATACTGCTAATGTAGAACTCCTCATCGGTGCTGGTACAGAACCCCATGAATACGAACCTTCTGCCAAGGCAGTTGCCAAAATCCAAGACGCAGATACCTTCGTTTATGAAAATGAAAACATGGAAACATGGGTACCTAAATTGCTAGATACCTTGGATAAGAAAAAGGTGAAAACTATCAAGGCGACAGGTGATATGTTGCTTTTGCCAGGTGGCGAGGAAGAAGAGGGAGACCATGACCATGGAGAAGAAGGTCATCACCATGAGTTTGACCCCCATGTTTGGTTATCACCAGTTCGTGCCATTAAACTTGTAGAGCACATCCGTGACAGCTTGTCAGCAGACTATCCTGATAAAAAAGAGACCTTTGAAAAGAACGCGGCTGCCTATATCGAAAAATTGCAAGCCTTGGATAAGGCTTACGCAGAAGGCTTGTCTCAAGCCAAACAAAAGAGCTTTGTGACTCAACACGCAGCCTTTAACTACCTTGCCTTGGACTATGGACTTAAACAAGTCGCAATCTCAGGTCTCTCTCCAGATGCAGAGCCATCAGCTGCACGTCTGGCAGAATTGACAGAGTACGTCAAGAAAAATAAAATCGCCTATATCTACTTTGAAGAAAATGCCTCACAAGCTCTTGCTAATACACTTTCAAAAGAGGCAGGTGTCAAAACAGATGTCCTCAATCCTTTAGAAAGTTTGACAGAAGAGGATACCAAGGCTGGAGAAAATTACGTCTCTATCATGGAGAAAAACCTCAAGGCTTTGAAACAAACAACAGACCAAGAAGGCCCAGCAATCGAGCCTGAAAAAGCAGAGGATACCAAGACCGTTCAAAATGGTTACTTTGAAGATGCAGATGTCAAGGACCGCACCTTGAGTGACTATGTAGGTAACTGGCAATCAGTTTATCCTTTCCTTGAAGATGGTACTTTTGATCAAGTCTTTGACTACAAGGCTAAGTTGACTGGTAAGATGACACAGGCTGAGTACAAGGCTTATTATACAAAAGGTTATCAGACAGATGTCACTAAGATCAATATCACTGATAACACTATGGAATTTGTTCAAGGTGGACAAAGTAAGAAATTCACCTACAAGTATGTCGGTAAGAAAATCTTGACTTATAAGAAAGGCAATCGTGGCGTGCGCTTCCTCTTTGAAGCCACAGATGCTGACGCTGGACAATTCAAATATGTTCAGTTTAGTGACCACAATATCGCCCCAGTTAAGGCAGAACATTTCCATATCTTCTTTGGAGGCACAAGCCAAGAAGCTCTCTTTGAAGAAATGGATAATTGGCCAACCTACTACCCAGATAACCTATCTGGACAAGAAATCGCCCAAGAAATGTTGGCGCATTGATGAGAAAATCGACTAGTTCATGAGAGCTAGTCGGTTTTTTGGATACTAGATGGCTAACTTCATTATAGACCTTTCAGATACCTAAGGAATTTTAAACAATGAATAAAATTCTTGAAATCTTAGCGCTTGTGTGTTAGAATGAATTCAATGGGTAAGGTTCATTAGAACACCAAATCCCTTAACTATTGCAGTAGTTAAGGGATTTTTTGACGTATCTTAGCGATTTAACGGGTGTTTACAGGCTAGTCATTCGATCTACTTCTTACCATCTAGCCATTTGCAGACGAAATACAAGATAATTCCTGCTATGACGTCCGCTACAATAGTAAGAACGAGCTCTGGGGCAAGGTTCATTAGTTTCACCTCCTCTCACGAACCGTAAGGAACGTAATCGGTAACCGATGACAAAAATAGTATAACACATTAAATTTAGATCATCAACATTGCTTAATTCTTGAAATATAGGGGATTATATGCTAGAATGTAGTTAATTGATAAGGTTCATTAGAACACCAAAGCCCCTAACTACTGCCATAGTTAAGGGCTTTTTTGACGTATCTTAGCGATTTAACGGGTGTTGATAGGCTAGTCACTCGGTCTACTCCTTACTATCTAGCCATTTGCAGACGAAATACAAGATAATTCCAGCTATGACATCCGCTATAATAGTAAGAGCGAGCTCTATGATAAGGCTCATTAGTTTCACCTCCTCTCACGAACCCATAGGAACGTAATCGGTAACCGATGACAAAAATATTATACCACATCAAATTTAGATCATCAACATTGCTTAATTCTTGAAATATTGGATACCAGTGCATCCAATGATTTTTTTCTATCCTATTAAAAGGTTAACCGTTACTTGTTCTGTGTATTGAACCACAGCTTGAAAAGCTTAGATAGTACACTGATAAGCAACGGAGCTAGAAAAACTGTGAGTAAAGTTTCTAGCATATGTAACACTTCCTTTTTTTAATTAAATTGAGGAGGTGAAATCAGGTGGTTCTCGCAAGCTCTCGTATGCTATGATTTTAAAATCTGTTCTAATTGCTTTGTTTGTTGATGGAAAAGAATCTCATAAAGAATAATCAAATTTCACTCCTTTAAAAAAACATTTGTTAAACATTTCACAAATGATTGAAAACGAATACAAAAAGTAATATAATGATGTTAAGTAAATAGCGCGGAGGCGCAGGAGGAAAATTATATGGCGACATTTTACGTTCCGGCAGTTAACCTTATTGGTAAAGGTGTTGTAAATGAAGTAGGTCCTTATATCAAGGAACTTGGCTATAAAAAGGCACTTTTGGTGACAGATAAGTACATCGAAGGCAGTGACATTTTGCCTAAGGTTTTAAAACCGCTAGATACAGAAGGAATCGAATATGTCATCTTTAGCGATGTAGAGCCAAACCCTACTTGTAAGAATGTCACAGATGGGGTTGCTGCTTTGGAAGAGCATGGATGTGACTTTATTATCAGTCTTGGTGGTGGATCTCCACAGGATGCAGCTAGTTGTATCTCTATCATGGCTACAAATGGTGGAAAACCACAGGATTATGAAGGACTTCATAAATCTGCTAAAAAAGGCTTGCCAGTTGTTGCTATCAATACAACGGCAGGAACTTCTGCAGAAATCACTATTAACTATGTGATTACGGACGAAGAACGCAAGGTTAAGATGGTAATGGTTGACAAGAATAGCCTTGCCTTGATTTCTGTTAATGATCCTGAATTGATGCTCTCTAAGCCTAAAGGCTTGACTGCAGCGACAGGTATGGATGCTCTGACTCACGCAGTTGAAGCTTTGGTGACACCTGGTGCTTATGATGTGACCAAGAAGCTATCTATTGGAGCAATTGAGCTTATCAAGGAATACCTTCCTCGTGCAGTGGCAAACGGACATGACATTGAAGCGCGTGAAGGCATGGTCAATGCCATCTTCCTTGGTGGTATGAGCTTTAATAATGCAGGTCTTGGTTATGTTCACTCAATGGCTCACCAACTTGGCGCAGTATATAATTTGCCACACGGTGTTTGCTGTGCCATGTTGCTACCAGTTATCGAACGTGAAAATGCTAAACGTGTTCCGAAAGCTTTCCGCAATGTTGCCAAGGCCTTGGGACTTCATGTGGAAGGTAAATCAGATGAAGAGTGTGCTGATTATGCAATTGCTGAAATTGAGAAACTGTCTGAAACAGTAGGTATTCCTAAGAAACTGACTGAGCTTGGTATTGAAGAAAAAGACTTTGACTTTGAATACCTTTCTAAGAATGCCTTGATTGATGCCTGCGCACCAGGAAATCCATTTATGCCAACTTTAGAAGAAACGATTGAGTTTTATAAAGAGTTGTTTTAGGCAGAGATTAGACGACAATGTGACAATTCACCTCTAATTATTGACATTTCAGGAAAAATCGCAGTAAAAACTGCACAGCCTTCTTTAAATGTGCTATAATACAGGAAAAATAATGATGGAGGTCACGATAATGGCAACATTTTTGATGATTTTTGTGGTGGTTTGTGTGCTCCTATTGGTGATAGTCACACTGAGTACAGTTTATGTGGTTCGTCAGCAGTCGGTGGCGATTATTGAACGCTTTGGGAAATACCAAAAGGTTGCCAATAGCGGTATTCATATTCGATTGCCTTTTGGGATTGACTCGATTGCAGCGCGGATTCAGTTGCGCTTATTGCAAAGCGATATTGTGGTTGAGACTAAGACCAAGGATAATGTTTTTGTTATGATGAATGTAGCGACTCAGTACCGTGTTAATGAGCAGAGCGTGACAGATGCCTACTATAAACTCATGCGTCCAGAATCTCAGATTAAATCTTATATTGAAGACGCCCTTCGCTCTTCTGTTCCAAAATTAACCTTGGATGAATTGTTTGAGAAAAAAGATGAGATTGCCCTTGAAGTCCAGCACCAAGTGGCGGAAGAAATGACAACTTACGGCTACATTATCGTGAAAACCTTGATTACCAAGGTCGAACCAGATGCAGAAGTTAAGCAATCCATGAATGAAATCAATGCGGCGCAACGCAAACGGGTCGCAGCGCAAGAATTGGCAGAAGCCGATAAGATTAAAATTGTCACTGCAGCAGAAGCCGAAGCAGAAAAAGACCGCCTTCATGGTGTGGGGATTGCCCAACAACGTAAGGCGATTGTGGATGGATTGGCAGAGTCTATCACTGAACTCAAGGAAGCCAATGTTGGCATGACAGAAGAACAAATCATGTCCATCCTCTTGACCAACCAGTATTTGGACACCTTGAATACCTTTGCCTCTAAAGGAAATCAAACCATCTTTTTACCAAATACACCAAATGGTGTGGATGATATCCGTACACAAATCTTGTCAGCCCTTCGTGCTGAGAAGAAATAATAGACTAAAGAGCTTGGCAACAGGCTCTTTTTGCATTGCTTTTGTAGGTTTGGGGACTAAATCTTCCTCCACAAATTATAGAATCTTTTCTGAGTATTTAGGGAGTGACGGAGGAAGTGTTGAAAGCGCTTTTGTTTTGTGCTATAGTCAAGTCAATAGACTTGTTTAACGAGGAATGCTTGTATGAGAAGAGAAGAAGTTTTACGAAATCACTGGTTTTTTAGCCAGGATGTGGGGAAAGAAGAGGCCTTGGCGCCGGATTTTCAGAGGGAAAATTGGCAGGCCATTCAAGTACCACATGACTGGAGTATTTACAATGATTTTGACCATTATTCGCCAGCGCAAAATGAGGGTGGTCAGTTAAATGGGGGTCAGGCTTGGTACCGGACGCAGTTCTACTTGGAAGAAGATGCCAGTCTTGTTTCGGTGCGTTTGCTCTTTGATGGGGTTTATATGAATGCTCAAGTCTATATCAACGGGCAAGTGCTGGGCTATTATCCCAATGGCTATACACCTTTTTCTTATGATATCACGCCTTATCTAAGAAACGATGGGACGGCCAACCAGCTTGCGGTTTTTGTGGAAAATCAGCAACCTAGCAGTCGTTGGTATTCGGGTAGCGGTATTTATCGAGAAGTGAAATTGTTGATTACAGATGCAGTTCATCTAGATTTGTATGGGATTACGATAGCAAGTCCCAAGCTTAAGGAACAAAGGCAATCTTGGGTGGAAACCCAGCTTAAAAGCAAGGTTTCAAATGATGGGCCTCAGTCTGTGTCGGTGTATTTGGAACAGAGTATCTGGCGTGATGGACAACAGGTTTCAGACTGGCAGGCGACAGACTCTCTAGTAATTGAGTCTGGAGACAAATATTCTTTCCAACAAGCAATATCAATTTTCCAACCTTTGCTTTGGGATATTGACCATCCTCACCTTTACCAATTGAAGACTCGTCTTTACAAAAATGGCATTTTGGCTAATGAAGAAGAGGAGATCTTTGGTTACCGCTATATGGATTGGCAAGCGGATAAGGGCTTTTTTCTAAATGATCGCTGGTTGAAGATTCATGGAGTCTGTCTCCACCATGACTATGGAGCGCTGGGAGCTGTGGAAAATAGGTCAGCTGCCAAAAGACGCTTGCGCCAGATGAAGGAAATGGGCGTCAATGCGATTCGAGTCACCCATAATCCAGCTAGTAGTATCTTGCTGGATCTAGCTGCCAAAATGGGCCTACTCATCCAAGAAGAAGCCTTTGATACCTGGTATGGAGGCAAGAAAGAATATGACTATGGTCGCTTTTTTGAGGAAGAAGCGACTCATCCAGAAGCGAAAGCAGGCGATTTCTGGTCAGATTATGATTTGCGCATCATGATTGAGCGTGGCAAGAACAATCCAGCGATTTTTATGTGGTCCTTGGGAAACGAAGTCAGCGAAGCAAATGGCGATGCTCATTCATTGAAGACGATCAAACGCTTGCTAGAAAGGGTTAAGGAGGTTGATGATAGCCGTTTTGTGACTATGGGAATGGACCAATTCCGCTTCGGAGATGGGTCTGGAGGTCATGAAAAGATTGCTGATTTGCTGGATGTGGTGGGCTTAAATTACTCGGAAGATAATATTGACGCGATTCGCAAAAGACATCCCAAGTGGCGACTTTACGGGTCTGAAACTTCATCAGCTACAAGGACGCGTGACAGCTATTTTCGCCCAGATAAGGAATGGGTTGGGGATAATCGCCGCGTGCGGAATTTTGAACAGTCGGACTATGGCAATGATCGGGTTCCTTGGGGGAAGACGGCGACGGCTGCTTGGATAGCAGATCGAAATCGGCTAGACTATGCAGGTCAGTTTATCTGGACAGGAGTGGACTATATCGGTGAGCCGACTCCTTGGCACAATCAAAATGACACGCCTGTCAAGAGTTCCTATTTTGGGCTTGTGGACACGGCAGGGATTCCTAAAAATGATTATTATCTCTATCAAAGTCAGTGGTTGGAGCTAGATCAGCATCCCATGGTTCATATACTGCCCCACTGGAATTGGGAAATCCACAAGAGTTATCAACAAGTTGTGGATAAGTATGGGGATATCCCTGTTAGAGTGTATTCAAATGCCCGTTCTGTAGAGCTATTTCTCAATGGAAAATCTCAAGGTAGGAAGACTTTTCAGGAAAAATGGACTTCAGATGGCAGAAAATACCAAGAGGGAGCAAGTTCTGACCAACTCTATCTCGAATGGCGTTTGCCTTATCAACCAGGAGAATTGTCTGCTGTGGTCTATGACCGTCAAGGGCAGCTTGTGGCAGAAGATAGGGTGGTGACTGCAGGTAAACCAGCCCAAATCGAGCTACATGCCGAGAAAACACAACTGGATCCAGATGGGCAAGACCTTCTTTATCTCTATTTTGATGTATTGGACAAGGATGGAAATTGGGTGCCGACTGCTTCCAATCAGCTTCATTTTGAAATTGAAGGCCCTGCTCGCATTGTGGGTGTGGATAACGGCAGACAGGCCAGTCGTGAACGTTACCAGGCTCAGAAGAATGGTCGGTTTAAGAGGAAAGTCTTTCATGGTAGGGGTGTGCTTTTAGTTCAGAGCTTGGATCAGGCAGGTCGAGTGAGAGTAAAAGCCAGTGCTAGAGGGCTAGAGCCAGCAAGTTTTGATTTTCTAGTGGGAGAAGCTTTGCCTTACCAGCCAGTGAAAAATAAGCGCTTGTTTGAGATTCGAGTGGACAAGCGGGTAGGTTTACAAGAAGGAGATTCCCCAGCTATTGGACTTTATCCACAAACTGTGGATAACCCTGTGAACAAGGTGGGGAATAGTGAAGTGATTTGGGAGACGAGTGGCAGTGCCCATGCCATTATCAAGCAGGGGGTGCTTCATTGCTTGTCTGCAGGGGACTTAGATATTCGCGCCTTTTATCAAGGGAAGGCCTATCAAACTCATTTGCAGGTCGCAGAAAATACTTCGCTAGGCCGAGCAGTTTCTGTACGACCACTTCGCTTGTATACAGCTAAGGGGACTTATCCACAGTTTCCGTCCTCGGTCTTGGTGGACTATGAGTCGGGCGGTGTAAAACGAGTCAAGGTTGTCTGGGAGGAAATTCCTAAAGAAGCTTTGGAAAAATTTCATGAATTTACGGTATCTGGCCAGCTAGAAGGGTTGGATTTAAAGGTTTCTGCTCAGGTTTGTGTCCAAGGGATTTGCGCTATTGAACCTGAAAAGGTTTGGACGCTTGTCAAGGAATCCCCACACTTACCAGAGCGAGTCAAGCTAGTCTTATCAGATGGCAGACGAGATACGGCCAAGGTGACTTGGGATGAACTCGATCCTCAAATCTATGCTCAGGTAGGAGAATATGTTCTCACAGGGCAGGTAGCGGGCTGTGAGTTGCCAGCAAAAGTTACCATTCATGTGACAGATGCTAGTGTAGATGGGGAGGTTATTTCCAATCAGTGGACAGGGTCCAATTTGCCTCTGGTCTTTACTTCTCATTCAGAGCCTAATCACCCAGCAGCTTACCTCAATGACAAGGTTATTGCTCGGAAGAAATCGACAGCCAATACTTGGATTACCAAGTCAGAGCAAGCCAGCGTGGGTATTCTTTTTGGAGATGCAGGGATTTTAAAACCGCGATTTGTGGATAACCTGACCTTGTATTATGTTGAAAATCAAGATTACGTGGCGGTGGAGCCGACCTTTATTGATTATTATGTAGGGAATGAACCTGCCTTGCCTCGGACTCCCAACCATTTGGACAAGGATTCTCTGCTCAAGCAAGAGGAGAATTGGCGCCCTGTATCAGGCATCCGAAAAGTGTCAAGTGACAAGGATGAAGAGCTTCGTTTTGAATTTGACAAGGTGAAAACTTATGCCCTTCGTCTTCGATTTGAAGACTTGAACAGTCCCCTAGCCTTAACAGAATTGCAAGTGCATGCTAAAAAAGTAAAGAAAAATGTAGATAGGAAGTAGTATGGTAAGAGAAATAAAACCGCATGGGCCCTTGCCTAGTCAGGCCCAGCTAGCGTATTTAGAGGATGAACTAGCAGCCTTTATCCATTTTGGACCCAATACTTTTTATGATCAGGAATGGGGGACAGGTCAGGAGGATCCTGGGCGATTTAATCCGACAAGGTTAGATGCGCGTGAGTGGGTTCGCGTGCTCAAGGAAACGGGCTTTAAAAAGTTGATTTTGGTGGTCAAGCACCACGACGGCTTTGTCCTCTATCCGACAGCTCACACAGATTATTCGGTTAAGGCCAGTCCTTGGAGGAATGGAGAGGGGGACTTGCTCCTTGAAGTATCCCAAGCCACCACAGAGTTTGATATGGATATGGGGGTCTACCTATCGCCGTGGGATGCCCACAGTCCTCTCTATCATGTGGAGCGAGAAGCGGACTATAATGCCTATTATCTGGCACAGTTGAAGGAAATTTTATCAAATCCTGCCTATGGCAATGGAGGAAAATTTGCTGAGATCTGGATGGATGGTGCCAGAGGAGAGGGTGCTCAAAAGGTCAATTATGAATTTGAGAAATGGTTTGAAACCATTCGTGAGCTTCAGGGCGATTGCTTGATTTTTTCAACAGAAGGCACCAGCATTCGCTGGATTGGCAATGAACGGGGTTATGCAGGTGATCCCCTGTGGCAAAAGGTGAATCCAGATCAACTAGGAACAGAAGCAGAGTTGGACTATCTTCAGCACGGAGATTCCTTAGGTACGATTTTTTCAATTGGTGAGGCAGATGTTTCCATCCGGCCGGGCTGGTTTTACCATGAAAATCAGGATCCTAAGTCTCTCGAGGAGTTGGTAGAGATTTATTTTCACTCGGTGGGGAGGGGCACCCCTCTTTTACTCAATATTCCGCCGAATCAAGATGGTCTCTTTGACGATAAAGATATCAAGCGCCTCTATGAATTTGCGGCTTATCGTGACGAACTCTATAAAGAAGATTTGGCTCTGGGAGCCAAGGTATCTGGTCCTGCTCTTTCTGCAGACTTTGCCTGTCATCATCTGACAGATGGCCTTGAGACCAGCTCTTGGGCAAGCGATACAGACCTGCCCATCCAGTTAGAACTCGACTTAGGGACACCTAAAACTTTCGATGTGCTTGAGTTAAGAGAAGATTTGAAGTTAGGGCAACGAATCGCTGCTTTTCAGGTGCAAGTAGAGGTGGATGGTGCCTGGCAGGAATTTGGAACGGGTTTTACAGTTGGTCATAAGCGCCTCTTGCGAGGGCCGCTGGTAGAGGCGCAAAAGGTGCGCGTGATGATTACGGAGGCACAGGCTTTGCCTGTCTTAACAAAAATTTCACTTTATAAAACTCCTAGCTTATCAAAAACAGAAATTGTTCAGGGGCTAGCATTTGCAGAAAAAAGTCTAGCTGTGACAAAGGGAGAGAATCTTCATTTTAGGATTGAACGTAGCGAAAGTAATACTCCTTTGGAAGCTAAGATTTCGATTCAACCAGGGACAGGTGTCCATGGTGTCGCCTATAAGGACGAGATTCAAGTCCTTCAATTCCAAGCAGGGGAAAGCAAAAAAGACTTGAGCATACCAACTCTGCACTTTGCTGCTGATAAGACCTTGGATTTCTATCTGAATCTGACTGTTGATGGACAGTTGGTTGATCAAGCTCATATTTTAGTTGAAACGAGATAAAATATCTTCACAATTCATTTCCTTTTCGAATAAATAGATAGAACCATCGAATCTAGCAAAATTAGATTTAAAAATATGGTATAATAGAAGGAGGAAATGGATGACTTTAAGACATCCGGGCATCAGCCCAACTAATGACTTGGTTGCTAAGAAAATCTTTAGCAATCCAGAAATCACTTGTCAATTTATTCGCGATATGTTGGATTTACCAGCCAAAAATGTGACCATTTTGGAGGGGAGCAATATTCATGTACTACCTTCCCTGCCTTATTCAGCCCAAGATTTCTATACCAGTATAGACGTTTTGGCGGAGTTGGACAACGGAACCCAAGTTATCATTGAGATTCAGGTTCATCATCAGAATTTTTTCATCAATCGCCTGTGGGCTTATCTGTGCAGTCAGGTCAATCAAAACCTAGAAAAAATTCGTCAACGAGAAGGTGATACTCATCAGAGTTACAAGCATATCGCACCAGTATACGCAATTGCTATTGTGGATAGTAATTATTTCTCAGATGACTTGGCTTTTCATAGTTTTAGCATGCGAGAGGATACGACAGGTGAGGTCTTAACCATCACCAGTAATGGACAGGAACATCATCTAGTCAAGATGGCATTCTTGGAATTAAAAAAATACAGAGAAACCAGCAAAGATAGCATTCGCAAGCCGTGGTTGGAGTTTTTCGGTAACAAACCTTTTACTCAAGAACCCGAGCGAGCCATCAGCCAGGCAGACCAACTGCTGGACTATAAGAGCTGGTCCGAGGAGGACAGGAAAATGTTTAGTCAACTACGTATGCGCGAAGAACAGGCATTGTTAGCACAGGACTATGCCTTGGAACAAGCTGAAGAAAGAGGATTAGAGCGTGGTCTTGAACGTGGCCGTGCAGAGGGCATTGAACAGGGACGAGCGGAAGGCATTGAAGAGGGATTAAAAGTAGGTTTAGTAAATCTAGTCCGTCAAGGTCTTCTGACTTCGGAGGTTGCTAGCCAGCAGTTGGGTATGACTGTCTCTGAGTTTGAAGAACTATTGAAAGAGCATCATAAATAAGAACTAAAAAATACAGAGAAATCAGCAAAGATAGCATTCGCAAGCCGTGGTTGGAGTTTTTCGGTAACAAACCTTTTACTCAAGAACCCGAGCGAGCCATCAGCCAGGCAGACCAACTGCTAGACTACAAGAGCTGGTCCGAGGAGGACAGGAAAATGTTTAGTCAACTACGTATGCGCGAAGAACAAGCCTTGTTAGCACAGGACTATGCCTTGGAACAAGCTGAAGAAAAAGGCTTGGAGCGTGGTCGAGCTGAGGGTCTTGAAAAAGGTCTTGAAAAAGGTTTAGAGCGTGGTCTTGAACGTGGCCGTGCAGAGGGAGTTGAACAAGGTCTAGAGCGTGGGAAAGTCGAAGGAAGAGTCTTTGCCTTCCTAGATATGGTCCGTCAAGGTCTTCTGACTTCTGAGGTTGCTAGTGAACAATTGGGTATGACTGTCGCTGAGTTTGAGGCGCTGTTGTAAATAGTAAAAAATGACATGTTATCGCATAAGATAGCATGTTTTGTGTTTGTACTCTTTAGGTGGCTCGCCAAGATCAGGTCATCGTCTTTTGGCTGTAGTTATGTAGTCTAGCCAATTGTGACCTGTCCATGAGTAGCTTTCTGGTTTGGTTTTTGATTGTCTTAAGTATATTATTTTTACGAATGATTTCTTTTTTTAAAGTTGGAATAGATGGTTTCATGTTTCAAACTGATATATTTTACCTTTGCCAATAAATGTATGCGCCAACTTTCCGAATGGCAGAGAAACAACAAATAGATAATATATAATAACATTTGAACTTTTTATTTATAAAAATGTGAAAAAATGCGAAATGGAATTTTCTGAAAATTACCTACATTCCCAAAACGCTTTTTTTTTTTTTGCGAAAATTTTAAATTAAATTAGTTGCATATATATCAAAAATAAAGTAGAATAGTCAATGTAAGGATTCACACTAACTATAATAATTAGCCGTTGCTTAAGAAACGGCTAGTTTCGCGTGAAAATCCAAAATATATTTCAAAAAGGAGATCCTAAATTAATGGACAACAAATCATCAATGAGTCGCGTTGAGCGTCTACATCGTGAAAAGGTAACACGCTATTCAATCCGCAAGTATAGCTTTGGTGCGGCTAGTGTAGCCGTTGCTGCTCTTTTCATGTTCTTAGGAAATGGTGCTGTATCAGCTGATATGACTGCTGTTCAACCGCAAGACGAATCAGAGCTTAAAGTTAAACCAAATGATGAAAATACTGGATTAGATAAGGTTCAGGGAGATACTACAAAACAAGTAGACAATACAGGTGTAGGAGAACCTACTGCTAAACCAGCAGAAAGCACTCTAGCAGCACAACCAATTGCAGAAGAGCCAACACAACCAGCTGCACCAGAAGTAACAACTCCAGCTTTGGATAAAACTAAACTAGAAAACTACATTTCAGAAGTTAAATCAAAACTTTCTGCAGGTAAGTATGCTAATAAAACAGAGGCTAGCCTTGCTCTTTTGAATGGTGAATTGGCTTCTGCTGAGTCTACACTCGCTTCTGCAACTACTCAAGATGAATTGACAAAGGCTTATCAGAAACTAGTGACGTTTGTTAGTTCAGGGTTAAAAAACAAACCACAAGAAGCTCCGAAAGTAGACACTACTAACGGACAACCAACTGTAGGTAAAAAAGCAGAAAACACAGAACCAAAAGCTGGTACTAACTCAATCGAAAACACAGGTTCTAACGACCCACGTAACGGTAAAGTATTAGATAAAGATAATGTTTTCCGTACAGTAAATACTAAATCTAAGAATACAATTTATTCTACTGATAGTGAAATTACAGGAACAGGTACACCAGGAGCAACCGTTAAAGTGACTGTTAAAAATCCAGAAGGAACAACAGTGATTTCAGAAGAGACGACAACAGTTGGGGCTGATGGTACTTGGAAACTTGGTTTAGATAAAGGATTGAACAGTAACGAAGTCTTAAGAGGTGGTAGTGAAGCTTCAAGAACATTCTATGCTCCTAAGAACAAGGTTGAAGTTACGCAAACTGTTAATGGTGTTGAAAGCGAAAAGGCAGACTTAGAAGTTTCTATTGGTGAATCAAAAATCTTACCATCAGAGGCAGCTAAGGACAAAAATAGTGTTGTCGCTGGAGCTAAGAAAGTTGTACTAACAGTTCCGCACGATACAGGATATTCATATTTCTGGTACAAAGATAAAGAAACAAATTCAGCACCTCAAGTGACATTGAAACGAGGCGAAGATAGAGGATGGTCTATTACAGAAAATCCAGAAAGAGCAACTATTGAATCTGTTGACCACGGTAAATTTGTTGACACAATTACATTAACACTGACAAAACCAGTTGCTGAAGGAAATAATAACATTCAAATCATTTCGCATAATGGTTCAGCTTCTCATGGAAGTTACTCAGGAAAAAAATCAATCAATGTAACTAACGAAGCACCAGTAGTATCATCAGCAACAGGTTCAGATGAAAAAGTAGTGCCTATGGGAGGGAATGTAGATCTTTCAACTCTTGCGAAAGTAACAGATCATGAAGATGATCAAAACGCAACATTGGGTGCCAAAGGTACAGCTACAGTAGTATCAATTAATGGAGATACTAATAAAACAACTTTAGAAGCTGCAGATTTTGGAGTAGGTGGTACAACACACACTGTTCAATATAAAGCAGTAGATAGTCAAGGTAAAGAATCTGCAGTTTACACTTATACGATAAAAGTACAAGGGGCAGCGCCTGTAGTTAATACAAATGCTAAAGCTAGAAATACAGTTTTATCAACAGATGAAGAACTAACAGGAACAGGTGCACCAGGAGCAACCGTTAAAGTGACTGTTAAAAATCCAGAAGGAACAACAGTAATCTCAGAAAAAACAACACAAGTTGGAGAAGACGGTACTTGGAAACTTGGTTTAGATAAAGGATTGAATAGTAACGAAGCTTTAATTGGTGCAAGTGAAGCAGCTAGAACATTCTATGCTCCTAAGAATAAGGTTGAAGTTACGCAAACTGTTAATGGTATCGAAAGTGAAAAAACGGATGTAATTGTATCAGAAGGGCCATCTACAATTTTGCCATCAGCAGCGGCTAAGGATGGAAAAAGCGTTGTGGCAGGAACAAAAGAAGTAACGTTTACTGTACCGCATGATGCAGGGTTCACATACTTCTTCTATACAAATAAAGAAACTAATAAAGAAGTTCAGCTTGATGTTAAACGTGAAGACGACGGAAGTTTAGTGATGGCTGGTGGAAATGCAGGTAAAGCAACGGTTAAGGAGACTGTAAAAGGTAATTTCTACGATACAGTTACGTTAACATTAACAGAACCTGTTAAAGAAGGGGTAGATTTAAAAGTTATTCCTCACAATGGTGGAGCAACAAAAGGAACATACTTAGGAAAAACATCTTATCCTGTTACGAACGAAGCACCAGTAGTCGCACCGGTAGTAGAAAACCAAAATGAAAAAACAGTTCCTACAGAAACAACGATTACTAAAGCTGATTTATTAGCTCTTGTGAAAGTAACAGACCATGAAGATGATCAAAATGCAACACTTGGTGATAAAGGTCACGTTCGTGTAGTATCAGTTGACGGAAATACAAATGTTACTGGAATTGACACTTCAGAAGCAGGAGAACATACTGTTATTTACAAAGCTGTAGATAGCCAAGGTAAAGAATCAGCAGAATACACTTATAAAGTAATTGTACGTAAAAATGATGCTCCAGAAGTGAAAATCCCATATTCTGTAGACGGTAAAAAAGATGTATATGTATATGCAAATGAAGATTTCGATATTCCAGTTAAATTTACAGATGATAATGGAAAAGTAGTTTCAGCGACAATTAACCGTGGTGGTAATGTAGAGCAACCAGCTAAAGATGCAACAAATCCTAACGTTTTAGATAACGAGTATGAATCAACAGTAGAAAAAATCTCTACAGAAACACCAGCGACAGCAGAAAATCCTGCAGTTGTTCATATTAAAGGAAATTATTCTAAAGAAACACCAGGATTAGCTGCTAATAAATTCCCAACGGATGAAAATGGCGAATTCCCAATTGTAACACGTTACGCAACAGCAACAGATACAGATGGAAAAGATATTTCCAATAATGCGACTGGTTCTTCATATGCAACTGACCCAGGTGCATTCAGAATTGTCTTAAAAGCTCAAACAGCTAAATATGATGTTAAAGCATTAGATGATGCGAATAAAATTGTTGTAACAAATACCGCTAATCTGACTCCTGATGATTTGGTAAATGTTAAGAAAAATCTTCAATTAGAATTCTCTAAGAAAAATAAAGATAAGAACATCAATAAAGATGAAGCAGTTACTCCAGAAAACGTTAAGAAAGCTGTTGATTCTGTAACTCAAGATGGCACTAACTTAGTAGTAACTTATAAAGATGGTTCTAAAGATACGATTCCAGTAGATAAAGTTGCAAAATTAGACAAACAACCAGCTATCGATGCAGTTACTAACAAAGCAAATGACCAAATCGCAGCTATTAATGGTAATGATAACTTAACACAAGCTGAAAAAGATAAAGCTATTGCTAAAGTAAACGAAGGAAAACAAGCAGCATTAGATAAAATTGATGAAGCCACAAATAACGACGCTGTTACTGCCTCTAAAACTGAAGGTACTGATGCTGTAGCGAAAGTAAACCCAGTAGCGAAAGAAAAAGCTAAACAAGCAATCGCTGATGAGTTAAAAGCTAAGAATGCAGAACTTGAGGGACGTAAAGACTTATCAGACAAAGAAAAAGCTGCTGCTAAAGAAGAAGCTAAGAAATTAGCAGATGCACAGTTAGCTGAAATTACTAAACAACCTGATAATAAACCAACAGCAGCAGAAGCTAAAACAGCTCAAGATGCAGTAGATACAGCTAAAAATAAAGGTGTAGCAGACGTTAAGACTGTAAACCCAATCGCGAAAGAAAATGCTCTAAAAGCAGTAGCTGATGAATTAGCTAAAAAAGAAAAACAAATCGACGATCGTACAGACTTAACAAAAGAAGAAAAAGATGCAGCTAAAGAAGAAGCTAAAGGATTAGCGAAAACAGCAACAGATGCGATTAACGCTCAACCTAATAAAGAAGCAACTCCAGAAGCAGCTAAAACAGCTCAAGCTGAAGTAGATAAAGCTAAAGATAACGGTGTTGATAAAGTATCTAAAGTAAATCCACCAGCTAACAAAAAAACAACTGCTAAAGAAGCAGTAGCAGATGAAGCAGACGCTAAAAAACAAGCTATTCAAGATGACAATACATTATCTGATGCAGCTAAAGAAAAACTTAAAAAAGAAGTAGATGATATTAAAGCAGCAACAGATGCGGCAATCACTGGTGCTAAGAAAAATGCTGACGTTGATAAAGTTAAAGATGCTGCTGCACAAGCAATTAAAGCAATCAACTCTGCACGTGTACCAGCTAACAAATTAGTTGCTAAAAATCCAACAAATCTAGATGGTGATGAACAAGATAAACTTAAAAAAGCTATCGAAGCTGTAAACCCAGGTGCAACTGTAGAAGTTAAACCAGATGGAAGTGCGGTAGTAACATACCCAGAAAAAGCTCCAGAAACATTAAAACAAGCTGATTTAACGAAATCTGCGGCTGACTTAGATAACCCAGGTGGTGGTAACAACATTAACCGTCCAGTGGATAAAGTTATCGTTAAAAATCCTGCGGCCTTAACAGATGCTGAAAAAGAAAAAATCAAACAAGCTGTTCGTGATGTTAACCCTAACTCAGTAGTAACAATGGATGATAACGGAACAGTAACTGTTTCAACTCCAGATGGACACACAGCAGGATTCCCAGCAGCAGAATTAGTACGTACATTAGAAGGTGCAGCAAATCCTGATTCAGCTAATACAGGAATTCGTAAGCCAGCAGATAAAGTAGTTGGTGATGCAACAAACCCAGCTGATCGAGATAAAGCAACTGAAAAACTGAAAAAATTAAATGGACCAGATGCTAAAGTTCAATATGACGATGAAGGAAATGCAACAGTAGCTCTTCCAAATGGTACTGTAGCAACAATTCCAGCATCAGACTTATTCAAAACACCAGAAGATGCTAAGAAAGCAAACGGTGGAGATGACATCAACAAACCAAACTCACAAACTGTTGTAGCAAATAAAAATGCTTTAACACCAGATGAGAAAAGAGCAATCGAAGACAAAGTTAAAGCAGTAAATCCAGGTGCAGTTGTAACAGTTGACGAAAAAGGAAATGCAACAGTAACAACACCAGGAGGAAAAACTGCAGTAATCGATGCTGATGATTTAGTTAAAGGTGCTGACGAAAAAACTAATCCAAAAGCTGGTAATAACATCAACAACCCAGCGGACAGAGTACAAGTAGCAGACAAAGATGCAGTTAAAACACCAGAAGAAATCGCTAAAATCAAAGCAGCAGTTGAAGCAGTAAACCCAGGTGCAACAGTAGTAGTTGATGAAAAAGGAAACGCGACTGTAACAACACCAGAAGGAAAAACAGCAACAATTCCAGTAAGCGAATTAGTAAAAGCTCCAACTGACAAAGATAATGTAACTGGTGGAAACCAAGTAAACACTCCAGCAGATAGAGTAGTGGTAGAAAACCCAGCTGCATTAACAGATAAAGATAAAGAAGCTATTAAAGCTAAAATCCAAGCTGTAAACCCAGGTGCTGATGTAGTATTTGACGAAAAAGGAAATGCAACAGTAACAACACCAGAAGGCAAAACAGCAACAATTCCAGCGAGCGATTTAGTAAAACCTAAAGCTGACTTAGCTGACCCAGCGAAACAAGATGCTGTAAACAAACCAGCAGACAAAGTAGTCGTTGACCCAGTAAAAGTAGCAGCTGATCAAGATTTACCACAAGAAGCTAAAGATGCTATTAAGGCAGCTGTACAAGCAGTTAACCCAGGTTCAACAGTAGTAGTTGATGAAAAAGGAAATGCAACAGTAACAACACCAAGTGGTAAAACTGTAGTAATTCCGAAAGCTGACTTAGTGAAAACAGAAGCTGATAAAGAAACTGCTAAAGCAGGAAACAACATCAACAAACCAGCAGACAAAGTAGTAGCTGATAAAGATGCCTTAACTCCTGAAAACATTGAAGCAATCAAAGCTAAAGTAGAAGCAGTAAATCCAGGTGCAACAGTAGTAGTAGACGAAAAAGGAAACGCAACTGTAGTTACACCAGACGGACAAACAGCAACAATTCCAGTAACTGACTTAGTGAAATCTCCAGAAGAAGCTAAAGATGCTAAAGCAGGAAACAACGTAAACAAACCAGCTGATAAAGTATCTGCAAACAAAGATGCCTTAACTCCTGAAGACATCAAAGCAATCAAAGCTAAAGTAGAAGCAGTAAACCCAGAAGCTAAAGTATTCGTTGACGACAAAGGAAATGCAACAGTATCTACTCCAGATGGTAAAACAGCAACAATCCCAGTTGAAGACTTAGTAAAAGATCCAGCAGCTAAAGAAACTCCAAATGCAGGAAACAAAGTAAATACTCCAGCAGATAAAGTAGTTGTAGAAAACCCAGCTGCATTAACAACTGAAGATAAGGAAAAAATTGCTGAAAAAATCAAAGCAGTAAATCCAGATGCTAAAGTAGTATTTGATGAAAAAGGAAACGCAACAGTAACAACGAAAGACGGAGCTGTAGCAACAATCCCAGCATCAGACTTAGCGAAAACAAATGCTGACTTAACTAACCCAGAAAAACAAGATGCAGTTAAGAAACCAGCAGACAAAACACTTGTTAAGAACCCAGCTAAATTAACTCAAGCTGAAAAAGATGCAATCAAAGCAGCTGTAGCAAAAGTAAATCCAGAAAATACAACAGTAGTTGTAGATGAAAAAGGAAATGCAACAGTCACAACACCAGACGGTAAAACTGAAGTAATTCCAGCATCTGACCTAGTGAAAACTGCAGAAGAAGCTGAAGGTGTAAACGCAGGAAACAACATCAACAAACCAGCAGATAAAGTTTCAGCAACACCAGCAGATTTAACTGGAGATAAGAAAGACGAAGTTAAAGCTAAAATTCAAAAAGCTGTAGAATCAGTAAATCCAGGTGCAACTGTATTCGTTGACGATAAAGGAAATGCAACAGTTACAACACCAGACGGTAAGACAGCAACAATCCCAGTTGAAGACTTATTGAAAGATCCAGCAGCTAAAGAAACTCCATCAGCAGGAAACAAAGTAAATACTCCAGCTGAAAAAGCACTTGTAGATCCAGCAGTATTGAATGATCCAAATGCAACATTACCAAAAGATGTTAAAGATGCTATTCAAAGAGCTGTAGAATCAGTAAATCCAGGTGCTGAAGTAGTAGTAGACGACAAAGGAAATGTAACAGTAACTGTAACAAATCCAGATGGAACTAAGACTACAGCAACAATCCCAGCTTCTGATTTAGTGAAATCAAATGCTAAAGAAGACTTAGAAAACGCAGCTAAACAAGATGCGATTAAGAAACCTATCGATGAAACAGTAGTTGCTAATAAAGATGCTTTAACAGAGCCTGAAAAAGAAGCAATTAAAGCTAAGGTTCAAGAAGTTAACCCAGGAGCAACAGTAGTAGTTGATGATAAAGGAAATGCGACTGTAACAACTCCAGAAGGAAAAACAGCAGTAATTCCAGCGGATGATTTAGTGAAAACTGCAGATGAAGAATTAACAGATCCAAAAGCAGGTAACGTCATCAACAAACCAGCTGACAGAGAGTTAGTGAACAATAAAGACAACTTAACTCCTGAAGACATCAAAGCAATCAAAGACAGAGTTGCAGTAGTTAACCCAGGAGCATCTGTATACGTGGACGACAAAGGAAACGCAACGGTAACAACTCCAGACGGACAAACAGCTACAATTCCAGTAAATGATTTAGTGAAGACTGAAGCTGATAAGAATACAGCAAATGCTGGTAACAAAGTAAATACTCCAGCAGATAAAGTATTAGTGAAAGATCCAGCTAAATTAACTGCTAAAGAGCTTGAAAAAGTTGAGAAGAAAATTAAAGCAGTAAATCCAGATGCTGAAGTAGTATTTGACGATAAAGGAAATGCTACAGTTAAGACTAAAGAAGGTAACATTGCAACAATTCCAGCAGCAGATTTAGTTAAACCAAAAGCAGATTTACTAGATCCAGCTAAACAAGATGCAGTTAAGAAACCAGCGGATAAAACTTTAGTGAAAAATCCAGATGCTCTAACTAAAGAAGAGAAAGATGCAATCACAGCTAAAGTTAAAGAAGTTAACCCGCCAGCAGATGGAACAACTGTATTCGTAGATGACAAAGGAAATGCAACAGTAACAACTAAAGATGGTAAGACTGTAGTAATTCCAAAAGACGATTTAGTGAAAACAGAAGCAGAAGCTGCTAACGAAAAAGCTGGAAACAACATTAATAAACCAGCAGATAAGACTGTAGTAGCAAAACCAGATGCTCTAACTCCAGAAGAGAAGAAAGCAATCGAAGCTAAAGTTAAAGCAGTAAATCCAGATGCTAAAGCAGTATTTGTAGATGATAAAGGAAATGCAACAGTTACATTGAAAGGTGGTAAATCAGCAACAATTCCAGCAACTGACTTAGTGAAAACAGAAGCAGACGCAGCTAAACCAAATGCAGGAAATAAAGTGAACACACCAGCTGACAAAGTAGTTGTGAAAGATCCAGATGCTTTAACAGATGCGGATAAAGCTAAGGTTACAGATGCAATCAAAGCGGTAAATCCAAATGCTGAAAAAGTTGTATTCGACAAAGATGGAAATGCAACAGTAACTCTAAAAGATGGAACTACTGCAACAATTCCAGCAGCTGATTTAGTGAAAACAGAAGCAGACGCAGCTAAACCAGAAGCAGGAAACAATGTGAACACACCAGCTGACAAGACTGCGGTAGCAAATCCAGACTCATTAACTGATGATGAAAAGAAAGCAATTGCGGCTAAAGTAGCAGCAGTAAATCCAGGAGCAACTGTAGCAGTAGACGACAAAGGAAATGCAACAGTTACTAAAGATGGTAAGACAGCAGTAATTCCAGCAGGAGACTTAACTAAATCAAAAGAAGACGCAACTAAGCCAAATGCAGGAAATGATGTAGTTAAACCAGCAGATAAGACTGTAGTAAAAGATCCAAATGCTCTGACTCCAGAAGAGAAGAAAGCAATCGAAGACAAAGTTAAAGCAGTAAATCCAGAAGCTAAAACTGTAGTAGTAGACGACAAAGGAAATGCAACAGTAACATTAGAAAATGGAAAAGTAGCGGTAATTCCAGCGGCAGACTTAACGAAGACAGAAGCAGATGCAGCTAAACCAAATGCAGGAAACGATATAAACACACCAGCAGATAAGACAGTCTTAGATCCAACTAACTTAGAAAAATCTAAGAAAGAAATCGCGGATAAAGTGAAAGCAGTCAACCCAGGTGCTGATGTTGTAGTGGACGACGAAGGAAACGCAACAGTCACAACACCAGAAGGTAAGACAGCAATCATTCCAGCAGCTGATTTAGTGAAAACAGCGGAAGATGCAGCTAAACCAAATGCAGGTAACAACGTAGTTAAACCAGCCGATAAGACTTTAGTGAAAGATCCAGCTAAACTTACTGATGATGAGAAACAAGCAATCACTGACAAGCTTGCAGCCTTAAATCCAGAAGCTAAAGTTGTAGTAGATGATAAAGGAAATGCAACAGTAACACCTAAAGATGGTAAACCAGTTGTAATCCCAGCATCAGACTTAACTAAGACAAAAGCACAAACTAAAGAGCCGAAGGCAGGAAACGACATCGTTACACCAGCCGATAAGACTGTAGTAGCAAACCCAGATGCTCTAACTCAAGAAGAGAAACAAGCAATCGCGGATAAAGTAGCGGCAGTAAATCCAGAACGTTCAACTGTAGTGGTAGACGACAAAGGAAACGCAACAGTCACAACACCAGAAGGTAAGACAGCGGTCATCCCAGCGGCAGACTTAACGAAGAATGCAGATTCAGAAAAAGCACCAAAAGCAGGAAATGACATTGTTAAACCAGCTTCTAAGACAAAAGTTGCAAATCCAGATGCTCTAACTCCAGAAGAGAAGAAAGCAATCGCAGCTAAAGTTCAAGCAGTCAACCCAGGTTCAACTGTAGCAGTAGACGACAAAGGCAACGCAACAGTAACGCTTCCAAACGGTAAGACAGCAGTTATCCCAGCACCAGATTTAACAAAATCTGAAAAAGATGCAAATTCTAAAGATAACGCAGTTACACCAGCAGCGAAAACAAAAGTAGCAAATCCAGATAGCTTAACTCCAGAAGAGAAGAAAGCAATCGAAGACAAAGTTAAAGCAGCAAATCCAGGTGCTGAAGTTGTAGTAGATGACAAAGGAAATGCAACTGTAGTGAAGGATGGTAATGTTTCAGTTATCCCATCAACAGACTTAGTTAAAGTCGAAGGCGATGCTACAAAACCTAATGGTGGTAACGATGCAAACACACCAGCAGCTAAGACTGTTGTAGAAAATCCAGATTCTCTAGATCCAAAAGAGAAAGAAGTAATCGAAGATAAAGTTAAAGCAGTCAACCCAGGTTCAACTGTAGTAGTAGACGATAAAGGAAATGCAACAGTAACGAAAGCTGACGGCACAGTTCTTAACATCCCAGCTTCAGACTTAGTAATCCCTGCTAAAAAATTAGCTGATGAAGCAACAAATGCTAAAGTGAAAACACCAGCTATCCGTACATTAGTTGGAGATAAAGAAAACTTAACAGACGCTGAAAAAGCAGCTGTTAAGAAAGCAATTGAAGCAGTCAACCCAGGCGCAACTGTAGTAGTAGACGACAAAGGAAACGCAACAGTAACAATGCCAGACGGTTCTACAGCAACAATTTCTAAAGACCAACTAGTGAAAGATAAAGAAGCTGTTTCTAAATCTAAACATGGTGGAGATAATCTTGATATCGACTTGAGTAAAGTAGAGGTAAAAGACCTTGAAAATATTACTCCAGAAGAAAAAGCTAAATTCCAATTCATGATGTTAGGTGCTATTAATTCTAAAGATGAATTCAATCTTGATGAGTTCTTGAAAGAAACAGACGAGCAAGGTAATACAATTTACACATCTAAAGATTCTAAAGTGAAAATTACAATCGATAAAGATGGTAATATGAAAGTTACGAAAGATGGTAAGACTGATTTAGCAGTTAACATTGATAAAGACGGAAATGTAACAATCGTTACAAAAGAAGGTCAAGTATTAGCAATTCCAAGAGATGACGCATTCAAACAATATGTACCATACAATGCTGGAGGTAATAACAATGGCACTGGTAATGGTAACAGCAATGGAACTTC
>CAJNBP010000012.1 GCA_905221035.1 bacterium | reverse complement strand
TAAAAGGACTTAGTCCTGTGCAATACAGAACTAAATCCTTTCAATAATTATTTGTCCAACTTTTTGGGGTCAGTACAGTATCAAGGTTCAGGAGATACCGTTTTTCCTTCTTCGGATAAGGAAACAAAAATTTCTTGCTTCATCTATCTGTTCAATTGATAGATTTCGTCAGAGAAAGACTGTAAAATTTTTGATATAATGTTAAGGATGGACTGGCGGATACTTAGAGGATAATTTTCAAAAGAATAACAGGTGAGAAGAAAAATATGTAAGACTGGACAGAAGTCTCTCTACCATCATCCATGCAGAAACAAGATTATATGAAATAAAAGGAGTAACTAATGACCGGAAACTATTCAACACGTGAATACCGTGAGAAATTATATGATGATCTTCATGTTCGATTAAGAGATACAGTGATTTTGATGTGTGCAATTTTTATTGCCTCTATCGGCCTAAATATGAATTCAACAGCTGTCATTATTGGAGCCATGCTAATTTCCCCTCTTATGACACCGATTGTTGGACTGGGGTTTGGTTTAGCTATTTTTGATACGCGTTTAATCAAGCAATCTCTAGAGGTTTTATTTACTCAAGTATTGGTTAGCTTGCTTGTCTCGGCTCTGTATTTCTGGATTTCTCCCTTATCTTATGAAAGTAGCGAATTGATTGCACGAACCTCTCCAACCATTTGGGATGTTCTCATAGCTATTGCTGGTGGGATAGCAGGTGTAATTGGGTCAAGGAAAAAAGAAGCAAACAATATTGTGCCAGGAGTAGCCATTGCAACAGCTCTAATGCCACCTATCTGTACTGCAGGTTATGGTTTAGCTAATGGAAATGTACGATTTTTATTTGGGGCTCTCTATCTTTTCTTGATCAACTGTGTCTTCATCATGTTAACAAACATTGTTGGAACAAGAATTTTGATGAGGAAATCTCCCTTAAGTTCATTTAAAGAGCTAAACATTAAAATGAGAATTGGGTTGATATCCTTGATTGTATTATTGATTTTTCCAGCCAGCTATTCAGCAGTAACTTTGACGATAGATCAAGCGCGAAAAGAAGGAATCAAACAGTTTGTAGGAAAAGAATTCGCCAATCACACGGTCATTAATCAAGTCTATAAGTCAAGGGACAATGAATTAGTCTTGACGGTTGTTGGAGATCCGATTTCAGAAGAAGAATTAGAAACGATCCACCAAAAACAAGCCTCTTACGGTATTCAATCTGTTCAATTGAAAGTCAATCAAGTCCATAATTCGACAAAATTAGATAGTGAGATGACTAAGGAATTTTATGAAACCATTAACAAGTATATCGATCAAAAACTCTCTGAAAAGGATTCACAAAGAGATCTCGTAAAAGAAAATGAAGCAGACAAGGATTGAGGATATTGACCTTATCTAACTCATGAAAGCAAATCTTGTGTGGTGATTTGACCAATCACTAATAACTCAGATTAAATGAAATATAAAAAGCAACAGCTGAAATAGTTGTTGCTTTTTAGGTAGCTAGGATTTTATCCCAGGTTTTATATCTTATTTCTCAACGCGTGATTTGTTGGCGATATCAGCTAGGATAGCTTGAACAAAGTCATCAACTGAGACAGTTTGTGTTTCTTTTTGGCCATAACGACGAACGTTGACAGTTCCGTCTTCCATTTCTTTGTCCCCAACGATTAATTGGTAAGGAATTTTGCTGGTTTGTGAAGCACGAATCTTGAACTGCATTTTTTCATTGCGCTCATCTACGTCGGCACGAACCCCACGGTCACGGAGTTTCTTAGCCACTTCCCAAGCGTAGTCTACGTGTTTCTCGTTAGAAACTGGGATGAGGGTTACTTGGTGTGGTGCAAGCCATGTTGGGAAGGCACCCTTGTAGTTCTCAATCAAGATAGCTGTGAAGCGTTCCATAGTTGAGATAACCCCACGGTGGATCATAACTGGACGGTGTTCCTCACCATCAGCTCCGATGTATTTAAGGTCGAAGCGTTCTGGAAGCAAGAAGTCAAGCTGGATAGTAGAAAGAGTTTCTTCTTTTCCAAGGGCTGTCTTAACTTGGATATCCAATTTTGGTCCGTAGAAGGCCGCTTCACCCTCAGCTTCAAAGTAATCAACACCCATTTCATCAAGCGCCGCACGAAGCATAGTTTGAGCATTTTCCCACATTTCATCATTGTCAAAGTACTTGTGAGTATCTTGAGGGTCACGAAGAGAGAGGCGGAATCGGTATTCAGTCAAGTTGAAGTCTTCATAAACATCGATAATCAACTGAAGGGCACGTTGGAATTCTTCTTGGATTTGTTCAGGAGTTACAAAGAGGTGACCATCGTTGAGTGACATTTCACGCACACGTTGAAGACCAGTGAGGGAACCAGATTTTTCGTAACGGTGCATCATACCGATTTCAGCGATACGGATTGGCAATTCGCGGTAAGAGTGAACATGGTGTTTGAAGACTTGGATGTGGTGCGGGCAGTTCATTGGACGAAGAACGAATTCTTCCCCGTCACCCATATCCATAGTTGGGAACATGTCTTCTTGGTAATGATCCCAGTGACCAGAAGTCTTGTAAAGCTCAACAGAAGCAAGTGGTGGAGTATAAACGTGTTGGTAGCCAGAAGCCAACTCTTTGTCAACAATGTAGCGTTCCAATTCACGACGGATAGTTGCACCATTTGGCAACCAGAATGGAAGTCCTTGACCAACCTCTTGAGAAATCATGAAGAGGTCAAGCTCTTTACCAAGTTTACGGTGGTCACGTTCCTTAGCTTCTTCACGCATTTGAAGGTAGTTTTTCAAGTCTTTCTTGTCAAACCAAGCTGTACCGTAGATACGTTGCATCATAGCATTGTCGCTATTTCCACGCCAGTAAGCACCTGCCACATGGAGAAGGTGGAAGATTTGGATACGGCCTGTTGATGGGACGTGAGGTCCACGGCAGAGGTCTACATATTCGCCTTGACGGTAGATAGTCAAACCACCTTCGTCTTCAGAGTGTTCTTCAATCAATTCCAACTTGTAAGGATCGTTCTTGAAGATTTCACGAGCCTCGTCTTTCGTAACTTCTTCACGGATTGATGGGAAGTTTTCTTTAACGATTTTTTGCATTTCTTCTTCGATACGAGGAAGGTCTTCATTTGAGATTTGACCAGCTGTGTTGTCAGTATCGTAGTAGAAACCATCTTCGATAGCTGGACCAACTCCCAAGTGAATGTCTGGGAAAAGGCGACGAGCTGCTTGGGCGAACAAGTGGGCAGCTGAGTGACGTAGGATTGGAAGGGCATCTTCGTGATCAGGTGTCACGATTTCGATGTTTCCATCTTCAGTGATAGCACGAGTAGTGTCGATGAGTTTGCCGTTGAATTTACCAGCCAAGGCTTTTTTAGCTAGGGAATTGCTGATAGATTGGGCAATTTCAAAAGTTGTAACGCCGGATTCGAATTCACGAACAGCGCCATCTGGGAAAGTAATGTTAATCATGATGTTCTCCTTACTTATATTATTGACGAATGTGTTAAACCTATTCTGAAAATAGGGACAGAGGATAGTGAAAGCTAGAAAAACAAAAAGCGACATCCTCGAAAGGACGTCGCAACGTGGTTCCACCTTCATTTATGTTCCTCAAAAGAGAGGGACACCTCTGATTGGCTCTAACGTGGCCACCGTTTTATGTTTTCATAAAAAACTCACGAGTAGTATCAGTTTAGGCTTCCTATGCGTTTCCAGCAACCACGCACTCTCTAGTAGAAAGGAACTAAGTGACTTGTCTCTATGGATTATTATAGCATGATTGTGAGATTTTTCAAGGATTTTGTGAAAGTTTTTTGTTTTTCATTTTTTGTAGAATATGCTTGATACCAATACCGGAAGCCATGCCCATCAGAGCCAAGGTTTCATAGATTAGCAAGTAAATTAGTATAAACTCACCAAAGGTTATGATAGTAAAGCCAAAGAGCAAACCAATAGTAAGTAACCACCAAATTGAAAAATAGAATCGGTAGCTATATAGTAACGACACAATGAAGATTACTAGAGGTGTATAGAAGAGAATACTATTCACGTAGAGACTTTTGAGTAAAAGGGGGTCAGAAACGATTAGTGACAACAACTCATAAAGTGGCCAGTAAAAGAAAAAGATGACCAAATAGTAAGGGAGATGGGAATAGAATCTAGGCATGATAATCACCTCGTTTAAAAACAGATAACTTAGATTTCTTGCTATGATTATTATAGCATGTTTAAAACAAGAAAGTAAATCTGTTGACAAAGAAGTTAGTTATTGGTAGAATAGGGATTGTCGTAAAGACAATAACTTCTTCTTGGTTACAGGCATGCCAACCTGTCACTCGGATGAAGCCAAATAAAAAGGAGAAACATCATGGCAATCTCAAAAGAGAAAAAAAATGAAATCATCGCACAATATGCACGTCACGAAGGTGATACAGGTTCAGTAGAGGTTCAAGTTGCTGTCCTTACTTGGGAAATCAACCACCTTAACGAACACATCAAACAACACAAAAAAGACCACGCTACTTACCGTGGATTGATGAAGAAAATCGGTCGCCGTCGTAACTTGCTTGCATACTTGCGTAAAAACGACGTTAACCGTTACCGTGAGTTGATCAACTCTCTAGGACTTCGTCGCTAATCTTGCGTCTAAACCGTTTCTATACTTCGTTGACTTCGGCTCGATGTACCATTAGTACAACCTTCGCCTCGTCGCCTAGTCTATAAACGGTTTATCCAGCAAGACTGGAGCTCTCTGATTTTCAGAGGGCTTTTTTATTGAGGTTTTATCGGTCACAATTTTGGAGACTACAAAAACCTCAAATGGTATCAGCTAATTACACCATAAGGGTGCGTAGCTACTCGGCTTTTCAAGCCGAGTAGCTGTCTGCAAGCCCCTTCGGAGAGCCCACACTTTACGAAGTAAAGTATAGTATGTTATACTTTACATGGAAGTAGTCACCGAATTCCAGTTAGAAATTACTTTGTAACTACGTTTTGAGGAGGAGTAAAATGCTTTCCTATGTTCGACATTACCCACTAGCGATAGCTAAATTAATGTGTCTGTGCTCTCCTAAAATCTGCTGATTTATTACTGACCAATACAGGAGGTTTTTTATGGGACAGACAATCATATCTGCTATTGGTGTTTATATTTCCACCAGTATCGATTATTTAATTATTTTATTTATTTTATTTGCACAGCTATCACAGAATAAACAAAAATGGCATATTTATGCGGGGCAATATCTAGGCACAGGCTTACTTGTAGGGGCGAGTTTAGTTGCTGCTTATGTCGTTAATTTCGTGCCTGAAGAATGGATGGTTGGATTGCTTGGTTTAATCCCTATCTATTTAGGGATTCGCTTTGCAATTGTTGGAGAAGGTGAGGAAGAAGAGGAAGAAGAGGAAGAAATTATTGAAAGATTAGAACAAAGCAAGGCAAATCAACTGTTTTGGACAGTTACATTGCTAACAATTGCGTCTGGCGGAGATAATTTAGGTATCTATATACCTTATTTTGCTTCGTTAGATTGGTCACAGACCCTCGTGGCCTTGCTTGTGTTTGTAATCGGCATAATTATCTTATGCGAGATTAGTCGGGTGTTATCCTCTATTCCGTTAATATTCGAGACAATTGAAAAATACGAGCGAATCATTGTGCCCTTAGTATTCATTCTACTTGGACTATACATCATGTATGAAAATAGCACGATAGAGACTTTTCTGATCGTGTAGATTTTTTTTGTTTCACTAGGATTTTAGCCCGAGCTTAAATCAGCTCTCTGACTTCAGAGAGCTTTTTATGTTGTCCTCTTACCTCGATATACTCAAGTATAAATTATTAGCACTGTAAGACCAACTATATTCATTTTTCTCATCTTGTTCCATTGTTGAAAATATGGTATACTTTTCATGAGAATTTTCTAAATTTTTAATATTCTATCAAAGGAGGTTTGCATGCTTTCCAAATTTTCTGGAAGCCAACAGGACCTGAAATTTGTATTGCTTTTAGCTATTTTACTAGGTGTTTTAGGAATTTCCCTCTTTTTAGCTGTTTCAATGGGATCCGTTGCGATTCATCTAAGCGATACCTATCGGATTATTTTGAGCAGATTGGGGTTTCCTCTTGAGATAGGAGAGGTTTCCAAGTCCACTCTTGCCATTGTATGGAACATGAGGTTCCCCCGAGTATTGCTAGGTCTGATAGTAGGAGCTGGTCTTTCTATGTGTGGCAGCGTGATGCAGTCCACGGTAAACAATCCCATCGCTGAGCCCTATGTCTTAGGCATCTCTGCGGGTGCAACTCTAGGGGCAACCTTGAGCATCATTCTTGGTTTAAAAGTGATGATTAGCCTTGGAGCTTTTCTTGGAGCTATTTTGGCAACAATTGCTGTCCTCATCATTGCCTCTATGCAGGGAAGGATGACGACTTCTAGTCTGATCTTATCAGGCACGGTGGTCAATGCTCTCTTTCTGGCTTTTTCCAATTTTATTATCTCTGTTGGCGCTAATGCTGACAGTGTGATGACCATTAAGTTTTGGACCATGGGCTCGCTTGCTGGGACTACCTGGTCTGACTTAGTCTTGCCAACCATAGTAGTAGGAATGGCCTTTCTATTTTTCTCTACTCAGTATCGTGTTTTCAATGCGATGATGATGGGAGATGAAGCTGCTTTAACTTTGGGGATTCCCTTACGCTTTTATTGGTATCTTTATGTGACCATGGTGGCTGTGCTAACAGCAGTCTTAGTGGCAACATGTGGGATTATTGGATTTGTTGGTCTGATTACTCCTCACTTAGCTCGAGGGTTAGTAGGAACGAATTACAGGAGACTTTTTCCTGTTGCGACTTTACTGGGTGCCCTTTTTGTTATCTGGGCAGATGTACTCTCTCGTGTCACTATTCCAAATGCTGAGTTGCCTATTGGTATTTTCACGGCCTTGGTAGGTGCTCCCTTCTTTATTTACATTGTTGGAGGTAGGCGAAGGGAGGTGAAGGGCTGATATGGACTTGATTTGTCAGGATGTCCACTTTGGACTAGGAGAGAAAAAAATCCTCAAAGGAGTTTCTCTTAAGGTTGAGGGGCATCAATTTCATACGATACTAGGACCAAATGGAAGTGGAAAAACCAGCCTGCTTAAACTCCTCTATCGTCAGGAAAAGGCAGACAAAGGCTTGATAAGCCTAGATGGAAAACCGCTGGAGCATTGGTCACTCAAAGAAACAGCCAAGCAAATGGCAGTTGTTACCCAGTTTAATCAATTGCAGTTTGATTGTACAGTTGAGGAAATCGTCTTGCTGGGAAGAACGCCCCACCTCTCTTTTCTACAGAAGGAAAAGGAAAGAGATTATGCCCTTGTTCAAGATTCTCTTGTCAAGGTGGATATGCTAGAGAAGAAAACTCGTCTCTATTCGTCCCTGTCAGGGGGAGAGAAGCAGCGAGTCTTGTTGGCACGTGCCTTGGCGCAAGAACCGACTCTTTTGCTCCTGGATGAACCTACCAATCACTTGGATATCAAGTATCAGCTAGACTTGTTGGCCATTGTGAAGGAGCTCAAGATAAATGTTCTAGCTGTCCTGCATGATATTCAACTTGCTTGTCGCTATTCGGATTATCTCTATCTGATGAAAGAGGGGGAAATCCTTTACCAAGGAACTCCAAAGGAGACCATCACCTCTGAGTCATTGCAAACTGTATACGGAGTTCAAAGTCAGGTGACTTGGACCGAGGATCAGCAAGCCATGATTCACTATTTATAAAAATGAAAAGGAAAATAAGATGAAAAAAACACTAAGCATTTTACTGGTAACAGTAGCTACCCTAACTCTGGCAGCTTGTGGTAACACTACTACAGAAAAAGCTACCACACAATCTAGCACAGAAACAAGTCAAAAGGCCAGCACAGAGACGACTTATCCACTAACGGTCAAAACCTATGATGCTAAGGGAAATGAAGTCGAACAAGTTTTTGACAAGGCACCTGAAAAAGTGATCACCAACAATCTTTCAACCACTGAAATCTTATTGGAGTTGGGGTTGAAGGATAAAATTGCTGGCATGCTTAACCCTGATAATGCTGTGACAGACAAATACAAGGACGCGATTGCAACGATTCCTCAAATTGGGGATAAAAAAACAGTCTCACAAGAGACAGTCCTTTCTTATGAACCAGACGCTGTGATGGGTCGAAACATGATGTTTTCTGAAAAATCCTTGGGGACAGTTAGCACTTGGAATGAAAACAAAATCCCAGTTTATACTCAAAAAGCTTCTCTCTCAACCATTCAGCAAGATTTGGGGAATATCGTAGAAGATGTTAAAAATCTTGGAATGATTTTTAATGTTCAGGACAAGGCCAATGAATACGCAGCCCAATTACAAGCTAAAATTGACGCTGTTAAGAAAGCAAATCCAGCAAGCCAAGGTGAAAAGAAAAAGGCTTTGATTATGGTTGCTTATAATGATCAAACCTTCGGTGCCTACAAGTCTGCTTTGCAAGAAAGTTTGCT
Source organism: bacterium (assembly GCA_905221035.1). GTDB lineage: Bacteria > Bacillota > Bacilli > Lactobacillales > Streptococcaceae > Streptococcus. The sequence continues at coordinate 35,179 of CAJNBP010000012.1, read as the reverse complement.
GAATCAACTTGGTTATACAAATGTTGCAACGGGAACATCAGGCTTGACCTTGGAAAATCTCGTGTCAATGGATCCTGAGTTGATTATCTATGTAACTAGCGACCGCAATAAAAAATTGGATGCCAACGCAGTAGAGTTGATGAAGGCAAATGCTGTTTTGGAAGGTGTTCCTGCTATTAAGAATCAAAAAATTATGACCATCTCTTACGATGAATTGATGGACTATGGTCCAGCAGTGATTGATTCCCTTGAGAAAATCAATGACTTTATCAATAAATAATGAGTTTGATTGGGAAGGAATCCAAGTCAAGGTCAGCCTTCCTTCTAACTACGACCCCAATCAAACCTATCCAGCGATTCTCTTGAATGATGGAAACTTGGATTTCCTATCATCCCTGTCCGATTCTGTGATTTTAGTGGGCTTGACTTCTAAAAATCGCCTAGACGACTACACTCCCTGGGCGACATCAGCTCTGAGAGATGGGGCTCCAGATTTTGGCGGTCAGGCAAATGCCTATCATGATCATTTATTTGGAGGTCTTTTAGACAAGCTGCAGTCGCTTTATCGCATGGACGAAACTTGCCTTGCTTATGGAGGCTATTCACTAGGTGGTTTGGCGGCAGTCTACAGTCTTTTCAGCTTTGACAAGGTTTCCTGTGTCTTCTCCATCTGCGGTTCCTTTTGGTATCCTGATTTTGTGACTTACTGTAGGGAAGAAAAGGTGAAAAATTTGGACTGTTTGCTGTATTTACAGAATGGGCAAACAGAAGGAGCCAATCATAGCAATCGCTTGGCTCAAGCACCGGTCTATGCTGAGCAGATTCATACTAGTCTTCAGAAGCGTTATCCGACTAGTCAGTTTGTCTTTGATCCCTATGGGCATCATGAGCAAGTGGCTGAACGATTCCTAGCTTTTTCCAGCTGGTTGACTCAAAAATGGAAAATCAAGTAAAAGAATTATCCCTTGGCTTTTGCCAAGGGATTGTTATATTTTTTAACCAAGAGCCTCTCTCTTCTTATCTGGATTCCAGACGAAGCTTGCGATAAAGCTAAAGATGATGGTTAGGATAGCGAGGATAATGGCAAGGATGAGGGCAGGAATGCGGATAAACCACCAGAGTGGATTTGGTTTTTTATCGTTGTGCCATTGTTTCGTTTCTTCGTCCAAACGTTGAAATTCTGCTTGGATACGATTGGCGACTGTTTCAATGCCTTCATCATTCATTTTCTTGATATCTGAGATATCGATTGGATTTCCAAAGTTCATATCGACACGTTCACGGCTAACTAATCCCTTCAAAGTCATGGGACCTGTATAGGTAACCGGCATGATACGGACCTTGGCCATTTTGGCAATCAGAGCTACGCCACCCTTGACATCGTTTGAGTGCCGGCTCCCACTTGGAAACATGATAAGAGAGCGATCACTTTTTTTGAGGACATTGATAGGATATTTGATGGCTGAGGCGCTAGGATTTTCACGGTCGATAGGAAAAGCGCCACACATACGAATCCACCAGCCAAAGATACGGTTGGTAAAGAGCTCTTTTTTGGCCATAAAGATAAACTGTTTTGGCTTGGTCGCAAAGGCCATGTAAACAGGATCCCACCAGGTACGGTGAGGGGCAACCAGAATATAATTTTCATCTTGATTAGGAATTTTATCAGTATTATGATAATGGGCATTGCCATTGATGGACCATAGGAGTAATACAACCAATCCACGTAAATAAGTATAAAACATGCTATCTCCTTCGATTCTTTTCTTGTTATTATTATACCTTATCAAAGGAGGGCTGGCAAACTTTTTCCATTTGTAATAAGTATATTTAGGATGAGATTAGTATTCTATCATAAAAAATGATATGATAGAATTTATGGATAAAAATAAGATTATGGGATTAACCCAAAGAGAAGTCAAGGAAAGACAGACTAAGGGCTTGGTCAATGATTTTACTGCTTCGGCCAGCACCAGCACTTGGCAAATCATCAAACGAAATGTCTTTACCCTTTTTAACGCTTTGAACTTTGCCATTGCTTTGGCACTAGCCTTTGTGCAGGCTTGGAGCAATTTGGTCTTTTTTGCTGTTATCTGCTTTAACGCTTTTTCTGGGATTATGACCGAGCTGCGGGCTAAACACATGGTGGACAAGCTCAATCTCATGACCAAGGAAAAGGTCAAGACTATTCGTGATGGCCAAGAAGTGGCTCTGAATCCTGAAGAATTGGTGCTAGGAGATGTCATTCGTTTGTCTGCTGGGGAGCAGATTCCCAGTGATGCCTTGGTTTTAGAAGGTTTTGCGGAAGTCAATGAAGCCATGTTGACCGGTGAGAGTGATTTGGTGCAAAAGGAAGTTGATGCCTTACTTTTGTCTGGAAGTTTCTTAGCCAGTGGGTCAGTTTTGGCTCAAGTTCACCATGTCGGGGCAGACAATTATGCTGCCAAACTCATGCTAGAAGCCAAGACCGTTAAACCAATCAACTCCCGTATCATGAAATCGCTGGACAAGCTAGCTGGTTTTACTGGGAAGATTATCATTCCCTTTGGTCTAGCTCTCTTGCTAGAAGCCTTGATTTTAAAGGGCTTGCCTCTCAAGTCATCCGTTGTAAATTCGTCGACAGCCCTTTTGGGGATGTTGCCCAAGGGAATTGCCCTTTTGACCATTACGTCGCTCTTGACTGCGGTTATTAAGCTGGGCTTGAAAAAGGTCTTGGTTCAGGAGATGTACTCTGTTGAGACCTTGGCGCGCGTGGATATGCTCTGTCTGGATAAGACGGGCACCATCACCCAAGGAAAGATGCAGGTGGAGGCTGTTCTTCCGCTGACGGCAACTTATGGTGAAGAGACTATTGCCAGCATTTTGGCCAGCTACATAGATCACAGTGAGGATAAAAATCCAACTGCCCAAGCCATTCGCCAGCGTTTCCAAGGTCAAGTAGCCTATCCTATGCTTTCGAATCTTCCTTTCTCTAGCGACCGTAAGTGGGGGGCTATGGAGTTGGAAGGGCTAGGGACAGTTTTCTTAGGGGCGCCTGAGATGTTGCTGGATTCTGAGGTCCCAGAAGCCAGAGAGGCCTTGGAGAGAGGTTCACGTGTCTTGGTCTTAGCTCTCAGTCAGGAGAAATTAGACCATCACAAGCCGCAGAAACCATCTGATATTCAGGCTCTAGCCTTGCTGGAAATCTTGGACCCGATTCGAGAGGGAGCAGCAGAGACGCTGGACTATCTCCGTTCTCAGGAAGTGGGCCTCAAAATCATTTCTGGGGACAATCCAGTCACTGTATCCAGCATTGCCCAGAAGGCTGGTTTTGCGGACTACCACAGCTATGTAGATTGCTCGAAAATCGAGGATGAGGAATTGATTGCTATGGCGGAGGAGACAGCTATTTTCGGACGTGTTTCCCCTCATCAAAAGAAACTCATCATCCAAACTCTGAAAAAAGCAGGGCATACAACAGCTATGACAGGGGATGGAGTTAATGATATCCTGGCCCTTCGTGAGGCGGATTGTTCTATCGTGATGGCTGAGGGAGATCCTGCGACTCGTCAGATTGCTAATCTGGTTCTCTTGAACTCTGACTTTAATGATGTTCCTGAGATTCTCTTTGAAGGCCGTCGTGTGGTCAATAACATTGCCCATATCGCACCGATTTTCTTGATTAAGACCATCTATTCCTTCTTGTTAGCAGTCATCTGTATCGCCAGTGCTCTTCTAGGGCGGTCAGAGTGGATCTTGATTTTCCCCTTCATTCCGATCCAGATTACCATGATCGATCAATTTGTGGAAGGTTTCCCACCATTCGTTCTGACTTTTGAACGAAATATCAAACCTGTTGAGCCAAACTTCCTCAGAAGATCCATGCTTCGTGCCCTACCAAGTGCTCTCATGGTCGTCTTTAGCGTCCTCTTTGTGAAACTATTTGGAAGTAGTCAAGGTTGGTCTGATATAGAAATCTCAACCCTCCTCTATTACTTACTTGGGTCTATTGGTTTCTTATCTGTATTTAGAGCCTGTATGCCATTTACACTCTGGCGAGTCCTCTTGATTGTCTGGTCAGTAGGAGGCTTCCTAGCTACAGCTCTCTTCCCAAGGATTCAAGAACTGCTTGAAATTTCGACATTAACAGGACAAACATTGCCTATCTATGGTGTCATGATGCTGGTCTTTACCGTAATTTTCATCCTGACAAGTCGCTATCAAGCCAGAAAATAAAGAAAGGCTGCAATCTGTGGATTGCGGTTTTTTATACGATGGATCTATCGTAGATCTGATGTGCAAGGCCTACGTGTCTATTATCTATCGGTGAACCCAAGAGTGATTCTCAAGCCTGCTTGGATTGAGGTAGCAGATCCAAATGTCTGTGGTTAGACTATTTGAAGTTTGACGCAAGAAATAATAATCTTCGAAAATCTCTTCAAACCAGATCAGTTATATCTGCAATTTCAAAGCAGTGCTTTGAGCAACCTGTGTTTAGCTCCCTAGTTCGCTTTTCAGTATAAAAACTGTCAGATGAAGGGATGGCAAAATCGTATCTATACGAATAGAAACGTGATGGTAAGGCATATAGAGTTCATAGGAGGACGAGGAAAGTCTGTAACCTAAAAAGAACTAGATAAATCCACTAAGTGTGGTTACTCTAGTTCTTTTTCGTTTATTCAACACCCAAGATTTCTTTAATATCATCAACGCTCAGATTGCTTCTGCTTTCTTGTCCTTCAAGGACGGTGTTGAAGAGTTCTTTTTTACTTTCTTGGAGTTCTTGGATTTTTTCCTCTATGGTTCCAAGGGTGATGAGGCGATAGACATCGACTTGTTTGGTCTGGCCAAGGCGGTGGCTTCGTCCGATGGCTTGCATCTCGACTGCTGGATTCCACCAGAGGTCACAGAGGATGACGGTATCAGCTCCTGTTAGATTCAGTCCTGTTCCACCTGCTTTTAGGGAAATGAGGAAGCAGTCTTTTTCTCCCTGATTGAAGAGATTAACCATTTCTTGACGTTTATCTGAAGGTGTTTGTCCTGTTATTTTAAAGTGAGACATTTCTTTTTTCTCAAGTTCTTGCTCAATGAGATTAAGCATAGAGGTGAATTGTGAAAAGATAAGTGGTCGTGATCCTTTTTTACGAATGGTGTCTAGGAGCTCGAATAAGCTGTCCATTTTTCCACTATCCCCTGTGTAGTCTTCTAAAAAGAGAGCTGGGGTATTACAGATTTGTCTGAGTCGGGTCAGTCCTGCTAAGATTTCAATTTTATGACGTTTAATCTCATCAGCGCTGGCTCCTGCAACCATTTCTTGCATGCGTCGAAGTTGAGCTAGATAGAGCGTTTTTTGTGAACTGCTGAGTTCATTGCTGTAGAGGTGCTCGCTCAGTTCAGGCAATTCTGTCAGAACTTCGTCTTTTTTCCTACGTAGGACAAAAGGTTGAATCAGTTTAGCAACGAGTTGAGGTGACAATTTTGAAAATTCCTTTTTACTTGGTAGGAGTCCTGGTAATACTATCTGGAAAATAGACCAAATCTCTTCGAGACGGTTTTCGATAGGAGTTCCAGATAGGGCATAGCAGGTTTTGACATCAAATTCTCTCAAAGCTTGTGCTGTTTTGGTCTGACTATTTTTTATCATCTGTGCTTCATCTAAGATGAGGTAGTCGTAAGACTGCTTTTGATAGTATTCAAGGTCAGATCGAAAAGATGGATAGCTTGTAATAGTGATAGTGGCAGATTTTTCAATTTGTTTGATACGCTCAGTTTTTGTGCCATAGGCTACTTCAACCTGTTTGTGAGGTACAAATTTTCGGAATTCTTCCTTCCAATTATAAAGAAGGCTGGCTGGAGCTAGGATAAGAACTTTCTGGTCTAGTTTAAGGTTGGCTTCCAGAAGAGTGATAGTTTGCAAGGTTTTCCCTAGCCCCATGTCGTCCGCCAGGATTCCCCCAAAATGATAATGATCCAGCATACTCAGCCACTTAACTCCTTCTTTTTGATAGGAGCGGAGTTTGGTCTTGACTTCATAAGGCTTGATATCAAATTCTTCAGGGTGGGTCAGGTCATAAGCCATTTTTTGGAAATCACGAGAAAAATTGACATGCTCATTGTCTTTGAAAGTTTCAGAAAGGCTAAAGGCACGAGATTTGTGCATCTTGATTTTTCCGTCTGAAAATTTAGCGCGAAGATCTTGGAGACTTTGGGCAACCTTGAGACTTTCATCGTCAAAGACTAGAACCTTTCCTTGCTTGGTTTGGTAGTGGCTTTCTTGATTCCATAAAGCTTGGATAGCCTTTTCAACCTCATCTTCTGAAATCATAGAAAAATCAAACTGAACTGAAAGGAAGCCTTCGTCGTCAAAAATGTCAATGACAGCAGGATCTTCTACTAAGAGTTTTTCAAGCGATTTATCTAGTTGAACTTGACCCAGAGTACGAAAACGGGGTAGTTCTTTTAGGAAGAAATCAACGACTTTGATTTTAGAAAGACTATGAAATTCCTCTTTGAAACCAGCAGAAAGCAGTTGATGATAGATTTTTCTGGCTTTGCTAGCTTGGTAAGTATAGGGGAGGGTTAGGAGACCTTGTTTAGAATGGACTTGTTTTTCTCCAAACGACCACACCATGTTGAGGGCAATTTCATTTCTAGTCTTGGAGAAGGCAAAGATGGGGATGAAGTCATGGATTTGTAATTCATCTGGGATACTGATAGGAACATAGTTTGAGATGATATTACAGATTTGCATGAGTTCAGCCTTATTTTCCTTTGAAAAGATAAGAGGAGAACTTTCCTGATAATGGTAGATCCAAGTAGCTAATTTATCTAAAAAGTAACGGTGCTCTTTTTTGATGATGTGGAAGTGATTGTGCCGAATCCAAAGTTTGTTTTGAATAATGAAACCAAAATAAGTTGTATTGATGATTTCATAATGGTTATCAGATTTGACAACTTTAAAAATTTCTTCTTCTGGGATAAAGGGACTATCATCTAAGAATATAAGAGGGTATTCGGCCTTTGAGGTTACATATTGGAAGACGTCCAAAGCTTGAAAAAGTGGGACGAGGTCGTTTAAATAGCTAACAGGAGCCTCTAAATAGCGTCCACAATCTCTAGGGCTAATATCGTAACCGAAGTTGAAATAAGAATGTTCATTTCTATCGATGAAATATTTTTTGATATAGAGGAGTAGGTTTTGGGACGCCTGATTAAACTGGTCTAATGATAAGTTAATTGTCCCGATTTTCTGTGAAACAAAGTAATCTTCCTGTTGAAAAATGAGAAAGATGAAGTGGGCTATATCCTTGATAACATAGGCACGAGAAGCTTGTTCAACCTGTAGTTTTAGGGTCCAAGCTAGGCTATGATTTCGGATTTCAACTTGTCCATGAAGGGCAAGTAAAGGCGCCGACGCTTTTTCTTCTACCAGTTCGTCTTGGAGTTCATCAGATGGTAAGGTAGGAATCAGTTGGCTGGCAAAACTTGGTTTATGACTAGATTTACGAATACGTTCTTGAATAACTTGGGGGAGACTACGAAAGTAGAGATCCATGGCAACCCAGTGTTTACAGACTTCCTGATCTTGGAAATCATTACATTCGCAATGAAAGCCAGTCAAATCGAAGTGCTCCATACTGGTCAGGATGTTGGGTTCCAGATACATGGAGATGCCATTATAGGTATTGGGATGCTTAAAATATTCTTTGTTTTCAGTATCAAAATAGCTTTTTATCTGTTGGAAAATAGTTCGTCCATCCATTCTCATACGAGCAGGTAGTCTATCGGGAACCGTCATTGAAGTAACCTCTGTTTTAATCATTCTTTCCTCTATCTTATCAGATTTTATAGGAAAAGAATAGATTTATCTTACATAAATTGCATCTTGATAGGGATGGGAAAAAGAAAGAGTTTCTCTTGATTGTAAATCTTTCAAGTGAATCTATCTATTGCGTTAGGCCATTGAAACTTCTTTCGCTGGACCTACTTATATTACTGGAAAGTTGAGGATTGAAATGTGGTATAATAAGAGGTAACAGAGTTTTGGAAAGTGAGAGAAGATGATTTCAAAGAGATTAGAATTGGTGGCTTCCTTTGTTCCCCAAGGGGCCATTTTACTAGATGTGGGGAGTGACCATGCTTATCTGCCTATCGAGTTGGTTGAAAGAGGACAGATCAAAAGTGCCATTGCAGGCGAGGTGGTGGAAGGTCCCTACCAGTCTGCGGTTAAAAATGTTGAGGCTCACGGCTTAAAGGAGAAAATCCAGGTTCGTTTAGCCAATGGCTTGGCAGCCTTTGAAGAGGCTGACCAAGTGTCTGTCATCACCATTGCAGGTATGGGGGGGCGTTTGATTGCCACTATATTAGAAGAAGGCTTGGACAAGCTGGCTAATGTAGAGCGTTTGATCCTCCAGCCTAATAATCGTGAAGACGACTTGCGTATTTGGTTGCAAGACAATGGTTTTCAGATTGTAGCGGAAAGCATCCTAGAAGAAGCTGGCAAGTTTTATGAAATTCTAGTTGTGGAAACGGGACAAATGAAGTTATCAGCCAGTGATGTCCGCTTTGGCCCCTTCTTGTCCAAAGAAGTCAGTCCAGTCTTTGTCCAAAAATGGCAAAAAGAGGCTGCCAAGCTAGAGTTTGCCCTCGGACAAATCCCAGAAAAAAATCTGGAGGAACGTCAAGTTCTAGTAGATAAAATTCAAGCCATCAAGGAGGTACTTCATGCTAGCAAGTGAAGTGATACAAGCTTATGAAGCCTTTTGTCCTCAGGAATTTTCAATGGAGGGAGACAGTCGTGGCCTGCAAATCGGCACTTTGGACAAGGATATCCAAAGGGTCATGGTTGCCCTCGATATTCGAGAAGAGACGGTGGCTGAAGCCATTGAAAAGGGTGTGGACTTGATTATCGTCAAGCACGCGCCGATTTTCCGTCCTATCAAGGATTTGGTTGCCAACCGTCCGCAAAATCAGATTTACATCGACCTGATTAAGCATGACATCGCAGTTTATGTCAGCCATACCAATATTGATATCGTTGAAAATGGCCTCAATGACTGGTTTTGTCAGATGCTAGGCATCGAGGAGACGACTTATTTACAGGAGACAGGTCCTGAACGTGGAATTGGACGTATTGGAAATATTCAGTCTCAGACATTTGGGGAATTGGCTCAACATGTCAAGCAAGTCTTTGGTCTAGATAGCCTGCGAATGGTGCATTATCAAGATACTGATTTGCAGAAGCCTATTTCAAGAGTGGCCATCTGTGGTGGTAGCGGGCAGTCATTTTATAAGGATGCTTTAGCTAAGGGGGCAGATGTTTATATCACTGGTGATATTTACTATCACACAGCTCAGGATATGCTGTCTGATGGCTTGCTGGCACTGGATCCAGGCCACTATATAGAAGTGCTGTTTGTAGAAAAAATCGCAGAACTCCTTACTCAATGGAAGGAAGAAAAGGGCTGGGATATTGATATCTTGCCTAGTCAGGCATCGACCAATCCTTTCCACCATATCTAGTTAGAAAGTGAAAACAATGAAAAAAGTTGCCATTATCGGAGCAGGGATTGTAGGTGCAACAGCTGCCTACTACCTCTCAAAAGAAAGTGACCTAGAGGTGACCGTTTTTGACCATGGACAAGGTCAGGCTACCAAGGCAGCAGCAGGAATTATCAGTCCTTGGTTTTCCAAACGTCGCAATAAAGACTGGTACAAGATGGCGCGCTTGGGTGCTGACTTTTATGTGGATTTGTTGGCTGATTTAGAAAAATCAGGGCAGGAAATCGACTTTTACCAGCGCTCAGGAGTCTTTCTCTTGAAAAAGGATGAATCCAAGCTAGAAGAACTCTATGAATTAGCCCTCCAGCGTAGGGAAGAATCTCCCTTGATAGGGCAATTAGCCATTCTGAACCAAGTATCAGCTAATGAACTATTCCCTGGCTTGCAGGGATTTGAACGCTTGCTCTATGCTTCTGGTGGAGCAAGAGTAGATGGTCAACTCTTGGTGACTCGTCTGCTAGAAGCCAGTCAGGTCAAGCTGGTCAAAGAAAAAGTGAGTCTGACACCTTTAGCATCAGGTTACCAGATTGGTGAAGAGGTGTTTGAACAGGTTATTTTGGCGACGGGAGCTTGGCTGGGACACATATTAGAACCCTTGGGATATGAAGTGGATGTTCGTCCTCAGAAAGGACAGCTCCGAGATTATCAGCTTGCCCAAGATATGGAATCCTACCCTGTTGTTATGCCGGAAGGAGAGTGGGATTTGATTCCTTTTGCAGGTGGGAAATTGGCCCTAGGCGCTACCCATGAAAATGATATGGGATTTGATTTGACGGTGGATGACACCTTGCTCCGACAAATGGAGGAAGCGGCCTTGCCTCACTACCCAACCTTGGCAGAAGCGAAATCATCCGGTGAACGTGTGGGCATCCGTGCTTATACCAGTGATTTCTCACCTTTCTTTGGGCAAGTACCTGGCTTAGCAGGTGTCTATGTAGCTAGTGGTCTAGGTTCATCAGGCCTCACAACGGGTCCTATCATTGGCTACCATCTAGCCCAACTGATCAAAGGCAAGGAATTGATCTTGGACCCAGTAAACTACCCAATTGAGAACTATGTCAAACGACTAAAAAGCGAATAATACTCAATGAAAATCAAAGAACAAACTAGGAAACTAGCCACAGGCTGTACTTGAGTACGGCAAGGCGACGTTGACGTGGTTTGAATTTGATTTTCGAAGAGTATAAGCATTTTACTGAAATTTTAGCTCCCCCTCTAGGATGACAAATGACATTCCCTATCAAAAATGGTAAAATAAGAAAAAATCCGAGAATCGAGGAACAAAGATGCAAGAAAAGATTTTGGTAACAGGTGGAGCTGGTTTTATCGGAACCCACACTGTTATTGAGTTAATCCAAGCAGGTCATCAGGTTGTTGTGGTGGATAACCTTGTCAACAGCAATCGCAAAAGTTTAGAAGTTGTTGAAAGAATTACAGGAGTTGAAGTGCCTTTCTATGAGGCTGATATCCGAGACACTGATACTCTCAGAGATATTTTCAAGCAAGAAGAACCAACGGGTGTTATTCACTTTGCTGGTTTGAAGGCTGTTGGAGAGTCTACCCGTATCCCTCTTGCCTATTATGACAACAATATCGCAGGAACTGTTAGCCTTTTGAAGGTCATGGAAGAAAATAACTGTAAAAATATCATTTTCAGTTCTTCTGCGACAGTTTACGGGGATCCTCATACAGTGCCAATCTTGGAAGATTTCCCACTTTCAGTGACCAACCCATACGGTCGCACCAAGCTTATGCTAGAGGAAATTTTGACCGATATTTACAAGGCAGACTCAGAATGGAATGTGGTCTTGCTTCGTTACTTTAACCCAATCGGAGCCCATGAGAGTGGGGATTTGGGAGAAAATCCAAACGGTATTCCGAACAATCTCTTGCCATATGTGACTCAAGTAGCCGTTGGGAAATTAGAGCAAGTGCAAGTGTTTGGAGATGATTACGATACAGAGGACGGAACTGGTGTTCGTGACTATATCCACGTTGTCGATTTGGCTAAAGGTCACGTTGCAGCTCTGAAAAAAATTCAAAAAGGTTCAGGTCTAAACGTTTATAACCTTGGAACAGGGAAAGGCTACTCAGTTCTTGAAATTATCCAAAACATGGAAAAAGCAGTGGGACGCCCAATTCCTTACCGCATTGTAGACCGTCGCCCGGGTGACATCGCAGCCTGCTATTCAGACCCAGCAAAAGCCAAAGCAGAACTTGGCTGGGAAGCAGAACTAGATATCACCCAAATGTGTGAAGACGCATGGCGTTGGCAAAGCAAGCATCCAAATGGATTTGAAGACTAAGATGGTGATGTCAATCATTGTCCCCTGTTTAAACGAAGAGGAAGTACTTCCTCTTTTTTATCAGGCTTTGGAAGATTTGATTCCTGACTTGGGAGTAGAAATCGAGTATGTCTTTGTCGATGATGGATCGAGTGATGGGACCTTGGAACTCTTAAAGGCCTATCGGGAGCAAAATCCGTCAGTTCATTATATTTCTTTCTCTCGAAATTTTGGGAAAGAAGCGGCTCTGTATGCAGGTTTGCAGTATGCGACAGGAGATCTGGTAGTGGTAATGGATGCAGACCTCCAGGATCCTCCTAGTATGTTGCTTGAGATGAAAGCCTTATTAGATCAGAATGCAGATTTGGACTGCGTTGGAACACGGAGAACTAATCGGGAGGGAGAACCCTTCTTTCGCAGTTTCTGTGCTAATCTTTTTTATCGCCTCATGCAAAAAATTAGTCCAGTAGCCCTGCCGTCAGGTGTCCGTGATTTTCGCATGATGAGAAGGTCTGTAGTGGATGCCATTTTATCCTTGACAGAGTCCAATCGTTTTTCAAAGGGACTCTTTGCTTGGGTCGGCTTTAAAACCCACTATCTGGATTATCCTAATGTAGAAAGACAGGCTGGCAAGACCAGTTGGAGTTTTAGGCAACTCTTTTTCTACTCCATTGAAGGTATTGTCAATTTTTCAGATTTTCCCTTGATTATAGCTTTTGTAGCTGGTCTCCTATCTTGTTTGATTTCTCTACTAATGACCTTTTTTGTTGTGGTTCGGACCCTCATTTTGGGCAATCCGACATCAGGTTGGACCTCTCTGATGGCTGTTATTCTCTTTCTCGGAGGCATTCAACTCTTGACCATTGGGATTCTCGGCAAGTATATTAGTAAGATTTATCTAGAGACCAAAAAAAGACCACTTTATCTCATCAAAGAAAAAAGTGACCTTCCTGATTTTACAGAAAAAAATAGAGAGAAAAGACTATAATTTTACATGGAAATGTGCTAAACTAGAGGGAGTGGATTATCGCCATTGATTTAGGCTTCCTGATTTCCAATCAGGGCGCGAGTTGGGCAATTTTTAGCAGCCTCTAAGACGTCCTGACTAGGAGAAATTTCTTTTTCCAGTTGATCAGGATCATCGTAAAAACGTACGATTCCATTATCGTGGTAATCAAATAAATCAGAATAAGTTTGGCAAAGCCCACAGGCGATGCATCGTTCAGGTATAAGTGTGATTTTCATATTTATATTGTAATAAGAAAAGTTAAAAAAAACAAGGAGTAAGGTATGGTAAAAGAACCGTGGCAAGAAGATATTTATGAAAACCAAGAAGAAACAAGATCAGAACGTCGTAAGAGAACTCAAGGTAGAGATGTAGTAGCCAATCGTGTTTTGACAATCCTAGCCAGTATTTTCTTTGTAATTGTGGTGGTGATGATTATTGTTCTCATCTATCTATCATCGGGTGGGAGTAATCGCACAGCAGCCTTGAAAGATTTTCACGATTCAGACGCAAATGTAGTACAGATTTCATCTTCTAGTAGCTCCCAGCCTGAACAGAGTTCAGAATCAGAATCTTCTTCTGAGCACTCGGAGGAAGCTACAGATCCAGAAGGGACGACAAAAGTCTTGGCTGGAGAAGGAGAAGCAGCTATTGCAGCTCGCGCTGGGATCTCGATTGCTCAGTTAGAAGCCTTGAATCCTGGGCACATGGCTACAGGATCTTGGTTTGCTAATCCAGGTGATGTTGTTAAAATCAAATAGGAGTTGATATGAAAACCATTCAAATTGCTATTGACGGTCCTGCTTCAAGTGGTAAGAGTACGGTCGCAAAGATTATTGCTAAGGATTTTGGTTATACCTACCTAGATACAGGTGCTATGTATCGTGCAGCGACCTACATGGCTCTCAAGAACCAATTAGGAGTTGAACAAGTTGAAGAACTCTTAGACTTATTGGACCAGCATCCAATTAGTTTTGGACGCTCAGAAACTGGAGACCAGCTTGTTTTTGTAGGAGATGTTGATATTACCCATCCTATTCGTGAAAATGAAGTGACCAATCATGTTTCTGCAATTGCAGCAATTCCTCAAGTGCGTGAGAAACTAGTTTCTCTCCAACAAGAGATTGCCCGGCAAGGTGGGATTGTCATGGACGGCCGCGATATCGGGACAGTTGTATTGCCACAAGCAGAATTGAAAATTTTCCTAGTAGCTTCTGTTGATGAAAGAGCAGAGCGTCGTTACAAGGAAAATATTGCCAAGGGGATTGAAACAGACCTTGAAACCCTAAAAGAGGAGATTGCTGCGCGTGACTACAAGGATAGCCATCGTGAGACTTCGCCTCTCAAACAAGCAGAGGATGCTGTCTACCTTGATACAACTGGCTTGAACATTCAAGAAGTAGTTGAAAAAATCAAAGCAGAAGCTAAAAAAAGAATGTAAATATTGAAAAGCCGATAGATTGATATCGGTTTTTTTCTAAATTTGTCAAAATGCTGAATTTAAGGTATAATAGTTGCTGTTCGAGAAATTTTGATTTTCAAAGAATAGTGAATGATGATAAGGAGAAACCATGAACAACCTACCAAATTGCCCACAATGCAACTCAGAGTATGTCTACGAAGACGGTGCCCTACTGGTTTGCCCAGAGTGCGCTCATGAGTGGAATCCTGCTGAAGTTGCAGAAGTAGAAGAAGGTCTTGTCGCTATCGATGCCAACGGAAATAAATTAGCTGATGGTGATACAGTAACCCTCATCAAGGACTTGAAAGTAAAAGGTGCGCCAAAAGATTTGAAACAAGGGACGCGCGTGAAAAATATCCGCATTGTAGAAGGCGACCACAATATAGACTGTAAGATTGATGGCTTTGGTGCCATGAAACTCAAATCAGAGTTTGTGAAGAAAATTTAAGCATGTCAAAGCACTATAAACTAGTATTTTATAGCCGTATCTTCTTGTTTCTAGCGGCTTTTACAGGAGTTTATCTTGAAATCGCCAAGCATGGCGGATTTGGGATGCTTCTCTATTATACGGTTCTGTCAAATCTTTTAGTAGCGATTTTTACACTCTATCTCTTAAAGGTTATGAGCCGTTTAGGTGAAAACTGGCAAAGACCAAGTCTCTTGCGCTTAAAAGGTGGGGTCACCATGAGTATCATGATTACCTGTGTGATTTACCATTTCCTCTTAGCGCCCATTGCGACTAATTTCTATACTCTGGAAAATTTCCTTTGCCACTATATTGTCCCTCTCTGGTTTTTAGCGGATACCCTCTTTTTTGACAAACAGGGTCAATACAAGATTTGGGATCCAGTTGTGTGGACGATTTTACCCTTGCTGTATATGATGTTTGCTCTTTTTAATGGCTTGGTACTGAAACTTGATGTTCCTAATTCTAAGGTTAGTCCTTTTCCTTACTTCTTTTTGAATGTGAACAAGGGTTGGGATGTCGTGTTCAAGTGGTGTCTGATTATCTTTGTTGCCTATATGGTGGCAGGATTTATCTTCTACTTTATTAAGCAAATCAAGAGAAAGTCATCCTAAGACACAAGGGATTCATTTTCGAGTTTAAGAAGGAGTCTATACACTAAAGAGGCTTCTTCTTTTCTTGCTTGTTTGATAACTATCAAAAAATAGAAGATTAAGAGAAAGATAGAAAGAGATTTCATGAAACAATTTTTAGAACGGGCCAGTGTTTTGGCTCTCTCCCTCGTTTTGATTACGTCCTTTTCGATTTCAAGTGCCCTACCAGCCATGTTTGACTATTATCAGGGGTATCCTAAGGAACAAATTGAGCTTTTGGCGAGCTTGCCTTCCTTTGGGATCATGATCATGTTACTACTAAATGGTTTCTTAGAAAAAATATTTCCTGAACGCTTACAGATTAGTTTGGGCTTGCTGATTTTATCACTGAGCGGGACGGCTCCCTTCTGGTATCAGGCCTATCCTTTTGTCTTTGGAACACGGATTCTCTTTGGTTTGGGAGTTGGGATGATCAATGCCAAGGCTATTTCCATTATCAGTGAACGTTATCAAGGGAAAACGCGAATTCAGATGTTAGGGCTACGCGGTTCTGCAGAGGTCGTGGGGGCTTCTCTCATTACCTTGGCAGTCGGTCAGTTGTTGGCCTTTGGTTGGACAGCTACTTTCTTAGCCTATAGTGCTGGATTTTTGGTGCTGACCCTTTATCTGCTCTTTGTCCCTTATGGAAAATCAAAGAAAGAAGTCAAGAAAAAAGCGAAGGATGCAAGTCGTTTAACTCGAGAAATGAAAGGCTTGATTTTTACCCTAGCTATTGAAGCGGCAGTTGTAGTTTGTACCAATACGGCTATTACTATTCGTATTCCAAGTTTGATGGTGGAAAGAGGACTTGGAGATGCCCAGTTATCTAGTTTTGTTCTTAGTGTCATGCAGTTGATCGGGATTGTGGCTGGTGTGAGTTTTTCTTTCTTGATTTCTATCTTTAAAGAAAAACTGCTCCTCTGGTCTGGTATTACCTTCGGCTTAGGGCAAATTGTGATTGCTTTATCTCCATCCTTGTGGGTGGTAGTGGCAGGCAGCATTCTGGCTGGTTTTGCCTACAGTGTAGCCTTGACGACGGTCTTTCAACTTGTCTCTGAAAGAATTCCAGCTAAACTCCTCAATCAAGCAACCTCATTTGCAGTTTTAGGCTGTAGTTTCGGAGCTTTCACAACCCCATTCGTTCTAGGTGCGATTGGATTACTAACTCACAATGGGATGCTGGTCTTCGCCATTTTAGGATCCTGGTTGATTGTTACCTCTATCTTTGTTATGTACCTACTTCAAAAGAGAGCTTAGGATTGATTCCTAAGTTTTTCTTTTTAGGAATATTGTACCCATACAATTATAAATTTTCTGGCTTGTTACGAGACCAATTTCTTGATAAAATAGAAGTTATGACGAGATATAAAGCAACTATTTCCTATGATGGTTACGCCTTTGCTGGCTTTCAGCGCCAGTCTCATACGCGTAGCGTTCAGGAAGAAATTGAAAAAACCTTGACTAGATTGAATAAGGGCCAAGCCATCACTATTCACGGTGCTGGTAGGACTGATAGTGGGGTTCATGCTTTGGGACAGGTCATTCATTTTGACCTGCTCTATCAAATGGATGAGGAGAAGCTCCGTTTTGCTCTGGATACCCAGTCCCCTGAAGATATTGATGTGATTTCGATTGAGCTTGTGGCGGATGATTTTCATTGTCGTTATGCCAAGCACAGCAAGACCTATGAGTTTATCGTGGATAGAGGCCGTCCTAAAAATCCCATGCGCCGTCACTATGCCACTCACTTTCCTTATCCGCTTGATGTAGAGCGAATGCAGGAGGCTGTCAAAAAGCTAGAGGGCACCCACGATTTCACAGGCTTTACAGCTTCTGGAACCAGTGTAGAAGACAAGGTTCGTACTATAACAGAAGCTAGTCTCAGGGTTGATGAGACAGGCCAATTTTTGACCTTTACCTTTTCAGGAAATGGTTTCTTGTATAAACAGATTCGCAATATGGTGGGGACACTGCTCAAAATCGGCAATAATCGAATGCCAGTAGAGCAGATTGATCTCATCTTGGAGAAAAAGGACAGGCAACTTGCAGGTCCAACAGCAGCACCAAATGGCTTGTATTTAAAGGAGATTCGTTATGAAGAATAATCGTATTTTAGCACTTTCAGGAAATGATATTTTTAGTGGCGGTGGATTATCGGCTGATTTAGCCACTTATACTTTGAACGGCTTGCATGGCTTTGTAGCAGTAACTTGTTTGACAGCTTTGACAGAGAAGGGATTTGAAGTCTTTCCAACTGATGATGCCATTTTTCAACATGAATTAGATAGCTTGCGTGATGTGGAGTTTGGGGGAATTAAAATCGGTCTTCTACCAACTGTTAGTGTGGCTGAGAAGGCATTGGACTTTATCAAGCAGCGCCCAGGTGTGCCTGTGGTATTGGACCCTGTCTTGGTCTGCAAGGAAACGCACGACGTGGCTGTAAGTGAACTCTGCCAAGAGTTGATTCGCTTTTTCCCTCATGTCAGTGTGATTACGCCTAACCTCCCAGAAGCAGAATTATTGGCTAGTCAGGAAATTAAAACCTTGGAAGACATGAAGGCTGTAGCGCAGAAATTGCATGACTTAGGAGCGCCAGCAGTTATTATCAAGGGAGGCAATCGCCTTAGTCAGGACAAGGCTGTAGATGTCTTTTATGACGGACAAACCTTTACAGTCCTAGAAAATCCTGTCATCCAAGGCCAAAATGCTGGTGCAGGTTGTACTTTTGCCTCAAGCATTGCTAGTCACTTGGTTAAAGGTGATGAACTTTTACCAGCAGTAGAAAGCTCGAAGGCTTTCGTTTACCGTGCCATTGCACAAGCAGATCAATATGGAGTAAGACAATATGAAGCAAACCAAAACAACTAAAATCGCCCTTGTATCCCTCTTAACCGCCCTTTCTGTGGTTCTAGGTTATTTCTTGAAAATCCCAACACCCACAGGTATTCTAACACTCTTAGATGCGGGTATCTTCTTTACGGCCTTTTACTTTGGCAGTAAAGAGGGAGCCGTCGTTGGAGGATTAGCAGGTTTCTTGATTGACCTCTTATCAGGCTACCCTCAATGGATGTTCTTTAGCTTGGTCAACCATGGCTTGCAAGGATTTTTCGCAGGATTTAAAGGCAAAAGTCAGTGGCTAGGACTTATTTTGGCAACTATTGCCATGGTAGGGGGCTACGCCTTGGGTTCTACTTTAATGAATGGCTGGGCAGCAGCTCTACCAGAAATCCTACCAAATTTCATGCAAAATATAGTAGGGATGATTGTAGGATTTATTCTTAGTCAAAGTATCAAGAAGATTAAGTAAAGAGGCTGTGTAGAAAGTCCTAAAAATCAGCAAAAACGCATAGTATCAGGTGTTGAAATACCTGATACTATGCGTTTTATTGTGGGAAGATTTTCGAAGAATATTAATCAAAATAAAGCAAGTCTTTGCTGGTGCTTGTAAAGAGGTCAAAGCCATCCTTAGTAACCACACCGCAGTCTTCAATACGAACACCGACTTTACCAGGGATATAGATACCTGGTTCAACAGAGAAGCACATGCCTTCTTCGATGACCATGTCGTTTCCTTCCATGATAGATGGGAATTCGTGAACATCCATACCGATACCGTGACCGAGACGGTGGTTAAAGTACTCACCGTAACCAGCTTTTTCGATGACCTCACGGGCAGCGCGGTCCACTTCATGAGCAGTCACACCTGGTTTGATAAAGTCAAGAGCAGCTTGTTGGGCTTCAAGAGTCAAGTTGTAAATGTCTTTTTTGAATTGGTCTGGTTTACCGACAGCGACTGTACGAGTCATGTCTGATGCGTAACCGTTTACTAGAACACCAAGGTCAAAGAGGAGAAGAGCATCATTTTCAACCTTATTAGCTGCTGGAATGCCGTGTGGATTTGCAGCATTATCACCAGTCAAGACCATGGTATCAAAGCTCATTTCATAGCCTTCACGTTTCATAGCAAAGTCGATTTGGGCGATGATATCTGTCTCAGTTTTATCAAGAGAAATATTGTCAAAACCAACATTAACTGCTTTATCAGCATAGAGACCTGCCACCATCATTTTTTGCACTTCATCAGCTGATTTGATGAGGCGCATGCGTTGGATACGAGGAGTGAGGTTTTCAAACTCAGCAGTTTCAAAGACTGTTTTCAAGCCATGGTATTTGGTCAAGATGAGATTGTCAAACTCAACAGCAACGCGTTTGAAGTCAAGCTGTGGAAGAGCATGTTTCATTTTTTGCCATGGGTTTTCAGAATCCACATAGCCCACAACTGGGAAGGAAACAGTGCTAGTAGCACGCTCAACTTCAAGAGCTGGGACAAAGAGGAGGGGTTCTTGATCCGCTAGGACAAAAAGGAACATTTGGCGTTCATGGGGATCACTGTAAAAGCCAGTGAGGTAATTGATTGTGACGGGGTCAGATACGACAGCGACGTCTAGTTTTTCTGATTCAAGATATGTTACGATTTGTTGTAATTTAGACATATGCTACCTTCTTTCTACCCCTCTATTTTGGCAAAAAAAGAGAGAAAATGCAAGGGAGAAGGGTAAAAGAAAAGACAAAAAGAAAAGACAAAAAGAACTCCGGTAAGATAGCAGAGTTCTTTGATATGGTTTTCCTTGGTTTAAGAAAAGTCAGCCTTGCTTTTGACGTCGCTATATTCTTCAGCAATTTCTTGACTGAGGATGTCCTCATAGGCAGGAAGTTGGATGTCCTGACCATATTTCTTCTTGAGGGCAATAGTGACTAGGCGATAAGCCAGATTGGCATTACGAGAGAGGATAGGTCCGTGGAAATAGGAACCAAAGACATTCTTATAATGAACCCCTTCGCCGACCTTTTCTTCGTTGTTTCCATTTCCATAGACCACCTGTCCCAGTGGTTTTTGGTCATCAGAAAGGAAGGTACGTCCCTGATGATTTTCAAATCCATAGTAGGTTTCATCGAAATCTTCATTGTGAATTTTGATATCACCGATAAAGCGGTTATTGGTCTGGTTGAGGGTATAATGTCCCATGACCCCCAGACCTTCGATACGTTTTCCTGAAGCTTCAACATAATATTGGCCCAATAGTTGGAAACCACCGCAGATAGCAAGAACTACACCGTCGTTTTGGATGTAGTTGTCAATGCTCTCTTTTTTAGCAGGTAGGTCGTCTGCAATGATACTTTGTTCAAAGTCTTGACCACCGCCAAAAAAGGCGATATCATAGTGGTTTTCATCAAAGTCATCCTGGAGAGAAACGATGTCAACCGTCACATGGGCCCCCAGTTTTTCAGCCACATACTTGAGCATGAGGATGTTTCCATTATCCCCGTAGGTATTCATGAGGTTTCCGTAGAGATGGGCAATGTTGAGTTGATAAGGGTAATTGCCAGCTTTTGAGGAAAGTGAAGTATAAACCATTAGTTCATCTCCTTTCTAACAATCTGACGACTAGCCAGCAGTTCGCGGAATTCAAGCATAGCAGTATAGGTAGCCAGGATATAGGCATGCTTGCAATCTTGATTCTCAATGGTCTTGAGAACTTGTTCCAGATTACTTGTTTCAGTGATTTTCTCAGCTGGATAGCCTGTTACTCGGAGACGACGAGCAATTTCAGAATGACGAACGCCACCAGCATTGATTTCAGGAATGTTCATGTCAGTGATTTGTTCAAAGTCAGCATCCCAGATCCAGCTAGTATCAATTCCATCAGCATAGTCAGCGTTAAGGAGAACAGATAGACTAAATGGATAAGGAGCCAGTTTAATCATCTCGATAGCTTGAGTTGCACCAACTGGATTTTTAATCAAGACAAGGGTGCATTCTTTATCACCGATATGGAAAGTTTCTTGGCGTCCAAAGACAGCACGGCTCTTATCAAATCCTTGCTTGATGAGTTGGGAATCGGCACCGAGGAAACGGGCGATGGCAACCGCAGCTAGGGCGTTGTAGATATTGTAGAGTCCACCGATTTGGATACCGTATTCTTGGCCGTCGATGACAAAGCGAGAGCGATTGTTAGTCAACTCAACCAGTTCTGTCAAGCGATAGTCCAGATCAGGACGTTTACATCCACAACCTTCACAGATATAGGCACCCAAGTTTGCATAGGTATTGTGCTCATATTTGAGGATGCTTTGACAGTCAGGACAGAGGATTCCTTCGGTATTGTAGTGAGCCAGTTTGGCTGGCCCTTTCTCCAAGTCAAAACCAAAATACTCTACAGGATTTGGAATAGCTGGCTTGTAGAAAAGTGGACTGTCTCCATTGAGGAGAACAGTAGCCGTAGGCACCTTACGAATAGCATCCAAAATCATCTTGTAAGTTGTGTAAATCTCACCATAGCGGTCCATCTGGTCACGGAAGATATTGGTGATGACAAAAAGGCTTGGCTGGATATAGTCACAGATACGAGATAGACTGGCTTCGTCAATTTCGAGGACGGCAATGTTTTTCCCAGTTTTAGAAGATTTGGCTGTTAGGAAGGTTGTTGCAATCCCTGTGATCATGTTGGCACCGCTTGGGTTGGTCAGAACCTGACCATAAACCTCTTTTAAAATGCCGACAGTGAGGGCAGTTGTCAAGGTTTTTCCGTTGGTTCCAGTGACCACGACAATCTCGTAGTTCTTAGCTAGGTTTTGTAAAATATCTTTATCAAATTGAAGGGCAAGTTTTCCTGGTAGCGTACTTCCACGGCCAAGATGGCTCAAAACGAAGTGGGAAGAACGCCCGGCAAGAAGGCCCAAAGTAGTTTTTAAGTTCATGTTTCTATTATATCATAAAAGAGGAGAAAGACAGATTTGAGGTTCCGCAGAAGTAAAAACAGCCCAAAGAGGGCTGTTAGATACGATTAAACTCAACTTAAATCGCAAACAAGTCATTCAAGTTCTCAGCCAAGGTTGGGTGAGTGAAGATTTGTTTTGTGAAGTAAGTGTAAGGAATCTTGTTGTCCATCGCAACAGTGATGATGTTGATGATTTCTTGAGAACCTTCTGAGAAGATGCTTGCTCCAAGAATTTCTTTTGTTTCAGTATTAACCACAGCTTTGAAAGCTCCGCGAAGGTCTCCGTTTACGTGACCACGAGGCATTGCTGCAACAGGAATTTCCTTAACGGCGTATGGAAGTTTCAAATCAGCCGCTTGGCTTTCAGTCAAACCAACTTGTGAAAGTGCAGGTGTGATAAACATGGTGTTTGGTACATTGAGACGGTCTTCAAGTGTGTAGCTGCCATCTCCAGCAAGGTAGCTGTAAACAACACGGAAGTCATCAAGTGAAATGTAAGTAAATTGAAGGCCACCGTTGACATCTCCAACTGCAAAGACACCAGGAACGTTTGTTTGACAATGTTTGTCTACTTTAATAGCACCACGTTCAGTTAGTTCAATATCTGTATTTTCAAGTTGAAGTGGTTCTACATTTGGTTTGCGTCCAGTTGCGTAAAGAAGGGCATCGAAACGGTAAGTTTCATTTTCAGTTACGACAAGCACTTGGTCACCGTCGTTTTTAATTTCAGTAGTACGGATGTTTTGAAGCAATTCAATACCGTCTTCTTCCATGTATTGTTTAGCAAGAGCTGCGATGGAAGGTTCTGCACGAGGTAGGAAAGTATCCAAGGCATCTAGGACTGTAACCTTGCTTCCAAGTTTGTTGTAAAGGCCAGCAAATTCAAGACCGATATTTCCACCACCAAGGACTCCAAGTTTTTCAGGCAATTTGTCCAAGTTTTGGATACCTGTTGAGTCAAAGACGTTTTTGCTTGTAGCAAGTCCTGGAATTGGCAAGACGTTTGAAACAGCACCAGTGTTGATGACGATAGTTTCAGCAGTTAGTTCTTTCTTTTCATCACCAGCTTGGATTTCGATGACTTTGTTTGAAAGGAAGTGAGCTTCCGCATCAAAGATATCCACACCTGTACCAGCAACAGTCGCATAGTTTTTACCGTTAAGGCGACCAGTGATTGTGTTTTTGGTAGCAATCACTTCTTCAAAAGACAAGTCTTTCTCAGCAGCAACTAGCAAAGTTTTAGTTGGGATACAACCGATGTTGATACAAGTTCCACCGTACATAGCTTTGCTACGTTCAACGAGGGCAACTTTCTTGCCAGCTGAAGCCAATTTACCAGCTAGTGTTTTACCAGCTTTACCAAATCCGATAACGATTAAATCATAAGTTAACATTTATCTTCCTCCTATTTCGAATTTCATTCTAGCACAAGAAAAAAACTTTTGCACAATTCTGCTACGCTTTAAAAAAGTTTATGAAATAGTGGAAATTTTAGCCTTATTTTCTCAGAAAATCGTTTACATGACTTTATCGACGGATTTAACTATCTTTTGCTCTGGTCTTGTGTTATACTAGATAGGTTGCAAAGAAAACAGTACTTTTCTTTTGTGGAAAAGAAGCAACACGATTTTGTATCCAGTATATGAAAATACGTCATAAAAAGAAAAGTATAAACTAAGCCCTATAGGGTGGCTTCGCACCACCTTTAGAAAGAAGAATAACGTGAAATTTAATGAATTAAACTTGTCTGCTGATTTGCTAGCAGAGATTGAAAAAGCTGGTTTTGTAGAAGCCAGTCCTATCCAAGAACAGACTATTCCCTTGGCTCTTGAAGGTAAGGATGTTATCGGTCAAGCTCAGACTGGTACAGGAAAAACTGCAGCCTTTGGTTTGCCAACCCTTGAAAAAATCCGTACAGAAGAAGCGACCATTCAAGCTTTGGTTATCGCTCCAACTCGTGAACTCGCTGTCCAAAGTCAAGAAGAACTCTTCCGCTTTGGTCGTAGCAAGGGAGTCAAAGTCCGTTCAGTATATGGCGGATCAAGCATTGAAAAACAAATTAAGGCTCTTAAATCTGGTGCCCATATCGTGGTGGGAACACCTGGTCGCCTTTTGGACTTGATTAAACGTAAGGCCTTGAAATTACAAGATATTGAAACTCTTATCCTTGACGAAGCGGATGAAATGCTCAACATGGGATTCCTTGAAGACATCGAAGCCATCATCTCGCGTGTCCCTGAAAGCCGTCAAACCTTACTTTTCTCAGCAACTATGCCAGATGCCATCAAACGTATCGGTGTTCAGTTTATGAAAGAACCTGAGCATGTGAAGATTGCTGCCAAGGAATTGACAACAGAATTGGTTGACCAATACTATATTCGAGTTAAAGAACAAGAAAAATTTGATACCATGACTCGTCTTATGGATGTGGAACAGCCTGAGCTTTCTATCGTATTTGGTCGTACAAAACGCCGTGTAGATGAATTGACTCGTGGTTTGAAAATCCGTGGCTTCCGTGCAGAAGGAATTCATGGAGACCTAGACCAAAACAAACGTCTTCGTGTCCTTCGTGACTTCAAAAATGGCAATCTCGATGTTTTGGTTGCGACAGACGTTGCAGCGCGTGGCTTGGATATTTCAGGTGTGACCCATGTCTATAACTACGATATCCCACAAGATCCTGAAAGTTATGTTCACCGTATCGGTCGTACAGGTCGTGCTGGTAAATCAGGTCAATCGATTACCTTCGTTGCTCCAAACGAAATGGGCTACCTTCAAATTATTGAAAACTTGACCAAGAAGCGCATGAAAGGTCTTAAACCTGCAAGCGCAGAAGAAGCCTTCCAAGCTAAGAAACAGGTTGCACTCAAGAAAATCGAACGTGATTTTGCAGATGAGACAATCCGTGGCAACTTTGAGAAATTTGGTAAGGATGCTCGCAAGTTGGCTGCTGAATTTACTCCAGAAGAATTGGCCATGTATATCTTGAGTCTGACAGTCCAAGATCCGGATAGCCTTCCAGAAGTTGAGATTGCGCGTGAAAAACCACTGCCATTTAAACCATCAGGTAATGGCTTCGGTGGTAAAGGTAAGGGAGGTCGTCGTGGAGATGACCGTCGTGATCGCGAACGCCGTGGCAATGGTCGCCGTGATGATTTCAAAAAAGGCAGTCGTGGCAATGATCGTTATGATAAGGAAAAACGTTACCGTAAGGATAATAAAAAACCACGTAATACTTCAAGTGAAAAGAAAACAGGCTTTGTTATTCGTAACAAGGGCGATAAATAAGAAAAAGCGGTTCAAAATGAATCGCTTTTTTATATAAGGAGACCGAATGGAAAAAGAAAGATAAATAAAATAGATATATTATCTTCTTGTAATATTATAATACACAAAAATAGGGGGCTTGTCAATAGAAAAGAAGCAATTTAATTAAAAATATTCTTGTTTTTTCAAATTGCAATTAAATAAGCAATTTTCAGATAATAATTGAAAATTCAACCTGTTTATGTTATAATGATAGCGATTAAATTCGAGGTGAAAAATGGCACATTTATTAGAAAAAACTAGAAAAATTACTTCTATCCTGAAGCGCTCAGATGAGCAGTTGCAGGAAGAACTTCCTTACAATGCGATTACCCGTCAATTGGCAGATATCATTGACTGTAATGCTTGTATTGTTAATAGCAAGGGACGTCTCCTTGGCTATTTTATGCGTTATAAAACCAATACAGATCGCGTGGAGCAATTCTTCCAAACGAAGATTTTCCCAGATGACTATGTACAGGGCGCGAACATGATCTACGATACAGAAGCCAATCTGACAGTTGATCATGATTTAAGTATTTTTCCTGTGGAAAGTCGTGCCGACTTTCCAGATGGTTTGACGACTATTGCACCGATTCATGTATCAGGGATTCGCCTTGGTTCTTTGATTATTTGGCGCAATGATAAAAAATTCGAAGACGAGGACTTGATTCTTGTTGAGATTGCCAGTACCGTTGTTGGGATTCAGCTCCTCAACTTCCAACGTGAAGAAGACGAGAAAAATATCCGTCGTCGTACTGCTGTGACCATGGCGGTCAATACCCTTTCTTACTCAGAACTCCGTGCTGTTTCAGCAATTTTAGGGGAATTAAACGGAAACGAAGGCCAGTTGACTGCGTCAGTGATTGCAGACCGTATCGGTATTACCCGTTCTGTGATCGTTAATGCTCTTCGTAAACTTGAGTCTGCTGGGATTATTGAAAGTCGCTCACTTGGAATGAAGGGAACCTATCTTAAGGTCTTGATTTCAGATATTTTTGAAGAAGTGAAGAAAAGAGATTACTAATGACTAAGGCTTTAATTTCGATTGATTATACAGAAGATTTTGTGGCTGATAGTGGAAAATTGACTGCAGGCGCTCCAGCTCAAGCTATTTCAGATGCCATTAGCAAGGTAACTCGATTAGCTTTTGAAAGAGGAGATTACATTTTCTTTACCATCGATGCTCACGAAGAAAACGATTGTTTCCATCCAGAAAGCAAGCTATTTCCTCCTCATAATTTGATTGGGACTAGTGGGCGTAATTTATACGGAGATTTGGGAATCTTTTATCAAGAGCATGGTTCAGACAGTCGTGTCTTTTGGATGGATAAACGTCATTACTCAGCTTTTTCAGGGACTGACTTGGATATCCGTTTGAGAGAGCGTCGCGTGTCTACAGTTAT
Organism: bacterium; assembly: GCA_905221035.1. GTDB lineage: Bacteria > Bacillota > Bacilli > Lactobacillales > Streptococcaceae > Streptococcus. The sequence goes on along the minus strand of CAJNBP010000012.1, from coordinate 8,297 downwards.
TTTAACAGGTGTTTTGACAGACATCTGTGTCCTACATACAGCTATAGATGCCTATAATCTAGGATATGATATCGAGATTGTTAAACCAGCTGTTGCTTCCATCTGGCCTGAAAATCATCAATTTGCTCTAGGTCATTTCAAAAATACACTTGGAGCTAAGTTAGTAGATGAAAATCTAAATGAACTTTCTGAGTAATTTGGTTGCTGAAATGAAAAAATTTTGAAAAAAGTGTTGACAAGCATCCCAAAAGTTGATATACTAGTAAAGTAATCGACGCGGGGATGGCGGAATTGGCAGACGCGCAGGACTAAGGATCCTGTGACCGCTTTAGGTCGTGAGGGTTCAAGTCCCTCTCTCCGCATAGGATAAGAGTTAGCTTAGGCTAGCTCTTTTGTTTTTGTAAGCTTTATAATATCTATGCTGGGCGTCCATCTCTTTCAAATAAATAATATAGTTTGAAATTTCTCCTGATTTTCTCTACTCTTTCTACTTTTTCCGAATAAATAGATAGAACCATCGAATCTAGATTTAAAACTATGGTATAATGAAAGGAGAGAAAGTATGACATTACGTCATCCGGGCATCAGCCCGACCAATGACTTGGTTGCTAAGAAAATCTTTAGCAATCCAGAAATCACTTGTCAATTTATCCGCGATATGCTGGATTTACCAGCAAAAAATGTAACCATTTTGGAGGGGAGCAATATTCATGTCTTGCCTTCCCTGCCGTACTCGGCGCAGGATTTCTATACCAGTATAGACGTCTTGGCGGAATTAGATAATGGAACTCAAGTAATTATTGAGATTCAGGTGCATCATCAGAATTTTTTCATCAATCGCCTGTGGGCTTATCTGTGCAGTCAGGTCAATCAGAATCTTGAAAAAATTCGCCAGCGAGAAGGTGATACCCACCAGAGTTACAAATATATCGCACCAGTATACGCTATCGCTATCGTGGATAGCAACTACTTCTCGGACGACTTGGCTTTTCACAGCTTTAGCATGCGAGAGGACACGACAGGTGAGGTCTTAACCATCACAAACAATGGACAAGAAAACCATCTGGTCAAGATGGCGTTCTTGGAACTAAAAAAATACATAGAAACCAGCGAAGATAGCATTCGCAAGCCCTGGTTGGAGTTTTTCGGGAATAAACCCTTTACCCAGCAACCCGAGCGAGCCATCAGCCAGGCAGACCAACTGCTAGACTATAAGAGCTGGTCCGAGGAGGACAGGAAAATGTTTAGTCAACTACGTATGCGCGAAGAACAAGCCTTGTTAGCACAGGACTATGCCTTGGAACAAGCTGAAGAAAAAGGTTTGGAACGTGGTCTTGAACGTGGGCGTGCAGAAGGTCTTGAAAAAGGTTTAGAGCGTGGTCTTGAACGAGGACGAGCAGAGGGAGTTGAACAAGGTCTAGAGCGTGGGAAAGTTGAAGGAAGGGAAGAAGGGAGACTTTTTGCTTTCCTAGATATGGTTCGCCAAGGTCTTCTGGCTTCGGAGGTTGCAAGTCAGCAGTTAGGCATGACTGTCGCTGAGTTCGAGACCTTGTTGTAAGACCAGCACTAAGGGTCAAGATGGCATTCTTGGAACTAAAAAAATACAGATAAACCAGCAAAGATAGCATTCGCAAACCGTGGTTAGGTTTTTTCGGTAACAAACCCTTTACTCAATAATAAGCTTTTATCAATCCGCTGTCTATAAAAAGTAAGAATAGGCAGTCTACCATTTAAAATAAAATAATGACAGATTTTTCCGAGGCAAAAGGTAAGATCTGTTTTTTGTTTATATTAAATTTTATAGTTTAGATATTCGAAACATAAGTATAACAACACTTGCATATATATATATATATATAATTCTTGAAAAATGCTCATAAAGACGATTGTTGTCGTATTTTTGTTTTGAATAAACTTTATGTAAATGCTTGATTTCGAATTATAAAAGTATTAGTATAGTGTTGAGATATTATGTTTCAAAGCGTTTTTGTTAATTAGTTGAAACAATGAAAGGATATGCTTATGTTTGGTAAAAAGCGTGACGACAATGGTGAAAAAGTTTACCGTTATTCTATAAGAAAGTACCATTTTGGTGCTGCGAGTGTGGCGATTGCAGCGCTCATCTTTTTTGCGAATGGAGTAGCTAAGGCGGATATGACCGTCTCTCCTGCAACAGCCAATAGTACACATCAGACAGCCGCTGGTGGCGGAGGAGATGCATCGGGAGATAGTGGGTCAGCAGGTGATCCTAATGATCCAGCTATCACTCCAAACTCAACTTCAGAGTCAACAACTCCTACAAGAGCTGGAATAAGTACAGGAACTACAAGTGTAGAAAATCCAGTAGTATCAGATTCATCAAATCATAGCGAAAATACTGAGTCTACGACTAGTAATGTATCTGAAAAAATAGAAAACCCTGCATTGACTACTGACAAAGCACAAAGTGATGTAGCCTCTACTGAAGCTAGAAAAGTAAATGTTACTGAGTTAGAAACAGCTTTAACAGATTTGGAAAGCAAAGTAGCATCTATAACTGATGGAGCTAAAAAAGCGAAGCTAAATACAGTGATTGCAGAAGCTAAAAAAGTTTTAGCGGATAAAAATGCTACACAAGAACAAATAGATTCACAATTGACGCTTGTGAAAGACGCTGTTAAATCAGTTCAAGAAGTAGCTAAAAAAGTAGATGAGGCTAAACCGTCAGAAAAAAATGGAAGTGAGTCATTAGAGGCTGACAGCACAGCCCTCCCAAGCAGAAGTTCTCGTAGAGGAAGAAGGGGGAGCACTGAAGTTCAACCAGAAGCTAGCGAAGGTGCAACTCCAAAAGAAAAATTAGAAAAACTATCTCAGAGCTTGAATACATACTTCAAATTTGCTAGTGAAATTACAAGACCTGAGACGAAAGAACTGATAAAAGGAACAGAAGATATTATTCGTTCTGTAAATGAAGGATTACAACAACCAGACTTAACAGATGAAAAAATTCAGTCACTTATCGAACAAGGAAGACAAGCAGAAAAAAAACTAGCTCTTGCTGTTACTCGCGAAAACTCAGGAAAACGTGATGTTATAAATGGGAATAGAATGGAGAGAGGCGCTGATTTTAGAAATAATCCAATAGGACTTGATACAAAAAGGGCGTATATTGTTCAAAATGGGGACGGTTCAGGTTTGCCTGCAGAGACTTATTTGTACGCGCTTCATAGAGGGCTTGCTGAAAAGCCTACTGAAGGCAATTTAGTGCCAGTAAGTGACGCTGTAAATGAGGCTAAGATTACTGTTACAAATTTAGGTAATGGTGACTTTAGATGGGATTTAACTTTTAATAGTGCAAATAAGGGGCACCAGAATGCTTATTATTGGTTTACATTACCAAATGGACACACTATTACAGAGACTCTTGCGGTTACGAGAACACATGGAGGTAGTAGTAAGTCGTATGTAGCAGGAACTGGTACTTTTAAAGAGGAATGGGGCAGAAAAATAAAGGATACAATAGGTGCTGGGAAAGCAACTTTTGGTCCTGCTAATACACGGACAGACCATAATTATAATTTCAATAGTCTTAGAGATGTGACGGATACTGATTTTATAGCTAAGGTCGGTTCAACTCAGAGGACAGACACTCCTCCTACAAATAATAAAAGTTCAGATGGATATTACTATTTAGGACCTACTATTAATAAATTCAAACAATGGCCGGCATCAACAGCTGTTTCTAGTGAAGTGGTAGCTAGAGCAGAGAGGAATATGAAAGGATTAAAAGATAATTCTAAAGAGATATATCATTTCACCCTTGATAACGGGATAATAAGAATTTCTTATAAAACACATACAGATGCACAGTATGCACCGATTTATTACGGAGCAGGTATGAGATCTCTTGAGCATAGTACAGCGAATATGTATTTCATGGCGAGAGGTTTGCAAGAAAAGCCGAGCGCACCGACAGTTAGCGCTAATAATGAGGGTGCTGTGACAGTAAATCCTTACTCTAATTCTAATCCTGATAAAAATAGAAACGTGGATAAGGTAGAGGTTTCTTATACAAATGAAAATAATCAAAGTAAAACGGTAACCTTAATACGCAACCCTCAAAATGGAACTTGGACTAGTAATGGGGATGGAATTCAAATCTCAGGGGATTCAATTTCGTTAAAAGCAGGGTATGCTAAACCGGGTACAGTAGTTAGCGCAATATCTTACTTTGGAAATAGTGATGCTAGTGAAAGTAATAGAGTAACTGTGCCGGTGGATAGTCTACCTCCTGTAGTTAAAATGGGACAAAGTACTACAGCACTTCCAGACACAAGACCCGCAGAAAACGATCCTGCTGTATACGAAGTAGTCCAAGGTCAGCCATTTGTACCTAGACTAGAAGCGTATGATAATCTAGGAAAAATTACTAACTTCACAATTGGAGGAGGCGATCTTCCAACAGGCGTTAGGGTGTCAAGTTCCGTATCATCAACAGGGAAGTATGTAGAAACTTCTCCATATCAACCAACGTTTACAGGGAATGTTCCTGATAATTTTGGGCCTGGGTCATATACACGAGAGATAACAGTTACAGATGCTAATAGAAATAGTAAGACCTATTACTTCAAATACAAAGTTCTGCCAGTGGCACCAACTATCACTACTCCTCGAAATCAAGGAGGAACTCTAGTATCAACTGACCGTAGTATTTCAGGTACAGGTATAGCTGGTTCAACAATTACAGTAACCTTACAAGATGGTACAACTGGTACAGCAACTGTTAACAATCAAGGAAACTGGACGTACAACTTAAAACAAAATGAAAAGTTAACGCAAAATACTAAACAGGATGCAAATACGAAAGCTGATAGAGGAATTTCTATTACGCAATCTAAAAATGGTGCTGAATCAAGACCAGCGACAGTAGATGTACAATTAGCTAGAGCAATCTCTATTGATACTCCAGTTCAAGCGGGACGCGATATTACTGTTAAAGTTCCTCATGATGCTGGATTACTCTATGTACAGGTAAAAAATGGTAACAATACGGTTTACGAATATGGAGTTAGAAAAGTTGGTAACAGCTGGCAAATAACTGATACAGCAAAAGCTAATCTAACTGAGTTACGAGTAACTGATGGAAAAAATGTTTCTGAGAAAGTATTGACTTTCCATATTAAAGATCCAAAGAACAATATTCCGTTTACGCTTTCTGCAACTAATGATGTTACAATGCGTGTGCATTATGATAATAATGTAGGAAATCCGTCGGATCCAACTGGTGAAAATGCTGGATGGGTTACTGCTGCCAAACCAACCAATACAAATCCAACAATCACAGTCAAGGCGCCAAACACTCGTAATTACATAGCTGATGGTAGCTTGACAATGGCAGGATTGAAAGACCTTGTAACGGTAAGAGACCAAGAAGATGATGCGAACAAGACAGTAGGAAATACAGCTAGTGATAACTTTACCCTTACAATTAGAAAAGGAAATGAAGTTGTTAACCTAGTAAATAATGATTATTTGAAAAAAGGTGAGTATACTTTAACGTATACAACAACGGATGCAGCAGGTGCAACGGTTAATGCGACTCACAATATTACAGTTTCATCACTTGCAGAGGCTTATGCGAACGATATTGCATATCCAACTGATAAAGTAGAATATAGGAATACTGATGTTACAAGTGGTAACTTTACATCAGCAATCAAACAAAGTTTTGCTGAAAAACTAAAACAAGTCAACCGAACGTTAAAAGGGAATCCTACGTTTACAGCAGGGACAACAAATGAAACGAATAAAGTTGTCAAAGTGACTTTCTCTGATGGTTCAAGTATAGATGTTTCTCATGATAAAGTGGCGAAACCAGAAGCGCCTACAGTAACACCAACGGTTGGAGACAAAGTTTTATCAACAGATAGAACTTTAAAAGGAACAGGTATTGCAGGGTCTAAAATTACAGTAAAAGTAAAAGGTCAGACTCTTAAAGAAACTACTGTAAATAACGATGGTACATGGGAAGTTACTCTAGATAGAGGGTTAAATAGTAACTATGCTGACAGCCAACCGCAACTTGTCCCTAAAGATCCTGTAAAAGTTATACAAAGTCGATTGAATGTAGAAAGTTCTGAGAAGAATGTTGTAGTAGCAGTAGGGGAAGCTAGAATTCAACCGTCAGAAACAGGTGGCAATAGCTTGTATGCTGGAGCTAAAAACATTACAGTAACTGTACCTCATGATTCAGGGAAATTCTATATTAGTTATTATGATGCTCAGACAAATCAAAAACGAGAATTTGGTGTAAAACGAGATTCTATAGGTGGAGCATGGACATCTACGAATGAAACGTATGCTAGAGTTCTTTCTTATAGTAATAGTAATACTGATACATTTACTAGTACAATTACTCTTGAAATGAAAGAGTCTATTAAAGAAAGTACACCACGCCCTTCAAATAGACCGTTAAAACCAAATGATCCAGATGATGATAGAGCTTATGCAATTGCAAATATTAAGGAAAATGGCTATGGTAGTCCGTATAGATGGGAACCGATTAACGTAACCAACGAAAAACCAACGTTAGCAGCTGCTTTCCAAGGAGATAAGAAAGTCGTTGCATATGGTTCGACACTTGATTTGAATAGTTTAGTCACTGCAAGCGATAAGGAAGATGATAAAAACTTAACAAGAGGTAATGGAACATCAGTTGAAATTATTTCCGTTAATGATAGTTCTACAACTAACGTGATTAACACACGAGAACTTGGCAGATACACTGTAAAATATAGGGCTACAGATAGCCAAGGAAAACAATCTGATGAAAAAACAATAACGGTAGAAGTTGTTGATACGGTTAAACCGGTTGTAAAACTAGTTGGTGACGATGGTCGTGATATTACACTATCAGAAGGAACCCCTGATGCAAACTTACCGAAAGTAACGGTATATCGTGGTGAAAAAGCAAATGTTACGATAAAAGCCTCAGATAACACAGGTAAGATTAAAGAACTTCGTGGAAATGGGATGCCAAATGGTATTTGGTTTAATAAAGATCCTCAGGCGAGCAGAGAAGTTTGGTTATCTAGCGATAATGCTACGGAAGCTAGCCCACTAAGCCATACAATTACAGGTGTCGTAGAAACACAAAATGGACTTGGTGATAGAACTATTACGTTAACAGTTTCTGACAAAACGACTCCAACCAATACTACAACTGTTAAGTTCAAAATGGTTGTGAAGGAACAAAAAGAAAAATATGATCCAACAACACCAACAAATGCAGTAAGCTTCAACAATTTAGGAAGCAATATTCCAGCAACGGATGCTAATAAAATCACAGATCAAGTAAATATACCGCATTTATCTGAAGAAGCAACTCAGGCAGGAGTGACTAAAGCACTTAAGGATAATGGAGCTGTTAAAACAGTAGATGGTAAGAAAGTTGTGACTGTAACGGTGACTTATCCAGACCGTTCTACAGATGAAGTGGATGTACCTGTTGCACAAAACTATAATGTAGTAGCACGACCTACCATTAACTTGAAACAAGGTGAAACCTTGTCTGATACAGATAAACGTAGCTTAGTGCAATTGCAAGATGGTGATAAGAAAGTAGATATTCCTAGTGATGCTAGAGTTGAGGTTACATTAGATACAAGTACTCCATCAAATACTAATAAAACAGCATCAGCAACTGTTGTGTTTGCTGATAATACAAGAACAACTCCAGTTACTATTAATTACAAAGTTCTTCCAACATTCCCAGTAGCTACTAGAGTTTATGATTTTGCAGGTGTCGCTAGAAATCAAAATGAGGGTGCTTACTATACTAATCCTGGTAATCTCCCTCAAGGTTTTGACTGGTTTGTTAAACAAAATGGAACAGCTAAACCTGATGGATATATTCAAAATTATTTGAGAAATGATCCTGTAGGAACAACAAGTTATGTTTTCGGTGCAAAATATAGAGAAGGCAGATTTTCAAATAATGCTTCAGGAAATGATAGACTAGAACATTCTGGCACAGTTTCGCATACGGTGTTTGATGTAGGTGAAAATGCTACTAAAGTTGAAACAAATTACGGAAGTGCATTAACGGATGACCAAGCAAGAAATGCAGTAACAACGATTAATGGTTCAAAAGATTTACCAGATGGTACAACTTATGAATGGGTTAACCAAAATGGTTCAGATTTAGCGAATAAGACTGTATCAGAATACGGGGATGCTGACGGTTATGTAACTCGTTATGTAAAAGTAACATTACCGAAAACACAAGAGGCAGGACCTAACGTGCCAGCTGCGTCACA
>CAJNBP010000011.1 GCA_905221035.1 bacterium | reverse complement strand
TAGCCAATTAAGAAGTATCGTACGACTTGGGAGGCCGTATTCAAGAGAAACTCTATCTTTAGTCCAGCCTTCATGTAGGACTTTATCAATCATTTCTTGTTTTAATTCAGGAGAATAGTAACGATTTTTTTCTTTTTTGACGAACTCTATTCCATAACGATCAATCAATTTAATCATGTACCTAATATTAGAATTGTTTATCCCAAATTTATTTGAAAGCTTCTCTAAGCTATATCCTTGTTTTCTAAGTTCATAGATCTGAACTTTATCATCATAAGTTAATTTCATAATAAAAGCACCCCAAAAGTTAGATTTTTTCTGTCTAACTTTTGGGGTGCAGTTCATACTATGCGTTTTATTCTTTATAATTTAGCTATTTCAAAATTACAAGTTCTCCATTCTTAATTTCCCAAACTTGGTCAAACTTACTTAATAATTCGTTTTGGCGATGTAAAGTAACAATGACGGCACTTGGTAGTTCCAGAACTCTTTCCAATTCCATTTTAAACTGATTAGTATCCAAGGCAGAGAAAGGTTCGTCTAGGATAAGCAATGGATTTTTACGATTTTTCTCACGATTTAAATACATTCGTTGTTGCTGACCACCTGACAGGGATTGTGGTGGAATTTTTTCAAAATCTTCTTCTCTGAATTTTTCATTGAAACTATTGAATAGCGTTACATTATTTTCATAACTCGAAATAATTGTATGTTCTTGTTGCAGAATCATACCGAATCTTCCCCAAAGATGGTCCAAAACAAGCCCATCTAGCACAATTTGTCCTTCAAAATCTTCATCTGTTCCATTTAAAATGTTGAGAAGACTACTTTTTCCAGACCCATTCTTACCAATAAGCGCAATTTTATCCCCTTTTTGAATCGTAGCGGAAGTAATTATCAATTTTGATTCTCCCAGTTGTTTGGAAATGTTTTTCAAAGTAATCGTATCAAAAGAATGTTGAGGTGCTTGAACTGAAACGGGGCTCCCAACAATGTTTTGAAAACTCTTGATTACAGGCTTTACGGACTCTAACATTTGTAAATCATAAAGGATTTCCTGTATTGGTTCAGAAAAAGCATTAATATATCCTAAACTCGCCACCACCTCAGGAATACCGAGTTGCTGGTGAGATAGAGAGTAGGCTAAATAAATAAACAGAACAAGACTAATGAATTCAAAAGAAACACCTGTCAATAAGATGCCTGTAATTTTTGTCAAACCATACTTAAAATACTTATCCTGCAAATTCTTTAGAGAACTCTTTTGTTGATTCAAAAAATGCGACATAGTTAGTTTATTTACCAAATGATGTCCCATGAGCAAATCCTCCAAAGTTCGATAGTAATCTCCTTGTTTTTTCAAGTAAACCTGTCTACGATTAGCGGTCAACTTCCCAACGATTTTAGGAATTTGAATACTAATTCCAGTGGAAAAGATTAAAATCAGTGATACAATAGGATTAATTGTTCTGCTAATAATGAAAGCATAAATGATGATACGTAAAATTTGTTTGATAAAACTCATCAATGGAGGGAGGTAATCCTTTTCCAACGAATCTAGGTCATTAGATTGATAGGAAATGTACTCTGCTACTGTTTTCTGCTTAAAATCGTGATGGCTGAGTCCCAGAAGTGAACGAAACCACTCATTTTTCAAAGTAGTCGAAAAGATAATCCCCTGCTTCCAATCCAGTAGCATTTGGATATAGTTACAACTCAAATAGCCTGCCACTGACATAGAGTAACCATATAGAGCTACTTGATAATCCCCTTTGATTAATGCCTGCGTGAAATACGGTAACAAGGCAGTGCAGATATTCGATATTGAACCAAAAAGAAAATTAAAGAAGAGATACCATCTAATAGTTTTAAGATATGGTAGCATATACGATACTCCTTGCTAATGCTGTTTTTTTACATATCAAAGAACAATCTCTACTATTCCCTGTTTCAGATAGTGCGATACCAGGACATTGAGTGCAAGAATTGGCAATCACACAAGTACTGCAGTTTTTACTATCATTCAAAGTATAATTTGCTATTTTGTAAAATATAGGTCTATCCCATATTTCTTTGATAGATGTAAAATGAATATTTTCAATACTTCTATTGAAAGTAAGCTTTTTCAGTTTTTCTAACGATTTAGGCTATTTCGTGACACACCCACAATCCGTGAAAATTCTGGTTATATCAGATTATGTGATTTTCGTAAGAATTTTATATTGTCTCCAATCATGGCAGTCTCCTTTTACTTGATAAAACTATTATAACATTTAGAAATTAAAAACTGGTTCAAAATCAATAGAATGTGTGTATTCGATACATTCAATAATTCTTTGGAAACAGTTCTACACCAGTTACACAAATCTATATACACCTATCTCATTCAAAATAAAAAGAAAGCTGCAGTTCTTTTAATCCTGTATCAACGATTCATTCTGAAATCGAATAGGAGACATTTCTCAAGTCTACAATTCACTTCATCTCAAATTAATTTTTGTAATTCCACCTTAGTTTATAGATTTTATACTCAATAAAAGTATAAAGCATACAAAACTTCACTTTGAAGCAGTATTTATACTATATCCGTATTAAAAATTCTATTATTCGTTTTGTAAAAAACAGTCTTCAGATATCCTGAAATATAGCAAAAAGAGATTGGGTAAAAACTCAATTCCTGGAAAAAATGAGTTTTAACTCAATCTCATTGTCTATTCTCACTCAAGTACTAAGTTCACTTGAGCAAACTGAATCCTTACTGTCGTTCCTTTTCCAACCTCAGACTCGATACGAATCTGGTGACCCAGTTCTTCAGAAATTTTCTTAGATAGGTAAAGGCCAAGGCCAGAGGACTGCTGGGTTAGGCGACCATTGTAGCCTGAAAAGCCACGTTCAAAGACTCGGAGAACATCACTGTTTTTTATCCCTATTCCCGTATCCTTGATACAGAGCTCTTGACCGTCCATATAAATCTCCAGACCACCTTCCTTGGTGTACTTGAGACTGTTGGAGATGATTTGCTCAATGACTACTAACAGCCACTTTTTATCCGTCACAATTTCTTTATCAAGGTCATGCAGATTGACACTTAAGCCTTTTTGAATAAAGAAAAGGGCATATTTACGAAGTATTTCCTTGACCAAGTCTTCAATTTGAACCTGCTTTAAGACCAAATCATCATGAAAACTTTCTAAACGCAGGTACTGTAAGACTAGATTAGTATAGGAGTCTATCTTGAAAATTTCCTGTTCTAGCTGCTGCTTCAGTTGGCGGTCAGCTACTTCTGTAACTAACAATTGACTAGCTGCAATGGGCGTCTTAATCTGATGGACCCACAAGGTATAGTAATCCAGCAAATCCGTCAGTTTTCTTTCTGCATCTGATCTCTGCTGGTAAAGTTCCATCTCATGCGCTTCTAGTTTCTCAGACAAAACCCTTTCCAATGGAGATTTAGCTTCCCTTTCCCCATAAAGAATTTCCTGACGATAGACCTGCATTTCCACCAATATGTCCCAAGTGAAAAATAAAATGGTTATAAAGCAACACAAGAGGAAAAAATAGAGAAAGTAAATTCCTAAACTGGCAAATAAAAACTGAAAGAGCAAAACCAGAAATGCTAAAGCAAGCAGATAGACCAACAGACGACTACGGGAGCGCAGATAGGCTAGAAAAAATTGTTTCCAATCAAGCATGCTTCAGTCCGTACCCTATCCCTTTCTTGGTCTCGATAAATCCTATCAAACCCTGCTCTTCCAATTTTTTACGCAAACGAGCCACATTAACAGAGAGGGTATTGTCATCAATGAAAAAGTCACTGTTCCAAAGTTCCCGCATCAGGTCGTCACGCGCTACGATATTGCCCGCATGCTCAAACAAAACACGTAAAATCTGGAATTCATTCTTGGTCAAATTCAAGACTTGCCCTTGATAATGTAAATCCATGGATTTGGTATTGAGGATCACACCGGCATATTCCAGTAGACTCTCGTCACGCCCAAACTCATAGGAACGACGCAACAAGCCCTGAACCTTGGCTAGAAGAACCTGCTGGTCAAAAGGCTTGGTCACAAAGTCATCCGCCCCCATATTAATCGCCATGACGATATCCATAGCCTGGTCTCTGGAAGACAGAAACATAATCGGCACCTTAGAAATCTTGCGAATCTCCTGACACCAATGATAGCCATTAAACAAGGGTAAGCCAATATCCATGAGAACCAGATGAGGTTCCGACTGGACAAAAAGGCTCAAAACTTCCATAAAGTCTTCTACCAAGACCACTTCAAATCCCCATTCAGAGAGCATTTTCCCGACCTGTTGACGAATAACCTGATCATCTTCTACTAGTAAAATCTTGTGCATGCGCTCCTCCTTTTCTATTATTATAACAGATTTTTCCATGCTCGAAGGTCTGAAACTGAATTTGAAAGAGCTTGTTTTTAGCCAGTACAAACAGCCAATACTACTAGCTAATTTAAGGGAAATTTGATAAGATAAATAAAAAGAAAGGAGCTTTTATGGCCAATATTTTTGACTACCTGAAAGATGTCGCATACGATTCCTTTTATGACCTTCCTTTAAATGAATTAGACATTCTAGCCTTAACAGAAACAACCTACCTCCCCTTTGATAATCTAGTCTCCTCAAGTCCTCAGCGGCTTTTAGACCTAGCTCCTCAGGTTCCAAGAGAATCTAACATGCTGACCAGTAAAAATCGCCTCCAGTTATTAGATGAACTAGCTCAACACAAGCGCTTCAAAAATTGCAAACTCTCCCATTTTATCAACGACATTGACCCTGAACTGCAAAAGCAATTTGCGGCTATGTCCTACCGCCTCACTCTCGATACCTATCTGATTGTCTTTCGTGGGACAGATGACAGTATCATTGGCTGGAAGGAAGATTTCCACCTGACCTATATGAAGGAAATTCCTGCTCAAAAGCACGCCCTCCACTATTTAGAGAACTTTTTTATCCACCATCCTAAGCAAAAGGTCATTCTGGCTGGGCATTCCAAGGGAGGAAATTTAGCCATCTATGCTGCTAGCCAAATTGAGCAAAGCTTGCAAGATCAGATCACAGCAGTTTATACATTTGATGCGCCTGGTCTCCACACAGAATTGACACAGACCGAAGGTTATCAAAGGATAATGGATAGAACCAAGGTCTTCATTCCACAAGGTTCCATTATCGGTAGGATGCTGGAAATTCCTGCCCACCAAATCATCGTTCAGAGCACTGCCTTGGGTGGCATCGCCCAGCACGATACCTTTAGCTGGCAGATTGAGGATAAGCACTTCGTCCAACTGGATAAGACCAACAGTGATAGCCAACAAGTAGACACAACCTTTAAAGAATGGGTAGCGACAGTCCCTGATGAAGAACTCCAGCTCTACTTCGACCTCTTCTTTGGCACCATTCTAGATGCTGGGATTAGCTCCATTAATGACCTATCTTCCTTCAAGGCTATTGAACACATTCATCATCTCTTTGTCCAAGCGCAATCCCTCACTCCAGAAGAAAGGGAAACCATGGGACGCCTTACCCAATTATTGCTTGATACCCGTTACCAAGCATGGAAAAATAGATAAAAAAAGCTTATGAAAAGGCAAAAACCTTCTCATAAGCTTTTCTTGTTTTAAAGAAAAAATCACTCCTTCATCTGACTCTCTGCATCGGCCACGACTTGTTCTAGACTGGTCTGACCAAGTTCAGCCTCCATTGCTCGCTGGATTCTCTCCAATTTTTGATCCAAAACCTCATGAATATGAGCTCCGACTGGGCAATTTGGATTTGGATTGTCATGGAAACTAAAAAGTTGGCCTGTCTTACCAAGACACTCAACCGCCTGATAAACATCTAAGAGACTAATGTCCTTTAGGTCCTTGACAATCTCTGTTCCTCCTGTTCCACGCGCTACTGAAATCAGCTCTGCCTTCTTCAACTGGGACAAGGTTTTTCTGATAATGACAGGATTGACCCCAACACTAGCAGCCAGAAAATCACTGGTCACCTTGCTTTCCTTCCCCTTGAGGGCAATGATAATCAGCATATGAGTCGCAATGGTAAATCTACTTGGAATTTGCATACTCTTCTCCTTTTTACGAGGCTAACCTACCTCTACTCTTCTTTTTCTTTTATTATACCCTTTTTAGTTGTAATGTCAATCGTTACCACTTTTCAACCAAGCATCTAATTCCCTATCATAACCCTCTTTCTGGGCCAATTCTCTCAGAAATTCCTGATTATGAGTATGGTGGATACCATTGACCAGACTTTCATAGTAAACCTCAAAATAGGGAAGTTTGAGGTCTTTAGCTAGCTGCAATTCGGCTGCCACATCGTAGTCCACCCGTCGGAAGTCCATATCTACCAAGCCCTGGTCATCAAACTCCAAAATCATATACTGGGCCCGCAAGTCCTTCCGCAACTGGGCATCCAAAAAGAAAGGTTGCCCAATCGAACCAGGATTGACAATCAATTGCCCACCAGTCCCGTAACGAAGCAACTGCTGGTGAATATGACCATAAACAGCAATATCACAAGATGGATTGGTCACCAAGCGATCAAAATCCTCTTGCGCTCCAGTATGAATCAACTCACGCCCCCAGTTCTTATCAGGCAGATGATGGCTAATTCCCACCGTCAAATCCCCAAACTGACGATGGATCTGGAGTGGTTGATTGTGGAGCAGTTCAATTTCTTCTAGGGAAATTTCCTCTAAAACATACTGGCACTGGCGCAAAAGATAGCGTTGGCTGGGACGAGTATTATCCAATTCCTTGCGGACACCATGCCACAGACTGTCTTCCCAGTTTCCCAAAACTCTAGCCGTAATCGGTAGTTGATCCAACAAGTCCAAAATCCTTCTACGCCCTGTCCCTGGCATGAGAATATCTCCCAAAAGCCAGTATTCATCCACTCCTAGCTCCCGAGCATCTGCCAAAACAGCCTCCAAGGCAGTGGTATTTCCGTGAATATCTGAAAGAAGAGCTATTTTTGTCATATCTATCTCCTCGTTTTTTCTCTTGCAATAAGTATAACATAAAAAGTCACAGCTAGAGAAATCTAGCTTTTTTTGATATACTAGATAAAGATATTAGACAAGAGGAAACGAATGACCCCGAATAAAGAAGATTATCTAAAATGTATTTATGAAATCGGCATAGACCTGCATAAAATTACCAACAAGGAAATTGCTGCCCGCATGCAAGTCTCTCCCCCTGCCGTAACTGAAATGATTAAACGGATGAAGAGTGAAAATCTCATCCTTAAGGACAAGGAATGTGGCTATCTACTGACAGACCTAGGCCTAAAATTGGTTTCTGAGCTCTATCGTAAGCACCGCTTGATTGAAGTTTTTCTAGTCCATCATTTAGACTATACGAGTGACCAGATTCACGAGGAAGCTGAAGTTTTGGAACACACTGTCTCTGACCTCTTCGTGGAGAGACTGGATAAACTACTAGGATTCCCCAAGACCTGTCCCCATGGAGGCACCATTCCGGCCAAGGGAGAACTCCTAGTTGAAATCAACAACCTACCACTAGCTGATATCAAAGAAGCTGGATCTTACCGTTTGACTCGGGTGCACGATAGTTTTGACATTCTTAATTATCTGGACAAGCACTCACTTCACATCGGTGATCCGCTCCAAGTCCAGCAGTTTGATGGCTTCAGCAACACCTTCACTATCCTTAGTAAAGACGAGGATTTACAAGTGAATATGGACATTGCCAAACAACTCTATGTCGAGAAAATCAACTAATTTCTCAAGTCCCTCACCAACCCTGAAAATCAAATTTTCAGGGTTTTATTTCTATCATTTGATTTTACTTTCATTTAGTTGTAGAATGTTTGTTAAAAACAAGAAAGATACCTTAAACTATGAAAAAATCACTAAAAATTTTTGCGACATCTAAATGGTTTGACCTCTTTGGGGTTGCTTTGGTCGTTGGGATTGCGATTGCATCTGGCTACCTCAACTCCCGTCTCGATAAATTCGTAGACTGGGGACCATGGACAGCTCTTGTTCCCTTTGGATTGATTTCCGTAACCAATGTTGGGATTTCCATGTTATCCACTCGTTTCACGGGAAAATTAAGCAAATGGGGAAATTACTTTGGTATTGTCAATACCATTTTGTCCGGCACCATTGATTATATTCTTGGAAATAAGGCGGCCATTATCACCTATCCTGTCACCTTCCTCATTTATACCTTTGCTATTAAGAAATGGGAAGCTTCGCAAGAAGGCAGACCCAACCAAATGAGCCAAAAACAGCTAAAATTGGCGGCCATCATCATTTCCATCATCGCCTTCCTCTTTGCCTTTGCGACCAACTATATCGGCTATGGGGGCAAGATGAATCTCCTGGCCTACGTAACAACTATCGCCTTTGCACTGTCTCTCATTGCCAATGCTTTGAACGCATTGAAACTGACAACTCAGTGGGGATTTTGGTTGATTTACAATTTTGTGCAGCTGACAAAGGCTGGCATTCAAGGAAATTTTGCCAATATCGGAAAATATATCTTTTATATCCTCAATGCAATCGGAGCTTTATTTGTCTGGAATGATGAAGAAGTGGAACAATAAGAGGGAACTCAAATAAAGAAATCTAATAGAATCTCCTTACTAAAATTTTTTATCATTTTACTTGTAACTTCCATTCTTTTGGAGTAGAATGAAGCTAGATAAAAGAGGGAGGTCATCTTATGAAAAATCTCTTTAGAATCCATTTTACAGCAATTGCAGTTATCGATTTGCTACTATTTGCATTTTTCAGCACTAGACCCGAGACAGCTTTGGACTGGCTCTTGCTCACTGGTTTTATTTTCATCCTTGCTCAAGGACTCCTGCTATTTCGCTTGGTCAACCGACTCAAAAAACATTTCTCTGAGATTGATACTCAAATCAATAAAAAGATTCGCTTCTACTATTTAGGGGTGCTCACCATTGATTTTCTATTATTTATCCTCTTCGCCTTCATTAGTTCTCAGCGATTTTCCACTCTTATGCCAATCGTCACTGCTTGCCATTCTACTTTATATTATAGGACAACTGACTACCTAAGAGAAAACTATCTAGACTTTTACGACAAACATATCTCTTTGTGGAAGTGTCTCTAGGGAAAAGGAGGTTTTATCATGAAAAAAATTATCTACATCAAAACCATTCAACTCCTTGTCATCGATGGAATCATGCTGGCATTTTTGGCATTTAAAGGGGGGCTTACTTGGGACTGGATTTTGATTTATAGCGGTTGGCTCATCTTCTTTCACCCTGTGCTATTGACCTATCTTTCCAACCAACTTTGTGACCACTTTAGTCAACTCTATTCCCAGATTAGACCGAAATTCTGGCGTTTTGCCTTACAAATTCTCCTCTGGGATAGCCTGATAATTCTCTCCTTGCTGTTTTTAAGGAGTGTCCCACTTTTCCTTCAGGGAAGTCTCCTCATCCTAGGACATCTCATCCCCTCCTATCGCACCTGTCAAATCCTGAAAAGAGACTTCCCCCAAGCCTATCAAGCACCAATTTCATTTTGGAGTATTTTGTGATAGATAAGAAAAACCAAGCCGGCTGGCTTGGTCTTTCTTATCTATTTTTCGTATCAAGGATAATGGTAACAGGTCCGTCATTGACCAGCTCAACCTGCATATCTGCTCCAAAGATGCCTGTCTGAACGGGCACTTCTTGCGCTAATTTTCGATTAAAGGCATCATAGAAATCTGATGCCATATCAGGCTTGGCTGCGCCTGTAAAGGCTGGACGATTGCCTTTCTTGGTGTCCGCAAAGAGGGTAAACTGTGAAATAGAAAGTATTTGTCCTTCAATATCTTTGACAGACAGGTTCATCTTGCCTTCTGCGTCCGAAAAAATCCGCATATTAACAAGCTTTCTCACAGCATAGTCCAAATCTTCCTCTTGGTCCTCTGGTCCAACACCAACCAGCAATAAGAGCCCCTGATTGATTTTCCCCTGAACCTGACCTTCGATACTCACTTGGGCCTTTTTAACCCGTTGGATAATGATTTTCATAATAGCCTTTCTAGTAAGAGCTCGGGCAATTAGCCGTTGGTCCGTTTGACAGAATAAACCTCAGGCACACTCTTAATCTTGTCCACGACCGTAGTCAGCGTCGAGAGGTTGGCAATGCCGAAGGACACATGGATATTGGCAAATTTCATATCCTTGGTTGGTTGGGCGTTGACTGTTGAAATATTCTTGGTTGTGTTTGAAAGAACTTGCAGTACATCGTTCAACAGTCCTGTACGGTTGAGGCCGTAAATGTCGATATGAGCCATATACTCCTTATTTGAGCTAGAGTACTGGTCTTCCCACTCCACATCAAGGAGACGTTGCTCATAGTTTTCTTGAGCGCGCAGGTTCATACAGTCCACACGGTGAATGGCTACACCACGCCCCTTGGTAATGTAACCGACAATATCGTCACCAGGCACAGGATTACAGCACTTGGCAATCCGCACGAGGAGACCTGAGGCACCTTCAATGACCACACCACCCTCATGCTTGACCTTGAGGGTTTCTTTATTTTCAACCTTGATCTCGCCACCTTTGACAAGCTCCTCTGCCTCAGCCTTGGCCTTGGCACGTTCCTCCTCACGGCGTTCCTTTTCAGTTAGACGGTTAAAGACGGTAATCGCACCGATTTCGCCAAAACCGATGGCCGCAAAGAGGGATTCTTCTGTCTTGTAGCTTGTCTTTTGTAGAACTTGATCCATGTGGCGCTTGTCCATGAATTTATTTGCTACGTAGCCATTTTCTTGGAACTGAGCCATCAGCATTTCACGACCCTTATTGACAGACAATTCCTTATCTTGGTTTTTAAAGAACTGACGAATCTTGTTGCGCGCCTTGCTGGTCTTGACCATGTTGAGCCAGTCACGACTCGGTCCAAAGGAGTTCGGGTTGGTAACAATTTCAACCTGATCCCCTGTCTTAAGCTTAGTTGTTAGTGGGACCATGCGACCATTGACCTTGGCACCCGTCGCTTTTTCACCGACTTTAGTATGAATTTCGTAGGCAAAATCAATCGGTCCTGAATCTTTTGGAAGAGAGCGGACAGCTCCATCTGGGGTAAAGACGTAAATCTCCTCAGCCAGATAGTTTTCCTTAACAGAATCCACAAATTCCTTGGCATCATCAGCCTGGTCTTGTAGCTCCATCATCTCCTTAATCCAGTTCATTCCAATAGCGGATTCCTTGCTGTTAACCTGCCCCTTAATGCCTTTCTTATAAGCCCAGTGAGCCGCAACCCCGTACTCAGCCACCTCATGCATTTCCTTGGTCCGAATCTGGAATTCAATCGGCCCTTTCGGCCCATAAACAGTCGTATGGATAGACTGGTAACCATTGGCCTTGCGGTTGGCGATATAGTCTTTGAAACGTCCAGGCATCGGTTTCCAAAGCTCATGTACGTAACCAAGCATGGCATAAACATCACTTTGGGTATCCAAAATACATCGAATAGCAATCAGGTCATAGATTTCCTCAAACCGTTTTCTCTTGTCCTGCATTTTGCGGAAAATCGAGTAAATATGCTTGGGACGACCGTAAATTTTCCCTTTCAAGTGACGATCTGTCGTATATTCCTCTAATTTTGTGACCACCTCATCCACCAAGGCTTCACGCTCTCTGCGCTTTTCCTTCATCATATGGGTAATCTTGTAAAACTCCGTAGGATTGAGATAACGGAAAGACAGATCTTCCAATTCCCATTTGACACTGGAAATCCCCAAACGGTGGGCAAGCGGTGCATAGATTTCCATAGTTTCTTTGGAAATACGCTCCTGCTTGTCTTTGCGAAGGTGTTTCAGGGTCCGCATATTGTGCAAGCGGTCTGACAGTTTGACCAAGATCACACGGATGTCCTCAGACATGGCCATGAGCATCTTGCGATGATTTTCAGCTAACTGTTCTTCATGAGACTTGTACTTGACCTTACCGAGTTTAGTAACCCCATCGACAATCACGCGCACATCAGGACCAAACTCTCTTTCCAAGTCATCCAAGGTCGCATCAGTATCTTCCACCACATCATGCAAGAAACCACAAGCTACCGTTACAGCGTCCAGCTTGAGTTTGGCTAAAATACCTGCCACTTGGATAGGGTGAATGATATAAGGCTCGCCTGATTTGCGGTATTGACCACTATGGCAATCCACCGCATAAACCAAGGCCTTATGGACAAAATGGACATCCTCTTCCGTTAAATATTCTTTGGTTAAGGCGACAACTTCTTCGCCTGTTAAATTCACTTCTTTTGGCATCTATACTCTCCAATTCTTCCTACCATTTTATCACTTTTTTAAGAATATGAAAACTAGATTGGAACAGAATAAGAAAAAAATAATTCAGAATTGATTGATAATTCAGAATTATTAGTATATAATATATTACGAAGTTAGATTTTAAACTTAGGTGATAGAAGGAGAGATAGATCAACGGAAACCATATTGTAACCGAAAGACTTTCTGACT
This sequence comes from bacterium, assembly GCA_905221035.1. Lineage (GTDB taxonomy): Bacteria > Bacillota > Bacilli > Lactobacillales > Streptococcaceae > Streptococcus. The sequence goes on along the minus strand of CAJNBP010000011.1, from coordinate 45,197 downwards.
TCCCTCAATTTCCTTGAAGATACGAAAGCTAAACAGTGGAACTCGTGTCACATACACTGTGACTTGACTGGATTTTGGAATTAATACTCAATGAAAATCAAAGAGCAAACTAGGAAACTAGCCGCAGGTTGCTCAAAGCACCGCTTTGAGGTTGTAGATAAGACTGACAAAGTCAGTCACATATATACGTCAAGGCGACGTTGACGCGGTTTGAAGAGATTTTCGAAGAGTATAAAAATCCTCAAGATACTTTCTTCTATCCTTTAGTTTATAAGGAGAACACCTATGAAAAAAACTGCTATTTCTATCTTTGCTCTCCTAGTATTAGGAGTTAGCTGTCTGTTCCTATTCAACCAGCAAAGCTATAAAAAAACAGTCGTTCAATACTATGCTAACGACCAGAACCTCCCCAATAGGATAAGTTATAGTGAATATAGCGACAAACTAGAAGCCAACTACGGCGGCACTCTAAACATCACGTCTATCAAACAAGCTAATGACGGAGTTTATGCAACCTATGAAGGGCAATTGACACCTCTCCAATATTGATAAATTGATAACCAGCCTGTCTTCATCTAGTCATGCTGGTTTTTTAATTCATTCTAAATCCTCACCTATTCTCCCTAACTGTGCTATACTGATAATAGTACATTCTTTGAGATTGGAGCTAATATGAAAATCCATAAAACTGTGAATCCTGTTGCCTATGAAAATACCTATTATCTGGAAGGTGAAAAGCACCTCATCGTTGTCGATCCTGGTAGCCATTGGGACGCCATTCGTCAGACAATCAAGAAGATTAACAAACCTATCTGTGCCATTCTATTGACCCACGCCCATTATGACCATATCATGAGTCTGGACTTGGTTCGCGAGACTTTTGGCAATCCTCCTGTCTACATCGCAGAGAGCGAAGCCAGCTGGCTCTACACTCCTGTCGATAATCTCTCTGGCCTCCCTCGCCACGATGATATGGCAGATGTTGTCGCAAAACCTGCAGAACACACCTTTGTATTTCATGAGGAATATCAGCTGGAAGAATTTCGTTTCACTGTCTTGCCAACACCAGGTCACTCTATCGGTGGCGTTTCTATCGTCTTTCCTGATGCCCACCTAGTCTTGACAGGTGATGCTCTTTTCCGAGAAACCATCGGACGGACAGACCTTCCAACTGGTAGCATGGAGCAACTCCTTCATAGTATCCAAACCCAACTCTTCACCCTACCAAACTACGATGTCTATCCAGGGCATGGTCCAGCTACGACCATCGCCCATGAAAAGACCTTCAATCCCTTTTTCTAGCAAGAAGATGATAATCGAAATTTAAGTAAACTATAGCAGTTTGACGTTAGAATACTACAACACAGATTCTAATTCATTTTTATAAATTACTTTCAATTTCCTAATTGATTTCTAGAAATGTTTTAGTAGTCACGATTTACAGTTCTAGTTTCAATACACTATACTATTTTAGAATTATAAAAAACGCATAATATCAGATGTAGAAAATTTGATATTATGCGTTTTATCATGAAAAGATTTTCTAAATCATCTTCTCAAATTGATTTTTTCACAGTCTAAAATAATTGATAGATAAACTATGAATTGGAGTTATTCTGACTCCTTACGAAAGCTAAATAATCCAGCAGTTAGAGTTAACATTCCAAATAGGGTGGCGAGAATTGAGTTATTTTCTCCAGTATTTGGCAAAGTCTTAGCTACTTGTTTCGAAATAGTTTCAGTCTTAGTTGCTAACGGCTCAGCTTGAGTTTTTGTACTACTTACGTCATTTCCTTTTTGTTCTGTAGTTGTCGGAGTATTACTACTATTTACAACTGGAACAGGAGTGGTACTACCTCCGTTATCACGGCTTGCGGCAACTTTGAAAGTCATAGCATAGATACTAAAGTGATTAGTTTCAAAAGTAACCTTATCTGTATCTTGTTTGAACTTCAATGCCTGTAGGGTGCCGTCTGGAGCAACATAGTAAACATTTTCAACTGGCTTATCGGCAGAAAGACTTACTAGAACCATGCCGTTTGGCTGGATAGCCTTACCATTCGCGTCATACAGATGAATGTCGAAGGCCTTGTAGTCTTTTGATTCAAGTGAAGTCGACTTGGTTTCTTCTACCTTGATGTAGCTGACATTTTTGAGTGTTGCTTCTGAACCATGTACTCGAACGCTTCCAGCTTTGTTCGAAAGAACACGAGTATTGTTTGGGATGGCTGGATTAAGCGTAGGAGTTACGGGAATTGTCGGTGTTACTGGAGCAACTGGTGTAACTGGATTTACAGGCTGCTTACTTGGCTTCTCAGCTGGTTTCTCTGGCTTAGCAGGTTGTGGTTGATCAGCTGGAACAGTAGGAACACTTGGTTGCTTGTCTGGCTTAGGCTGTTCGCTTGGCTTCTCTACTGGTTGTACTGGCTTAGTAGGCTGTGGTTGATCAGCTGGAACAGTAGGAACACTTGGTTGCTTGTCTGGCTTAGGTTGCTCGCTTGGCTTAACCTCAGGTTTGACTTGCTCAGCTGGTTTTTCAGCAGGGTTCTTAAATAAGAAAACGTAAGTTTGATAGGTTTCAGCAGGTAGATTGTATGAATGAGTTTTAGTTTTCTCATCATAACGATTTGTTTCTTCTCTTGGGAAGTCTGAATAATAGAGTTCTTCTAGTTTTTTATCCTTAGTTAATGTATAAACCTGGATATCTTCTTTCTTCTCTTTTGATCTGATAGTTAAAGCGACATTACCACCTTGGAGAGTTTGATTTGTTCCGTAAGTTGAATTTCCATTTTTATTAGGAACTTCATAGAAGATTGTATAAGCTTCGTAGTTCATTCCTTCCAACTCTGGAACTTTTACTCGAACAAGAGCAGGTCTAAACCTACTATCCATATCTTTAAATCCGCTGTCTTTAAAGTTTATTTCTTTACCGTTTTCGAACATCGGTTTATTGAAATTCGAACTAAAAGTACTTGTTATTATATGAGAGCCTGCATGAAGCAAGTCTGGTTCAGCTGTCCACCAACCGTAAGATGTTTTTTCTACATTTTCAGTAGGGAGTGGAATAGCAAGGTCATTTGTTGTTAGAGTAGGGCGACCTGCTCCGTTAAACCAACGTTTTGGCTGGTCGTTTCGATAAGGAATCTTTGGCAATCCAGCATTCTCAATTGGTTTCACTGGTTTAGCAGGTTGCGGTTGTTCTGCAGGCTTAACCTCTGGTTGAGGTTTTTCTGCTGGTTTTGGAGTTGGAACGGGAGTTTCAGCTGGTTTATTTTCAACCGGCTTGTTCTCAGCTGGTTTCGGCTGCTCAGTTGGCTTAACTGTTTCCACTGGTTTCGAAATTTCAGCAGGTTTTTCCGTTTCCGCTGGTTGCGGATCTTTCGGTGTTGGTTTTTCTTCTACTGGTTTATTTTTAGTGTAAATAAAATAGTAGCGGAAAAGATTATCTCCTTTACCATTTTTGTAGCCAGAACCACGCAAAGCATAGGCTGCATCATAACTAACTCTGACAACTTTTGGATCTGGGTCGATATCTGGATGGTCTGCAGCTGATTTTACGACGTGGCTAAAAGTGTAGTCGGAGAATTTTTTTGCTGTCAGTATTCCATCTGCACTATCTTTGTCAGGTGCGTTCCATGTAGACCAAACTTCTGCTCGTTTTGGACTATCAATCCTTGATTCAGTAGTGTATCCATATTTTTGAACACGATCAGCATCTAAGAAATCTGCTTGTATTTCATATGTTCGAGCGCTTATATCTGGTACTGCTTGCACAGCTCCAGGTTTTCCTGGGATTGGTCTATGGATTAGTTCATCTATGTCAACTCCGTTAGCAGCATAAAGCTTCTCATTAGCCTCAACTATTAGTTTATTACGCTCTTCTTGAGTCTTAGCTGCTCCATTCTTATAGGCTAAATCTTCCGCCACCATCTTCTTCATCTCTTCAGAATCTGTTATGGGTTGTTCTGGTTCAGGCGTTATGATTGGCAGGCCTGGCTCGGGGAGCTGATTAGTTGGATCGACATTATATTTTTTCTCGATCTCAGCATTTTTCTTGTCCTCTGCGATAGCCTCATCTGTTCCGTTTGCAAGAATGTTGCCCTCGGTCGAAGGTTTTTCGACAGGTGCGGGCTCTTCTACTGGCTTTTCAGCAGGTTTCGAAACTTCTTTACCTGGCTTTGGTTTTGGTTTAGCAATTGGGTCGAGCATACTATAATCAACCCAGTTATTATTGGGTTTTGGTGTGAGTGTTGGTTGAATAGTTGGTCTCGCGGCAGTATTTGGCTGCGGCGCAACGTTTTCCTCGGCATGCACCAAAGTTGGTACTGCAGCACTAAGAGTGACAGCAGAGAAGGTAACAATACCTAGTTTAGTGAGTTTATTCATAATTTTTCCTCCTCAGGAATATATAATTGCCTTTTTAGGCTTATAAAATAACAAAATCAACTTCCTTTCAAGACCACAAAAGCAAAATTTTGAGCCGACTCATTATCTAAACATTTAATGTTCTTGATTGAAGCCTTAAATGAACGTTCATCCATTAACTGAACAATACGTCTATCACACTATTACATATCTTAATGATTTTTAAATTTTTTGTTGCCAAAAGCTAGCTATCTCCTTTAGAGATAAGGAACTAAATGTATCGCGTAACGACCGTTAAACGATACACAAAAAATGCCAGTCTAATACAGGTTAAAAACACTGTTAAACTCGCATTTTTTTAATATTTATATTCTTATTTTGAATGTTTCATCAAACGGTCGTTAATCGAAACAAATTTACAGCCTCATTCTACCATTTTCCCCTGTTTTTAGCAATGATTTTCCGTTTTTTTTGACGATTGTTCGCCACTTTATTGCGTTCTAACACTTTATATAGGGTTGATGTAGAAATTTGTTCAGCTTTTGCAATATTACGTATGCTTATATTTGAATGTAGATATTTGTTAAGTATCCGCTCCTCCTTTTCTTTTGAAATCCGTTTTGCTCCTAATCTAACACCATTTTCCTTAGCTTTTCGAAGTCCTTCTTTTGTGCGAAACCTCAGATTTTCCAGCTCATTTTCTGCCACAAATCCTAAAATAATGCAAAGTAACCTGCCGATAAGAGAATCTGTTTCTAGTTTTTCATGCAAACTGACTAGATGAATATTAGATTCATTAAATAGTTCAATAAGTTCTAGTAGCTTAAACATAGATCGAGTCAGTCTATCTAACTTATAGATAGTGAAAGTAACCTCCTTGCCATCTTTCGAAAAGTCAGAGGCCAGTTTTAAGGCTTTTGTGAGTTCAGGACGAGTGTTATTTGCACCAGATTCCTTTTCTATAAAAAGTTTATCGCAATGTTTGAGAGCTTCGATTTGCACTTTCAATCCTAGGTCTTGCTTATGAGTAGATACACGGGCGTAGCCTATGTTGATAGTCTTTTGAGACATAAAAATCCTCCTGTTATCTTGATACAGAGGGATATTTTACTATGGATTTTAAAATAAGAAAAGACTTCAATTTCATAATCCCTATGAACTACACCCCAAAAGCTAGATTTTTCTATCTAACTTTTTAGGGTGTACATAGATAGGGAAGGTGTAATTATCGGAGTTTTACCTGCCTCTTTGCATTACCAAATAATCACGCGCTCTTCTGGTGAACGCCACATACCGTCTCCTTCTTTGACATCATAGGTTGTAAAGAAATCATCGAAGTTTGGCACTTGCACATTGACACGGAGTTTGGCTGGTGCGTGTACATCGACGCTAGCCAAAAGTTTCATAAATTCTGGACGACCTTTCATGCGCCAGATGCGACCGAAGTTGTAGAAGAATTCTTTTGCTGAGAAGTCTGGTTCTCTCTTAGCTGCTTCAAGCGCTGCAGCGATCCCTCCCAAGTCCGCCACGTTTTCTGACACAGTCAATTTACCGTTGATAGTTGCACCATAAGAATCCTGCCCATCAAACTGGTCGATAACTTTTTGTGTTTTCTCCTTGAAGGCAGCGTAGTCGCTCTCTGTCCACCAATCCTTGAGGCTACCATTTTCATCAAAGGAAGCTCCGTTGGTATCAAAAGCGTGGGAAATTTCATGAGCAATAACTGCCCCAATCCCACCGTAGTTAGCAGAAGATGACTGATGCAAGTCATAGAAAGGTGCCTGTAAAATAGCTGCTGGGAAGACAATCAGGTTCTTCTGTGGATTGTAGTAAGCATTGACCATATGAGCGGGCATGCCCCATTCTTTGTAGTCTACAGGCTGGTTCCACTTGCTCCAACTATGTTTGATTTCCACACACGCAAAGGCAAGAGCATTGTCAAAAAGGCTAGCCGTTTCATCCACTACCTTGTCCTTGTAGCGTTCTGGCAATTCTTCTGGGTAACCGATATAAGGCTTGATGACATTGAGTTTGACAATGGCCTTGTCACGAGTTTCAGGAGTCAGCCAGTCATTTTTGGCCAAGCGTTCCTTATAGACATCTATCATGGTTGCCACTTTTTTCTCCACGTCCGCCTTGGCTTCTGGGGAGAATTTTTCATGGGCATACCAAAGCCCCAAGGCTTGCTTGAATGGGCCTTGTGCTAGCTGGTAGGCTGCCTTAACCTTATCTTTAGCTTCTGGAACTCCAGAAAGCGCACGACTGTAGGCACCTGACAAGACACGGATTTCTTCTGTTAAATAGCTGGTTGAAAGATTGACAACACTTAAAATCAAGGTTGCCTTGAGGAGAGGCCAGGCTTCTTCACTATAGAATTGCTCTGCTGCTTGCCAGAAACGTTCCTCGTCTACGATAACCTTGTCTGGCACTTGTCCAAGAACTGCTTGGAAGAAGTCATCAAAAGGTAGGGCAGGCGCGAATTTTTTGAAATCTTCATAAGAATATGGATGGTAGAGTTTAGCATATTCTGAACTTTCTTCATTAGAAAGCACCACTGCCGCTACTCGACGGTCCAATTCTAATCTTTTCTCTAGCAAGTCTTCAATTTCTTCATCAGAGAAATCATAAGCCTTGAGGAGATTGGTACTGGTTTCTTTCCACAAAGTCAATAGCTCTTCGCGTTGAGGATGGTCTTCTGCATAGTAGGTCGTATCTGGCAAGATTGTGCTTGGAGCACTGGCCCATAGAACATTGATTCTGGCATCCATAAAGTCTGGCGATACACCAAAAGGGAGGAAGTTAGGTTTGCCAGCAAGCTCAAACTCTGCTAGTTTAGCAGTGAAATCCGTAAAAGTCTCCAATTCTTGGAATTCTTTAAGAAGAGGCAAAACAGGTGTGATACCGTCAGCTTCTCTCTTGTCAAAATCACGAACTAGGCAGTGGTATTTGACAAAGTTTGCCAAGATAGCATCCTCAGGCACCTCTTCTCCTGCCAACCACTTGTCTGTTGTCGCCAGCATCAGATCTTCAATTTCCTGGTCTAAATCAACAAAACCTCCCGTTTGAGACTTATCTGCTGGGATTTCAGCAGTCTTCTGCCATTCTCCATTGATTGCATCATAAAAATCATCTTGATAACGTGTCATCTTGTTCTCGCTTTCATTTGTACTTGCTTTTAGCTTAACAAAAATTACCTGGGAATGCAATTAAAAATGAACTGAGGTTTCCTAGTATTTTCAGTTATTATTTTAATTTTTTGAAAAATTAACTTGACTTAATTTTTTTTTTAATGTATATTAAGAGACAGGAGGAATACAAGTTTATGATACGTATCGAAAACCTCAGTGTCTCCTACAAAGAAACGTTGGCACTTAAGGATATTTCACTAGTGCTCCATGGACCAACAATTACCGGTATCATTGGTCCAAACGGTGCTGGGAAATCAACATTATTAAAAGGGATGCTGGGAATTATCCCACATCAAGGTCAGGCATTTCTCGATGACAAGGAAGTGAAAAAATCCTTACATCGAATCGCCTATGTCGAACAAAAAATCAATATCGACTACAACTTTCCCATCAAGGTCAAGGAATGTGTCTCGTTAGGACTCTTTCCCTCTATCCCCCTCTTTCGAAGTTTAAATGCTAAACATTGGAAGAAAGTGCAAGAGGCCCTTGAAATTGTCGGTCTAGCTGACTACGCTGAACGTCAAATCAGTCAACTGTCTGGAGGTCAATTCCAGCGGGTCTTGATTGCCAGATGTTTGGTGCAGGAAGCTGACTATATCCTCTTGGATGAACCCTTTGTTGGGATTGACTCAGTCAGTGAGGAAATCATCATGAATACGCTGAGAGATCTGAAAAAAGCTGGTAAGACGGTTCTCATCGTCCACCACGATCTCAGCAAGGTTCCCCACTACTTCGATCAAGTCTTGCTTGTCAATCGAGAAGTGATTGCCTTTGGTCCAACCAAAGAAACCTTTACCGAAGCCAATCTCAAAGAAGCTTACGGTAATCGACTCTTTTTCAATGGAGGTGACCTATGATTGCAGAATTTATCGATGGATTGCAAAAATTCCATTTCTTACAAAATGCCTTGATAACAGCCATTGTCATCGGGGTCGTAGCTGGAGCTGTAGGTTGTTTCATCATCCTACGCGGGATGTCACTCATGGGAGATGCCATTTCACATGCTGTCTTGCCTGGTGTAGCCCTCTCCTTTATCTTGGGCCTTGATTTCTTTATCGGAGCCATTGTATTTGGACTACTAGCTGCCATCATCATTACCTACATCAAGGGAAACTCGATTATCAAAAGCGATACCGCCATCGGCATTACCTTTTCTTCTTTCTTAGCCCTCGGTATCATCTTGATTAGTGTCGCTAAAAGTTCAACTGACCTTTTCCATATTCTTTTTGGTAATATCCTAGCCGTCCAAGACACAGATATGTTTATTACTATGGGTGTAGGAGCAGCCATTCTCTTGTTAATCTGGATTTTCTTCAAGCAACTCTTGATAACTTCCTTTGATGAACTCTTGGCTAAAGCCATGGGAATGCCTGTCAATTTCTATCACTACTTACTCATGGTGCTCCTAACTCTCGTGTCTGTGACCGCCATGCAAAGTGTCGGAACTATCCTGATTGTAGCCATGCTGATTACCCCAGCTGCAACTGCTTATCTGTATGCTAATAGCCTAAAAAGCATGATTTTCCTTTCCTCAACCTTTGGAGCGACAGCTTCAGTTTTGGGACTCTTTATCGGCTATAGCTTTAACGTTGCGGCAGGTTCTAGTATCGTGCTCACAGCTGCTAGTTTCTTTCTCATTAGCTTCTTTATCGCTCCAAAACAACGATATTTGAAACTGAAAAATAAACATTTGTTAAAATAAGGGGCAAAACCCCAATAAATTGGAGGATCTAATGAAAAAATTAGGTACATTACTCGTTCTCTTTCTTTCCGTCATTGCTCTTGTAGCATGTGCTAGCGGAAAAAAAGATGCAGCTTCTGGTCAAAAACTAAAAGTTGTTGCTACAAACTCAATCATCGCTGATATTACTAAAAATATTGCTGGTGACAAGATTGATCTTCACAGTATCGTTCCTGTTGGTCAAGACCCACACGAATACGAACCACTTCCTGAAGACGTTAAGAAAACTTCTCAAGCTGATTTGATTTTCTATAACGGTATCAACCTTGAAACAGGTGGCAATGCTTGGTTTACAAAATTGGTAGAAAATGCCAAGAAAACTGAAAACAAAGATTACTTTGCAGTCAGCGAAGGTGTTGATGTTATCTACCTTGAAGGCCAAAACGAAAAAGGCAAAGAAGACCCACACGCTTGGCTTAACCTTGAAAACGGTATGATTTTTGCTAAAAATATCGCAAAACAATTGAGCGCTAAAGACCCTAGCAATAAGGAATTCTACGAAAAAAATCTCAAAGAATATACTGAAAAACTAGATAAGCTTGATAAGGAAGCTAAAGAGAAATTTAACAACATTCCTGCTGAGAAAAAACTCATCGTAACCAGCGAAGGATGCTTCAAATACTTCTCTAAAGCCTATGGTGTCCCAAGTGCCTACATCTGGGAAATCAACACTGAAGAAGAAGGAACTCCTGACCAAATCAAGACCTTGGTTGAAAAACTTCGCCAAACAAAAACTCCTTCACTCTTTGTAGAATCAAGTGTGGATGACCGTCCAATGAAAACTGTTTCTCAAGACACAAACATCCCAATCTACGCACAAATCTTTACTGACTCTATCGCAGAACAAGGTAAAGAAGGTGACAGCTACTATAACATGATGAAATACAACCTTGACAAGATTGCTGAAGGATTGGCAAAATAATACTCTTCAAAAATCAAATTCAAACCACGTCAGCTTTATCTGCAACCTCAAAGCAGTGCTTTGAGCAACCTGTGGCTAGCTTCCTGGTTTGCTCTTTGATTTTCATTGAGTATAAACCTCTGAAAAACGTCATTCTCACACGTGAGATGACGTTTTTTCTATGCCCACATTTCCAGTCAAATCATTGGAAAATTCTGACTGTTTCAGCTAAAATGGAAGAAAAAAGATTGGAGTATCTTATGGTAACTTTCCTCGGAAATCCTGTGAGCTTTACAGGTAAACAACTACAAGTCGGCGACAAGGCACTTGATTTTTCACTCACTACAACAGATCTTTCTAAAAAATCTCTATCTGATTTTGATGGTAAGAAAAAAGTCTTGAGTGTCGTGCCTTCTATCGATACAGGTATCTGCTCAACTCAAACACGTCGTTTTAATGAAGAACTGGCTGGACTGGACAATACGGTCGTATTGACTGTTTCTATGGACCTACCATTTGCCCAAAAACGTTGGTGTGGTGCTGAGGGAATTGAAAATGCCATCATGCTCTCAGACTATTTCGACCATTCCTTTGGACATGATTATGCTCTCTTAATCAATGAATGGCACCTATTGGCACGCGCAGTCTTTGTCCTCGATACTGACAATACTATTCGCTACGTTGAATACGTGGACAATATCAACTCTGAACCAAACTTCGAAGCCGCAATTGCAGCAGCTAAAGCCCTATAGAAAAAATCCTCTGTCACAAAGAGTTTCCTGCTCTTTGAAACGGAGGATTTTTGTTTACAAGTAATTATAAGTTCAATCAGCTAAAAACAACCACCTTATACTCAATGAAAATCAAAGAGCAAACTAGGAATCTAGCCACGGCAAGGTGAAGCTGACGTGGTTTGAAGAGATTTTCAAAGAGTATTACTCTACAGATTTCAAAGCTTCAAGCATGTCAACCTTTCTCAGATGATGATTGACAAAGAAACCAAGTAGGGTCAAAATGGTGCCTACTGCTGCCACTGGGATTACATAAACTTCCCAGCCTACCTGCGGATAAAAGAGAATAGTCGCAGGCGAAATCATTTGAATCAAAAATTGGTGTAAATAGAAACCTGAGAGCAGACCAAGTACGATTCCCACAAGAGACAAGACAATCGTCTCACGGTAAATATAAAGGGTGACTTCCTTATTATGAAATCCGAGAACCTTGATAGTAGAGAGTTCACGGATTCTCTCAGCCACGTTGATATTGGTCAGATTGTAAAGGATAACAATAGCCAATAGAACCGATACGATGACCAAGATGGTCATGGTCTGATTGAGTGAACTTGCGACCGAGTCAAAGAGTCGAATGGCTGAAGCATTTTGGACGACGCTGGACACCGCAGCTTGATTCATCAGCAAACCTGCCGGCCTTTCGATACTAGTAGCACTGGTATCCCTTAACGAAACCAGATAAGTGTTGGCTTGGGGTAGCTGTCCGTAAATTTGCTCATAGCTAGCTTGACTCATATAAATAAAGTGACCAACGTAGTTCTCAGCAATAGCGGCTACCTTTAGCTTCTTACCTTCAATTTCTAGAGTCTGCCCAACCTTAACACCTGCCAGGTGAGCTAGTTTAGCTGTAATAACGACCCCATCTTTTAATGTCAGCTCCTGCTGATGATTTTGCAGATGGATAAAGGGAGTCAAATCTTCCTTATCTGTCATCATAAGGGTAATGGTCTGAAGACCAGCCTTGCCTTTGAAATCCTTGTCTAACGTTTTAGAATAGATTTTCTGGTAGTCTTGAATATCCTGCCCTTTCAACACTTCTTCCAACTCTGCCTTGTCTTGATTGGTCGCACTAGGATTTTCAGAGACAATCATCTGATACTGTTGGATTTGTTGAAACTGTCTAGACGGAACTCCTGCTACAGAGGATTGGATGCCCAAACCGGCAAAGAGCAGAGCGACTGAACCAGCCACACCAAAGATTGTCATCAACATTCGTTGCTTATAACGAAAGATATTGCGAGCTGTGACCTTATGGGTAAAACTGAGACGACGCCAGATAAAACCGATGCGCTCCAGTAAGATTTTAGCTCCTTTAACAGGTGGTTTAGGCAGTAAAAGCTGAGCTGCTTCGTCATGAAGTTCCCTACGAGCTACCAAGTAGGCTGGTAACACACTCGCCAACCAACTCAAACCAAGAGCTAGTAAACTATAGCTACAATAGAAGTGAATCTGGGTTTCTCCCACCACCATGCCTTTTGTAATGACACTTGAAATTACACTGGCTAGCAAATAATGACCAAGTATACTACCTAGAGCCGTTCCTACAGTCCCAGCTACTAGTCCATAAAGGAGAAACTTGACGATAATATCCTTACTGCGATAGCCCAAGGCCTTAAAAATCCCTGCATGAGTTCGCTCTTCATCCACAAAACGAGTCATAGTTGTTAAGGTCACCATAGCTGCTACGGCATAAAGCACTACAGGAAAGATATTGCCCACTGCCCGAATACTGGCTGAAGCATTGCTGTACATGAGATAGCCCTGACCACCTGGCATGGTCTGACGATTATAGACCTGATACTTGGGCTCAGCCAAATCATCCAAGACTTGCTGGTGTTTTTCTAATTTTTCCTTTTCTTGGGCTAAATTTTGTTCAGCTTGCTTTAGTTTATCTTCTTCCTTGTCCAATTCCTGCTTGGCTTGGGTAAGTTGAGCACTGGCCTGCTCTCTCTGAGCTTGAGGGAGCAAGGCTAGTTGACTTTCCTGAGCCTGTAAACGAGCTTGAGCAGCTGCTAAACGACGCTTGCCTTCCTGCAAATTAGCCTGAGCCTTATTAAGGGTCTCTTGCCCCTTATCGATAGATTCTTGGCCTTCTTTTTTCAAAAGTTGCAGACGTGCCTTGCCATTATCTGATAAAGCTTGTTCAAGGTATTCCTGATGTTGCTTGGATTTTTCTTCATAAGCTGATGAAAAAGCATTTAAACCTGCTAAATCTTGATATTTCAAACGAGCTATATTGTAGACTTTCTGATCAAACTGGCTAGGTAAAATCACCCCGTAGGCTGTCAGAGTCCCGCTTCCGCTTCCTGCATAGCCCATATCCCGCTGGGAGAGGATTTCAGCCGAATCCACAAAACCAGTAATGGTAAAAGTATGGTCTTTTAAAGAGGAATGACTGCCTTCTTTTTCTTTAAAACTAATCTCCTGTCCCACGCTATATTGACTCTGCAGATGACTTGCCAAAGCGATTTCCTGGTCTGACTGAGGAAGTCGGCCCTCTCTTAGCTGAAAGGTTGAAATTCGCTCTGGTTTGGAATACAGCCGAATAGCATCCTGCCCATTAGCCATGGTCACATCTGTCAAGTAGCCAAATTCAACCTCTGCACCCTGCGTCTGTTCTAGTTCTTCTTGATCTGCTTGATCCAAACCATAGTTAGACATGACTGCCAAATCCAAGGTTTTAGCAGTTGTGAAATAAGCATTGGCGGTCGCCTCCATATTGGGACTAGTCACTTTGAGACCTACTAAGGCTAAAGATCCCAACATCATCAAGGTCAAGATGGATAAAAAACGCCCCTTGGAGCCTGTGAAGGACTGAATTAAGTCCTTCCAATAAGTTTTTCGCTTGATCATGCTAGTACTCCAAACTGTCTATATCCTGAGGATGCTGGTTGATCACCACATCCTTGACACTAGCATCATGCATATGAATCACGCGATCAGCAATGGGCGCCAAAGCTCCATTGTGAGTCACGATGATCACCGTCGCTCCCTTTTGACGAGACATATCTTGGAGAATCTTCAAGACTTGCTTACCCGTCTGATAATCCAAGGCTCCAGTCGGTTCATCACAAAGGAGGATTTTAGGATTTTTGGCTACCGCGCGTGCAATGGAGACTCGCTGTTGCTCCCCTCCAGACAGCTGGGCTGGAAAATTATTGAGACGATGAGCCAGACCTACATCTGTCAAGACCTGATCAGGATCCAAGGCACCTGTCACAATTTCTGAGGCCAGTTCCACATTTTCCTTAGCAGTCAGATTGGACACTAGATTGTAAAACTGAAAAACAAAACCGACATCATTTCTACGGTAATTGGTGCGCTGGTGGGAACTATAGTCTGCAATATTGACACCATCAATCCAGATTTCCCCCTCGTCATTGGTATCCATGCCTCCGAGAAGGTTAAGAACTGTTGATTTGCCTGCACCTGATGCACCAAGGATAATCACCAGCTCCCCTTTTTCAATCTCAAAATTCACATCACGATTGGCCACAATCTCCGTGTCCCCAACCTGATAACGCTTGTAACAGTGTTTCATCTCAATATAAGCCATATCAGTTTCTCTTTCTTTCATATTTACTATCATTATATCGCTTTTTCAAGCCATTGGAAACTGCACATACTCAATGAAAATCAAAGAGCAAACTAGGAAGCTAGCCGCAGGCTGTACTTGAGTACGGCAAGGCGAAGCTGACGTGGTTTGAATTTGATTTTCGAAGAGTATTACATTCTCAAATCCTTCAAAAAAGTCAGTCTCAAACTACTGCCTTCTCATTATCTTCTTAAAAATAAAATTGAACCAGATCGCCTTCTGCTGTCCCTATCAAAATACAATCTTTCTCTGTGCAATTCACTTTTGCTTTTTCTTGATTGACTTCAATCACACTATTTTCAATATCTGGATAAGAGACTAGTAAATCTCCTCCGCTTCCTGATAAAATGCTCATCTGTAAGAGCTTCTTATCCATCCACCTCATATTAACTTCAAAATGTCCACGTGCCATTAAACCTGAAACGGAACCTGATGACCATGCATCAGGTAGGGCAGCTAGAGGCACCAGATAAGCTGTATGAGACTGGAGTAACATTTCTGCCATGCCACTAGTAGCACCAAAATTACCATCTATCTGAAAAGGAGGGTGGCTACACCAAAGATTGGGCAAGGTGGATGACTTTAACTGCTCTGCTAATAATTTATGGGCTCGATTGCCATCTCCCAAACGGGCCCAGAGATTGATCTTATTAGCCTTGGACCAACCTGTGCCCCCATCTCCACGATCATTGAGGCTAGCACGCGCCGCTTCAAGATACTCTTGCCCCTTATGACTAAAGAGAGTTCCAGGATAAAGTCCCACCATATGGGAAGCATGCCGATGTTGGGCCTCTACTTTCTCATTTTGAAAATGCTGTTCTTCCTCCTCATACCACTCTCTGATTCGACCAGATTGAGTGATTTGCAGAGGATTTAGTAAATCAAATTTTTCTTTGACTTCAGTCAACAAGTCCGCATCCAACTCCAATTCTTGAGCAGCCTGAATAAAATCATGGAATAATTGCCAAATCAGAGATTGGTCGTAGGTATTGCCAATCGAAATCGGCCCATGTTCTGGCGAATAAGACGGAGAAGATACCCAACGCTTCGCCTCCTTATCCTCATGTAAAAAAGCATTCCAAAACCGAACTGTTTCCCTCAACATGGGATAAATTTTATCCCTGATATAGTCTTGGTCCCTGTAAAATGAGTAGGCCTCATAAACCGTTTGCATCATCCACGCATTGGCTGCTGGAGACCAACCCCAATAATAATCCCAACCAGGTGCCGTCCAACCAAAGGGAGTCGCTTGGGTATGGACTAACCAACCATTCTCTTCCCCTTTCTGAGAAACGATTCCTGCATACCTTGCAGCCGCTATGCGACCATAGACACGCAAATCATCGATATAGTTGATGACCGGAAAGGCCGTCTCTAGGAGATTGGTAACATAGGCTGGCCAATAATTCATCTGCAAGTTGATATTCAAGTGATAGTCCGAATTCCAAGGAGGATTATCGACCGCATTCCAGGCCCCTTGCAGGTTAGCTGGTAGCGCATCTGGGAGATCTCTGGACGAACTAATCAATAAATACCGCCCATACTGGAAGAGCAGCTCCTCCAAAGCCTGCCCCTCTTGTGGCTTATAATTTTTTAACAAATCATCTGTAGTGGATGCGTCAACTTCAGCCCCTAAATCCAATTGAACACGCTGGAATAAGGATTGGTAGTCCTGAATATGCCTTGATTTCAATTGATCATAGCCCTTTTCTTTAGCTGTCTCCACCAAGTCCTTTACCTGTTTCTCTAAATCTATTTTCTTGCGATAATTGCTAGCAGGATTTTGAGCAAAATCTGTCTTAGCTGCCAAGAAGAGATTGGCATAACTGGCTCCTGATATCTGAACCTTATCCGACCAGACTCTAATGTCTCCATCCGTTTGCCAAGCGAGACAGCCAGCAAACTGAAGATCATTATCCTTAACTCTTCCCTTCATCAAGATATGGGAATCAGTAATATCCAGCTGGCATTCCTTGTAATCAGACTTTTCCTGCTCATACTTTCCATCAGAAGCCAAATCACGCGTCAAGGACAGTTCTATAGTAAAATCTAGAGTTTCCGCCCCTTCCTTAGTAAAATGCTGTACCAAGAGATCATCTGGAAAACTGGCAAAGGCTTCTCGTTTAAACATAGTCCCTTTATGTACATAAGAAGTCGTCGCAAGTGCCTTACTAATATTCAGCTGTCTCTGGTAATCCGTCACCTGAGACAGAGAATTACCTTGCTGGCTGAACTCAATGAAAATATCTCCAAAAGATAGATAGGTTCCATATTGACTCGTTTTTGGCCCGACCAAATGCTGCTCAGCCAATTCCTTAGCCCGATTGTAATTTCTCTTTTCCAAAGCCTGCCGAATTTCAGCTAAAAAACTATACTGATCCTGAAGATTTCCACCCTGATAATCTGAACTATCTGGTCGAGGCCCACCCGACCAGAGACTTTTTTCATTAAATTGAATCCGCTCAGCCCCTATAAGCCCGAATACTTTAGCCCCTAAAGAGCCATTGCCTATCGGTAATGCCTCTTCTTCCCAACCCTTATAAGTGGTTAAAGCTGGTTGCTTGTAGGTCAGTACATAATCTTGTTGTTTATTCCTTATCATACTACCATACTAACATAAAAAGCCTAGAAATCAATTCTAGACTTACAATTTTTTATTTTCCAAGGTAGTATTCAGAAACTACGTTCAATTTTTCGTCGAATTCGAATACCAATGGTGGGAAGTTAGGGATTTCCACGTCCATGATTTCGTCATCTGACAAACCTTTGATGTGTTTTACAAGGGCACGGATTGAGTTACCGTGAGCTCCTACGAATACGTTTTTACCATCTTTAAGAGCTGGAGCGATTTTATCTTCCCAGAATGGAAGGGCACGTTCCAAAGTCACTTTCAAGTTTTCAGCATCTGGGATAACTGAGTCGTCAAGTGAAGCGTAACGACGGTCAGTGTGAGCTGAGTGCTCATCATCACGGTCCATGTTTGGAGGCAATACATCGTATGAACGACGCCAGATGTGAACTTGCTCATCACCAAATTGTTCAGCAGCTTCAGCTTTGTTTTTACCAGTCAAACCACCGTAGTGACGTTCGTTCAAGCGCCATGATTTTTCAACTGGAACCCACAATTGGTCAGAAGCTTCAAGAGCCAAGTTTGTTGTTTTGATAGCACGTTTCAATACTGAAGTGTAAGCTTGGTCAAATTCGATACCAGCTTCTTTGATCAATTTACCAGCGTCAATCGCTTGTTGTGTACCTTTTTCAGACAAATCAACATCAGCCCAACCAGTGAAAAGGTTAGCTTTGTTCCATTCAGACTCACCGTGGCGAGCAAAAACCAATTTTACCATTAGATGGATTCTCCTTTAAATTTTCCGAGGTTTCCCCTCGTTTATCTATTCTATTTTACACAATTTTTCACAAAAAAGCTAGTCAAAACCAAAAAGGAAAGAACTGTTTGACAATCACATTATTTTTGGTTGTTGCTATTCTATCTTCATTATTTAATCTTTAAAAAACACCCCAATTTCTAATATTTGGGGTGTAATTTTACCAATTATTCTCAATTACCACAAAAAATAATTTCTATCTTACTGTAGTTGAGATGTCAAAGTTTTCAACTGTTTTTGCAAATTGTCTCTAAAGTCTTTCAATTGTTGAGACAATTTTGATTTATCATCTTCCTTGAGCTCAGTAGACCCTAGCAAATCATATATTTTTTTCTGCGCATCGAATAATTTTTGAGTTGACTCTTTTAGTTTGGTAAACGACTCATTATTTTCCATAGCTGTGCCTTTGAAACTTTCCTCAGCTTTAGTAAAATAATCATCAAAAATCTTTTTATAAAGATCTATATAATCTGCATAAGTATGTATTGATTCAATCGCATCGTCTGTTACAACTGGTGTATCGAAAGTGTTTGTTTCTTTTGAGGTATTAGATGTTGCTACTGTCTTCTCATCATTACTTGTTGAGGTAGTCTTTGAATTTTGTGCTCCACATGCAGCGAGAAGAGAAACAGATAATAGAACTACTCCTAGACCTATAAACTTTTTTGTTCTTTTCATGCTAAAATACCTTTTATTCTTCTGATTTGAATTTCTTCAATGTTGCAAGGAATAGAGATCCTCCAATAATGGCAAGAATCCCCCCAACCCATCCTAAGAATGGAATGAGACTAACTCCACCAGAAACAATCATTAGTACAGACGGAGCTGCACCTACACGATTATCTCCTTTATAGTAAACAATAGCAATGATACCAAGAACAAGATTTGCAATCTTCAAGGCATTCAAGAGTAAGGCAACACCTGAAACAGCCCCTGCAGTAGCTCCTCCATTAAGAGTTGTAGCAGCTGTATTTACCGCTGTTCCCAACAAGACAAAAGGACCAATAAGAAGTAAAATTCCTCCCACAAGACCGACGATACCACTAATTAAAGCAAGTGTTTTTGATTTCATAATAAAATCTCCTTTTTATTTTTTTCAAATAAGATTGTATCATATTTGCTAAAAAAAAAAAGTATTTTCTGATATTATAAAATAAAAATTTGCATAATATGAAATAAAATATCATACTGTTCAGAAATTAAAAAGCATTCTACAAATTTATTATTGTAAAAATATTACACAATTTACCAATCTTATCCCTAATATCAAATTCGTATTTTATCTTACTGCTGTTAGTTTGCTAAGTTTCTCTTTGATTCTTATTGACACTCTTCGAAAATCTCTTCAAACCACGTCAGCGTCGCCTTACCATATGTATGTGACTGACTTCGTCAGTCTTATCTACAACCTCAAAACAGTGTTTTGAGCAGTCTGCGGCTAGCTTCCTAGTTTGCTTTTTGATTTTTATTGAATATGAGTATACAAAGTCACACCTGGCAAATTTTCAAAATAAATAAAAACGCATCGTATCAGATGTTCAAAAACGTGATACAATGCGTTTAATAGACTATAAAATTAGTTGTCTTTTCTTCTCAAATTGAGCTTCCCCTAGACTTTTCAACCTTATTTCTCTTCAAATCCTTCTGCGACCGCTTCCGCAAAGTTTTCTTCTACGATGCTTGCACAGTGGTCACAGATTACTGCGTGGTAGCTGCGTTCTGCTGTTGTTGGGTCGATACGACGGCAACGGTCACATACTTCACCTGCAGCGCGTTCAACAGTGAAGGCCACATCTTCGAAGCTAACAGCAGTTTCTGGAGCTGGGCCTTCTGCGATGGTCAATTCTGACACGATCAAAAGTTGAGCTACATTGCTGTTTAGTGCTTCGAGTAGGGTTTTCACCACTTCGTTTGGATAAACTGTCAAGTGTGCTTCAAGTGATTTACCGATAACTTTGGCATTACGAGCTTCTTCCAAGGCTTTTTGAGCTTGTCCACGGAAGTCCATGAAGGCAGCCCATGTATCCAAGATTTCTTCTTGATTAGCAAATGTCTCCGCTTCTGGTAGTTCTGACAATTGAACAAAGTCCTCAGCTTCAAACTCAAGATATGACCAGATTTCTTCCGCAGTGTGAGGAAGGATTGGTGTCAAGAGCTTGGTGATTTTGACAAGAATGTCATAGAAAACAGTCTGCATTTGACGGCGTTCCAATGATTTGGCACCTTCGATATAAACAACGTCTTTAGCGAAGTCAAGGTAGAAGGCTGACAAATCAACGTTGATAAAGTTTACCAAGGCCTTGTAGATTGTCAAGAATTCAAAGTTTGCGTAAGCATCACGAATGGTCTTAACAAGCTGGTTAAAGCGAATCGTCATGTACTTATCAACTGAACGAAGCTCATCGTAGGCTACTGCATCTTGAGCTGGGTTAAAGTCAGATGTGTTAGCAATCAAGAAACGAAGGGTGTTACGAATCTTACGGTAAGTTTCAGAGACTTGGCTCAAGATATCCATAGAGATACGTACGTCGTTACTTGAGTCAACACTTGTTACCCAGAGACGCAAGATTTCAGCACCAAATTGTTTTTCAACATCACTTGGAGCAATGGTATTTCCAAGAGATTTAGACATCTTCTCACCTTTACCATCAAGGGCAAAACCTTGTGACAAGATTTGTTTGTAAGGCGCTACGCCATGGTTAGCAACAGATGTGATAAGTGATGAGTTGAACCATCCACGATACTGGTCAGAACCTTCAAGGTAAAGGTCTGCTGGGTAAGTCAACTCAGGACGGTTTACTACAACTCCATTCCATGATGAACCTGAGTCAAACCAAACGTCCATGATATCTGTTTCTTTCTTGAACTCACCATTTGGTGAACCTGGATGCGTAAATCCTTCTGGCAAGAGATCCTTAGCATCACGTTCCCACCAGATGATAGAACCATGTTCTTCAAAGAGTTGAGCTACGTGTTCAATCGTTTCAGCTGTCATAATAGCTGTACCGTCTTCGGCGTAGAAAATTGGAAGTGGAACACCCCAAGCACGTTGACGAGAGATAACCCAGTCGCCACGGTCACGGATCATATTGTAAAGACGGACTTTACCCCATTCTGAGTGGAATTTCACTTTTTCAATTTCATCCAAGATTTCTTGGCGGAATTTAGAAACTGAAGCAAACCATTGTGGAACTGCACGCCAGATGATTGGTTTCTTCGTACGCCAGTCAAATGGGTATGAGTGAGAGATTTCTTCTTGGGCAAGAAGGAGGTTACCAAGTTTTTCAATAACAGTTGGTACAACCTTTTCGTAGAACTGACCTTCAAACTCAGCACCAGCATTAGCCATCATGATACCACGCTCGTCAACAGTGACTGCGACTTCAAGACCATTAGCAATACCGACATTGTAGTCATCCTCACCAAAACCAGGGGCTGTATGGACAATACCTGTACCAGAGTCAGTTGTAACGTGGTCACCAAGGATAACCAATTCATCTACAGCCGTATCCCATGGGTGTTCTGTTACAATATGGTTCAATTCTTGACCACGGTAAGTTGCCAATACTTGAACATCAGCCCAACCAAATTTCTCAGACAAACTAGTCAACAATTCTGCAGCAACCACAAACTTACGAGCTTCACCAGCAGGTTGAACCAAGACGTAATCAATATCCGCTCCGACAGTCAAACCACGAGAAGCTGTGATAGTAAATGGAGTAGTTGTCCAAACAACGATATAAGTATCTGTATCTAGAACACCTTTGCCATCTTTTACCTTATTGGCATAGTAAAGAGAAGTTGAAATCAAGTCATGGTATTCAATCTCTGCTTCTGCAAGGGCAGACTCAGATGACCAAGACCAGTAAACTGGCTTGGCACCACGGTAGATATAACCCTTGTTAGCCATCTCACCGAAGACACGGATTTGGGCTGCTTCATAGTCAGGAGTCAAGGTCACATATGGATTTTCCCAGTCACCAGAAACACCCAAACGTTTGAAGTCTTCGCGTTGTTTATCTACTTGAGAAAGAGCATATTCACGGCAAAGTTTCAAGTACTCAACCAAATCCATTTCTTTACGTTTGACACCTTGTTTTGCCAAAACTTGCTCGATTGGCAAACCGTGTGTATCCCAACCTGGGATATAGGGTGCATAAAATCCTGACATAGATTTTGAACGAACAATGATATCTTTTGAAATCTTGTTCATAGCGTGTCCAACGTGGATATTTCCATTAGCGTATGGAGGGCCATCATGCAAAGTGAAATGAGGTTTTCCTTGGTTCAATTCTTGACGACGTTGGTAAAGTTTTGCATCTTCCCATTCCTTTTGCCAAACTGGCTCTTTGGTAGGAAGACCTGCACGCATTGGGAAAGCTGTTTTCCCAAGATTAAGGGTATCTTTGAGTTTCATGGTATCTCCTTTATAAATAATAACAAATTAAAAACCACGACTTCCAAAAAGGACGAAAATCGTGGTACCACCTTTATTCGGAAAAAGATTTAGTCTTTCTCCCTCTTATCCCGTAACGTGGGGAACGTCAAATCTTACTTCATTCAGACTTGAGTTTTTGAGAGGATAATCTTATCATTAGGGATTACAGGACTCACACCATCTCCTGCTCGCTGGAAATATAAGGATAAGATATTGTTCTCAGATCATTTCTTATAAAATTGTAACAGATTCTTGCGGTGCCGCAAAACCTGGTTCTGAGTTTACAGCTTCAGTAGCTGGTGTTGGTCCTGAGTAATGGCTTGGAGCTACTTCTGGCTCTTCATACATTGGACCAACTGGATGAGCAGACTCTTCTTCAATTTGAGGACTCACTACAGGAATTGGATCTTCCACTTCCTGTTTAGCCTGAGCTTCAAATTCAGCCAATTCTTTATTGGCTGCCTCAATACGAGCTTGTAACTCTGCCATTTCTGCTTGAGAGAACTGACGTGTCATATCAATTGGTTCTTCCTCAATTGGAACTGGAATCGGTTCTCCAAGTACTTCGCTAACCACTTCTTTAAAGGCTTCATCACTGGTTTGAAGATAAGTAGCTGTTGGACGGAGAATATCTTCCCAATCTGAAGATTCAACAATTGCTAACTGACTCTCAATTGTAGATTTAAGACGTTGGTGGAAGACACGGCTCTTGTTCTTCAATTCTTCGGTTTCAACAGCAACTTTCTTAGCATTGTCTGTTGCTTGACGAAGAATCTCGTTTGCCTTATATTTAGCTTCTTCCAACAAGCGTTGCGCATCTTGCTCTGCTTGGTGAATGATATTGTTTGAACGTTCATGTGCCGCTTGTTTCACTCGCTCAGCCGTATCTTGGGCAATCAATACAGACTGGCTCAATGAATCTTTCATCTCATCAAAGTAAGACAAACGTTCTTCCAAGCTCTTAATATGTAATTCCTTGTCATGATTTGAGCGAACCAAATCTTCGTAATCACGAACTACAATATCTAAAAATTCATCGACTTCTTCTGGATCAAAACCTCTGAATCGAGTTCCAAAGGTCTTGTCCTTTATTTCTAATGATGTAATTGGCATTCTATTCCTCACTTACTTAATAATAACTGGACGGTTATTTTTTTCTTCTCTTTTTTTGTTTGTCCCTTATCTTGAAGCAATCTCAAGCGCCCAAATTTTCTCACACTAATCAAGTCTCCGACTTGAACAGTATAATCTGATTTGTCTACCACATGGTAATTTACTTGGACAAGTTTCTTTTCAATCAACTGGTTTGCTTGATTCCTAGATAGTTTCAAAACATTTGATAAAAGAACATCTAATCTAAAACTAGACACACATAAATCCAGCTCTCGATACTGTTCTAGCTTATCTATTTTCTCGGTGAAAGGACGTTCCTCCAGCGAAACGGGTATACGGCCAATTTTCTTTAATCCATCTTGAAAGAGAAGAAGAAACTGCTGATTAATCATAATCTGCGCCCGTTCTTCATCTACTAGGATATCTCCAAAAAGTTTCCGTTCAATCCCTAATTGATTGATGACTGTCCCTAAAATCTTAGCATGCGTTAAGTGTTCAAATTTATTGGAATACACAATTTCCTGGAGAGATATTTCAAAATCTGAAAACTCTGGTTGGAAATAATCTGGGTATAATAAAACTCGAACATACTCACTCGAGACGAATTCCCCACTACTGCTACAAGCAAGACCATAGGTTTTGGCTAAAATTTTTAATAGCTTCTCCTGATGAGGATTGATAAAAGGAGTTAAAAAAGGAGCATAGCTATCTTCTACCTTCTTTATCCATTCCATTCCCTTATCAAGAAACGGACGATCTTCTATGGAGAAATGCTGGTAAATCCCTTTATTCATCCTATCATCGCCAGAAAACGAACTAGGTTTTCTCCTAAAAATCGAATCAAAACAATCGCAACCCAAACAGATAAATCAAGACCCGCTATCTGTAAAGGAAGACGTTGCAAGGGAGCAAGCACTGGCTTTACTAGTGCTACAATCCAACGACCTAAACTTGATTCATAGGCACCTGGAAACCAAGACATGACAGCAAAGGCTACCAAAATCAGGGAGTAAATATCCACTGCATTATAAATCATACGAATTAAAAAAATCATTATCGTACTCTATTTCGCTTCATATCAAAGCCAAACTCACCATTTTGTTCTTCATCTGGTAAACGAATATCTTCTACATTCACAATAACATTCACTGGTGTTAACAGATACATAGTAGATGCTACCTTTTTCAGATTACCAGCTAAAACATGACAAGCCCCATCCAAATAGTCCAAACAACGGCGAGCCTGCACCTCTGTCATATACTGAAAATCAATTAAAATACTTTCGTTTCCTGCCAATAAATCAACAATTTCTGTTGCATCTTCATATTTTCTAGGATAACGAACATCTATAATTACCTTATCCGTTGAACGCTGGCTCTGATTTGCCAATTCCTGTTGTCTTGCATGCAGTCTGGTGATATTGCTATCTTTTCCAGCAGCAGACTGTGAAGGTTGATTCATTGGGAGA
Source organism: bacterium (assembly GCA_905221035.1). Taxonomy (GTDB): domain Bacteria; phylum Bacillota; class Bacilli; order Lactobacillales; family Streptococcaceae; genus Streptococcus. The sequence continues at coordinate 20,211 of CAJNBP010000011.1, read as the reverse complement.
GCCGGTTCCTGTGAAGAATTTACTGGAGTAAACACGGGTTCATTTCCTTTTTCATAAGGAATCGTTGAATCCTCATCCTCCGTAAAATAATCTATAAATCTATCGAATCTATCTTTTAAAGACATGGTTCTCTCCTACTTAAAAAATGCTGTACCTATACGAACAAAGGTGGAACCGAATTGAATCGCTTCTTTATAGTCACGACTCATTCCCATACTTAACTCGGTCATAGGCATATTTGGAATTTGTTTTTCTTGAATTTCTCTTTGTAAATCTTGGGTCGCCTTGAAAATTTCTTTCAACTGCTCACTGCTAGCCTCAAAAGGTGCCATGGTCATTAAACCAACATATTCAATCTTATCTAGTCTGGCTAACTCTGGCAAGATTTCCAGCAGTTCCTCTCTCGAAAAACCGTGTTTGCTTTCTTCTTTAGAAATATTTACCTGAATGAAACACTTGATGACTCGGTCACTTCTTTTTTGAATTTCCTCTGCTAGCTTAACTGAGTCCAAAGCATGGAAATAATCAACGTATTGAATGACATCTTTCACCTTACGTCTTTGCAAGGTACCAATCAAATGCCAAGTAACATCTCGATCTTTTAAAGCTTCATATTTCTCCAGAAACTTATCGACACGATTTTCACCGATATGATGAACACCTAGCGGAAGCAAGGCTTCCGCTGTCGGTACATCTACATACTTGGTAACTGCAATGACAGAGACCGAGTCACTCTCTCGATGAGCACTCAGACTCGCCTCTGCGACTTCTCGAAAAACAAGTTCTGTATTTTCTTTTACATTCATTTACTTAACGATTTTTGAAAAATGGAGGTGTATCCAATTCATCTTCATCTTGTGACGTTGGGGCTTCAAAGCGTTCAACCGGAGAAACGACTGAATCTGTTGTACGAACAATCGATTCACGGCGAAGATCCCAATCACCAAAAGCAGATGCCTGAGTTGGTTCCAAACGACGTGGATTTTGTTTTGGCAATTCAGCTGTTTCTGCCATATCAAAATGACGATCAAAGCCATGTGAATGAGCTGGTTTCACTGTCTCACGGTAGTTAGTAGTAGGTCTAGCTTGTGGAGCCACAACCTTTTCAACACGATCTTGACGAACACCAGTTGCAACAACTGTTACGCGAATTTCATCACGCATACTTTCATCAATTGAAGTACCGAGCCAGATGTTCACTCCTTGACCTGCTGCCTGGTTCACAATTTGTGAAGCCTCTTCAGCTTCAATCAAGGTTAAATCAAGACCACCAGTTACGTTGACGATAACATCTTCTGCACCGTCAATAGTTGTTTCAAGAAGTGGTGAGTAAATTGCCTTACGAGCCGCTTCCACCACACGTTCTTCTCCACTACCGATACCAATACCCATAAGAGCGTTCCCTTTATTTGCCATAACTGTTTTCACATCGGCAAAGTCAAGGTTAATCAAACCAGGATTTGTAATCAAATCAGTAATTCCTTGAACACCTTGACGAAGAACGTTATCTGCCTCGCTAAGAGCTTCAAGAAGTGGAGTTTTCTTATCAACAATTTCAAGCAAGTTGTTGTTTGAGATGATCAATAGAGTATCTACATGCTCACGAAGTTGATTGATTCCTTCTACAGCAAATTGACCACGTTTGCTTCCTTCAAAACCGAAAGGACGTGTTACAACACCAACTGTAAGGGCGCCCAAATCTTTAGCGATACGAGCAATAACAGGAGCAGCTCCAGTTCCAGATCCTCCTCCCATACCAGCAGTGATGAAGACCATATCTGCACCACTGATAGCTTCAGTCAGTGTCTCTTCACTTTCTTCAGCAGCTTTACGACCAACCTCAGGTTGACCTCCTGCACCCAAACCGCGAGTCAATTTAGGTCCCAACTGAATAACAGTCTCAGCTTTTGTACTGCTCAATGCTTGTACATCTGTGTTTGCTGCGATAAATTCTACGCCTGTAACACCTTCGTCGACCATACGGTTGATGGCATTGCCACCGCCTCCACCGACACCAATTACTTTAATCACTGCACCTTGAGCAGCAGCTGTATCAAATGAAAATGTCATAATTTATTTTTCCTCTTTATTCGTCAAACATGCTTCCGATCAAGCCACGGAAACGATCTGCTAATTTCGGTTTATTTTGTGAAGCTTGTTGGAAATCCGCCATTGGTTCTGTAGGCGCCACAGGCTCTACTTCTGGAGCAGGGGCTGGTTGAACAGGCGTTGATTGTACAAACTGAGCTGTTTTCTGAATCATTCCTCCAAAACTAATTGGTTGATGAGTCAGAGCAACCTCACCCTTGACTGCTCTTTGAGCCAAAAGATTGACTTCTGTCAATTGTCCAGCGAATTCTGATAGACTAATCACATGCGCAAAGGCTGGATTGCGAATACCAACTTGGTTTGGAACATAGAGTTTCACACGGACACCAAAGACTTCTTGAGCCAATTCTACCATACCTGGTAAAATAGCATTTCCACCGATCAAAACAATTCCACCAGGAAGATCCAATAAATGTCTTCTTTCTAGGTCTTGTTTGATTTGTTCAAAGATATGCTTGATACGTGCGGAAATAATCTCTGACAAGTAATCTTCTGTCACTTCAACAGGTTCTACTTCCCCAATAACCTCTACTTGGAAGGTTTCTTTACTTGCAAGAGGAGGATAAGCCTCTCCATAGTTCAATTTCAAACCTTCAGCCAACTTCTGAGAAGTTTTCAAGACTTTAGAGATATCCTTAGTTACATAATCTCCGCCTTCTTGGAGAATATTGGTAAACTGGAGTTCTTGATTACGGATTGTAGCGACAGTCGTTTGCCCTGCCCCCATATCAATCACTGTAGCACCAAATTCACGTTCACCTTCGTTCAAAACTGATTGAACCATTGCTAGTGGCGAAATGATAACATTTTCAACCTGAACACCTGCACGCTCAACCGTCTTACGCAAATTGTGCAAGATAGTACGAGGTCCTGTATAAAGCAAGCCACGCATTTCAAGGCGAACCCCCATCATGCCACGTGGGTCACGAATTCCTTGGAAACCATCCACAATAAATTCTTCAGGAATAAAGGTAATGACTTCACGGTCAGGTGTCATACTCTTTGTCAAAGCTGATTTGACAACATTTTCAACATCTTGATCCGTAATTTCCTTTGTATCAGATGTTACTGGAATCATCCCTTGAGTTGGTTCTACCTGCAAAAGATTACCAGGTAGGCCGACATTCACTGATTTAATCGAAATGCCTGCCTTTTCTTCTGCTTGGGAAATGGCTGATTTGATAGCAGTTGCTGCTGCATCAATATCAACAATAATTCCATCCTTTACACCTTTACTTTTGGCATTACTCACGCCAATTACATTTAATTCACCATTTCTCTGCTCGGCTACAAGCACCTTGACAGAGCTTGTTCCAATATCTAGACCTGTAAAAAAGCCTTCTCTAGCCATTACATCGCATCCTCTCTATCTTCCAAGTTTCTCACTTCGTAATATTCCATAGCTAAACATGGGCATAGCTATTCACAGAATATTATAACACAAAAAATCTGATTGTGCTCAGTTTTTTCCTAAATTTACTAGCCAATTTTTCACTTTTCCTTCACAAGAAATTTTCTGTTCTATGTAGCCAACAACAATCTGTCTATTGCCAAAAAAGAAAGCTCATTTCTAAGCTTTCTTTGCAATCATTTTTTCTGCTTCTTGTTCTAAAAATAGTTCCAAGATTTTCTTTGTCAAAGTAATCGCTGCTGACAAGGCTACAGAAACAATCAAATAATTAGCCACTAAGCCGTGATCCCCAACCAATGGCGGTTTTGTCAAGAATCCGTAATCTCCACCTGTTACCAAATTGACCACAAAAATCAAGGCATTTAGTCCAAAGGTCATAAGAAAAATTCTTTTCACATCAAGCATTTTTGCGTCGTACTGTTTCAAGAGATAAACCAGTGAATTTCCCAAGAGAGCTAAGTGCCCAAAGATAAAGGATAAAATCGCAATATGCGGGAATGGATAAGGATCTGGCACTGGATAAACAAAGGCTGCTAATGTCCCAAATGTTCCTAGTAATGCAAAATACTGCCGATATTTGGATTGACCAGGAAGCAAAAGCACCACAAACATAGCCATACGGCAATGGTAAAAGGGTAAGCTTTCTGACAGTGGCATATGATTAACCCAGTACCAACCATAAAGAAGGATTAACTGGACAGCCTGTAAAATCTGGAAAAATCGTTGGTAAACCTTCTTTTCACGATAACGATAGGCTGTATAAAAGGTCAAGGCCAAGAGTGTAAATATACTGACATACCAAAAAAGGTCAAATTTGGGTGGTTCTGTTGCTTGGGTCGTAAAGAAAATATCCCATAAATTCATCTAGTCTTCCTCATGATTCAAAATTTTCCTGCATATTATTATACCATGCTATTTGTCAAAAATGGATTTAGAAATACGATAATCATCTTCTTAGTCAAGATATTGCTCCCTCTGACCTTGATAAACCTGCCAAAGAATCTCTATTTGCTCTTTGGTAATGCGTTTTTCAGATAAGGCTGGTAATTGGTCAATGGCAAAAAATTGAAGGTCAGCAATTTCTTGATTTTCTTGGAATTGTCCATCAAGAAGCTTACATTCAAAAACAAACTTTGCATATTGCTTGCTCTGTAGCTGGAAACGATTGGTATCAAAAACAGCTAGTAGTCTTTCTACTTTAGCTTCAAAACCGGTTTCTTCTTCAATTTCCTTGAGAATATTTTCTGTTGGAGAATAACCAACCTCACCAAAGCCACCTGGTAAAGCCCAACTATCCTCTCCTTGTCCCCTAACCAGACAAATCTTTTCGTCCTCAACAATCCAAGCACGGACGTCCATTAACGGAGTCGCATAAGCAGAAGTTGGCTTCAAGACTTCTGCCACTTCTTCGGCATCAAGGTCTGATGCTTGATTCAACATTTCAGATAAAAGACCTCGCAAGTCTTCGTAGCGCTCACGGTCAAACGGATCCTTTGTAAAGGTTAATCCAGTATCTGTAAGGGCAATCATTCTTTGCAGATACTTAACAAAATCACTTGTCTTCATGTTCTAAACTTTCTACCAACTTGGCGAGATTCATAGAGTTAGAGCCTTTGAGCAAGATTTGATCATGAGCCCCAAGGCTTTCCTTGACCTGCTTAACTAGGTCTTCAAATTGGTCCTGGTCTTCTGTTTTTTTGAAGTAGTAAACATGGCCGATTGGGAACATTTGACTGGCAAGTTGGGCCAATTCTGCGATATCTTCTCCATAGCAAATCACGGTATCAAGCACATCTGGCGAGAGGCTCAAAATCATCTGGTTATGGAGTTGAACAGACTGGTCACCAAGTTCCTTCATGTCCGCCAAAATCGCAATTTTCTTGCCATCTTCGTTGGCTGGAATGGCAGAGAAAGTCTCCAAAATCAACTTCATAGCAGTCGGATTGGCATTGTAAACATCTGACAGGATATCTGCTCCATTGGCTGCTTTCTTCCACTCAGTACGGTTACGCGTCAATTCAAGATTTTGGAAGGCCTGACGAATTTGCTCTTCTGAAACTCCTTCTTGTAGGGCAACATAAGACGCAATCATAGCATTGGTGGCATTGTACTTACCAGTCACTGGCAAATCAAGGGCTTGTTCCAAGAAATTAGCCTTAAAGGTCAGACTATCCTTGCGCTCAATCAAGTCTGTAATTTCCAGCTCTGCTCCTGGCCCAAAACGAACCACTTTTTTATCAGTTGGCAAGTAGTCCTCTACAATCGAGTCAGCCGGTGCCAAAAGCAAAGAACCCGATGCCATACCATCTGCAATTTGCATTTTTCCTTTAGCAATTTCCGAACGGTCTTTGAAAAAGGCTAAATGAGCCTCTCCAACCAAGGTCACAATGGCTGTTTTTGGATGAGCCAATTCAGACAAGAGATGAATATCTCCCAAGTGATCCTGCCCCATCTCCAAGACCAACTTTTCTGTCCCTTCAGGCATATGAAGAACTGTGTAAGGAAGGCCAATCTCGTTATTGTAGTTTCCTTGTGTTTTGTAGGTCTTGTAGGTTGTTGATAGCAAGTGCGCCAACATATCCTTGGTCGTCGTCTTACCATTCGAACCCGTAACAGCAAAGACCTCAACAGCCGTTTTCTCAAGATAGTAGGCAGCTAGTTGTTGAAAGGCAGTCAACACATCGTCTACTAGAATGTAAGGATGATTTGCGACCTCTTTCTCAGACAAGGTTACTGCTGCACCATTTTCAAAAGCTGTTTCGATAAAGTCATGGCCATCACGCGCACCTTTGAGTGGCACAAATAAATCTCCAGTCCCAATCAAACGACTGTCAAACTCAGCCTTTTCTAACTGGATGTCCTCAAAGATGCTGACATTATTTTTAGCTCCAACAGCTTGGGCAACTTCGTGAATTGTAAGTTTCATTTCTACTCCTTTAAAAAGGGTTGAAGTCCGAGAACTCTGATCACCTGGCAGTGATGGTTCTGACTTCTACCCTCTCTTTTATTTTTATAGCAAATGCGCTTCGTGCTTGTCAAAACTTTGCTTAGCAAGGTCAACCAAACGCTCGATTAGGTCTGGGTAGCTGATTCCCATATTGTCCCAAAGCAGTGGGTACATAGACCACTGGGTGAAACCTGGCATGGTATTTAGCTCGTTTAGGAAAATCTCGCCCTTGTCTGTATAGAAGAAATCGCAACGAGAGAGACCTAGTCCACCAATCGCACGGAAGGCCGTTTCTGCATTTCGACGCATGACAGCTACTACATCATCACTGATCTTGGCTGGGATATCCATAGTAATCTTGTTATCAATATACTTGGCATCGTAGTCATAAAAGGCAACATCTTTGACCACTTCCCCTGGTAGCGTGCTTTTGACATCGTAGTTCCCCAAGAGGCCAACCTCGATTTCACGGGCATTCACTCCTTGCTCAACCAAGACACGGCTGTCATATTGGAAGGCAAGTTTCAAAGCTTGACGGAGTTCTTCTTGATTTTCAGACTTAGAAATACCGACACTAGACCCCATGTTTGATGGTTTGGTGAAGACTGGATAAGTCAATTTTTCTTCCACTTCAGCGATTTTAGCCGTCACATCATCACCTTCAACGATGGCCACATAAGGAACTTGGGCAATACCAGCAGATTCCAAAACACGTTTAGTCGTGATTTTATCCATGGCAAGACTGGATGACAAGATATTACAGCCGACATAAGGCATTTTCAAAACTTCCAAGAATCCTTGAACAGAGCCATCTTCTCCCATTGGACCATGAAGGACTGGAAAGACCACTGCGCCTTCTTCGTAGATGGCACTTGGTGCAACCTGCTTATCCCAATCAATGGTTTCATTGGTCATGAGACGGTCTTCTTGCCCCGGAGTCTGACTAAATTCTTGCGTTTTAATAAAGTCACCTGACTGGCTGATGAAGAAAGTCTTGACTGTGAAACGGTCGTAGTTGACCGCACGCATGACACTTTCAGCTGAAAGGACAGAGACTTCACGCTCTGCACTACGTCCACCGTATAAAAGAATAATCGTTTGTTTCATATTATTGGTTCCAATTCTAATAGAATACTCATTCTTTAGTATATCATATTTGCTTCTTTTTTGAAACTTGAATCTGATACTGGTTTTCAAGAAATCTAAAAAGAGACCGATAAAACAACTGTCGGTCTCCGTGATTTTTTATAAATGAATGGAGTTCGTAAATTTGTCTACACTTATAACTCTGTTCGATTTTCAATAGCCCGTAAGAGTGTGACTTCGTCCGCATACTCGATATCTGCTCCCACAGCGAGCCCCCGAGCCAGTCGAGTAACCTTAATACCAGCTGGCTTAAGCAGGCGCGAAAGATACATAGAAGTCGCTTCTCCATCTGCTGTAGCATTGGTTGCTACGATTACTTCTGAAACCTCACTATCCATAAGACGAGTCATGAGACTCTTGAGATTGATATCATCTGGACTAATACCATTCATAGGAGAAATGAGTCCATGCAAGACATGATAGAGTCCATGGTATTCTTGGATATTCTCCATAGCCGCCACATCACGACTATCCTCTAGCACCAAAATCGTTGTCTGGTCACGAGTTGGATCGGTACAGATAGAGCAAGGATCATCATCAGTCAATCGACCACAAATTGAACAGTAGGTCAATTCTCTCTTAGCAGAAAGGAGATTTTTCGCAAATTCATTGACATCATCATCAGACATCCCAATCGTATAAAAGGCCAGACGCGTAGCCGTCTTAATCCCGATACCTGGTAACTTAGAATAACTATCAATCAGCTTGGCAATAGGTGTTGGATAAAGCATAAATTCCTTTCTAGTTCATTGGATGGTATTTTTGATACAGATTGATAATGTCACGTGCAATGGAAGGTCCTACACCATTTGTTAGATTGGTATTATGCGGAAAGACCACTGCCACAGCGATTTGGGGATTATCAGATGGGGCATAGGCCACCGCATTGGTATTGGTTGCTTGCTGACCATCTGCCACATAACTTTCGGCTGTACCCGTTTTTCCGCTAATAGATACCAAGGCCCCATTTGAAAAGGCACGGCCAGTTGTCAACCCACTAGTTCCATGGGCAACCTGATAAAAACCTTGGTGCAAGATGCTCATATCAGAGTCGGATATATTGACCTTATTCATCTCTGTCGGTTGCAGTTGCTGAATCAAGTCACCTAGTCCTCCCTTATCATTATTGCCATAAATGCCTTCAACAATACGAGGAGCCACACGAACACCATCATTTGCAATAGTTGCTACATACTGAGCCAACTGCATCGGCGTATAGTTATCAAACTGGCCAAAGGCATTGGTGATGTAATTGGCAAAATCATAGTCTTTAGGAATAAATCCAGTAGATTCATCTGGTAGGTCAATCCCGGTCGCAGACCCCAAGCCATATTCGCCAAAGGTTGAACGCAGTTTCCCCATAGCAGACTCTAGATTGCTGGTGCCGACAAACATATTAGGTTGATAGGTCTGCCCCATAAGACCTAAGGCTGTTTGGACCATATAAGGATTGGATGAATACTCCAGAGCCTGAACTGCCGTAATCGGCATTGGCCCAGAAAAGGCAGTATACCAAGAATTGATAGGAGCTGAACCTTGAAAGACAATGGATTGGTCTGTCAAGGTCTGGTTTCCTGACAAGACTCCATTTTCCCAACCAGAACTGATGGTCGCTGCTTTGACAACCGAACCTGGGACAAAGACATTGGTTACCGTTCCCAAGGAATCAGGCGTCAACTCTCCCGTTTTCAGGTCATGTTTGATCCCTGACATGGATAACACAGCACCTGTTTTGGGGTTAAGGGCGACTGCATACACACCTTCAGAATACTTAGCTCCACCATTTCCCAACTCTGAATTGAAATAACTTTTCAGCAAAGCATCCACGCTATCTTGGAAGGCCAAATCAATGGTCAGTTTAATATTATTCCCTTTGGTACCATCTTCGATATTTTCGACACTTTCCATATTACCGTACTTATCTAGATGAATTTCCTTCACTGAGCGTTTACCTTGCAAGGTTTCCTCGTATTGCTTTTCTAGATAAGAAGTCCCCACACGGTCATTTAGAGAATAACCTTTTTTAAGATAGGCATCTGCTTCTTCCGCTGGGAGACCAGCTTTTTCACTGGATACACTTCCTACTATAGAAGAAAGGGAAGTCTCTAGAACTTTTCGATCCCACGAAGTTGAAATACTAACGCCGGGTAATTGTTTCGAAGCAGAGGCAATCAGAGCAATCTGGGTATCTGTCAGAGCATCTGTCACAATGGTGCCTGTCGCAAAGTTTCCAACGGCATTTAACTGACTAAAAAGATAGATTTCTTTCTTTTCATCCTCTGTATAGTTTAGTTGACTCGTTTGGACACTATCGACCGCATTGTTATACAGTTCTGATTCGGATAGGCGATTGCCATCTGAATCCAAGCGTTTCTCACTTGGGAGAGCCTCTACTGTTTTTTTATAGATCTCAGGATCAGCTAAATAGTAATCTGCCAACTGTCGTTCTGTCAAATTTGGCGAAGTGATGCTCACATATCCCAGTAACTGACTAGCGATTTCTTTCAGATCTTTAGCCGTCATTTTATTACTACGCGTGAAGGAAACAACCTGCTTTAACGTATTTTCTACCAAAGGTTTTCCACTAGCATCATAGATTTCCCCACGGGCAGAACTGGTTGTGACCTTGGTTTGACTAGCTGAGGCTAGCTTTTTTTCGTAAAAATCCTTGTTCAAAACCTGCATATACAACAAACGACCAATAATGGTCATAAAGAGTAAAATGACAATTGAAAACAATAAATTAAGCCGAATCGGAATCGAATGGCTGTTAAATTTTCTCATACAAATCAGTCTCATTTCTAATACTCAATGAAAATCAAAGAGCAAACTAGAAAGCTAGCCGCAGGTTGCTCAAAGTACAGCTTTGAGGTTGCCGATAAAGCTGACGTAGTTTGAATTGGATTTTCGAAGAGTATAATTAAAATCTTACTCTTAATTGTACCACAATTTGAGCAGAAAATTATGGAAAAGAAAGAAGCTTTTTTCGTTTTTACAGTAAGATACGTTTTTATTTATTCATCCCTATATTATATGTTATAATGAATGTAAAAGTTCAATAATCTAGTCTTTTTCCAATACGACTCATTTAAAGGAGCCTTCTCTATGGACAAACCAGATATCGCAACTGTCATTGATTCACATTTTGAAGAAATGACAGACCTTGAGCAAGAAATCGCTCGCTATTTTTTGCAAGCTGAAACGATTACAGATGATTTATCTTCTCAACAAGTCACCCAAAAATTACATATCTCCCAAGCTGCTTTGACCCGCTTTGCTAAAAAGTGTGGCTTTACTGGCTACCGAGAATTCATTTTCCAATACCAACATCAGGCAGAAACTCAAGCCAACCAAGTCTCCAAGCACAGTCCACTGACCAAACGAGTCCTCAGAAGCTATAGCAATATGAGAGAACAAACACAAGACTTGATTGACGAAGTCCAACTAGAGCGAATTGCCCAGCTAATCGAAGATGCTGAGCGTGTCTACTTCTTCGGAACAGGGAGTTCTGGCCTTGTCGCTCGTGAAATGAAATTGCGGTTCATGCGTCTGGGTGTGGTCTGTGAGGCCTTGACGGACCAAGACGGCTTTGCCTGGACAACCAGTATTATGGACGAAAATTGTCTCGTACTTGGTTTCTCACTTTCCGGCACAACTCCTTCTATTTTAGATAGCCTATTAGACGCTAAGGAGATGGGGGCAAAGACTGTACTCTTTTCAAGTGTTCCCAATAAAGATAGCCAAGTCTACACAGAGACCGTTCTTGTAGCCACCCACAGTCAGTCATCCTATATCCAACGAATATCCGCTCAGCTTCCTATGCTCTTCTTTATCGATTTGATTTATGCCTACTTTTTGGAAATCAATCGTGAAAGCAAGGAGAAAATCTTTAATAGCTACTGGGAAAATAAAAAACTCAACGGCTATCGTAGACAAAAACGTATCAGAAAATCCTAGCTTGGCTAAGCCAAACTAGGATTGTTTTGTCTTGAAATGATAGTAGGCACCCAACATCCCTCTTCTAGATTATGAATTAGTCGTATCTTGACTTAGTCTTAAATAATTTCATATAATCACTTTTTGAAGGGAGTAAATAAGCAAGTCTGACGGTATCCTCAACAATTGTATATAATACGATGTAATCCTTACTCAAGGTCAACCCTCGCGTTTGGTAGTGAGGATCTAATTTCTTACCAAATTTTTCATCGGCATCAAATCCAGCTTGGGGGAAAATTTCTAGCCGATTAATATCTTTTCTAATATTGGCTACTTTTCGTCTCGCAGCCTCTACTGAACCAATTTCCTCCGCTATATACTGATATATTTTATCCAGACTATCAATCACTTTAGGAGAATACAAAATCCTATATCTTTTATAATTCATAGCGTGTCACGACATCCTCATCTGTCAAGTAATTTCCACCCTCAATCTTGGCATAACTTTCTTGAACTTCTGCTTGTAATTTTCTAAACAAATACTCCTTCTCTAATTCCTCTTCACTCAGTAAATCTACTTCATTTGTTACGGCAACATTCTTTAAAAATAATCTAAGTGCCGATGAAAGAGAGAGATTTTTTTCTTTTAACACTTCCATGGCATCATTTACTAATTCTCTATTAGCTTGGAAGGTCACAACTTTACTTGAATTTGCTATAGCCATTTTATATAATTCCTTTATACATTTTATTTATTATCTCACAATTATAAAGAAAGTCAAGAGGATTTGATTAGAAAATCCTAGTTTGGTTGGGCCAAACTAGGATTGTTTTGTATTGATACTCTTCGAAAATCAAATTCAAACCACGTCAGCTTCGCCTTGCCGTACTCAAGTACTGCCTACGGCTAGCTTCCTAGTTTGCTCTTTGATTTTCATTGAGTATAAAATGATAATAAGCACCCAACATACCTGCTGTATTTTGATGATGAGCAAATTCTAAGCGTGTTTTTTCTGCTAAACTTGGTACCAAAGCCTCTTTCAAGGCTGTGCGGATCTTAGGTTTGAGGATAGCCTCTTGTCCCATGATACCGCCACCGAGAATGACCACTTCTGGATTGGCAACATAGCAAATATTTGCCAGACCTTTTCCTAGATAGTCTACCATTCGGTCAATACCAGCCATGCAGATTTTGTTTCCTTCGGTAGCTTCCTTAAAGATACGTCGGCCATTCCACTGATCAACATCTTCTCCATGTGCTTCAGCTACATATTTCACTAAAGCTGTTGTAGAAGCCAAATCTTGGAACGCTCCATCCTGCATATGCATATAACCAACTTCGCAGGCTGAATTGCTAAAACCATGGAAGACTTTCCCATCCATAATCAAGCAACCACCGATACCGGTTCCAATGGTCAAGCAAAGTGTCACACTCGCTCCCTTTCCTGAACCAGATACCGCTTCAGCCAAACCTGCACAGTTGACATCATTTTCAATCTCACAAGGGATTTCAAAGGTACTCTCTATTTCTTTTTTAAACCTAGTTCCTGCATAATTAGGGATTTGAGGGCCTGCATAGAAAATCTCACCCTTATCTGGATCCACCATCCCCGCAGAAGAAATAGCAACACCTGCTACTGGGCCTTTTTCTAAATAGCTGGCTACGATATCTTTGGTCTTTTGTAAGATATGAGATCCACCCTTATGCGCCTCAGTTGGCATTTCATGCGATTCAACAAGTTGGCCTTCTTGGTCAATCAAACCATATTTGATATTTGTTCCACCGATATCAATTGCAACGTAGTGTGTCATAAATACCTCCTTATGGATTAGAGGAAGCGCTCCTTGGTTTCACGAATCAAGGCTGCAGCTGCTTCTACAACTGGACGATCTTCTTCAGTCACTGGTGTCAATGGTGAACGAACAGAACCAATGTTCAGTCCTTCATTGATCTTCAAGACTTCCTTAATCACACCGTACATATTTCCATGTGCAGCAGTCAATTTGCCAATGATTGCATTGATAGCGTATTGCAATTCACGCGCTGTTTCCAAGTCTTTGTCAGCAATCAACTCATTGAGTTTCAAGAATAGTTCTGGCATAGCACCATAAGTACCACCGATACCAGCCTTAGCTCCCATGAGACGACCACCTAAGAACTGCTCATCTGGACCGTTAAAGACGATGTGGTCTTCTCCACCAAGGCTGACAAAGGTTTGGATATCTTGAACTGGCATAGAAGAGTTCTTAACACCGATAACACGAGGATTCTTCAACATTTCAGTGTAAAGGCTTGGAGTCAAAGCTACTCCTGCCAATTGAGGAATGTTGTAGATAACGTAGTCTGTGTTTGGAGCTGCAGAACTGATATCATTCCAGTATTTGGCAACTGAGTATTCTGGCAAGCGGAAGTAAATCGGTGGAATCGTTGCAATAGCATCTACACCCAAGCTTTCTGCGTGGCGAGCAAGTTCCATACTATCTTTAGTATTATTGCAAGCTACGTGAGCAATAATAGTTAATTTCCCTTTGGCAACTGCCATGACTTCTTCCAAAATCAACTTACGGTCTTCAACACTTTGGTAGATACATTCACCAGAAGAACCATTGACATAAAGACCTTGAACACCTTTATCGATAAAGTATTGAACCAAGGCACGTGTACGCTCTGGACTCACTTCTCCTTGATCATCATAACATGCGTAGAAGGCTGGAATGACACCTTCATATTTTTTTAAATCTGACATAGATTTTCTCCTAAGATTTCTTTTTTCTGCTAGAAGCAGGATTTATTCTTTATGTGTTTAGTATACACCTTGTGAAAAACGCTTTCAATATCTTGTGTACACTTAGATTTTAGTTTCGATATATATTTTGAAACGTTTAAGGCTTGAAAGTAGTTTCAGAAACAAGCCATCCTATTCGTATTTTGCAAAAATTTTCTGCATCAATCCAGTCTGGATAAAAACTAATAAGCCAAACCCAAAGAGTAGGAAGGCTGAGCCACCTAAAAGTAGACTGAAAGCGGACAGATAAAGAATCATCACAATGAGGACAAGAATGGCTAACATGAGGAAGAACCATGGAAAGTTAAAACTTGCCAAGATCAGCCCCTTTTGTAACACTTCTTTCCAAGTTAAATCATAGCGCGCAGCGATTGGATAGCTAGCCAGCATCACGATAGTGAGGAAGATAAGAATGCCTAGGCAAATAGCTTTCACCATTTGGAAAGGCATAGCTGTCTGCCCCCAAAAGATATAGAGGTCTAAAATACTCAACAAAACAATGCCCAGCTCAAGCAGACCTAACTGAAGACCTAGTTTCAGATTTTGCTTGAAAGCTCTTAGATAGATTTTAAAGACAGGCACACGTCTGCTCTTCTTAATCTCAAACATGGTCTCGTAGAGGCTAATTTTAGCCACTCCAATCGTCACGATGGGCAAACAAGAGACGACAAAAAGAAGATTGGCTGTGACGATATCCAAGACCTTTTCACTAAAACGCATGAGAAAGTTGTCTGTATCAAATGCTGCCTTGATAAGGCTTACTCCTTTTTGTGCCATGTTTGCTCCTCCTGATTCTTTAATCAATCAAAATTTTAAAGAGATATTTGCGAACCTTCTCTTCCATACCTGCATAGCCATTTGGCTGGTGTGGTTCTCCTGGAAAGAAAATTGCAAAATTGTGATAACCCAACAAGAGTGGGTATTTTTCATGACAATGAACAAAGCCAATGTCACTCGCTTCGTCGAATGCTACTGCTTCATCTTTGATACGTGAACCGTAGCTCGAATATTCATGTCCTTCTACCAGCAAATGTAAATCTGCATAGTTCTTATGATGCTCAAATTGATCATTTTCAGCTTGATTGAGGACATTTTCCTGAACAACTAGAAAGACCTTGTCCCCGTCAATCTCATACTTTCCTAACTCGAAAGAATCTTTACGATGTTGATAGAGATAGTCGATAGCCTTGTCTAAATTGGGATGAATCCCTTTGTAAAAGGTGATGTTTTTCAAATCGTCAAAAATCATACTCTTTCCTTCGTTTCTGATAGTTAACTAAAATCATTCTTAAGTTGATAAGTGTCTAACAAAATCTTTAAGGTAAGCAAATACCCAACATTTTGTAGACACTTATAACCTCTATATTTCCATAGTATGCCAAGACCACTTCCGTCATCTTGACACACCAGTTTACTTTTCTTAACCTTTGACCGCTCCCATAGTAATCCCTTGTGTGAAGGATTTTTGGAAGACAAGGAAGACTGTTACGATTGGCACGGCTGCAAGAGCTGCACCTGCCATAATCAAACCATAGTTGGTTGCCATTTCGGCTTGCATGGTCGCAACCCCGAGTGAGATAGTCAAGTTTTGACGTGAAGTCAACATAACCAACTGCATGAAGTAGTCGTTCCAAGTATTGATGAAAGTGAAGATTGCAAGGGCTGCAAATCCTGGTTTCACAATTGGGAAGGCTACGCTCCAGAAGGTACGAATCTCACCACAACCGTCGATTTTAGCTGATTCAAGCAACTCTGTTGGGATATTTTCGCTGAATTGTTTCATAAGGAAGACCCCAAATGGCCATCCAATCAAAGGCAAGATAACTGCCCAAAGTGTATCATGGATTCCCATGAAGTTGACGATACGTACCAATGGTACAAGGACAACTTGTTTTGGAAGAGCCATAGCAGCGATAAAGATGGCAAATAGGATACGTTGACCATAGAAACGTTTTTTAGCCAATACATAACCTGCTAGAGATGAAGTCGCACAGACTAAGAACATGGTTACCAATGAGATAAATACTGAGTTCCACATCCATTGCATAGCAGGGTTTTGTACCATGAGTTGTTGGAAGTTTTCCATGGTTGGCATTTTAGGGAACCACTGAGGAGGAATAACGATTGTATCAGGTTGTGATTTGAATGCCCCTGTCAAAATCCAGTAGAATGGAAAGATGAACAGCACAGTCAACAAGAGCAAAATGATTGTTGAAATAACAGTAAAGGCTGTTAATGGTTTTTTTTCTGTAGATTGCATAGCTGTCTCCTTTCTTTAATATTCTACGTCGTTTCCAAGTACTTTAAATTGAACAAAGCTTACGATCGCAATCATGACTGCCAAGAAGACACCAATTGTGTTTGCATAACCATATTCTGTCAATTGGAAGGCTTTTTCGTAAAGGTAGTACATCAGTGTACTTGTTGAGTAGTTTGGACCACCAGATGTCAAAAGCTGAATCAAGGCGAAACATTGGAATGAGTTGATTGTTGTGATGATTGCGATGTAAAGGGTTGTTGGAAGAAGGCTTGGCCATTTAATCTTCCAGAAAACTTGAAATTCAGTTGCACCGTCGACACGCGCCGCTTCAACCAATGAGTTGTCAATATTCCCCATAGCAGCGATATAAAGGATAATCGGCTGACCAACTGAAGTTGTCAAAAGGATAATCATAATCGCCATCAAAGCCCAGTGTTTGTCTCCCAGCCAAGAGATGTTCTGGCTGATGATATGACTTGACTTGAGGACAAAGTTTAGAATCCCTGATAGTGGGTCATAGATCCATTTCCATACAACTGTTACGGCAACACTACCAGTAACAACTGGAAGGAAGAATACGAAACGATAGAAGGATCTGGCAATGGCATTTTGATGATAGGTCTGAGATGCTACAAAGAGTGAGAATAGAACAACAACTGGCACAGATCCAATAACCAGAATCACGGTATTGATCAAAGACTTCATAAAGACAGGGTCTTTAAACATACGGATATAGTTGTTTAAGCCTACAAACTCAAAGTTTGTCATAGAGTAATTAAAGAAACTTGTAATGAATCCCATCACCATAGGAGCCAATACAAAGATGACAAAGAAGAATAATACTGGTGCTAGGAAAGCGTAGGAAATCACTGTTTCCCGCATACGAATTTTATTGACTTTCACAGTCGGCACCTCTCTTTCAAATAGAATAATTTTTTGACTTTCTTGAACTGTTTTAAAATCAAAATGAAATTTTTTAAGATTCGCTTATGTAAGAACTTCATTTTAATTTCGTGACAGTTCCTTACATTTCAAACAAAATCCTCCCTTTTCTTACATAGACTATGCACAGGGAAAAGGGAGGGATCAATCTGATTTAGTGCTTATTGTTTTGTAGCTTTTTTAATTGTTTCGTTAGCTTTTTCAGTGAAGGCTTTCAAAGCATCCGCTGGTTTTTCGTCACCATTTGATACAGATTGCAACATTGGGAACCAAAGTGTTCTCATTTCAGCAAAACCATTGATAGTGTTGTAGTATGGTGAGTAGTATTTAGTCCAACCACTGATTGTTTCCATACGTTTGTCATCATAAAGTTTGCCAAATGAAGTACGAACTGGGAAGGCACCTGTACGAACAACGTCTTTTGGACCCCATTCTTTATCATCCGCGATAAATTGGATGAATTTCTTAGATGCTGCAACTTTCTTGTCGTCTTTGTTGTTGAATACTGCAAATCCGTTTACAAGGTATTCAAGAGCTGGTTTGCCTGAATCTGATGGGAATGGTACTTCTACCACTTCTACTTTACTTGCTTCCAAGAGTTTAGCTTGGATACCGTTTTGAGCTGGCGCCCAAAGGATTGTGTAAGATGTTTGACCGTTGGCAAAGTTTTGGATATCTGCTCCACCGTCAAATTGTGAACCGTTATTCAACAAACCGTCTTTGATCCAGCCAGCTGCTTTTTCAAGACCTTTGACGAATTTAGGATCATCAGTTGTATATTTGGTTACATCTTTATCTGTTACAGAAGCTCCATAAAGGTTAGAGATGAAGGCACGTGTTCCTTGGTCTCCCCCTTGACCAGAACTGAACAATGAACCTGGTGTATATCCTTTGTCTTTAAGCGCTTTCAAAACTTTTTCAAAATCATCAGTTGTCCAACCTTCTTTTACAAGGTTTGCAACTCCAGCTTCTTCCAACATTTTCTTGTTCATAGCCATGTAGAATGGAGCTGAACTGATTGGATACATGTAGGCTTTATCTCCAGCCTTACTTGCTTGTACGATGTTTTCGTTGTTAACATCTTTGACAAATTCATCTGTAAAAATATCATTCAACTCAGCCAATTTACCATTTTTACCGTACTGGATGATACGTCCTGGTGCGTCAAAGAGTACGTCAGGTGCAGTTCCAGCCTCGATGGCTGTTGTGATTTTTTCAGGACCTGACTTGAAGTCGATTGTTTCCAATTTCACTTTTACATCTGGATTTGCTTTTTCAAATGCTTCGATGATTGATTTTTCATATGTTCCAACACCGTCACCAGTTTTTTCTTGAGTGAAGACTGGGAATGCCCACCAAGTGATTTCTGTTTTTCCGCTATCACCACCAGATTTTCCAGCATCTTTACTTCCACCAGAATTACCACATGCAGCAAGGCCAAGAATCGCAGCACCCGCAAGTACTGTACAAGCTAGTTTTCTAAATTTCATTTGTATTCTCCTAATTGATAAGCGTATCCATATTGGATAATGAGTTCTTGAATTTGTATACGTTTTTATTTTATCCGACGCATCCACCACTCTCCTCTGTTTTTAGATTATGTTATTTGAGACCAGCAACGAAGCGTTCTGTAATCTCTTTTGGTCTAGTAATAGCGCCACCAACAACGATACCTCGCACTCCATATCCCAGGATTTGTTTGGCTTGTTCTGGTGTATGAATTTTCCCTTCTGCAATGACATCTACACCGGCATCACATAGTTTTTTGATTAATTCAAAATCGGGACCATCCACTTTTGGACTGTAAGATGTATATCCTGATAAGGTTGTTCCGACAAAGTCAATTCCTGCTTCAACAGCTGCTAGTCCTTCTTCAAAAGTACTTGTATCAGCCATCAAGAGCTGGTTAGGATATTTCTCCTTGACCTGACGAATGAACTCTTGAATCTCCAAACCATCGTAGCGTTCACGCTTGGTACAATCCAGAGCAATCACCTCGATGTCCAGTTCTGCCAATTCATCAACTTCTTTCATCGTAGCCGTGATGAAGGGCTCTTGCGGTGGATAATCTCGTTTAATTATCCCAATGATTGGAAGGTTTGTGACCTCCTTGATTTCCTTGATATCGCGAACACTATTGGCTCGGATACCGACTGCTCCACCTTGCTCAGCCGCTTTGACCAGCAAGGGAATGACTCCTCCCGCTTCTGTATAAAGCGGTTCGTGAGGAAGGGCCTGACAAGAAACGATGATTCCATCTTTGATTTGTGCAATCAAGGCTTCTTTAGTAATCTGTGGCATCCTCTTTCCTCCTTTTCTTTGTTCTTATGAGTTTATTATATATTATTTATGAAGCGCTTTCAATACTTTGTAGTAGGATAGATTCCAGTTTCAAAAGTATTTTATAGAACAGCTGTTTCTGAAAGTAGTTTCAGATAACATAAATATCCGTATATACAACCAAATGAACTATAGTAAAATGAACCAAAAACAGTACAGAATGTGGTATAATCTTCTTATGGCATATTCAATAGATTTTCGTAAAAAAGTTCTCTCTTATTGTGAGCGAACAGGTAGTATAACAGAAGCATCACAGATTTTCCAAATCTCACGTAATACCATTTATGGCTGGTTAAAGCTAAAAGAGAAAACAGGAGAGCTAAACCATCAAGTA
>CAJNBP010000010.1 GCA_905221035.1 bacterium | reverse complement strand
TATAACCTTCGACGCGCACCCGCATAGCGGGTGGTTTTTTTGTCTCGCACCTAGCGGAGCGAGACGGACTAATAGTCACATAACAAAGAGGTCGGGAACTTTGTCCCGACCTCGTTTTTTATTTCAATCGATAGGTTTTTCTTGGTTTCTTTTTAGGCACTCGTTTGAGTCCGACTTCTTCTACATATTCTCCGTATTTTACGAGAAAGTTATTACTGACGATTGGACGACCGGGGTTGATAAGATTGACCAGTTCAGTTCCTTCGTAGACAGTGAACTCCTCCTCCAGCAGATAAAGGAAGGTCGGATTCCAGTCGAGACGGCCTTGGATTCGTTTGATGGATTCTTGGATAATGGCATAATGGTCAAAAGCAAAAGCTTGCTCCTCCAATTCGACTCCCTCCAAGAAGCATTTGCCCGTCTGAAAATCGACATCTACGAAAACGACATCCTTGGCATCGTCACCTGCCTGAACGAGGTCTAAGGCGCGACTAGGTAGGTACACCAAATGGGCAATGGTCACCGTCCAGCCCCGCGGATCACGGCCGGGGGTCGATACGGTCATCAATTGCTCAATTTTTTCCAAAGGAAGATCGAGATTGACTTCTTCACTTACTTCGCGCTGGCAGGCATGTGTAGCATCTTCTCCCTTATCCATAAAACCTCCAACCAAGGCCAAACAGTTTTGATAAGGGTGAGCCTTGCGACGGATTAGCAAGAGCTTGATTTTCCCTTCGACAAAGCAGTAGGCCACCATATCCACTGTCACACTTGGTTTTTCGTATTGAGGAAGTTCTTGCTCAAAGTACCAGTCTAAAAACTCCTCCTGACTGGCATGGATTTCATAATATTCTTTTTCCGTCATCCCTGCTGGAATCTTTATGTCCGTCATTTTATGCCTCCTTACGAACTGCCTTGGTCCATTGGTACCAACCCACTAGACTATTGAGTGTGTAAACCCAGTACATCCCTTGAATATGGATGTTTTCACCCCACCAGAGATAGATACTAAAGAGATTGGTTGCAATCCAGAAAATCCATTGCTCACGGTAGAGACGTGTCATCAAGAGCTGACCAACACCATTGGTCGCATCGGTAACACTATCACGGAAAGGGCGAGCGCTATGGATACTTTGGTATGCCAAGCCCATACCAATCCAAATGATAGCAGTCAAAGCCAAGTACTTGAGCCAGTCAAGCACAGATAATTTCTTAGCTTCAAAATGAGATTCCTCTGCTTTTCCTTGGTCATTGATACGATTGGATAGCCAAGCATAGAGGCCAATCGGCTGCATGACAAAGAAGTAAACGGTCGTCAAAACTTCGCCATAAAAAGTCGCATTCATAGCCAAAACCAAATAGATAGCAGAGTTAATGGCCCCAAAGAGATAATTGCTTGCACGCCCTTCTGCCACCAAGATAACACAGACAATCCCCGTCCAAGATGCAAACAAGCTCAACCAGTCATGGCTTTCCGTATTTTGCGTGAATTCCAAGATCAAGGGAACACTTGACAAAGCGATGAGATACAACCACTGGAAAAGGTTGCGACCAACAAAGAGATCTTTCCAGAGCAGGCGCATGGTTCCTGCAAAACCAATCTTGCGAGCTTCTGAATGGACATTTTTAAAGTTTTCGATAAATTGTGTGATTTTTTCAGTTAGTTTTTTCATATTGTTCTCCTAATCCGCTTGGTAAATGGTATCAATAGCCACTTTTGCTGCTTCATAATTACCTAGATAATCCTCCGCCAGATAAACTAAAGGAATATTGGTTAAATATCGCTCTCTCATCTGGTCCAAATGCTGGGAAAAACTTTGACGAATATGGTCTTCCGCCATGGTCATATCTCTAAAACCGTCATTGACATAGGAGCCGACAGGCTGCACAAAGAGAATCAAGTCCCATTTTTCCTTAGCCAAGATCGAGGCAAAGAGATTGTCAAATGTTTCTCCTGATAAGTCCTCTTGATCCTCAGTCTCCATGTAATAATCATAGTAGCCCTTGGTTACTAAAGAGTTGGTGTCTGCTATCACCAGTCCCCTATTGGCATTACTGTCAATTAACTTAGAGGTCTGGTCATACTGCCCCAACAGGAGATAATAGTAATCTTTTGAAGTCAATTCATCGTCGCGGACATTGTTTTTGATCTGGTACTCACGTGCGTATTCCAGACTAACCGGCGCATCGTAATACCTAGCTAAATCCTTGGCTAAAGTGGTCTTCCCATTACTGGCACTTCCCATAATCAACACTTTCTTGGTGAACTGACGACGGAAAGGTTGAGCGATGTATTTCCAATATTTGCTTGGATTTTCTCGAATCATAGTCGCTGAGATACCAAACTTTCTTTCTTGCAAGACAGTGCCAAATCCACGTTTAGATAATTCTTGCTGATAGTCTGCTTCTCCTACAAAAAAGATCAGATCTTGCTGGGTTTCATCATAGGAAATCTCCGCTAACATCTGGTCCAACCACTCCTGCCAGCCTATAGGATAACGGGGAAGGTTAGTCTCATCCAGCTTGCAGACAGAGGTTAACTCATCATCTCGAAAAGCCTCTCGAATATAGCGAAATCTTTTTTGAAGCGTTAAGCCTACCTGCTCCCCTCGGTCTCCCTCATAACCTGAAACGACTACCCAGACCTGATCACATTGACGCTTCGCTCGCTGGATCAGATCGATATGCCCTTGATGAAGCGGAGCAAAGGTTCCAAATACCACTGCTGTTTTCTTTTTCATAAATTCATTACCTTTTTATAATTTTCGATATTTTTATTATCTATGTTTTTATTATAAACTATATTTTTATTTTATCAATAATTTTTTATTATTTTTTGTAAAAAGATTGCAAAAAAGAGAATCAAGATTGCTCCTGATTCTCCATTTTTATACAATATCAAATTTTAACTGGCCTGCTTTGACACCAATCTTAAGTGTGCTACCTGCCACTAATTCTCCCTTAAGAAGAAGTTCTGCTAACTTGTCTTCCACTTCTGTTTGCAGGATTCTGCGAAGTGGACGAGCTCCCATCTCTGGATCGTAGCCTTGATTTGCCAACAATTTCAGTGCTGAAGCTTGTAATTTCAAGTCAATACCTTTTTCAGCCAAACTTGCTACTAAAGGTTTGACCATAATCTTCACCACTTCCTGCATATGTTCGCTAGACAAGCTATGGAAGACCACCTTTTCATCAATACGGTTGATAAATTCAGGTCTATAAGCCTTTTTCAGCTCTTCAAACATGCGTTTTTCCATATTTTCCTGGTCAAAACGAATGTCCTTAGCCCCAAAACCAACTGTCTTATCATCACGAAGGGCAGTCGCACCAAGGTTCGATGTCATAATGATAATGGTATTTGAAAAGTCAACCTTGCGGCCCTTGCTATCGGTCAAGACACCATCATCCAAGACCTGCAAGAGAACATTAAAGATGTCTGGATGGGCCTTCTCTACCTCGTCAAAGAGGAGAACGGAATAGGGTTTGTTGCGAACCTTCTCGGTCAACTCCCCACCTTCTTCGTAGCCCACATAGCCCGGAGGAGCTCCATTAAGACGGCTAGCTGCGAATTTCTCCATATACTCACTCATATCAAAGCGGATAAGGGCTGATTCGTCTTCAAAAAGAACTTCTGCCAGAGCCTTGGCCAATTCGGTCTTCCCGACACCCGTAGGCCCTAGGAACATAAAGGAACCAATCGGACGCTTGTGACTGCGAATCCCTGACTGGTTGCGGCGAATGGCACGGCTAATGCTTGAAACTGCTTGATCTTGACCGATGACACGTTTGTGGAGTTCCGCTTCCAGGTTCAAGTATTTCTTAGCGTCAGTCTGAGTTAGTTTTTGAACTGGAATCCCTGACAAGCGACTCAAGGTGGTCAAAATATCAGACTCTGTCACCAAGTCTTTATAGACAGGCACTTCCTCTTCTTTTGCGATTAGCTGGGCTGCCTGTTTCCACTTGCCATCCATCAGGGCCTTATCAGCTGGACTCAAGCCGGATTCGTCTGCTTTCACATGCTTAGCCTTATTTTGCACTGTTGCTGCAGCTTCATCTAAGAGGTCGATAGCAGAGTCTGGCAAGTGACGACTAGTCAAGTAACGATGGGCCATCTTGACAGCTGTTTCAACCGCTTCATCTGTGATTTGCACACGGTGATGCTTCTCATAAGTCGCCTTCAAGCCTTGCAAAATGGTCATGCTGTCTGCCACGCTTGGTTCTTCAATCGTCACTTTAGCGAAACGACGAGAAAGTGCCGCATCTTTTTCGATATGTTTTTGGTATTCTTCCTGAGTGGTCGCACCAACCGTTCTCAAGGTGCCACGCGCCAAGGCTGGTTTCAAGATATTGGCCGCATCCAGAGTTGAGTCAATCCCACTACCAGAACCCATGATGGTGTGGAGTTCATCGATAAAGAGAATCACTTGACCATCTTCTTCAATATCCTTGATGATATTGTTCATGCGTTCTTCAAAGTCACCACGGAAGCGTGTCCCTGCAACAACGTTCATCAAATCAAGCTCCAACACGCGCATCTTAGCCATTTCCGCAGGTACATCACCACTAGCAATACGCTGAGCGAGCCCAAGCGCCAAGGCTGTTTTCCCGACACCAGCATCCCCAACCAAAACAGGATTATTCTTGGTCTTACGACTCAAGATTTGAATCATACGCGAGATTTCCTTATCTCGACCGATAACTGGTTCTAACTTGCCAGAACGAGCTTGCTCTGTCAAATCATGCGTATAGTCCTCGAGACCACCACTAGGAGTCTGGGGCATGCCCATCATATTAGCCATAGAATTTTGTTTATCAGCTACTGTACGATGGCGTTGGCGTAAAGCCTTGAGGTCTTCACGAGTCCAGCCTGCACGTTCCTCTAGATTTCGACGTAGGGCAGCAATCTTGAGCTGATCTTTCTTGTCTTCATAAGAAAAACCAGCCCTCTCCAAGATACGAGTTGCCAAGGCATTGCCATCATGTAAAATCGCATAGAGGACATGCTCTGTCCCTAACACCTTAGCATGGACCACTGACGCTACATATTCTGCTTCATCAAAGAGAACCTGCAAACGATGAGAAAACGGCAACTCCGTAAAGGTTTCATCCTGGCTATATTCCGTTTCAGTCAGTTCCAAAGCGACTTCTTCTAAACGGTCCATCTCATATGGATAATCATTTAAAGTCGCCCCTGCCACACTATAACTATGATTGGACATGGCAATCAACAAGTGCCAAGACTCTAGGTAACGAGCTCCGAAATGGCCAGCAACCATGTAGGCACTTTCGATACATTCATTCAATGCTTTTGAATAGTTCATCTTACTTCCCTTTTCTATCTACCTCTTGTATGACCTGTCGTAGCATATTAGCACGAACAACTGGAGCTTCTTCTCCTAGAACGCGATCCAAAGCTACTGATACTAGCAAATTCATCTCCTGCTTGGTCATCAATTCCTGCTCAACCAAAAGCTGCAGAATATCCTCATAAATTTCTTGACTAACTCGCTCACCAATTGAGTAAAGCAAATCGCGGAGCATTTCATGATGACTAGAAAACTCAATCCGTCCTATACGAATGTAGCCTCCGCCACCACGCTTACTTTCAACCAAGTAGCCTCTACTTTCCGTAAAGCGTGTCTTGATCACGTAGTTAATCTGACTAGGAACAACCTGAAAAGTATCTGCCAACTGACTTCGTTGCAACTCTACAATACCAGATTGATCTAAAATCGCCTTGATGTAGGCCTCAATATGATCCGATGTATTTTTAAATCTCATTACAAACCCACCTCTCTCTTTAAACCTTGACTATCTTTGACTATTATACCGAAATTTTCTCATTTTTAAAAGAAAAAGGGCGCTGGTAAAGGATAATCTTCACCAACTCCCTATTTTTCTACTTATCTAAGCCTAATTCTGCCAAGATTTGACGTTTGTAGGCAATCTTTTGGACTTCCTTGTCCTCATCTTCAGACCAAGCTAGTTTAATTTCTGAAACAATCTGCCCAGGGCGATTTTTCAAGATATAGATGCGGTCACTGAGATTGAGGGCCTCCTCGATACTATGTGTGATAATCAAGGTCGTCAGCTGTAGCTGTTTGTGAATTTCTAGATACCAAGCGTGGAGTTCCATCTTGGTCATCTCATCCAAGGCGCTAAAGGCCTCATCCAAGAGAAAGAGCTTGTGACCGAAAAGGTAGGTTCGGAGCAAGGCCACACGCTGACGCATCCCTCCACTCAGTTCATGAGGATACTTGTCCCGTACAGCTGTCAACTGGAAGGTCGCAAGAATTTCGTCCGCTCGGGAAATAGCTTCTGCCTTATCCACCTTTTGAATCAAGAGGGGCAGGATGATATTGCCCAGCACCGTCTTGTGCTCCAAGAGCAGGTCCTTCTGTAACATATAACTCACGCGCCCCTTAGGATTTTCCTCACCATCAAGGACAATTCTCCCAGACTGGACTTCTAAAATCCCAGCGATCAGATTAAAGAGAGTGGTCTTTCCTACACCACTTGGGCCTAAAATAGAGACTACTTCACCTGAAGTCACTTTCAGATTGATATCATCTAAAATCCTCTCTTGACCATAGGCATAGCTTACGTGTTCTAGTCTTATTTCTGTCATTATTTCACAAATTCGTTGGTGAAGCCTTTGTCTGTCAAATCTTCTTTAAGGATACCATTTTCTTTATCCCATTTGTAGAAGGCATTCCAGCGAGCTGCGTCAAATTGACCCCATTTTTCCTTGTCGCTTGCGTATTCTTTTGACAAGTATTTTTGAGATTCGATGACAAAGTCACGTTTTTCCTTGAGTTCAGG
This sequence comes from bacterium, assembly GCA_905221035.1. Lineage (GTDB taxonomy): Bacteria > Bacillota > Bacilli > Lactobacillales > Streptococcaceae > Streptococcus. The sequence goes on along the minus strand of CAJNBP010000010.1, from coordinate 56,344 downwards.
TGCATTCTTGATGAGGATATCGGCTGCTTCCTCTGGATGTTCCATAGCATATTGGTAGCCTTTTTTGATGGCTTGTATAACTTTGCGAGCTTCTTCCTTGTTGTCTTTCAAATAGTCGTTATTTGCGATGATAACTGGTGAGTAGTAGTCAAACTCCTTGACATAGTCTTTCAAGTACATGAAATTAGCATCTACACCTTGAGATTTAGCAAGAATTCCATCCCATCCATAATAGATCCAAGCAGTATCAAAGACGCCATTGGCAATCGGTGTGATTGAGTTTGAGTCGTTGTTTGGTACTTTTTCGACCTTCTCAAAGTCTCCACCTTGAGATTCTACCAAGGTTTTCAGCATAGCAAGTTCAGTTGGGTCATTCCAAGTTCCGTATTTCTTACCAACCAAGTCTTTTGGACTAGCTACATTGTCAGATTTACGAGAGATGATTCCTGACGTATTGTGCTCAACGATAGCTGCAACGGCAGTAATTCCTGCACCTTTTTCCAATTTTTTAGCCATGTAGTCTTGGAAATACACTGCAAATGGTGCCTTGCCATTGATAACCAAGTCAGAAGAGCTTTCTTCAGGTGGCAATTTCAAATCAACATCCACTCCAGCTTCTTTGAAATAACCTTTTTCCTTGGCTACATAAAGCCCTGTGTGGTTGGTATTTGGTGTCCAGTCTAGGATAAAGTCAATTTTCTTGAGTTCTGCTTCTTTGTTGTCCTTAGAAGCAGTTCCTTGACCACAGGCCACAAGCACAACAGCTACAAAAGCCGTTACAATCGTTAAAAACACTTTCCATGTTTTTTTCATTTTGATTTCCTCTTTTCTTTTTTGAAACATTCTAATTTTACGAACGTTTCCATTTAATCACATATTTTTCACTAATATCGACCAACTTCATACCCAGAAGGCTGATAAGCGATACCAGAATAATAATAGCAAACATGGTATCATACTGAAACAGTTTCTTGGACTGAATCATGTAGACACCAAGTCCTTCAAAGCCTCCCAACCACTCAGATACCACTGTTGTGATAAAAGCGTAGGAAACACTAACTCTTAGACCTGCATAAAAGTAGGGCAGGCTGACTGGAATTTTAAAGTGCCACAGGATTTGCCAAGACTTGGCCCGCATCAGACTAAACAAGGTCAGCATATCCTTGTCACAATGCCTAAAACCGTCCAAAATGCTGACGATGATGGGGAAGGTTGTCGTTAAGATAATCAAGACAATCTTGGGCAAAATCCCATAACCTAGCCACAAGACCAAGATAGGAGCTATAGCAATAGTCGGAATGGTCTGCACAACCACCATCATAGGGTAAATCAGGTCATTGAGCCAAGTCAAACTGTCCATAAGCACAGCCATGAGACAGGCAATCAAGACTCCTAGAACCAACCCCAGTAAAGCCACTCTCAAGGTAGCCCAGCTATGGTGCCAGAGAAATTCTCTGTCACGAACAAAGGCCTGGAGAATTTCAAGAGGGGTCGGCAGGATAAACTTGGGGAGAAGTTTAAGAAAACCTGCTAACTGCCAGATTGACAAGACTCCCAGAAAGCCCAATAGACTAATGTGTCGTCTCAGTATACTTTTCAAGTTTCTCATCAATACTTAAAATCTCTCCTACATTTATTTTGACATTGGCAAAGACATTATCTGCCTCCTGCCCTGCCACTTCCAGCGCTTCTTTGAGAATGCACATGAGCTCATCAAACTCCCCTTCCAAGACCGTTTCAAATGGTGTCACCACTATGGTCACTTCTTGAGCTTGCAGATACGCAATGACCTGATCGATAACAGCAATCCGATCAATCCCCTGTGATAGGGGTAAAACTTGCAAGGCAATGCTTGCTTTCATAACAACCTCCTCTTCTCGTTTTCCTTTGACAAAAAGAAAAACCTTTACCATATATGGAAAAGGTGCAGAATAGACTAAGTATCGTTCCCTACGCTGGCATTACCCAGATCAGGTGCGGTCGAAGTTTAACACTTCCTCTCAGACTGTACACAGACTCCCATATATTATATGGACATATGATAGCGCAAAACAAAAAAAAAGTCAAGGAAACTGCTTACAGAAAAGAGCAGGAAATTTTTCCTGCCCCAATTTTCTATACTCGTACTCCATCACTGTTTACTCTGTAGCCATCCACCGTCGTATTGACAGCTAAGGCGCCTGAAGAGTAAGAATAATACCACTTACCTGAGACTTGATACCAACCTGTTTTCATTGCACCTGAACTATCCAAATAATACCACAGACCATTTTCCTTTAACCATCCTGTCTGCATTTCACCAGATGATTTCAAATAATACCAGCTAGAACCATCTTTCAGCCAGCCTGTTGATTTAGACCCATTTGATTTGAAATGATACCAACTACCATTTATTTTCTTCCAACCGACAGTCAATCCAGTATTTGAGCTATAATTAGAACTATTTCCTGATTGGTTCTGATAATTCTGTGAAGAAGCCACTCCTTCTAGCTGGATATAACGACGACTTCCGTTATAAGCCGTATAACTCAACCACTTGTACCCATCTTTTTCGAGAATTTGATCATAATGAACCTTCTCCCCAGGATAATAGTAATCAATTGTAGTTGCGCTAGCTAGGGGCTGAGTCTTGATAGCAGACTTAGCCTTGAAATAATGTGTTCCTCCTGTTGAAACTGAGGTTTGACTATTCCCAACACTGCCACCAGCCAAATCTTTAAAATGAATAAATCCTGTCATCGTATTTGCTTTTATAATTCGTTTATTATAGGCTTCTGTATAACCATAGTTATATTCCTCAATCTCAATCTTATCTCCCATTACATTTGACACCCAGGCAACATGCCCATAAGTTCCTGCAGTAGACCAAGCAATGGAGCCAATAGCTGGTCTATTGTCTACACGATAGCCTTCACGACGAGCACGGTGCCCCCATTCATTCGCATTTCCATAAGCCCTTGGAATCTCAAAACCATTGACATTACTCAAACGAAAGGCTGCAAAAGAAGTACACTGACGAGAATACATCCGCCACTTGTCAATCTCCTGACTCCCATTTTTATAATGAGTAGGATAATCATCCCCACGCGCAATCGACCCATTCCCTCCAGAATAGGCATAGACACTATCACCCGCTGCTAGCATCAATCCTACTACTAAAAAAGGAACAACCTTTTTAACTGATTTTCTAAAAGAAAACCCTGTCTCTGTTACTGTAAATGGTGAAATTTTCATTCTTCCTCCTTGAAAATAATATAGTACTCAATGAAAATTAAAGATCAAACTAGGAAGCTAGGCGCAGGCTATACTTGAGTATGGCAAGGCGAAGCTGACGTGGTTTGAATTTGATTTTCGAAGAGTATAAATCGAAGATTGCCTTCACTTAAATTATTCGGAGAAAAAAGAAAAAGTGAGAAAATTTCTCACTTTAGTCAAGATAATGAATCAAATTCTTTTCAGTAAGGATATCTGAATAAGTAAAGGATTCAACATAAACATTAGCTTGTTTATCTCCTTCAACGTTCCCAAATTCCACGATAAATAGGGATGGATAAACTTCAATTAGCTTACCCAATCTATTTTTTTGGCGCTTACGCCCATTTTCCAAAGTCATTTCGATTACATGACCCTCATGCGCCTTGATTTCCTCTTTAATTTTTTTCATCTTAGCTACATCTGTAAATGCATCTGTCATCTTATTTCCTCCCTTTTTGATATACTTGAAAATTTATTGTATTCTTTTTGGAAAATTAATTCCACAGTTCCACGAGCTCCACTACGGTTTTTCTCAATGATAACTTCTACCTTATTATTTGGGATGCCTTCCTCTTCTTCACCACCACGCTCATAGTAATCGTCACGATAAAGAAAGGCTACGATATCAGCATCCTGCTCGATAGATCCCGATTCACGAATATCAGACAAGACCGGTCTCTTGTCCTGACGTTGTTCTACACCACGAGAAAGCTGACTTAGAGCAATTACTGGAACTTTCAGTTCCTTGGCTAGGATTTTCAACTGACGTGAAATTTCTGAAACCTCTTGTTGACGATTTTCTCGACCAGTTCCCGTAATCAATTGAAGGTAGTCTATCAAAATCAAACCAAGATTTCCAGTTTCTTGAGCCAATTTACGAGAACGAGAACGAATCTCTGTAATCCGAATACCTGGCGTATCATCGATATAGATACTTGCGTTGGCTAGGTTCCCTTGAGCAATGGTGTACTTTTGCCATTCCTCATCGGTCAATTGACCCGTACGGATAGAATGCGATTCCACCAAACCCTCTGCGGCTAACATACGGTCTACTAGACTTTCCGCACCCATTTCGAGCGAAAAGATAGCAACCGTTTTGTCCAACTTAGTCCCAATGTTCTGAGCGATATTCAAGGCAAAGGCTGTCTTACCAACCGCCGGACGAGCTGCTAAGATAATCAACTCCTCTTCATGCAGACCAGTCGTCATATGATCCAAGTCACGATAACCTGTCGCAATACCAGTAATATCGGTCGTTTGTTGCGAGCGAGCTTCCAGATTTCCAAAGTTGACGTTCAACACATCTCGAATATTCTTAAATCCACTTCGATTTGCATTTTCACTGACATCAATCAAGCCTTTTTCTGCCTGAGCAATGATTTCATCAGCTGGTTGTGAAGCCTCGTAAGCTTGGTTGACAGACTCTGTCAACTTTGCGATTAATCGCCGTAGCATGGCTTTTTCAGCGACAATCTTAGCATAATACTCCGCATTAGCAGAAGTTGGCACAGAATTGACAATCTCAACCAAATAAGACAAGCCACCAATATTCTGTAAATCACCTTGATTATCAAGAATGGTGCGAACCGTTGTTGCATCTATGGCATCGCCACGATCGGATAAATCAACCATGGCTTGGAAAATCAAACGATGGGCATACTTAAAAAAGTCCCGAGACTCAATGTATTCTCGCACAAAAACAAGCTTACTCTCGTCAATAAAGATAGCCCCCAAAACGGATTGCTCAGCTAAGATATCTTGAGGTTGTACTCGTAACTCTTCTACTTCTGCCATCAGACTTCCCTTCCTTTTACAATCTTGTCAAGAAGGTGTAAATTTATCCTTCTTTCACACGAAGATTGATTACACTTGTGATATCTTGATAGATTTTCACTGGTACATCAATTAAACCAACTGCTCGAATCGGAGCTTGTACTTGGATATGACGTTTATCAATCTTAATTCCAAATTGCTTTTGCAATTCTTCTGCAATTTTCTTATTAGTAATAGATCCAAAAGTACGGCCATCTGGACCAACCTTTTCAACAAATTCTACAACAGTTTCTTCTGCCTCTAATTGGGCTTTAATTGCTTTTGCTTCTGCAATCATCTCAGCATGAGCTTTTTCTTCAGATTTCTGTTTACCACGTAATTCACCTACCGCTTGAGCAGTCGCTTCTTTGGCTAGATTCTTTTTGATAAGAAAGTTTTGTGCATACCCTGTTGGTACTTCCTTAATTTCGCCTTTTTTACCTTTTCCTTTAACATCTGCTAAAAAGATTACTTTCATTCTTCTTTCTCCTTTTCCTTTATTTCATTTAATACAATTTCTGTCAGTTTTTCACCTGCTTCTGACAAGGTTAAATCCTTAATTTGAGCTGCAGCCAAATTAAAGTGGCCTCCACCTCCCAGCTCTTCCATAATCCGTTGTACATTCAGTTTACTACGACTACGAGCTGAGATAGAGATAAATCCTTGTGTATTTTTCGCAAGAACAAAACTCGCTTCAATACCTGACATAGCTAACATGGCATCTGCTGCCTTACTAATAACAACTGTATCATAGCATTTCAAATCCGTAGCCTCTGCTATCAATACATCTGAACCTAATTTACGCCCCTGTAAAATCAGTTCATTGACCTCACGATATTCTTCAAAATCTGTCGCAGCGATTTCTTGAATGGCAATACTATCACTTCCTCTCGTTCTGAGATAGCTAGCAACATCAAATGTCCGACTAGTCACTCGTGAGGTAAAATTTTTAGTATCCAGCATCATACCAGCCATCAAAACACTGGCCTGCATACGACTCAAACGATTTTTCTTAGAATTCTGGAACTGAATCAATTCCGTTACCAACTCACTGGCACTACTTGCACCACTTTCGATATAAGTGATAACGGCATTATCAGGAAAATCCTGATCCCTTCTGTGGTGGTCAATAACAATGGTCTGTGTAAATAAATCATAAAATTCTTTCGATAAAGTTAAGGCAGTCTTTGAATGGTCTACTAGAATCAACAAAGAACGATTGGTCACTAATCCCATTGCCTCCTTAACCGACAACAACTTCGTAACTCCTTCTTTTTCTAAGAATGAAACAGCTCGTTCAATATCCGGCGACATTTGTTCTTCGTCATAAATAGCATAACTATTTTCAGTCACATTGCTAGCAAACAACTGCATACCTACAGCAGAGCCAAGAGCATCCATATCTAGATTTTTGTGACCAACTACAAAAACCTGATCCACACTTCGAATCTTATCTGAAATAGCTGTCATCATAGCACGCGTACGAGTCCGTGTACGTTTGATTGAGGCAGCAGACCCACCACCAAAATAAACTGGATTTTTCGTTTCATCATTCTCCTTGACAACCACCTGGTCGCCACCACGCACTTCAGCCAAGTTCAAATTGAGCAATGCAACTTTACCTATCTCATCATGATTTCCATCACCATAAGAAAATCCCATACTCAAGGTCAAAGGCAGCTGTCTCTGTTTTGACTCTTCTCTGAAAGTATCGATAACAGAAAATTTATCATTCATCAAGCTCTCAAGTACCGTGTAGTCCGTAAATAGATAAAAGCGATCCATACTTACTCGACGGGAGAACATGGCATGTTTCCCAGCAAATTCTGAAACAAAATTAGCTACAAAACTATTGATATGACTGATATCAGACTCTGATGTTTCATCTTCTAGATCATCATAGTTGTCAACAGAAACAATTCCAATCACAGGCCGACTCGTTACTAGCTCAACAGTCGCTTCATATTCACCAGACACATCAAAGAAGTAAAGAACTCCAGATACCTTGTCCATATGAACCGAATAACGGGTCTCACCCAAGGTGGCATAAGAACCTGGATTTCCTACCGATGCCTTAATAATTGTTTGAATTAATGCCACATCAATCTCGCCCACTTCATTAGTCAAAATCAATTCAGCATAAGGATTAAACCATTCAACTTCACCTGACGATAAGTCTAATTTAATAACTCCAACAGGCATCTGTTCTAACAAGGTTGTCAAACTTTCTTCAGCTTGGTGGTTTACATACTGGATTTGTTCTACTTCACTCCTTGAGTAGTAGTCTCTCTGATGGATGAACAATAAAATATATGAACCCAAAATAAGTAGCAAAAGAAATAGCGTTACCAGTGTATTCGTTACAAAAACAAGTTGCACAGATAGCACTCCGAACGCCACTATTCCTAATATTAAGGGGAAAATAGGACTTACATAAAATTTTTTCATTCCAAACCTCTTGGCACCCATTATACCATAATAACCACCAAAAAGCGACTTTTTAAAAGTGTAATCAGTAATTCTATCAATTATAAGAAAAAGGAGGTTTACAATTCAGTAAACCTTCCTTTACACATATTGAAATTAAGATTCTTTAACTTCTAACAAACCAATTTCGCCATCTTCACGACGATAAATCACATTAGTTGTTTGATCTTCAACATCCACATAGATAAAGAAATCATGTCCCAACAAATCCATCTGTAGAATAGCTTCTTCCAAATCCATTGGTTTTAAATCAATTTGTTTTGAACGAACAACTCTAGACTGGACAACATTTGGATCTTCCACCAAAGCATCTGTAAATAATTGACTAGTTGCTACCTTATTTTTATTTTTACGCTCGATTTTTGTTTTATTTTTACGAATCTGACGTTCAATTTTATCGGTTACAAGGTCAATTGAACCATACATATCTTGAGACACATCTTCTGCACGAAGAGTAATAGAGCCAAGCGGAATCGTTACTTCCACTTTAGCAGTTTTTTCACGATACACCTTCAAGTTAACTCGAGCATCCAACTCTTGTTCAGCTTGAAAATACTTTTCGATCTTTTCGAGTTTAGAAACTACATAATCACGAATTGCTTCTGTTACTTCTAGGTTTTCACCACGGATACTATATTTAATCATATGAGTACCTTCTTTCTAAACATTTTTATTTTTCTGATTTCATTATAACGCTTTCATTTTGTTTTTGCAAATTTTTTCCTCATCTTACAAGGGAAAAAGTTTTTACATCCTCAGCACCAGCTTCTTCCAGCAGTTTCTTCACACGATTTATAGTTGTTCCTGTAGTATAAATATCATCTATAAGTAGGATTTTCTTAGGAATGCTGACTCCACTTTTAATAAAGAAAGGAAGTTCTGTCGTCAAGCGTTCTGAGCGACTTTTAGAAGAACTAGCTCTCTCTTCTCTTTTCTCTAATAAATCCATATACTTGAATCCTGCTGCTTCAACTAAGCCTTCAACCTGATTAAATCCTCTGTCAAGTAATCTTTCAGGACTTAGAGGAATGACTACAAATTGATACTCTTTATACTTTTTCAATTCCTCACTTAAAAATAAAGCGAAAACTTTTCTTAAAAGGAAGTCCCCATCAAACTTATACCGACTGAAAAAATCTTTCATAGCTTGATTGTAAGTAAAAATCGCTCTATGATTGACCTCAACTCCTTCTTTACACCAAAATTGACAATCTTGACACTTTATTGACAAGCCTGTTTTCATACAATTTGGACAGTTTTCTTCTCCAATCCTCTCAAAAGTAGAGTCACAGTCTGAGCAAAGATAAGAGTCATCATTCCTCAAAAGCAAGAGACTACTAAAAGTTAAAACAGTCTTCATAGTCTGCCCACATAACAAACACTTCATAAGCCTGCCTCCTTGTTCATCTGCTGAATTTCCTTAATTGCCTTCTTGATTGAATCATTTAATCCGTCATGAAAGAAAAGCAAATCTCCTGTCGGTCTATCCATGCTTCGTCCAACTCGTCCACCAATCTGAATCAAACTAGACTTAGTAAACAGACGATGATTGGCCTCTACTACGAAAACATCCACGCAAGGAAAGGTAACTCCACGCTCCAAGATTGTCGTACTGATAAGTATTGTCAGTTCTCCATCTCGAAAAGCTTGTACTTGCTCTAATCGATCTTCTGTTACAGAAGACACAAAACCAATTTTCTCATTTGGAAATTGCTCCTGTAAGATTTCTTTTAGTTGCTCTCCTTTCTTAATTTCTGATGCAAAAATGAGTAACGGATAAGTTGTCTTTCTCTGTTTCTCAATATAAGTCTTTAACTTTGGTGACAAACGATTTTTATCCAAATGGCGATTAAAATCCGATAACCAAACTGGTTTAGGGATAATCAACGGATTCCCATGGAATCGTCTAGGTAAGCTCAGTCTTTTTAATTCTCCTAAACGGACCTTCCTATCTAACTCATCTGTCGAAGTCGCTGTTAAAAAGATTCTCAGCCCATTCTCCTTTACACTATTCTTGACAGCATGGTAAAGCGTGGGATTATCAACATAAGGAAAGGCATCTACTTCATCCACTATCAGCAAATCAAAAGCTTGATAAAATTTCAATAACTGATGAGTCGTCGCAACAACTAATGGTGTTCGGAAGTACGGTTCTGATTCTCCGTGTAGCAAGGATATCTTACAAGCAAAATCATCTTGCAGGCGCTTGTATAGCTCCAAACAAACATCTATGCGAGGACTGGCCAAACATACTGCACCACCCGCATTGATTACTTTAGCCACAACTTGATAAATCATTTCTGTCTTTCCTGCTCCTGTTACCGCATGAACCAAGGTTGGTTCTTGCTTATCTACTGCTTGAATCAGTCCCTCTGACACCTTCTCTTGAAAAGGAGTTAATTGACCACGCCATTTAAGAACATCCTGTTTAGGAAAATTCTCCTGCGGAAAATAGTATAAAGATTGATCACTCCTAACTCGCTTCATAATTAAGCACTCCCGACAATAGTAAGCACCGATAGGTAAATACCATTCTTCTAGAATAGTACTATTACAACGTTGACAGAAACATTTCCCCTTCTCCTTTCTCATTGCTGGAAGTTTCTCCGCCAACTGACGTTTCTCTTCTGTTAATTCATTCTCCGTAAACAAACGACCGAGATAATTTGGATTTACTTTCATACTTCTTTATTCGTAAAAACCTAGCGCTTTAGATGATTTTTTAGTACAATTAAATCATGGAATTTAGAACAATTAAAGAGGACGGACAAGTCCAAGAAGAAATCAAAAAATCTCGCTTTATCTGTCATGCCAAGCGTGTTTATAGCGAAGAAGAGGCTCGTGACTTCATTACTGCCATCAAAAAAGAACACTACAAAGCTACGCATAACTGCTCTGCATTTATTATTGGAGAACGTAGTGAAATCAAACGTACAAGTGATGATGGTGAGCCTAGTGGTACTGCTGGCGTTCCCATGCTTGGGGTACTAGAAAATCACAGCCTCACCAATGTCTGTGTGGTCGTGACACGCTACTTTGGTGGTGTTAAACTAGGCGCTGGAGGATTGATTCGTGCTTACGCCGGCAGTGTGGCCTTAGCTGTCAAAGAAATTGGCATCATTGAAATAAAGGAACAGGCGGGCATTGCTATTCAAATGTCTTACGCTCAGTATCAAGAGTACAGTAACTTCCTTAAAGAACATAATCTCATGGAGCTGGATACAAACTTTACAGATCAAGTCGATACGATGATTTATGTTGATAAAGAAGAAAAAGAAACTATTAAAGCTGCACTTGTAGAGTTTTTTAATGGAAAGGTCACTTTAACTGATCAAGGTTTACGAGAAGTTGAAGTTCCTGTAAACTTAGTGTAAATAATAGATAATACAGCATTTCACTGACATTCTCACCGCTACTTTAATTAGCAAAATAAAAAGATGCTTGCAAAGACCTACTAGAAAATGAAGCAATTCAAAAAGAAAACGGATAGCGTTCTCCTTTTCACCTATTTACTAGAATTAGCTTGTCACAATCGCTTGAAAATTAATGGCTTTGATTTATGATATAAAAAAATCCTATCGCTTCGATAGGATTTCTATATTTTACAAATGGTATAGATAGCGTTATACTAGATATATCTTATACAAAGAGGTATTCATATGTCTATTTATAACAACATTACTGAACTAATCGGACAAACACCGATTGTTAAACTCAACAACATTGTGCCAGAAGGTGCTGCGGACGTCTATGTAAAACTTGAAGCATTTAACCCTGGTTCTTCTGTAAAAGACCGTATTGCTCTTAGCATGATTGAAAAAGCTGAACAAGACGGTATTCTAAAACCGGGTGCTACCATTGTTGAAGCAACAAGTGGAAACACTGGTATTGGACTTTCATGGGTAGGGGCTGCTAAAGGGTATAAAGTTGTTATCGTTATGCCTGAAACTATGAGTGTGGAACGACGTAAGATTATCCAAGCCTATGGTGCTGAACTCGTCCTCACTCCTGGTAGCGAAGGAATGAAAGGTGCTATTGCTAAAGCACAAGAAATCGCTGCTGAACGTGATGGTTTTCTTCCTCTTCAATTTGACAATCCAGCAAATCCAGAAGTACACGAAAGAACAACAGGAGCTGAGATACTAGCTGCTTTCGGTAAAGATGGTTTAGATGCCTTTGTTGCTGGAGTTGGTACCGGTGGAACAATTTCTGGTGTTTCTCATGCACTCAAAACAGCAAATTCAGATATTCAAGTTTATGCAGTGGAAGCTGATGAATCTGCTATTTTATCTGGTGAAAAACCTGGTCCTCACAAAATTCAAGGTATTTCAGCTGGATTTATTCCTGATACACTTGATACTAAAGCCTATGATGGTATCGTTCGTGTAACATCAGACGATGCTTTAGCACTGGGCCGTGAGATTGGCGGAAAAGAAGGCTTCCTTGTAGGGATTTCTTCAGCTGCAGCCATCTACGGAGCCATCGAGGTTGCCAAAAAATTAGGTACAGGCAAAAAAGTCCTTGCTCTAGCACCAGATAATGGTGAACGTTATCTCTCTACAGCACTCTATGAATTTGAAGTTTAGTCTCCTAAATACAATTAGCCCTTATTATAGGGCTTTTTGTTTTATACTCAATGAAAATCAAAGACCAAACTAGGAAGCTAGCCGCAGGCTGCTCAAAACACTGTTTTGAGGTTGCAGATAGAACTGACGAAGTCAGTAACATATACCTACGCTAAGGCGACGCTGACGTGGTTTGAAGAGATTTCCAAAGAGTATTAACTATTTCTAATTGAGTGATGCTAGGTAAAAAACAATTTCAGGAGAAATCTAATCCCTATACAAAAAAGGAAGCAAATTTGCTTCCTTTCTATGATTAGTTATTCAAGGCTGCTGCCATTGTAGCTGCAACTTCAGCTTCAAAGTCGTTTGCAGCTTTCTCGATACCTTCACCAACTTCAAAGCGAGCGAACTCAACTACTGAAGCGTTAACTGATTCAAGGTATGCTTCAACTGTCTTGCTATCATCCATGATGTAAACTTGTGCAAGAAGTGTGTATGCTTGGTCAACTTTAGTGTTGTCAAGCATGAAGCGATCCATTTTACCTGGGATGATTTTGTCCCAGATTTTTTCTGGTTTTCCTTCTGCAGCCAATTCAGCTTTGATGTCAGCTTCAGCTTGAGCAATCACTTCATCAGTCAGTTGTGCTTTTGATCCATATTTCAAGTGTGGAAGAGCTGGTTTGTTAACCATTGCACGGCTTTCGTTGTCTTGGTCGATTACGTGGTTCAATTGTGCCAACTCATCTTTAACGAATTGCTCATCCAATTCTTTGTAAGAAAGAACTGTTGGTTTCATCGCTGCGATGTGCATTGACAATTGTTTAGCAAGAGCTTCGTCTCCACCTTCAACAACTGAAATAACACCGATACGTCCACCGTTATGTTGGTAAGCTCCAAAGTGTTGTGCGTCTGTTTTTTCAATCAATGCAAAGCGACGGAATGAGATTTTTTCTCCGATAGTTGCTGTTGCAGATACGTATGCAGCTTCAAGAGTTTCACCTGAAGGCATTGTCAAAGCAAGAGCTTCTTCATTATTAGCAGGTTTTCCTTCAGCAATAACTTTAGCTGTAGTATTTACCAATTCAACGAATTGAGCGTTTTTCGCAACGAAGTCAGTTTCAGCGTTTACTTCAATAACTGATGCAACATTACCGTTAACATAAACACCAGTCAAACCTTCTGCAGCAACACGGTCAGCTTTCTTAGCTGCCTTAGCCATACCTTTTTCACGAAGCAATTCAATCGCTTTTTCGATGTCACCGTCTGTTTCTACAAGCGCTTTTTTAGCGTCCATAACACCGGCACCAGATTTTTCACGCAACTCTTTTACAAGTTTAGCTGTAATTTCTGCCATTTTGATTCTCCTATATTTTTTAAAAATAGGAGAGCCGGGCTAAGCCCCGCCCTCCTAGGTAATTACTATTTATATAAATTAAGCGTTGTCGCCTTCTACAACTTCAACGATTTCTTCGATTGAATCTGCTTGAGCTTCTGAAGCTGCAAATTCTGCTTCAACTGCTACCGCATCTTCACCTTGACGTCCTTCGATGATAGCGTCAGCCAACTTAGCTGTAATCAATTTAACAGCGCGGATAGCGTCATCGTTAGCTGGGATGATTACATCGATATCATCTGGATCAGTGTTTGTGTCAACCATCGCTACAACTGGGATTCCCAATTTTTTAGCTTCTTTAACAGCGATTTGCTCTTTATGTGGGTCAACTACGTACATAACATCTGGGATACGAGGCATATCTTCGATACCACCCAAGAATTTTTCAAGACGTGCACGTTGTTTGTTAAGAAGTGCAACTTCTTTCTTAGGAAGAACTTCGAAAGTTCCATCTTCTTCCATACGTTTGATTTCTTTCAAACGAGCGATACGTTTTTGGATTGTTCCCCAGTTTGTAAGAGTTCCACCCAACCAACGGTGGTTGATGAAGTATTGACCTGAACGTACTGCTTCTTCAGCAACTGCATCAGCTGCTTGTTTCTTAGTACCAACGAACAATACAACTGCATCGTTAGCTGCTGCATCACGCATGAAGTCGTATGCTTGGTCAGCGTATTTTACAGTTTGTTGCAAGTCGATAACGTGGATTCCGTTACGCTCAGTGAAGATGTACTTAGCCATCTTAGGGTTCCAGCGACGAGTTTGGTGACCAAAGTGTACACCAGCCTCAAGAAGTTGTTTCATTGAAATTACTGCCATGAGTATTTCTCCTTTTTGTTTTTTTCCTCTTCTTGACTTCAACTCGCAAAACGACCCAAGGGCAACTGTTTCACAATTCATCAAGAATGAGTATTATCGTTCACACGACAAGTTTCATTTTACCATACTTTTCCAATATTTTCAAGCTATTTTGATATAATTTTTTAATAGGGATTGTCACGGTAAAACATGAAAAAGAGGGCTCTATTCGAGTCCCTCTGTGAATTAATCTGCGTAAATATATGTAACAAAACCTTCAGAAGTTGTTGTTGGATTGAACCATCCACGGTGATTTCCAATTGTACGATTACCTGCATAATTTGATTCTGATACTTGAATACTTGTTGATGATGAAACAGCTGTAACTACCGCTACGTGTCCATATCCACCATCGTTCCAACATGCAATCGCACCAACTTGAGGTGTTGAACCTGTACGGAATCCTGCAGCAGCTGCACTTGTAGCCCACTGTGCTCCATTACCCCAATAGTCTCCAGCCCAAGGTGCTAATGTTTTAACTCCCCATGTACATTCTCCAATTGGATAACTTGAAGCGTTTGTACTGTATGTTGGACGAACTTTTGCACGGACAGGTGCTGCTGCAGATTCAGATACTGCTTGCACTTGAGCTGTTAAGTTAGTGTTTGCTGAAGCAAGTACTGATTGTTGTTGGCTAGCTTGTTTTTCTTTATAAGCCGTCTCTGCCGCTGCTGCTGCTTTTGCTGCCGCTTCTGCTTCTGCTTTTTTCTCTAGCAAACTTGCTTTTTCATCTTCTGCTGTCGCTTTTTCAGCAGCAAGATTTAATTCTGCAGCCTTCAACTCAGCTTGTTTCGTTGTTAGAGCTTGTGCATCATCAGACAATTTCTGTTGATTTGCAATTACTGTATTAATTGCGTCATTGTTTGCCACTTGCTTTTCAGAAATTGCTTTTTTATCTGCTTTTTGTTGTTCCAACATTTTGTTATTAGCAGATACAATTTCGCTCATTGCAGCAACACGTGAAATAGCTTCTGTAATTGATTTCGAGTTTACAATCGTATTTATGTAACTTGTTGCAGCTCCATTTGTTTGAGCACTGCGAGCTTGTTTTTCCAAAGAATCATTGCGAGATACAATGTTTTTAGAAAGTTCTGTAATCTCACTCTCAAGTTTTTTGGATTCTGCTTGTAATCTATCATTTTCAGCTTGCAAGTTAGATTGCTCAGCTTGAATAGCTGATACTTGCTCCTGAATTTGGTCAACTTGTTTTTGGGCTTCTTGTTGTTGTGCTGTTAAGTTACTAATTTTATTATCTTGAGCAGCAATTTTGTCATCAGTCGTTTCTGCATGCGCAGTTGTTAAAACAGCTACTTGAGAAACCATTACTGTACTTAATAAAAGTGACGCTAAGATTTTTTTCTTCATAATTACGTAGATACTCCTTCTTTTAAAGACAATACTAGTATACCAAAAAAAGGCCTAATGAATATTACGCCTTTGTTACATTTTTGTTTCTTTCTCATAGATAATATTTTTCAAAAATAAACTGAAAAATAAGCATCCACACAAGATTTAAAATCATGGATGGTACTAGGCTATAAACGATAAAAATCGGCAGACTATCTACAGTTAAACCTACCACTAATGCAAAGAGATAAGCTCCCATATCAAATAGAAAACTCATAACAATCATAGCCAAGATTCTTGTCCAACGATTCAACAAAATAACACTATTCAATTTATGAAGAAACGCTCCCAATAAGATAAATAAGAGAGTTGCAATCCCTATTAGATGGAAAAAGTAAATATCGTAAACCAAGCCTATCACAAAACAATAGACTAGGTAGAGATACTCTGATACTTCGATCGTCTCAAATAAGAGAAATAGAAAAAGAAAATGACTAGCCAAATGTACATGGGGGAAAAATGAACCCAGAAACTGGCTAATATGAGCGTCAATTAGAACCAAGAAAGGTAGCAATAAAAACACTCCAACCCGCTTTAACTGTCTCATTATGAATTCCCCACTAATTCTATCACATCCACATTATGAGTATCTGCGCTCAACTTAACAGTTACTTCTCGTGTCAAATAATCCGTACTATGCGTTGTGGCAACCACTTCACCAACAGGAATATCCGCAACATTAAAGCTTCCTAATCCACCCGTTGTCACCTTATCGCCTGCACTAATATCGCTATTACTATTTAATTGGCTAATTTTAAGAACTTCATTTTCCTTGTCGTAGCCAACAATAATTCCATAAATTGTGGTAGTGCCGTGTTGAATTTTAACAGAAATCTTATCAGCATTTTCCGCATTTGTCAGAAGGTTGACCATAGTAGAGTTCTCCTCTACTTTTGAAACGCTACCAATCAAACCACCATTTGCAATGGCTAACATGTTCTCAGAAGCCCCTTTTGATTTGCCTGCATCCAGGGTCAACTCCTGCTTCCAAGATACCGGAGAACGCATAATAACATCTGCTGCTAAAGTCTTTGTAGCTTGCAATTTAGACTTCATATCAAGCAATTGGCGCAATTGTTCATTTTCTGTCTTTAAACTTTCCGCCTCATTCGATTTAACTTCTAACTGGTAAATCTGTTTCTTCAAACTTTCATTTTCATTATATGTTCGTGTCAAATGTGCCAAATCTGATTTAACAGAATCAAACCACTGAAAAGGTTTTTGCACAACCCTATCAACCAATGAGATTCCATCTCCTAATTTCGTCACAATTGCGCTTGAATAAGTCGTCGCTAAGAGAGCTGACACAAGCAGAACAGTAACAAAAACAATAATGACATATTTTGATTTTTTAAAACGGTTCATATCCCTACCTTTATATCAAAAACTGTTACAGTAACTTTTTTATTAATTCCTGAAAGCTACTAAGATTTTAAGAAAAATAAGCAACAACCAAGTACGAGAATAACAAGGATTGCTAGCGTATCTTTTCGAGTCCATTTCAATTGTCGGTATTGACTTCTGCCTTTCCCACCCTGATAACCACGCGCTTCCATAGCGATAGCCAAGGAATCCGCACGTTTTAAACTTGTCGCAAAAAGAGGAATCAAAATAGGAATCATCGCCTTTACTTTTTGAACAATACTTCCTTCTCCAAAATCCACTCCACGCGCTTTCTGTGCATTCATAATCCGCGTCGTATCATCCATCAAGGTTGGGACAAAACGCAAACTCATGGACAGCATCAATCCAATTTCATGAACTGGAACTTTCACACGCTTTAAAGGTGCTAACAAAGCTTCGACAGCTGATGCCAAACTTAAGGGCATAGTCGTTAAGGTTAACAAAGTTGAAAAGAAAATAATCAATACAAAGCGACAAAAAATAATTCCAGCTTGTTGCAAAGCATAATCCGTGATTCTCACAAACGAAAACTCAAATAAAACATTCCCATTAGAAATGAAAAACAGTTGAAAAATAGTTGTGAAAGCAATCAAGAAAAACATAGACTTCAAACCCTGAATAAAAAATGAAAGAGATACTCCTGACAAGGCAATAAATATCCCTGTCGCTATAAAAAGAATCAGATTCGTCAAAGGATTATTAGCCCAAAAAACGATCAAAATCAGTAGCATCATAGCCAGCAATTTGCTACGTGGGTCCAACCGGTGAACAATCGAATCCCCTGGGATATAACGCCCCAAAATCATACTATCCATTTAGCGACTCCTTGAACTCCTCTATCTTAATCGGTAATCGTTTAAATGAAACGCCTCTACCAGCCAACCGTTTACAAAAGGCCGTAATTTTAGGTACTCCCAACTGAACTTCTTCCATAAAAACAACATCTTGAAAGACATCACTTGGTTTGCCACCCTTCACTAAATGTCCCTTTTCCATCACATAGACTTGATTCGCATATTCAGCAACATCATCCATCAAATGCGTTACTAAGACAATGGTCATCCCTGACTGGTGGAGTTTTTTGAACAAATTCATCAATTCTTTTCTACCTAGAGGATCTAGGCCTGCTGTGGGCTCATCTAAAACTAATATAGCTGGCTCCATGGCCAGTATGCCTGCAATGGCGACACGTCTCATTTGTCCACCTGATAGCTCAAACGGACTACGATCAAAAAGTGATTCCTCAATTCCAACCAAAGCCAGTTTCTCACGCGCAATCTTCTCCGCTTCTTCTTCAGAAACTCCAAAATTTTGCGGTCCAAAAGCAACGTCTTTCAAAACCGTTTCTTCAAAAATCTGATTTTCAGCAAACTGAAATACCAAGCCAACCTGTTTTCTAATTTGACGAATATCTTTGTTTTTAGAAGTCGAAGTGATTAAGGTATCAAAAACTCGCACACTTCCTTGACTTGGCACCAATAAACCATTTAAAAGTTGTAAAATAGTTGATTTACCGCTACCTGTGTGCCCAATTAAGGCCGTATAAGAACCATCTTCAATCGTCAAAGAAACATCCGACAAAGCTGTTGAAGCTAAGGGAGTACCTTCTTGATATGTAAAACTCACATTTTCTAGAGCAATTCCCATAGCTTATCCTCTAGCTCACTTTCTGTCAAATAATTTTCAGGCAAATCATAGCCATTCTGGCTCAAAGAATTTTTTAATTGATTGGCAAAAGGATCGTCTAATCCAATTTGATCTAAATCATTTCGAGAGAAAAGTTCTCTTGGACTACTAGTTGATTCAATTTCCCCTCTTTTCATGATCAATACGCGATCACTCATAGCAACTTCTTCCAAATCATGTGTAATGGAAATGACCGTCATATCATAGTCTTTTCGAATTCCTTTTACTGTCTCAATAAGTTCTCTACGGCCCTCAGGATCCAACATACTCGTTGCTTCATCTAGGATTAAAATAGCTGGTCTTAGGGCTACAACACCTGCAATGGCCACACGTTGCTTTTGGCCACCTGATAGACGTGCTGGCTCTCTCTTTTTAAATTCCAACATGCCAACTAAAGCCAGAGCTTCCTCCACTCTCTTTTTCATTTCTTGACGAGAAAGTCCCTGATTTTCCAAACCAAAGGCAACATCATCTTCAACAGTCGCTCCAACAAATTGATTGTCTGGATTTTGAAAAACCATACCGATTTGACGCCGTATGCTCCAAACATTTTCCTCAGTCAACCGTTGGCCATCGATTACAATATCTCCAGATTCTGCTTCCAGTAAGCCATCAATTAATCGTACGGTCGTTGATTTACCACTACCATTGTGCCCTACAATCGAAAGCCATTCTCCACGTTTCACGTGAAACGTAATATCCTTCACATCGTAGTATTTCTGATTTTCTTTATAGCGAAAAGAAAGATTTTTTACATCAATTATTGATTTCATTTCGAACCAAATGTCCCTTTAAATACATAGGCACTACCCTTGAAATAGTCATAGCCAGAGTAGATAGTGAAAAACAAGGCTACATAAAGTAGAACTTGACCAATCAAAGTCCAATGTAATAGCAAGAAAATAATGGCAAACATCTGACTGAAAGTTTTAATTTTTCCAGGCATTGCCGCTGCTAAAACTGTTCCTCCAGTTTCAACCAGTAAAAGCCTTAAACCTGTTACAGCCAACTCTCGACAGATAATCACTGCAACAATCCAAGCCGGAGCCATACCTAACTCAATCAGCATAATAAAAGCCGACATAACTAGTAGCTTATCCGCCATAGGATCTGCAAATTTACCAAAATTACTAACCACATTCCATTTACGAGCTAAATATCCATCTAGGTAGTCTGTGATACTGGCAATCGCAAAGATAATAGCTGCTACTATATGACTCTCTATCGAATTTCCTACTGTTAAAATAAAGATAAAAATAGGTATAAAAAGAATTCGACCTATTGTTAAGAGATTTGGAATTTGTTCTTTTTTCATTCGTTTTTCCTTAATTTTTAGTAAAGGTTACAGTGATTTGTCCAGTCTGCGCTGTTAACTTCGATAAATCAACAGTCTGATTATCTACTGTCAAAGTAACACCTTTTACAACACCTAACGTAATTGTTACAGGACTTTTAGTTGCAACTGTTGCTTCCGCACTTTTCTTCTCTGGCGATAAGGTTACACCGCCATCAAGTTCGCTTTCTGAAACGCTAACCCAACTTGTAACATCTGAAACTGCCAATTGCAATTTAACTGTTTCCTTACTTGTCTTATAAGCGATTTCTACATGATTTCCTTCACCTGATACACTTATAGCTGATTCTACACTAGAAGAACTGCTAGATGAACTACTACTTGAGGAGTGGGGAACAGAGCTAGTTGAACTTATTGAACTTGTTGATTGAACTACACTGTAATTAGAAATAGAAGGCCCATCTGGTTGAGTTTGAATATAGTCCCAAACATAATAGGTCACAAAAATTAAAATCGATAAGGCAAAAAGGATAAAGTAAAATAAAGGTAAAAAGGATGTTTTTTTCTTATTTTTCTTACTTGAACGTCTGCGCCCTGTCAACTCATCTTCATCAACATCTACTTCCTCATAAGTAATCATACTCCCAGAATCATAAGCATCCAAAACAATTTGGTCATCTAACTCAACAGCCCATGCATATTTTCTCAAGAAAGAGCGTGTGTAAAAAGGACTTGGAAGTTGATCGAAATCGTCTGCTTCCATTGCTTCCAACATATCTAACTGGATGTCTGTCTTTTTCTGCAATTCATCTAAACTCAATCCCTGATTGATTCTAGCTAATCGTAAAACCTCACCAATTGTTTTTTTCCTCATACTTGTCATCCCTTCTTTCTAGTGTCTATTATGATAGGTTACTACGATGGGAATATTGTAAAATCAACTATATCCCCTTCATCTATTAAGTGATGCCCTGCTTCAAGGACATCCTCTAAAGTAATTTCCTGTAAAATCTTTGGTAAATCAAAAATTGTCTCACCATGTTCAAAAACATCATATTGTGTTGCAATAAATTCAAGAGAGTTCATGCTACTGAAAAATTCTCCAAACATCTCTCTTTTTATAATATCTAAATGATCCTCTGTAATATCTAAATCCTTTGTGAAATTACGAATAGCCTTCCTAAACTGATGAGATAAAGCAACTGGCTCTTTTGTATCCATTGTCAACATAACAAAATGAAAGCGACTTGTTACTTCAACTTCTAGAGATAAGGAAGTGTCAATTTTACCTGATTCATATAATTTTTGAAAACGATCCGAAGTCCAACCAAACATCATTGCAAATAATAATTTTAATAAAATATGATGTCGATAGCAATCCCCCTCAGCAACTTCTCGATTACCTCTAATCCCAATCGCTAGTTTGGGAGAAGATACTTCCATTCTCCTACTGTCTGTTGACTTCACATTTTGTAAAAGCAATTTTTCTATTGCTACTTCCTGAAGATCTGAATCTTTCAGTTCTTTGCTTTCAAAATAGTCCTGTACTCGCTCCACATCAAAATTACCAACTAAAAACAGAGACATATTTACAGGTTTGTAAAATCTTGTAAAATTTTCTTGCAAATTAGTTAGATTGATTTGGGAAATGGACTCCTCACTTCCAACTATATCCGCTGCTAAAGGTGTACCAGGATACAAATTCGCTAAGGTTGAAAAGAATAAGCACGAATCTGGATCATCTTGGTACATTTCTCGTTCTTGCTGGATAATATCCTGCTCTCTCAAAATGGAAGCTTCAGTAAAGTGTGCTGATGTTACCAACTCATCAAGTAAATCTAAATTCTCTAAGAGATAATCCGTCGATGAAAAAAGATAGTTTGTTTTTGTAAAGCTTGTAAAGGCATTGCTATCTGCACCTAGACTCGTAAAAGCAGACATTAAATCACTAGAATCTTCTCTCTCAAATAATTTATGTTCAAGAAAATGAGCAATTCCCGCAGGATATTGTTTTACATCTCCGTCAACTTCTGTGACAAGCGCATCTACCGAACCAAACTGAACAGTGACACTCCCGTAAACCTCTTTAAATTCCTTTTTAGGTAGAAGAGCTACTGTCAATCCGTTTGCCAAACGAGTTCGATAAACCATTTCTTTTACAGCTGGATAGTATTTTTCTTCAAAAACAACCTTTGTCATTCTATTCCTTCCATAAAGTAAATCGCCTGTAGTTTCACATTATTAGCTGCTCTACAAATAGCATCTTTGTCAATTTGTTCAAGCTTTTCAATCCAACTTTTAAAGTCTGCTGAAGATTTTCCAAGTAAGGCATTTTGATAAGCACGTTCAATCAATGAACTTTGATTATCTTGAGAAAGTGACAAAGACCGACGAATCATTTCCTTGGTCTGCTCTAACTCAAGCTCTGTAAAATATCCTTTTTTTAAATCAAGCAGTTGATTATTCATCATTTTACGAGCCTGGTTCCGATTTTCTCGATTGATACCAGCATACATCCTTAAAAATCCACTAAATAAATCGAGCTGACTTGAAATAGTATAAGCCAATCCAGCATTTTCACGGACATTTGTAAAGAGCTTAGAATGAGCAAATCCACCAAGTAAACCATTCATTACAATCATGGGTAAATGTTGCTCATCTCCATATTCAGCAGAGCAATAATATCCCAACTCTAAAATAGACTGTCCCACATTTTTCCGAACCATTCCTTCCTGAAGGATATTGGAATAAGGTTGACAATACTGGACCTTCACATCTCCTTTTCGACCTTTAAAGGCAAATGATTCTAATACATTTTGAATTTCAACCTCATTAAAATCACCTAGGAAAAAGAAATCGATTCGATCATTGGCCAAAAATTCTTGGAAACAAGAATAAGAACTTTGTGGAGTTTCAGCTAAAATACGATTTCGTAAATCACTATATTCCAATTGAAGACGTTCATCATGAAAAAACAATTTATCCAATTCTTTATGTGCAAAATAAAAAGAATCATCCATATCAGCTGCTAAACTTGCTAGCAATTGTTTTTTCTCAATTTCAAATAAGGCTGGATCAAACCCATTATCAACTACTACGGGTGAAAAAAGACTTTCTTTTACAAGTTCCAAAACCTGAGAAGTTAGCACATTTTTCCTACTTAAAAACTCATCACGAACATAAGTAAATGTCAATTCTACAATATGACTTCGCCCTCTTCTGAAACAATTGGTTGACATATCTGTACCGTATAGACTGGCCAAGTGTCTTCTCAAATCTTGAGAAGTGGGATACATCTGGTTAGCTGTTTCTAGCATACTCGCACTCAACATGCGACCTGCAATCGTATCAAGAGATAATGGAGCTGTAAAACGCACGGTAATTTTGTTCGTTTTAAACTTTTTTGATTGGATAAAATATGTTGAAATTCCATGCACTAACTCCATGATTTACCTCCTTATATACAGACTTCTATTATATCACGAAAACCTGAAATTTTCTTGTTCTCTGTAATACTTTTGAAATAAAAATCGCTTACATTTCTCCCTGTTTCTATCACCATTTTTAGGAAAATATGGTATAATACCAAAGATTGAGGTGAATTATGGAATACAAATTATTTGAAGAATTTATTACCCTCCAAGCACTACTCAAAGAACTTGGAATTACACATAGCGGAGGAGCTATCAAATCATTTCTCTCTGAACATTCTGTTTACTTTAATGGGGAATTAGAAAGTCGTCGTGGTAAAAAACTTCGTATTGGCGATAAAGTTGACATCCCTGACATGGACATTGACATCTTGTTGACACAACCTACTTCTGAAGAACAAGAGGAATACCAAGCTGATAAAGTTGAAAAAGAACGGATCGCTAAACTTGTCAAAGAGATGAATAAGGGAATTAAAAAAGACAAATCGAAACCTACTTCATCACCTAAAAGCAAACAAGCTCCACGATTCCCTGGTAGATAATCATGTGGCTACAACACCTATCTCTCAAAACTTTTCGTAATTACAAAGAGACGAAAATAGACTTTAATCCTAAATTAAATGTCTTTTTAGGACGTAATGCACAAGGAAAAACAAATATGCTAGAGGCTATCTATTTTTTAGCCTTAACGCGTAGTCATCGAACTCGAACAGATAAAAATCTCATTCATTTTGATGATGAACAACTTCATCTTTCAGGTCTCGTTCAGAAAAAAACTGGATCCATTCCCCTAGAAATCGAACTAACACAAAAAGGCCGTGTGACAAAAGTTAATCATTTAAAACAGGCACGCCTTTCAGATTATGTGGGACACATGAATGTTGTCTTATTTGCTCCTGAAGATTTACAACTAATTAAAGGAGCACCTTCAGTTCGACGAAAATTTATTGATATGGAGCTTGGACAAATTAAGCCAATCTATCTATCTGACTTAACCAATTATAACCACATCCTAAAGCAAAGAAACACTTACCTAAAATCAGCTCAAAAAATAGATGAAACCTTCCTTTCAGTGTTGGATGATCAGCTAGTTGATTATGGATGTCGTGTAATGAATCACCGCTTAGATTTCATAAAAAAACTAGAATCATTTGGGCGTAAGAAACATTTTGAACTCTCTAATCAGATCGAAGAGTTGTCAATATCCTATCAATCTTCTGTCAATATAACTGACAAAGAAAACTTATCTGAATCTTTCAAAATTGCTTTAGAAAAAAGTAGGTCCAGAGATTTATTTAAAAAGAATACTGGTGTTGGGCCTCATCGAGATGATATTTCTTTTTATATAAATGGGATGGATGCTAATTTTGGAAGTCAAGGTCAACATCGTAGTCTCGTCCTCTCGATAAAATTAGCAGAAATCGAATTAATGGAAAGTATTACTACAGAATCCCCAATATTACTACTTGACGATGTTATGAGTGAACTTGACAACACTAGACAACTAAAATTATTAGAAACGATTTCTCAGTCAATCCAAACCTTTATTACAACAACAAGCTTAGATCATCTTCAAAATCTACCGGAAAATCTAAGCATCTTCACTATTCAGGATGGCAAAGTTACTGTAAACAAAAATTGACAATATTGTAAAAGAACTCCTGTTTTCGCAGGAGTTCTTTTTATTTCTTTTACATAGAATAATTTGGTGCCTCATTAGTAATTTGTACATCATGAGGGTGGCTTTCTTTCAAACCAGCACCAGACATTTCAATAAATTGAGCATTATCGTGTAGTTCTTTAAGGTTAGCTGCACCACAGTAACCCATACCAGAGCGGATACCACCAATCATTTGGAAGACGATATCAGCTGCCGCTCCTTTATAAGCAACACGACCTTCAATTCCTTCTGGAACAAGTTTATTTGCTTCATTGACAGAACCTTGGAAGTAACGATCGCTTGAGCCTTTTTTCATAGCAGCAATTGATCCCATACCACGGTAAGTCTTGAACTTACGTCCTTGGAAGATTTCAGTTTCACCTGGTGCTTCATCAGTTCCAGCAAACATTGATCCAAGCATAACAGCATTTCCACCTGCAGCAAGGGCTTTTACAATATCTCCAGAATACTTGATTCCACCGTCAGCAATGATCGTTTTTCCATATTCACGCGCAACAGCTGCAGCATCATAGATAGCTGTTACTTGTGGAACACCAACACCTGCAATTACACGAGTAGTACAGATAGAACCTGGTCCAATACCAACCTTGACAACGTCTACACCTGCTTCGTAAAGGGCACGCGCTCCCTCAGCAGTAGCAATATTTCCAGCAATCAAGGTACGATCTGGGAAGTGAGCACGAATCTCAGCAATTTTACGCAAGACACCTGCAGAATGACCATGTGCAGTATCAATAACAATCGCATCCGCCCCTGCCTCAAAAAGCGCCTCTGCACGTTCAAATGTATCTGAAGTAACACCTACTGCACCTGCAACTAGAAGACGACCAAACTCATCTTTAGCAGCATTTGGAAACTCAATAACTTTTTCAATATCTTTGATAGTAATCAAACCAGAAAGACGGCCTTCTTCATCTACCAACGGAAGTTTTTCAATACGATGTTCTTGAAGAATGCTCTCAGCTGTTGCAAGATCTGTACCCACAGGAGCAGTAACAAGATTTTCACTAGTCATATGGTTTGAGATTGGTTGGTTATAGTCTGAAATAAAACGAAGATCTCGGTTTGTCAAAATACCAACCAATTTACGATTTTCAAGTGTTTCAACAACTGGAACACCACTGATGCGGTAACGACCCATAAGCTCATCTGCTTCAGCAATTGTATGTTCAGGCGTTAAGAAGAATGGATCAATAATAACTCCATTTTCAGAACGTTTTACCTTGCGAACCTCGTCTGCTTGTTGAGCAATTGACATGTTTTTATGGATAACTCCGAGACCGCCTGCACGAGCAATAGCAATAGCCATTTGACTCTCTGTTACTGTGTCCATGGCAGCGGTAATAATTGGGATATTTAAAGTCAAATTATCTGCCAATTTAGTTGTTAAATCTGCATCGTTAGGCAACACATGACTTTCAGCTGGAATAAGCAATACATCATCAAAGGTAAAACCTTTTTTCAAAAATTTAGTGTCCCAATTAGACATTCGAAGTTTCCTCTTTTCTTTATTTTTGAGCTTGACTCTTTTTATATTGTATCTATCATACCATTCTATAAAAATTTGTCAAATGTTACAGGGGTAAATAAAAAACTATCCTTTCTTTCTGATAGAAATGATAGTTTCTTGTAAAAATAAACTTAGTTAAAGTAATGAAGTCCCATTGCTCCTTTAACCTCAGATAGGGTTTGACCTGCAACTTCACGCGCTCTTTCACTACCTTTTTGAAGCATATTATAAACTTCTCCCATATCCTTAGCAAATTCAATACGGCGCTCACGAATAGGACCAAGTTCACGTTCTAATATTTCAAGTAAATAACGTTTGGTTTTCACATCACCAAGACCACCTCGTTGATAATGTTCTTTCATTTCAGCAATTTCTTGAGCATCTTCTGGACGACCAAAAACATCTAGATAATGGAAAACCATATTTCCTTCAATTTTACCTGGATCCTCAACTCGGATATGATCTGGATCTGTATACATACTCATTACTTTTTTACGCAAAGTATCCGCATCATCAGCTAAATAAATACCATTATTGAGTGATTTAGACATTTTAGCATTTCCATCTAAACCAGGCAAACGACCTGCTCTTTCATTTTCTGGATAAATACCTTCCGGTTCTACCAAGACATCACAGTTATATGCATTGTTAAAAGAACGAACAATCTCGCGAGTTTGCTCAATCATTGGTTTCTGATCTGTCCCAACAGGAACATAATTAGCCTTGAAAGCTGTGATGTCAGCTGCTTGAGCGATCGGATAGACCAAGAATCCTGTAGGAATACTTTCCCCAAATCCTTTTTGAGCAATCTCTGTCTTGACAGTTGGATTGCGCTCCAAACGTGCTAATGAAACTAGATTCATATAATACATAGACAACTCAGCTAATTCTGGAATTTGGCTTTGAATAAAGATAGTTGATTTACTTGGGTCCAATCCAACTGCAAGATAATCCAAAGCCACATTTCCGATAGACTCTACAATTGTTTGAGGGTCTTTAGCATGATCTGTCAAGGCTTGTTGGTCAGCCAAGAACACAAACATATCATACTTACCCTCTTCCTGTAATAATACTCGATTTTTGAGACTTCCAACATAATGTCCAATATGCAATTTTCCTGTTGGACGGTCTCCTGTTAAAATAATGGGTTTAGTCATTTTGTTCTCCTTCGATATAGTCCCTTCAATTATAGCATTTTTTTAATGAAATAACCGCAATTTATCAAAATAAATCAACCTTGCTATTTACTGATTTTTGTAAAGATAGTTGTAAATATAATTTACACAAAATTGACAGATAAAAATTTGAATATTTCCGTATTTTCTAGTAGAATAAATGTATTACACATATAGGAGAAAAACATTGCTTACAGTATCTGATGTTTCACTACGTTTTAGTGATCGCAAACTTTTTGATGATGTCAATATCAAATTTACAGAAGGAAATACCTATGGATTAATCGGTGCTAATGGTGCCGGAAAATCAACCTTTTTAAAAATTTTAGCTGGAGATATCGAACCTACTACTGGTCACATCTCTCTTGGTCCAGATGAACGTCTCTCTGTTCTTCGTCAAAATCACTTTGACTATGAAGATGAACGTGCCATTGATGTCGTTATCATGGGAAATGAAAAACTTTATAGCATCATGAAGGAAAAAGATGCTATCTACATGAAGGAAGATTTCTCAGATGAGGATGGAGTGCGTGCTGCCGAACTTGAAGGAGAGTTTGCCGAGCTTGGAGGCTGGGAAGCAGAAAGTGAAGCCTCTCAACTACTTCAAAACCTAAACATTCCAGAAGAATTGCACTACCAAAATATGAGCGAATTAGCTAATGGTGAGAAAGTAAAGGTTCTCCTCGCCAAAGCACTTTTTGGTAAACCAGATGTTCTTCTATTGGACGAGCCTACTAACGGTTTGGATATCCAATCTATTACTTGGCTAGAAGACTTCTTGATTGACTTTGATAACACAGTTATCGTAGTATCCCATGACCGTCACTTCTTAAACAAAGTATGTACTCACATGGCCGACCTTGACTTTGGAAAAATCAAACTCTATGTCGGAAACTATGACTTCTGGAAGGAATCTTCTGAACTCGCTGCTAAATTGCTAGCAGACCGTAATGCCAAAGCAGAAGAAAAAATTAAGCAATTGCAAGAATTCGTTGCTCGTTTCTCTGCCAATGCTTCCAAATCAAGACAAGCAACCTCACGTAAGAAAATGCTTGACAAGATTGAGCTAGAAGAGATTGTGCCATCTAGTCGTAAATATCCATTTATTAACTTTAAAGCAGAACGTGAGATCGGTAATGATCTCTTGACAGTAGAAAATCTAACTGTAAAGATTGATGGTGAAACTATTTTAGATAATATCAGCTTTATCTTGCGTCCAGGTGATAAGACAGCTCTTATTGGACAAAATGATATCCAAACGACTGCATTAATTCGTGCAATCATGGGAGATATTGACTATGAAGGAACTGTCAAGTGGGGAGTTACAACTAGTCAATCTTACCTGCCAAAAGATAACTCAGCTGATTTTGCAGGGGGAGAATCAATCCTTGATTGGTTGCGTCAATTCGCAAGTAAAGAAGAAGATGACAATACTTTCCTACGCGGTTTCCTTGGTCGTATGCTCTTCTCTGGAGATGAGGTTAACAAACCTGTCAACGTCTTGTCAGGGGGAGAAAAAGTCCGTGTCATGCTTTCAAAACTCATGCTCTTGAAATCAAATGTCCTTGTCCTCGATGATCCAACCAATCACTTGGACTTGGAATCTATCTCAAGCTTGAATGATGGATTGAAAAACTTTAAAGAATCAATCATCTTTGCCAGTCATGACCACGAGTTTATTCAAACTTTGGCTAACCATATCATTGTCTTGTCTAAAAATGGCGTCATCGATCGTATCGATGAAACCTATGATGAATTCCTAGAAAATGCAGAAGTACAAGCAAAAGTTAAAGAACTTTGGAAAGATTAAATAAGACTTCAAAACTCAGTTGGGGTAACCAACTGAGTTTTCTATCATTCTACGAGGTAACATGAAATCATTTTTTAAAACATATTGGACATATTTTGTTTCTTTCACCATTCCTTTAGTCATTATGACAGGAGTATATCTATCTCAAGGTATCTACTGGAATAGTGACAACTCTCCACTATTAGGAGATGGATTTCATCAATACGTTATTTTTGATGTAGCTTTACGAAACATCCTACATGGAAATGGTAGTTTGTTTTACACCTTTACAAGTGGTCTCGGATTGAATTTCTATGCCCTATCTAGTTATTACTTGGGTAGTTTTCTCGCGCCTCTAGTTTACTTTTTTAATCTAACGAATATGCCCGATGCTGTCTATCTGACAACTCTCTTAAAATTTGGATTGATTGGTCTGTCAACCTTCTTTAGTTTAAATAAATTATGTAAAAATATTCCGAGATCTTTAAAACTAGCTTTATCTACTTCCTATGCTCTGATGAGCTTTACCGTTAGTCAGTTAGAGATAAAAACCTGGCTAGATGTTTTTATATTGATTCCTTTCATTACCACTGGTTTACATCTACTGATAACTGAAAAGAAATTCCTATTGTACTTTACAAGTCTGTCAATCTTATTTATCCAAAACTATTATTTTGGCTATATGACAGCATTGTTTCTTATTTTCTGGTATCTCTGTCAAATTTCGTGGGACTTTAAAACCCGAAAATCATCTGTACTTGATTTTATTGTTACCTCCTTTTTAGCTGGTATGGCTAGTTTGATTATGACTCTTCCTACTCTGTTTGATTTACAGACACATGGGGAAAAATTGACTGAAGTTACAAAGTTTCAAACTGAAAGTAGCTGGTATCTTGATCTCTTTGCTAAGCAATTCATCGGTTCCTTTGACACAACAAAGTATGGAGCTATTCCAATGATTTTTGTTGGACTACTCCCCTTTATTTTGACCATTTTATTTTTTACGCTGAAATCTATTAAGTTTCACGTGAAACTTATCTATGCAGTCTTCTTTACATTTCTAATTGCAAGCTTTTATATTGAAGCTCTTGATTTATTTTGGCAAGGCATGCATACTCCAAACATGTTTTTACATCGCTATGCTTGGATTTTCTCTACCTTGTTAATTTACACAGCAGCGGAAGTCTTAAATCGTCTGAAAGAAATTAAAATCTGGAATTTTTTAGTTTCGCTTTTTCTTATAGTAACAGGATTTTTAGCTACCATCTATCTAAAATCACATTATTCTTTTTTAACAGATTTGAATATTCTGCTTACTCTTGAATTTTTGCTTGTCTATTTGCTTTTACTCCTTGCGGTTATCAAAAAGTTTATCTCTGTGAATCTGTTTGCCATTCTAATTTCTTTATTTATAATGGTTGAAGTGAGTTTAAATGCTTCATCTCAAATAGACGGAATTGCTAAGGAATGGGGATTTGCTTCTCGAAGTGCATATAGTAGAGATATCCCAGCTATGGAATCTTTCTCAACATATATTGAGGATCCATTTACTCGTACTGAGAAACTACAAACTCAGACAGGAAATGACAGTATGAAATTTAACTACAATGGAATCTCTCAATTTTCATCTGTTCGAAATCGTTCAGCAAGCTCTACTTTAGATAAACTTGGCTTTAAATCCTCTGGTACTAATCTCAATCTCCGCTATGAAAATAATAGTATTTTGGCTGATAGTTTATTTGGGATCCAGTACAATATCTCAGACAGCCCTATTGATAAGTATGGTTTTAAAGATATCTATCAAAAAGATAATCTTATCCTATATGAAAATCAATTCTCTCTTCCGATTGCCTTTGCTAGTCAATCTGTTTACAATGATGTCAAGTTAACTGAACACACTCTAGATAATCAGGCCTCGTTTTTAAATCAACTTGCTGACGTCAATTTTGATTATTTTTCTCCAATCCCCTATGAAAAAACAGAGAATACTGATGATTTGATTAGTGTTACAAGTTCTTCAAACGAGGATGCAGCAATCCAGTATCAAATTGAAGTTCCAGAAAACAGCCAAGTTTATCTTTCTTTCACAAACCTTCACTTTTCTAATGACAAACAAAATAAGGTTGACATAATTGTAAATGGTGAAAAAAAGACTTTTACAACTGATAATGTTTTCTCCTTCTTTAATCTAGGATATACTAAAGAGAAAAAAACTTTCAATATTCATGTTAGTTTCCCTGGAAATTCACAAGTATCATTTGAATCTCCTACCTTCTATCGTTTAGATACCAAAACTTTCACCGAGGCAATTCAAAAAATTAAAGAACAACCTGTCACAGTATCAACTTCTAAAAACAAGGTCTTTGCTGGATATGATGTTAAACAAGATACGTCCATTTTCTTCACCATTCCTTATGACAAAGGCTGGTCTGCCTACCAAGATGGGAAGAAAATAGAAATTAAACAAGCTCAAACTGGCTTTATGAAAGTTGATGTTCCTAAGGGAAAAGGAACTATTACACTTTCCTTTATTCCCAATGGTTTTGTTATTGGAGAAATCTGTTCCTTTACTTCTCTTTTACTATTTGCAATCTATAATCACAAACGAAAGTCATCTAAGACATAAAAAAATCGACCAGTTAATCGGTCGATTTTTTAATCTTCTTCCATTTTCTTAGGTTGATAGGCTAGCATACCTAAACCAGTAAATAGGGCTAATATCACAGCTAGGAAAATGACTTGATGATGAATATTTCCTGTCATAGAGATTGTTTGTCGTAATCCCGAAACTGAATAACTCATTGGTAACCAAGGATTAATAGCTCTAAAGAAATTATTTGTCAAAGCAAGTGGATAGGTACCTGCACTTGATGCTAACTGTAATAATAGCAAAATAAGAGAGAAGAAAGCTCCTACACGGCTATTCCATGTTGTTAATGCAGTTACCATAGACATAAATGTTAAGCTTGCGATAATAATTAAGAACAAGGTTCTCATTTCATGATTTGCTGTTAGACCAATAAGATGAACGCCACCATAGACTAAGAAAGCGGCTAAAACAGCTATAACTCCATTTATCTCAAAGCGAGATTTCAACCAAGCCCAACGGCTCTCTGGATGACGTCCTGAAGGCAACTTCGCAAAGATCATATTCGTTGATATTGCTGCAACAAAAAGCGCAACTGATATCATATAAGGAGCCATTGCGATTCCATTTACAGGAACTTGGTCATTGTCTGTTTTGGAAAGATTGAGTGGATTTGACAAAATCTCTGCATTTTGAGATTCCGTAGATGCTGATTTGAGTTGATCACTAGCATTACTTAGTCCTTGTCCTAAAGAAGCAACTCCTGTCTGTAAATCTTCCAATCCAGAAGTTAACTTTGTTCCACCTTCTGCAAGTTTCCCAGATCCATCTGCCAATTTATTAGCTCCATTCTCTAATTGAGAAGCACCTGAAAGTAACTGACTGGATTTGTCTGCTAATTGACCAGATCCTGATTGTAATTTATCAACTCCTGCCATCAATTCTTGACTCTTTTGATTCAATTGGTTAGAGCCAGTTGATAATTTTTCAATACCAGATACTAATTCTGGAGTTTTTTCAACTAATTGACCAACTCCTGCTGTCAAGCTAGAAGATTTTTGTGTCAAGGTGTTTGAGCCTGAAACTAGTTGATCCAAACTACCTGTCAAGGTGGAATTCTTTTCACTTAGTTGACTTGCGCCCTGAGAAACTTTATCAACACCCGCAGTATATGCATTTACACCTGATGCAATCGACTGACTGACAGGAACTAATTTACTCGTCACTGCTCCCTGTATTTCTGTTAATCCACTTGACAATCCTGTCAAAGAAGTAGAAGCAAGCGGTAATACTTGATTAGCTTGATTTTTTAACGTCGAAAGATTTGAAGATTGATTTTGTAAATTTTCTAAACTTCCCTGTAAACCTTGTACTAAAGCTATAATTGACTGAGCCGATTGAATACTATCAGTCGAATTTTGAGATACAGAAGCGCTTATCTCAGCTTGTTGCTCACTTGTCAATGATTGATAAGCTGCTGTTGATTGAATTTTGGCTAATGTAGTTGATTTTTCAGACTGAGCACTTGCTAGCATTTGATTAGAAAGAGAAACTATACTTGATAAAACAGAAGACAATTGTTTTGTATCTCCAACATCAATATTTTGAATGGCTTGATTTAACTTATTTAGACCAGAAGATAATTGATTAATTTGATCTTTTTTCCCAGACGAAGCATCTAACTTGCTAGAAAGTTGTTGAATCCCTTCACTTAATTGCTCCACCCCCATTCGAAGTGTAGCTGATTGATTAGATAACTGATTCGCACCTGTTGCAAGATTTCCCACTCCATTGGTGTAGGCACTAACACCAGATGAAAATTGATTAAGACCAGTATTGAGTTGTGAAACACCGCCAGTATAGGCCTCTACACCAGTATATAATTGATTGATTCCTCTTACTAATTCAGGACTTTTAGAAGATAATTGACCTAATCCCCTATCTAATTGACTCACTGCACCAGTATAGGTAACTAAACCACTATTAAAATTCCCTAAGCCAAGATGAAGTTGTTCAACACCAGAAACATAAGAGGATAATCCTTTAGTAAACTGCTCCGTTCCATTTGAAAATGTTAAACTTGAATCTGCTAAAGAGTGTAGGTTAGTAGTTAATGTTTGACTACCTGTCACTAACTGATTCGCTCCATCAGTTAATTTTTCACTACCAGAAGCCGCTTGACTCATACCATCCTTTAATTCGACCATCTTATCAAATAAAGCTTTAGTATAGGTCTCGGTTACATTGGTAGAAACATTCTGCTTTAATTGTGTCATCGCAGAATCGCTCATCTTGCTAGCAATAAAACTATGACCACTTGAAGTCTGATAATCGATTTGCATTTGCTCTGGATGATCCGTTAAAATCGAAGTTGCTTTTTCAGATAAATCACTTGGTAAAGTCACTACCATATAGTAATCGCCATCTTCCAATCCCTTCTTTCCTTCCTCTTCATCTACGAAATGAAAATCTAAGGTTTTATTTTCTTTTAAATTGGACACCATGTCTTTTCCTATTGCCATAGTATTACCCTTATAGGAAGCCTCTTTATCATGATTGACAACTGCCACAGGTAAGTCAGATAATTGCCCATATGGATCCCACATTGATGACAAAAATATGATATTGTACAGAGCTGGAATAAGAGAAATCCCTATCATGACAATAATAAAGGTTGGTTTTTTTAAAATTGCTTTCCATTCTTTAAACATATCTTCTCCTTTTTTAAACATATTGTCTAAAATTTTGATATAATAGATTATACATTAAAAAATCTAAATTACAAGATAAAAAATCCATTTTTAGACAGATAGTCTAATTTGTTTACAAGGAGGAAATATGCAAGAAAGTAACAAACGCTTAAAAACAAAGCGAACTATTGAAAATGCTATGGTACAATTACTGATGGAACAGCCATTTGATCAAATTTCTACTGTCAAGTTAGCAGAAAAAGCCGGAATTAGTCGTTCCAGCTTCTATACTCACTATAAGGATAAGTATGATATGATTGAGCACTATCAAAGCAAGCTATTCCATACATTTGAATATATTTTTCAAAAACATGCTCATCACAAAAGAGATGCTATTTTAGAAGTCTTTGAATATCTAGAATCAGAACCACTTCTGGCTACCCTTCTTTCTGAAAATGGGACTAAAGAAATCCAAAATTTCTTACGAAATAAACTGCATATCATGCTCAGTACGGATTTACAAAAGCAATTTATGCAACTAAATCTCAATACCACTGAATTAGAATATAGTAGCATCTATCTAACTCACGCACTTTTTGGTGTCTGTCAAACTTGGATTGCACATGGAAAAAAAGAAAGTCCTCAAGAAATAACAGACTTCCTTATGAAGATGCTTAGTGATACAAATTGATACAAAAAAGGGAACAACACTATGTTCCCTTTTATCTATACTCCGCCAGTAGGACTCGAACCTACGACATCATGATTAACAGTCATGCGCTACTACCAACTGAGCTATGGCGGATAAAATAGTCCGTACGGGATTCGAACCCGTGTTACCGCCGTGAAAAGGCGGTGTCTTAACCCCTTGACCAACGGACCTTCTATCTGTAGCAGATATAACCATTATATCAATTTCTTACTAATTGTCAATCACTTTTGAGATTTTTTCTCTAAAATATCTTTTAACTTTCTAATTTTTAACCTTGAAATAGGACAGCGATGATCTTCATAGAAAACAACTTCTAGATTCTTTCGGTCAATTTCTCTGATATTGCCTATATTTACCAAAAATGACTTATGAGGAGAATAAAATCGCTGGGTATGTTTATCCTTTTCCTGAATATCTGTCATGGTACCATAAAATTCTTTTGCAAAATTCTTACCAATAATGCGCAATTTATGAGAGACACCTGTCGTTTCAATATACAAAATATCATGGTAAGGGATTTTTAAATCATTTCCCTTGTAATTGTAGTCAAAATAATCTACCACATCTTCATTTTCAAGTAACATACTCTTCGTGTAGAAGATATTTTGCTCAATTCTCTTCTTAAACATCTCATCATTGATATCTTTATCAACAAAATCTAGGGCTGATACCTGGTATTTATAGGTCAAAGTCGCAAACTCTGATCGACTTGTGATAAAGACGATAATAGCGTAAGGATTGTAATGACGAATGAGCTGAGCAACCTCAAATCCTTTTTTCTCAATTCCATGAATATCGATATCTAGGAAATAAAGCTGATTTACTTCATCGTTTTCAATGTATTCTTCAAATTCACGGACTTTTCCCGTTGTCTTGTATGATATTGGAATATTCGATTCTTTCGAAATTTCATCCAATATTCTCTCTAGTCTCACTTGATGTTCAATAACATCTTCTAAAATTAAAACTTTCATTCAAATTCCCTCTTAAATCTAATAATTTGTCTAAATGTACTGCCTTCCATCTCTGTTTCTAAAATAATATTGTTGTACTTATCTAGTAGTTCTTTAACATTATTTAATCCGACTCCTCGATTTCTTCCCTTAGTAGAGAATCCTAAGGCAAATAGATCTCCTGAAGGAGTCATCGTCATTTTACATGAATTCTGAATCACAATAACTGTTTCAGTTTCCATCTTAATAACTGCTACTTCCATCTGCTTTTTATAGCTATCAGCCGATCCTTCGACAGCATTGTTCAATAAAACGCTCATGATACGAACCAAATCCAATAGTTCAATTGGGAGCTTGGTAATCGTATCTTTTACTTCCAGTGTAAACTCCACACCGTTATTTCGAGCATAGACAATGGACTGAGCAACCAAACTTCGTAAAGCTGAATCTTCTATGTTGTTCAAATCAAAGTAAGTGTACTTATCTGAACGCAGTTTATGATTGGCTTTGACCAAAACTTCATTGTAAACTCTGTCAATTTCCTGTAAATTACCACTGTCAATTGCCATCTGCATGCTGACAAGCATCCCAGCATAATCATGTCGAAAACCACGGATTTCATTATACAGACCGACAATTTCATCTGTGTAGTTCTGTAAATGTTTCTGTTCAAATTTCTTCTGCTTCAACTCAATCTCTTTCTCCATTTGAACTTTATGAGAATTCATTGTAAAGAAGGTCAAAAGTAGAGAGATAAAAACAATAGATGACAAAATACTTCCAAAACTATTCAAATGTTTAACCGTACTTACCATATCTGAAACAAAAGATACAATATGTAGCAATAGTAAAGCAAAAAATACTTTTTTCAAGAAAGGATAGAGGTAGTCCTTGTCAAAATAGTCTAGTTCCAAATGGAAATAATGAATGATTGTTACGATAACGACATAAGTCAACACTGTTACAACGAAAAAGAATGGGGCATGATATTGTGAAACAAAATTGTCTCCTGTTATAGAGGAGAAAGTTACGGACAGAAAGTTATGAGTGCTCTCATATAAAAGAGATAGTAGTAAACTTAGGAATAGTCCTCTACCCCTCTCATACTGTTTAATCCATCGAAAATAGGAATATAAGCCCAAAGGAAATGAAAATGTTGCAATCCCTAACCCATCTAAATTTAGAAGATATAAGGGAAAATCAAGTACTATTGCTGTTAGTAATGTATAAGCACCAAAAACGTATAATTCTCTTCTATTTACTTGACCTTTACAAATTAAATGGTAACTGTAACTAATAATTAAAAAATAAACAATAACTGTCCCAAATCCAAGCAAATTCATTACTCTTTCTCCTTATTTCATTACTGTTTTATTTGGAAAATAAAATCACGGAGTAATCTTGACAGTCTACTTTCCCCACCTTGAATCTTTTGCAAGTCTTTTTCCTTCAAGGCTACAAACTGTTCCAATTTAACTGTGTTTTTCATAATAAAATCTCCTAAAATGTTTTTTTCTTGTAAGCTAACTTACAAAAACCATTATACAAAATGGAATTTCATTTTAGATAAAATTCTCTCAACTGTCATTTTTTTCTCCCCAAGTGTACTTTTTTAAGAAAAAAGCCGGGAAAATTCCCAGCTTTGCTACTATATTGATCCCAGCAGGATTCGAACCTGCGACCGTTCGCTTAGAAGGCGAATGCTCTATCCAGCTGAGCTATGAGACCTAACACAACCATTCTACCAAAAATTCAATTGAAAGTCAATTTTCTATTTATGATAGGGTGATCCCTGCTGAATCGTAAAAGCGCGATAGATTTGTTCAACAAGAACTAGTCTCATTAACTGATGGGGCAAGGTTAAACGGCCAAAACTAACAGAAAGATTAGCTCTCTTTTTTACATCCTGAGCTAACCCCAGACTCCCTCCAATAATAAAGGTAAGAGTAGAAAATCCTTTTATAGAAGCTTCTTCTAACTGCTTACTAAATTCTTCCGAGGAGAAAGTTTTCCCTTCGATAGCTAACACAATAACGAAATCACGGTCACCAACTTTTGATAAAATTCTCTGACCTTCTATTTCTAAAATCTTTTGATTTTCTGACTCACTGGCCTTATCTGGTATTTTTTCATCTGCTAGCTCAATCATTTCAAGCTTAGCAAATCGAGAAATTCGTTTTGAATATTCTGCAATACCATCTTTTAAATACTTTTCTTTCAGTTTCCCAACTGTTATAACTTTAATTTTCATGACTCTATTCTAACATATTCTCTATTTTTTCACATCTTATTCACAAAACAAAAGGTTAAATTTCACCTAGAAAATCACAGATTTTCGAAAGTTATCCACAATCTGTGAAAAACTTTTGTGTTTAAGTTATAATTAAGCTAGTCAGTTTATACTTTCAGTAATTCAAACATATGGAGGCAAATATGAAACATCTAAAAACATTTTATAAAAAATGGTTTCAATTATTAGTCGTTATCGTCATTAGCTTTTTTAGTGGAGCCTTGGGTAGTTTTTCAATAACTCAACTAACTCAAAAAAGTGGTGTAAATAGCTCTAACAACAATAGTACTATCACACAGACTGCCTATAAAAACGAAAATTCAACAACGCAGGCTGTTAATAAAGTAAAAGATGCCGTTGTTTCTGTTATTACTTATTCAGCAAATAGACAAAATAGCGTATTTGGCAATGATGATACTGACACAGATTCTCAACAAATCTCTAGTGAAGGATCTGGGGTTATTTATAAAAAGAATGATAAAGAAGCTTATATTGTCACCAATAATCACGTTATCAATGGCGCCAGCAAAGTAGATATTCGTTTGTCAGATGGAACTAAAGTACCTGGAGAAATTGTCGGAGCTGATACTTTCTCTGATATTGCTGTCGTCAAAATCTCTTCAGAAAAAGTGACAACAGTAGCTGAGTTTGGTGATTCTAGTAAGTTAACCGTAGGAGAAACTGCTATTGCCATCGGTAGCCCGTTAGGTTCTGAATATGCAAATACTGTCACTCAAGGTATCGTATCTAGTCTTAATCGAAATGTATCTTTAAAATCTGAAGATGGACAAGCTATTTCTACAAAAGCTATCCAAACTGATACTGCTATTAACCCAGGTAACTCTGGTGGCCCACTAATCAATATTCAAGGACAGGTTATCGGAATTACCTCAAGTAAAATTGCCACAAATG
This sequence comes from bacterium, assembly GCA_905221035.1. Taxonomy (GTDB): domain Bacteria; phylum Bacillota; class Bacilli; order Lactobacillales; family Streptococcaceae; genus Streptococcus. The sequence continues at coordinate 16,453 of CAJNBP010000010.1, read as the reverse complement.
GAGGAACATCTGTAGAAGGCCTTGGTTTCGCAATCCCTGCAAATGATGCTATCAATATTATTGAACAGTTAGAAAAGAACGGAAAAGTGACGCGTCCAGCTTTGGGCATCCAAATGGTCAATCTCTCAAATATTAATACAAGTGATATTAGAAGACTGAATATTCCAAGCAGTGTAACATCTGGTGTAGTTGTTCGTTCTGTACAAAGCAATATGCCTGCAAATGGTCACCTTGAAAAATACGATGTTATTACAAAAGTAGATGACAAAGAGATTGCTTCATCAACAGACTTACAAAGTGCTCTTTACAATCATTCTATCGGAGACACTATTAAAATAACCTACTATCGTAACGGTAAAGAAGAAACTACATCTATTAAACTTGACAAGAGTTCAGGCGATTTAGAATCTTAATTGATATCTATGTAAAGAAAGCTTTACATAAGAGAAAAGATGTGTTAGTGTAGAATCATGGAAAAATTTGAAATGATTTCTATCACGGATATACAAAAAAATCCCTATCAACCTCGAAAAGAATTTGATGGAGAAAAACTACATGAACTAGCACAGTCTATCAAAGAAAATGGGGTCATTCAACCGATTATTGTTCGTCAATCTCCTGTTATTGGTTATGAAATCCTTGCAGGAGAAAGACGATATCGGGCTTCACTTTTAGCTGGTCTAAGGTCTATCCCAGCTGTTGTTAAACATCTTTCAGACCAAGAGATGATGGTCCAGTCTATCATTGAAAATTTACAGAGAGAAAATTTAAATCCAATAGAAGAAGCACGCGCCTATGAATCTCTCGTAGAGAAAGGATTCACCCATGCTGAAATTGCAGATAAAATGGGAAAGTCTCGTCCATATATCAGCAACTCCATTCGTTTGCTTTCCTTACCAGAACCGATCCTATCAGAAGTAGAAAATGGCAAACTATCACAAGCCCATGCGCGTTCTCTAGTTGGGTTGAATAAGGAACAACAAGACTATTTCTTTCAACGAATTATAGAAGAAGACATTTCTGTAAGAAAGTTAGAAGCTCTTCTGACAGATAAAAAACAAAAGAAACAGCAAAAAACTGATCATTTCATACAAAATGAAGAAGAACAGTTAAAAAAACTACTCGGATTAGATGTAGAAATCAAACTGTCTAAACAAGATAGTGGAAAAATCATTATTTCTTTTTCAAATCAAGAAGAATATAGTAGAATTATCAACAGCCTGAAATAAGGCTGTTCTTTTATTTTTTTATCTCACAAGGTTATCCACTATTTTTTTCGATAAAAAGCTCAATAAATCAATAGTTTTTAATCTTATCCCCAACCTGTGGATAAAAGATGATAACATTGTGGATTATTTTTCACAGCTTGTGGAAAATTCTTACTATCTATGGTAAAATAAGTCTAGCATTAAACTTTTAAACAAGTAGTAAAGGAGGAGAACGGATTGAAAGAAAAACAATTTTGGAATCGTATCTTAGAATTTGCGCAAGAAAGACTGACTCGATCCATGTATGATTTCTATGCTATTCAAGCTGAACTCATCAAGGTAGAGGAAAATGTTGCAACTATATTTTTACCACGATCTGAGATGGAAATGGTCTGGGAAAAACAACTAAAAGATATTATTGTAGTTGCTGGATTTGAAATTTATGACGCTGAAATAACACCCCACTATATTTTCACTAAACCTCAAGACACGACTATCTCACAAGTTGAAGAAGCTACAAATTCAACTCTTTATGACTATAGTCCAAAATTAGCCTCTATTCCTTATTCAGATACTGGGTTAAAAGAGAAGTATACCTTTGATAATTTTATCCAAGGGGATGGAAATGTTTGGGCTGTATCAGCCGCCTTGGCTGTCTCTGAAGATTTGGCTCTGACCTATAATCCTCTTTTTATCTATGGGGGACCTGGGCTTGGGAAGACTCACTTATTAAACGCTATTGGAAATGAAATTCTAAAAAATATTCCGAATGCGCGTGTTAAATATATCCCTGCTGAAAGTTTTATTAATGACTTTCTTGACCACCTAAGACTTGGAGAAATGGAAAAGTTTAAAAAGACCTACCGCAGTCTTGATCTTTTGTTAATCGATGATATCCAGTCACTCAGCGGAAAAAAAGTCGCAACTCAAGAAGAATTTTTCAATACTTTTAATGCCCTTCATGACAAGCAAAAACAGATTGTCCTAACGAGTGATCGTAGTCCAAAACATCTAGAAGGGCTCGAGGAGAGGCTTGTCACGCGCTTTAGTTGGGGATTGACACAAACTATCACACCCCCTGACTTTGAAACACGTATTGCCATTTTACAAAGTAAAACGGAACATTTAGGCTACAATTTCCAAAGTGATACTCTAGAATACCTAGCTGGGCAATTTGATTCAAATGTTCGAGACCTTGAGGGAGCAATCAATGACATCACTTTAATTGCCAGAGTAAAAAACATCAAGGATATCACTATTGATATTGCTGCAGAAGCTATTAGAGCTCGCAAACAAGATGTTAGCCAAATGCTCGTCATCCCAATTGACAAAATCCAAACTGAAGTTGGTAACTTTTATGGTGTTAGCGTCAAAGAAATGAAGGGAAGCAGACGCCTTCAAAATATTGTTTTGGCCCGTCAAGTAGCTATGTATTTATCTAGAGAATTAACAGATAATAGTCTTCCAAAAATTGGGAAGGAATTTGGTGGAAAAGATCATACAACAGTCATTCATGCCCATGCAAAAATTAAATCTTTGATTGATGAAGACGATAATTTACGTTTAGAAATCGAATCAATCAAAAAGAAAATCAAATAACTTGTGGATAACTTTCACTTTTTTATCTTTTTTATCCACAATTTTTAAACAAGCCAAAAAACTTGATATAACTTACTTTTAGTCTGTTTTCCACAGATTTCACAGACTCTATTATTACTATTATCCTTCTAATACTAAAAATAAATAAAGGAGAATCCATGATTCATTTTTCAATTAATAAAAATTTATTTCTACAAGCCTTAAACACTACTAAGAGAGCTATTAGTTCTAAAAATGCCATTCCTATTTTATCAACTGTCAAAATTGACGTAACCAATGAAGGTGTTACTTTAATTGGTTCAAATGGTCAAATTTCAATTGAAAATTTTATTTCTCAAAAAAATGAAGATGCTGGTTTGTTAATTACTTCTTTAGGTTCGATTCTTCTTGAAGCTTCTTTCTTCATCAATGTTGTATCTAGTCTACCTGATGTGACTCTTGATTTTAAAGAAATTGAACAAAATCAAATTGTTTTAACCAGTGGCAAATCAGAAATTACCCTAAAAGGAAAAGATAGCGAACAATATCCACGAATTCAAGAAATTTCAGCAAGCACTCCTTTGGTTCTTGAAACAAAATTACTCAAGAAAATTATCAATGAAACAGCTTTTGCGGCAAGTACACAAGAAAGTCGTCCAATTTTGACAGGTGTTCACTTCGTATTGAGCCAACACAAGGAGCTAAAAACAGTTGCGACAGACTCTCATCGTCTAAGCCAGAAAAAATTAACGCTGGAGAAAAATAGTGATGATTTTGATGTTGTAATTCCTAGCCGTTCTTTACGCGAATTTTCAGCGGTTTTTACAGATGATATTGAAACTGTAGAGATTTTCTTTGCTAACAATCAAATCCTCTTTAGAAGCGAAAATATTAGCTTCTACACACGTCTGTTAGAAGGAAACTATCCTGATACAGATCGTTTGATTCCAACAGACTTTAACACTACAATTACTTTTGATGTAGTAAACTTACGTCAGTCAATGGAGCGTGCTCGCCTTTTATCAAGTGCAACTCAAAATGGTACTGTGAAGCTTGAAATTAAAGGTGGTATTGTTAGCGCCCATGTTCATTCTCCAGAAGTTGGTAAAGTAAACGAAGAAATCGATACTGATCAGGTTACTGGTGAAGATTTGACTATTAGTTTCAACCCAACTTACTTGATTGATTCTCTTAAAGCTTTAAATAGCGAAAAAGTGACCATTAGCTTTATCTCAGCTGTTCGTCCATTTACTCTTGTGCCAGCAGACACTGATGAGGACTTCATGCAGCTCATTACACCAGTTCGTACAAATTAAGTGAAAGAGGTTGAGCTTAGCTCGCCTCTTTTATGATATAATCGAAAAAGAAAAGGAGAGTAGTATGTATCAAGTTGGAAATTTTGTTGAAATGAAAAAACCACACGCTTGTACCATCAAGTCAACAGGTAAAAAGGCCAATCGTTGGGAAATTACACGTGTAGGAGCAGATATCAAAATCAAATGTAGCAATTGTGACCATGTTGTCATGATGGGACGCTATGATTTTGATCGAAAAATGAATAAAATTATTGACTAAGAAGCCTTAGTTAGAGGGTTAGCAAGTTTTCCCTTTTTGTGTTATAATATTAGGGATTGAAATGAAAACGGAGAATGAAAAAATATGGCTTTAACAGCAGGTATCGTTGGTTTGCCAAACGTTGGTAAATCAACACTATTTAATGCAATTACAAAAGCAGGAGCAGAGGCAGCTAACTACCCATTTGCGACTATTGACCCAAACGTTGGAATGGTGGAAGTTCCAGATGAACGTCTACAAAAATTGACTGAAATGATTACTCCTAAAAAGACAGTGCCAACAACATTTGAATTTACAGATATTGCAGGGATTGTAAAAGGAGCTTCAAAAGGAGAAGGGCTAGGAAATAAATTCTTGGCCAATATTCGTGAAGTAGATGCGATTGTTCATGTAGTTCGTGCTTTTGATGATGAAAATGTCATGCGTGAGCAAGGACGTGAAGATGCTTTTGTGGATCCACTGGCAGATATTGATACCATTAACCTAGAGTTGATTCTTGCTGACTTAGAATCAGTTAATAAGCGCTATGCGCGTGTAGAAAAGATGGCACGTACGCAAAAAGATAAAGAATCAGTGGCAGAATTCAATGTTCTTCAAAAGATTAAACCAGTACTTGAAGATGGAAAATCAGCTCGCACCATCGAATTTACAGATGAAGAACAAAAGGTTGTCAAAGGTCTCTTCCTTTTGACGACTAAACCAGTTCTTTATGTTGCCAATGTAGATGAGGATGTAGTTTCAGATCCAGACTCTATCGACTATGTCAAACAAATTCGCGAATTTGCAGCGACAGAAAATGCTGAAGTAGTAGTTATTTCAGCGCGTGCTGAGGAAGAAATTTCTGAGTTAGACGATGAAGACAAGCAAGAATTTCTTGAAGCTCTTGGTTTGACAGAATCAGGCGTTGACAAGTTGACTCGTGCAGCATACCACTTGCTTGGACTTGGAACTTACTTCACAGCTGGTGAAAAAGAAGTTCGCGCTTGGACCTTCAAACGTGGTATGAAGGCTCCTCAAGCAGCTGGTATTATCCACTCAGACTTTGAAAAAGGCTTTATTCGTGCAGTTACCATGTCATATGAGGATCTAGTGAAATACGGTTCTGAAAAGGCAGTAAAAGAAGCTGGACGTTTGCGTGAAGAAGGAAAAGAATATATCGTCCAAGACGGCGATATCATGGAATTCCGCTTTAATGTCTAAAAATTTAATAAATAGTGTCAATTAGGTTGGAAAAAAATTCCAACCCTTTTGGCTTTTGAAAGGAAAATAAATGACCAAATTACTTGTAGGCTTGGGAAATCCAGGAGATAAATATTTTGAAACAAAACACAATGTTGGTTTTATGTTGATTGACCAACTAGCGAAGAAACAGAATGTCACTTTTACACATGATAAGATATTTCAAGCTGATTTAGCATCTTTTTTCTTCAATGGAGAAAAAATTTATTTAGTCAAACCAACGACCTTTATGAATGAAAGTGGGAAAGCTGTTCATGCTTTATTGACTTACTATGGTTTGGATATTGAAGATTTACTCATCATTTACGATGATCTTGACATGGAAGTTGGAAAGATTCGTTTAAGAGCAAAAGGCTCAGCAGGCGGTCATAATGGTATCAAGTCTATTATTCAACATATAGGGACTCAGACCTTTAATCGTGTTAAGATTGGAATCGGAAGACCAAAAAATGGCATGTCAGTTGTTAACCATGTTTTAAGTACCTTTGACAAGGATGATTATATTGGTATTTTACAGTCTATTGACAAAGTTGACGATTCTGTAAACTACTATTTACAAGAGAAAAACTTTGAGAAAACGATGCAGAGGTATAACGGATAAATGGCGACCTTACTAGATTTATTCTCAGAAAATGATCAGATCCAAAAATGGCATCAAAATTTAACAGATAAAAAAAGACAGTTAATCTTAGGTTTGTCAACTTCTACAAAAGCTTTAGTAATCGCTAGTAGTTTGAAGAAAGAAGATAAGATTATTTTATTGACATCAACTTATGGAGAAGCAGAAGGGCTTATTAGTGATCTTATTTCTATCTTGGGTGAGGAATTTGTCTATCCATTTTTGGTAGATGACTCCCCTATGGTCGAGTTTTTAATGTCTTCACAAGAAAAAATTATCTCACGGGTTGAAGCCTTGCGTTTTTTGAGTGATCCGTCTAAGAAAGGGATCTTAGTTTGTAATATTGCAGCAAGTCGATTGTTTTTACCTTCTCCCAATGTATTTAAAGATAGTATTGTAAAAATATCAGTGGGTGAAGAATATGACCAAAACGCGCTCATCAATCAGTTAAAAGAAATCGGCTATCGAAAGGTTACACAAGTACAAACTCAAGGAGAATTTAGTCTTCGAGGAGATATTTTAGATATTTTTGAAATATCCCAGTTAGAACCTTGCCGAATTGAGTTTTTTGGTGATGAAGTAGATGGAATTCGTACTTTTGAAGTCGAAACACAATTATCGAAAGAAAATCAGACAGAACTCACCATCTTTCCAGCTAGCGACATACTTTTGAGAGAAAAGGATTATCAGCGAGGACAGTCAGCTTTAGAAAAACAAATTTCAAAAACTCTATCGCCGATTCTGAAATCCTACCTAGAAGAAATTCTTTCAAGTTTTCGCCAAAAACAAATGCATTCAGATTCTCGGAAATTTTTATCTTTGTGTTATGAGAAATCATGGACTGTATTTGATTATATTGAAAAAGATACGCCCATATTCTTTGATGATTATCAGAAATTGATGAATCAGTATGAAGCTTTTGAAAAAGAATTAGCGCAATACTTTACAGAAGATTTACAGAATGGTAAATCATTTTCTGAGATGCAGTATTTTGCAGATACTGAGCAAATCTATAAAAAACAAAGTCCAGCGACCTTTTTCTCTAATCTGCAAAAGGGATTAGGAAATCTAAAGTTTGACCAGGTTTATCAATTTAATCAATATCCCATGCAGGAATTTTTCAATCAATTTTCTTTTCTAAAAGAAGAAATTGAACGATATAAAAAAATGGACTACACTATTATCTTGCAGTCTAGCAATTCAATGGGAAGTAAAACATTGGAGGATATTTTAGAGGAATACCAGATTAAATTGGATTCTAGAGATAAGTCAAGTATCTGTAAAGAATCTGTAAACTTAATCGAGGGCAATCTCAGACATGGTTTTCATTTTGTAGATGAAAAAATTCTGGTGATTACTGAACATGAGATTTTTCAAAAGAAATTGAAACGTCGTTTTCGCAGACAACATGTTTCAAACGCAGAGAGATTAAAAGATTACAATGAACTTGAAAAAGGGGATTATGTTGTTCACCATATTCATGGAATTGGTCAATATCTAGGAATTGAAACAATTGAAATCAAAGGGATTCACCGCGATTATGTCAGTGTTCAATATCAAAATGGTGATCAAATTTCTATCCCAGTAGAACAGATTCATCTACTGTCTAAATATGTTTCAAGTGATGGGAAAGCTCCAAAACTCAATAAATTAAATGACGGTCATTTTAAAAAAGCCAAGCAAAAAGTTAAGAATCAGGTAGAGGATATAGCAGACGATTTAATCAAACTCTATTCTGAGCGTAGTCAGTTGAAAGGTTATGCTTTTTCAGCTGATGATGAAGAGCAAGATGCTTTTGATGATTCTTTCCCTTATGTTGAAACGGATGATCAACTTCGTAGTATCGAGGAAATCAAGAGAGATATGCAGAATTCTCAACCAATGGATCGACTTTTAGTTGGGGATGTTGGTTTTGGAAAGACTGAAGTTGCTATGCGTGCAGCCTTTAAGGCAGTCAATGATCACAAACAGGTTGTCGTTCTAGTTCCGACGACGGTTTTAGCGCAACAGCACTACACGAATTTTAAGGAACGATTCCAAAATTTTGCAGTTAATATTGATGTGTTGAGCCGATTTAGAAGTAAAAAAGAGCAGACTGAAACACTTGAAAAATTGAAAAACGGTCAAGTCGATATTTTAATTGGAACACATCGTGTTTTGTCAAAAGATGTTGTGTTTTCTGATTTGGGATTGATGATTATTGATGAAGAACAACGATTTGGTGTCAAGCATAAGGAAACTTTGAAAGAGTTAAAGAAACAAGTGGATGTCCTAACCTTGACAGCTACGCCAATCCCTCGTACCCTTCATATGTCTATGCTGGGAATCAGAGATTTATCTGTTATTGAAACTCCTCCAACAAATCGTTATCCAGTGCAAACCTATGTTTTAGAAAAGAATGATAGTGTCATTCGTGATGCTGTCTTGCGTGAAATGGAGCGTGGAGGTCAAGTTTATTATCTTTACAATAAAGTTGACACGATTGACCAGAAGGTTTCAGAATTACAGGAGTTAATTCCAGAGGCTTCGATTGGGTATGTTCACGGACAAATGAGTGAAATTCAGTTAGAAAATACTCTACTGGACTTTATTGAAGGACAATATGATATTTTGGTGACGACTACCATTATTGAGACAGGGGTAGACATTCCAAATGCTAATACTTTATTTATTGAAAATGCGGATCATATGGGCTTGTCAACCTTGTATCAATTAAGAGGAAGAGTAGGTCGTAGTAATCGTATTGCTTATGCCTATCTAATGTATCGTCCAGAAAAATCGATTAGTGAAGTCTCTGAAAAGAGATTAGAAGCCATCAAAGGATTTACAGAATTGGGATCCGGATTTAAGATTGCGATGCGAGATCTTTCAATTCGTGGAGCAGGAAATCTCCTAGGAAAATCCCAGTCTGGTTTCATTGATTCTGTTGGTTTTGAATTGTATTCGCAGTTATTAGAGGAAGCTATTGCTAAACGAAACGGGAATGCTAACACAAGAACCAGAGGGAATGCCGAATTGATTTTACAAATTGATGCTTATCTTCCTGATACTTATATTTTTGACCAACGCCATAAGATTGAAATTTATAAAAAAATTCGTCAAATTGACAACCGTGTCAATTATGAAGAGTTACAAGAAGAGTTGATGGACCGCTTTGGAGAATACCCAGATGTAGTAGCCTATCTTTTAGAGATTGGTTTGGTCAAGTCATATTTGGACAAGGTCTTTGTTCAACGTGTGGAAAGAAAAGAGAACAAGATTACAGTTCAATTTGAAAAAATCACTCAACGACTGTTTTTAGCTCAAGATTATTTTAAAGCTTTATCCACAACGAACTTAAAAGCAGCTATAGCTGAGAATGAAGGATTAATGGAGCTTGTATTTGATGTCCGAAATAAGAAAGATTATGAAATTTTAGAAGGCCTGATAATTTTTGGAGAAAGTTTATTAGAGATAAAAGAGTCGAAGGAAGAAAATGTCATTTGATATTTTTCTTCTATAAAATAGATAAAAATGGTACAATAATAAGTTGAGGTAATAAGGATGAGATTAGACAAATATTTAAAAGTATCACGAATTATCAAGCGTCGTACAGTCGCGAAAGAAGTGGCAGATAAAGGTAGAATCAAGGTGAATGGGATTTTGGCCAAAAGTTCAACGGATTTGAAAGTTGATGACCAAGTTGAAATTCGCTTTGGCAATAAGTTGCTACTTGTAAAAGTACTAGAGATGAAAGATAGTACAAAAAAAGAAGATGCAGCGGGCATGTATGAAATTATCAGTGAAACACGGGTAGAAGAAAATGTCTAAGAATATTGTACAATTGAATAATTCTTTTATTCAAAATGAGCATCAACGTCGTCGCTATCTGATGAAGGAACGACAAAAACGGAATCGTTTTATGGGGTGGGTATTGATTTTGATTATGCTGTTATTTATTTTGCCAACTTTTAATTTAGCGCAGAGCTATCAGCAATTACTCCAAAGACGTCAGCAATTAGCAGACTTGCAAACTCAGTATAAAACTTTGAGTGATGAAAAGGATAAGGAGACAGCATTTGCTACCAAGTTGAAAGACGAGGATTATGCTGCCAAATATACACGAGCGAAGTACTATTATTCTAAGTCTAGGGAAATAGTTTACACGATTCCTGACTTGCTTCAAAGGTGATAAAATGGAAAATTTATTAGACGTAATTGAGCAATTTTTGAGTTTATCAGATGAAAAACTGGAAGAGTTGGCTGATAAAAATCAATTATTGCATTTACAAGAAGAAAAGGAAAGGAAGAATGCGTAAGTTCTTAATTATTTTGTTGCTACCGAGTTTTTTGGCCATTTCAAAAGTCGTTAGCACAGAAAAAGAAGTCGTCTATACTTCGAAAGAAATTTATTACCTTTCACAATCTGACTTTGGTATTTATTTTAGAGAAAAGCTAAATTCTCCTATTGTTTATGGAGAGGTTCCTGTCTATGCGAATGAAGATTTAGTTGTTGAATCTGGAAAATTAACTCCAAAAACAAGTTTTCAAATAACCGAGTGGCGCTTAAATAAACAAGGGATTCCAGTGTTTAAGTTATCCAACCATCAATTTATAGCTGCGGACAAACGATTTTTATATGACCAGTCAGAGGTAACTCCTACAATAAAAAAAGTATGGTTAGAATCTAATTTTAAACTGTATAATAGTCCTTATGATTTAAAAGAGGTAAAATCATCCTTATCAGCTTATTCGCAGGTGTCAATAGATAAGACCATGTTTGTAGAAGGAAAAGAATTTCTACATATTGATCAGGCTGGATGGGTAGATAAGGAATCAACTTCTGAAGAAGATAATCGGATGGGTAAAGTCCAAGAAATGTTATCTGAAAAATATCAAAAAGATTCTTTCTCCATTTATGTTAAGCAACTGGCTACTGGAAAAGAAGCAGGTATCAATCAAGATGAAAAGATGTATGCGGCTAGTGTTTTAAAACTCCCTTATCTCTACTATACGCAAGAAAAAATAAATGAGGGTCTGTATCAGTTAGATACGACTGTAAAATACGTATCAGCAGTTAATGATTTTCCAGGTTCTTATAAACCAGAGGGAAGTGGTAGTCTTCCTAAAAAAGAGGATAATAAAGAATATTCTCTCAAGGACTTAATCACAAAAGTATCTAAAGAATCTGATAATGTAGCTCATAACATATTGGGATATTACATTTCAAATCAATCAGATGCAACATTTAAGTCCAAGATGTCTGCTATTATGGGAGATGATTGGGATCCAAAAGAAAAATTGATTTCTTCTAAAATGGCTGGAAAAGTCATGGAAGCTATTTATAATCAAAATGGATTTGTATTGGAGTCTTTGACTAAAACAGATTTTGATAATCAGCGCATTGCCAAAGGTATTTCTGTGAAGGTAGCTCATAAAATTGGGGATGCGGATGAATTTAAGCATGATACGGGTGTCGTCTATGCAGATTCTCCATTTGTTCTTTCTATTTTTACTCAGAATTCTGATTATGATACGATTTCTCAGATAGCTAAGGATGTTTATGAGGTTCTAAAATGAGGGAACAGGATGTTTTAAATCATTTTCTCAAGAAGGAATATTTCAAAAAGCATGCTAAAGTGGTGCTAGCTCTTTCTGGTGGATTAGATTCTATGTTTCTATTTAAGGTATTGTCTACTTATCAGAAAGAGTTAGAAATTGAATTGATTTTAGCTCATGTTAATCATAAGCAGAGAGTAGAATCAGATTGGGAAGAAAAGGAATTAAGGAAGTTGGCTGCTGAAGCTGGACTTCCTATTTATGTCAGCAATTTTTCAGGAGAATTTTCAGAAGCGGGTGCTCGACATTTTCGTTATGATTTTTTTAAAGAGGTCATGAAAAAGACAGGTGCGACAGCTTTAGTCACTGCCCACCATGCTGATGACCAGGTGGAAACGATTTTGATGCGTTTGATTCGAGGTACTCGTTTGCGCTATCTATCAGGAATTAAGGAGAAGCAAGTAGTTGGGGATATAGAAATCATTCGCCCCTTCTTGCATTTTCAGAAAAAAGATTTTCCCCCCATTTTTCACTTTGAAGATACATCAAACCAGGAAAATTATTATTTTCGCAATCGTATTCGAAACTCTTATTTACCAGAATTAGAAAAAGAAAATCCTAGGTTTAGAGATGCAATCTTAAGTATCGGAAATGAAATTTTAGATTATGACTTAGCTATAGCTGAATTATCTAACAATATTGATGTGGAAGATTTACAGCAGTTATTTTCTTATTCTGAGTCTACACAAAGAGTTTTACTCCAAACTTATCTGAATTGTTTTCCAGATTTGAATCTTACAAAAGCTCAGTTTGATGAAGTTCGACAGATTTTAAAAACTAAAAGTCAGTATCGTCATCCGCTTAAAAATGGCTATGAATTGATAAAAGAATACCAACATTTTCAGATTTGTAAAATCGGTCCGCAGGCTGATGAAAAGGAAGATGAATTTGTGTTACACTATCAAAATCAGGTAGCTTATCAAGGATACACATTTTCCTTTGGAATTCCATTAGAAGGTGAATCAATTCAACAAATACTTGTTTCACGCGAAACATCCATACACATTCGTCATCGAAAACCTGGAGATGTTTTGATTCAAAATGGGCATAGAAAGAAACTCAGACGTTTATTTATTGATTTGAAAATCCCTATGGAAAAGCGAAAATCTGCTCTTATTATTGAGCAATTTGGAGAAATTGTCTCAATTTTGGGAATTGCGACCAGTAATTTGAGTAAAAACACGAAAAATGATATAATGAACACTGTACTTTATATAGAAAAAATAGATAGGTAAAAAAATGTTAGAAAACGATATTAAAAAAATCCTCGTTTCACACGATGAAATTACAGAAGCTGCTAAAAAATTAGGTGCTCAACTCACTAAAGACTATGCAGGAAAAAATCCAATTTTAGTTGGGATTTTAAAAGGATCTATTCCTTTTATGGCTGAATTGGTCAAACATATCGACACTCATATTGAAATGGACTTCATGATGGTTTCTAGCTATCATGGTGGAACAGCAAGTAGCGGTGTGATCAATATTAAGCAAGATGTAACTCAAGACATCAAAGGAAGAGATGTTTTATTTGTAGAAGATATCATTGATACAGGTCAAACTTTGAAGAATTTGCGAGATATGTTTATTGCAAGAGATGCAGCTTCTGTTAAGATTGCAACCTTGTTGGATAAACCAGAAGGACGTGTTGTAGAAATTGAGGCAGACTATACCTGCTTTACTATCCCAAATGAGTTTGTAGTAGGTTATGGTTTAGATTACAAAGAAAATTATCGTAACCTTCCTTATGTTGGAGTATTGAAAGAAGAAGTGTATTCAAATTAGAAAGAACAATTTTTAATGAAAAAACAAAATAATGGTTTAGTTAAAAATCCTTTTCTATGGTTATTACTTATTTTTCTCCTAGTTACAGGTTACCAGTATTTTAGTACAGGTAGTGTTGCAGGGAAAAGTGAGCAAATTAATTATACAGAATTGGTAAAAGAAATTACCGATGACAATGTAAAAGAATTAACTTACCAACCAAATGGTAGTGTTATCGAAGTTTCGGGTGTCTATAAAAATCCTAAAACGAGTAAAGAAGAAACAGGTATCCAGTTCTTTTCTTCTTCTGCTACAAAAGTAGAGAAATTTTCAAGTATTATTCTTCCTTCAGATACTACCGTATCAGAATTGCAAAAACTTGCTTCTGACCATAAAGCGGAAGTAACTGTTAAGCATGAAAGTTCAAGTGGTATGTGGATTAATATTCTCGTATCCATTGTGCCATTCGGTATTCTATTCTTCTTCCTGTTCTCTATGATGGGAAATATGGGAGGAAATAATAGCCGTAACCCAATGAGTTTTGGACGTAGTAAGGCTAAAGCCGCAAATAAAGAAGATATTAAAGTAAGATTTTCAGATGTTGCTGGAGCTGAAGAAGAAAAACAAGAACTAGTTGAAGTTGTTGAATTCTTAAAAGATCCAAAACGATTTACAAAACTTGGAGCCCGTATTCCAGCAGGTGTTCTTTTGGAGGGACCTCCGGGAACAGGTAAAACTTTGCTTGCTAAGGCAGTCGCCGGAGAAGCAGGTGTTCCATTCTTTAGTATCTCAGGTTCTGACTTTGTAGAAATGTTTGTCGGAGTTGGAGCTAGTCGTGTTCGTTCTCTTTTTGAAGATGCCAAAAAAGCAGCACCAGCTATCATCTTTATAGATGAAATTGATGCTGTTGGACGTCAACGTGGAGTCGGTCTCGGCGGAGGAAATGACGAACGTGAACAAACATTGAACCAACTCTTGATTGAGATGGATGGTTTTGAGGGAAATGAGGGGATTATCGTCATCGCTGCGACAAACCGTTCAGATGTACTTGATCCTGCCCTTTTGCGTCCAGGACGTTTTGATAGAAAAGTATTGGTTGGCCGTCCTGATGTTAAAGGTCGTGAAGCAATCTTGAAAGTTCACGCTAAGAACAAGCCTTTAGCAGAAGATGTTGATTTGAAATTAGTGGCTCAACAAACTCCAGGTTTTGTTGGTGCTGATTTAGAGAATGTGTTGAATGAAGCAGCCTTGGTTGCCGCTCGTCGTAATAAATCGATAATTGATGCTTCAGATATTGATGAAGCAGAAGATAGAGTTATTGCTGGTCCTTCTAAGAAAGATAAGACAGTTTCACAAAAAGAACGTGAATTGGTTGCCTATCATGAGGCAGGGCATACCATTGTTGGTCTAGTCTTATCGAATGCCCGCGTTGTCCATAAGGTTACAATTGTACCACGTGGCCGTGCAGGTGGTTATATGATTGCACTTCCTAAGGAAGACCAAATGCTTCTATCTAAAGAAGATATGAAAGAGCAATTGGCTGGCTTAATGGGTGGACGTGTAGCCGAAGAAATTATCTTTAACGTCCAAACTACAGGAGCTTCAAACGACTTTGAACAGGCGACACAAATGGCGCGTGCAATGGTTACAGAGTACGGTATGAGTGAAAAACTTGGTCCAGTTCAATATGAAGGAAATCATACTATGTTTGGTGCACAAAGCCCTCAAAAATCAATTTCAGAACAAACAGCTTATGAAATTGACGAAGAGGTTCGTTCATTATTGAACGAGGCACGAAATAAAGCTGCTGAAATTATTCAGTCAAATCGTGAAACTCACAAGTTGATTGCAGAAGCACTATTGAAATACGAAACATTGGATAGTACACAAATTAAATCTCTTTACGAAACAGGAAAGATGCCTGAAACAGTAGAAGAGGAATCGCATGCACTATCCTATGATGAAGTAAAGTCAAAAATGAATGATGAAAAATAACCCAAAGAGAGGCGTGTCCTCTCTTTTTTGTGCAGTTGAGGCGGTAAAGGGTTCAGAATGGATGAAATGTGCCAAAAGTATTTCTGAATCTGTTAGACTGTACCTAGAAAGGGGACAAGAATGCTTAAAAAATTGTATGAAGAAGTCCAAGGAATTGTATACAAGTGTAGAAATGAATATTACCTTCATTTATGGGAGCTATCGGACTGGGACCAAGAGGGAATGATTTGCTTACATGAATTGATCAGTAGAGAAGAAGGATTAGTAGAAGATATTCCACGCTTACGTAAATATTTCAAAACCAAGTTCCGAAATCGAATTCTAGACTATATCCGTAAACAAGAAAGCCGGAAGCGTAGATATGATAAAGAGCCATATGAAGAAGTGGGTGAGATTAGTCATCGTATAAGCGAGGGAGGCCTCTGGCTAGATGAGTATTATCTCTTTCATGAGACACTAAGAGATTATAGAAACAAACAAACTAAAGAACAACAAGAAGAGTTAGAACGCGTCTTAAGAAATGAACGCTTCAGAGGACGTCAAAGAGTCTTAAGGGACTTGCGTATTGTGTTTAAAGAGTTTGATATTCGTACTCATTAGGAATTCATGCAAAAAAGTAAAAAAAGTTTTAAAAAGTTATTGACAAAAAATAAAAAGGCTGTATAATAGTAAGAGTTGAAAATAACAACTCTGGTCCGTTGGTCAAGGGGTTAAGACACCGCCTTTTCACGGCGGTAACACGGGTTCGAATCCCGTACGGACTATAGTATGTTGCAGTTGAGGCACTTGATGAAAAAAGTTTTAAAAAACTTAAAAAAGTTTCAAAAAAGTGTTGACAAGCGAAAGCGACTGTGATATACTAATATAGTTGTCACTTGAG
>CAJNBP010000009.1 GCA_905221035.1 bacterium | reverse complement strand
CGAACACAGAAGTTAAGCCCTAGAACGCCGGAAGTAGTTGGGGGTTGCCCCCTGTGAGATATGGAAGTCGCTTAGCTCTAGGGAGTTTAGCTCAGCTGGGAGAGCATCTGCCTTACAAGCAGAGGGTCAGCGGTTCGATCCCGTTAACTCCCAAAGGTCCCGTAGTGTAGCGGTTATCACGTCGCCCTGTCACGGCGAAGATCGCGGGTTCGATTCCCGTCGGGACCGTTAGAATAACGTAAGTTATTTTAGACTCGTTAGCTCAGTTGGTAGAGCAATTGACTTTTAATCAATGGGTCACTGGTTCGAGCCCAGTACGGGTCATATATGCGGGTTTGGCGGAATTGGCAGACGCACCAGATTTAGGATCTGGCGCTTAACGGCGTGGGGGTTCAAGTCCCTTAACCCGCATTAAGATATAATAAATGAGCCGGCTTAGCTCAGTTGGTAGAGCATCTGATTTGTAATCAGAGGGTCGCGTGTTCAAGTCATGTAGCCGGCATTTTAGATAGAAGAAAACAGTGCGAACGTAGTTCAGTGGTAGAACACCACCTTGCCAAGGTGGGGGTCGCGGGTTCGAATCCCGTCGTTCGCTTAGAGAGGCCGGGGTGGCGGAACTGGCAGACGCACAGGACTTAAAATCCTGCGATTGGTAACGATCGTACCGGTTCGATTCCGGTCCTCGGCATAATATAGAGCACCCTTAGCTCAACTGGATAGAGTACCTGACTACGAATCAGGCGGTTAGAGGTTCGACTCCTCTAGGGTGCATTTTTCTATTTAACTCGGGAAGTAGCTCAGCTTGGTAGAGTACTTGGTTTGGGACCAAGGTGTCGCAGGTTCGAATCCTGTCTTCCCGATTCATGGCGGTGTAGCTCAGCTGGCTAGAGCGTCCGGTTCATACCCGGGAGGTCGGGGGTTCGATCCCCTTCGCCGCTATAAAGATCTTGTTGGACCTTTAGCTCAGCTGGTTAGAGCTCTCGGCTCATAACCGAGTGGTCGTAGGTTCAAGTCCTACAAGGTCCATTTGAATGGTATGGAGGATTACCCAAGTCCGGCTGAAGGGAACGGTCTTGAAAACCGTCAGGCGTGTAAAAGCGTGCGTGGGTTCGAATCCCACATCCTCCTTTTCATTAACGCGGGATGGAGCAGCTCGGTAGCTCGTCGGGCTCATAACCCGAAGGTCGTAGGTTCAAATCCTGCTCCCGCAATAAGGCTCGGTAGCTCAGTTGGTAGAGCAATGGATTGAAGCTCCATGTGTCGGCGGTTCGATTCCGTCTCGCGCCATTTTTATTAATAGTATTTATGCGGGTGTAGTTTAGTGGTAAAACTACAGCCTTCCAAGCTGTTGTCGCGAGTTCGATTCTCGTCACCCGCTTTGAACTTTGTTCAAATTACCAAGTTTTTAACTTGGGCGCGTAGCTCAGGTGGTTAGAGCGCACGCCTGATAAGCGTGAGGTCGGTGGTTCGAGTCCACTCGTGCCCATTAATAGGAGAATTACTCAAGAGGCTGAAGAGGACGGTTTGCTAAATCGTTAGGTCGGGTAACTGGCGCAAGGGTTCGAATCCCTTATTCTCCGTTTTATTGAGGCTCTTTGTCAACTGTAGTGGGTTGAAGAAAAGCTAAGATCGAGAAAGGACGAAATTTGTCCTTTCTTTTTTGATATTTAGAGCGATGAAAATCCGTTTTTTGAAGTTTTCAAAGTTCCGAAAACCAAAGGCATTTCGCTTGATAAGTTTAATGAGATTATTAGTCGCCTCCAATTTGGCGTTAGAATAGGGTAGTTGAAGGGCGTTGACAATCTTTTCTTTATCCTTGAGGAAGGTTTTAAAGACAGTCTGAAAAAGAGGATGAACCTGCTTTAGATTGTCCTCAATAAGTCCGAAGAATTTGTCAGGTTCCTTGTTCTGAAAGTGAAAAAGCAAGAGTTGATAGAGATTGTAGTGGTGTTTCAACTCTTCTGAATAGCTCAAAAGCTTGTCTAGAATTTCTTTATTTGTTAAGTGCATACGAAAAGTAGGGCGATAAAATCGCTTATCACTGAGTTTACGACTATCTTGTTGAATGAGTTTCCAGTAACGCTTGATAGCCTTGTATTCATGGGATTTTCGCTCAAACTGATTCATAATTTGGACACGCACACGACTCATAGCACGGCTGAGATGTTGGACAATATGGAAGCAATCTAGAACGATTTTAGCATATGGGAGTGAAACAGTCTGGGAGACTGTTTCAGCCTGAGCCTAGAAATTCGAAAGCGAAGCTGTTTAGCAAAGGCATAATAAGGGCTAAACATATCCATAGTAATGATTTTCACTCGACATCGGACGGCTCTATCATATTTAAGAAAGTGATCTCGAATGACAGCTTGTGTTCTACCTTCAAGAACGGTGATAATGTTGAGATTATCAAAGTCTTGTGCAATGAAACTCATCTTTCCCTTGGTAAAGGCATACTCGTCCCAGGACATAATCTCAGGAAGACGAGAAAAATCAGTCTTAAAACGGAAGTCACTAAGCTTTCGAATGACAGTTGAAGTTGAGATGGAAAGCTGATGGGCAATATCGGTCATAGAAGTCTTTTCAATCAACTTTTGCGCAATTTTTTGGTTGATAATACGAGGAATTTGATGATTCTTCTTGACGAGTGAGGTCTCGGAGACCATTATTTTAGAGCAATGATAGCACTTGAAACGACGTTTTTTAAGGAGGATTCTGGTAGGCATACCAGTTGTTTCGAGGTAAGGAATTTTCGACGGTTTTTGAAAGTCATATTTCTTCATTTGACTTCTGCAATCAGGGCAAGATGGGGCCTCATAATCCAGTTTAGCGATGATTTCCTTGTGGGTATCTCTATTAACAACATCCATAATTTGGACATTAGGGTCTTTGATATCGAGTAGTTTTGTGATAAAATGTAATTGTTCCATATGAATCTTTCTAATGAGTTGTTTGGTCGCTTTTCATTATAGGTCATATGGGACTTTTTTTCTACACAAAATAAGCTCCATAATAACTATAGGGGATTTACCCACTACAAATATTATAGAGTCAGGTTTTAATAATATAAAAAACTTCAGATGTGTTGAACTTAATTGAATTACTCATCTGGAGTTTTTTATAATTGTATTTTTTTACTTCCAAGCCTTAAGTGAAATTTCGCCGCTATTGAGCCAGATTTCTTTTCCGTTATCACATTGAACTAAAAGTTTTCCATTTTCAGATATGTCTTTTGCAAATCCCTTGTAGTCTTTTTGATCCAGTGTGAAAGTAACTTCTTTTCCAAGAACAAATGACTGTTTTTTATAGAGGTATAATAACTCATCTGCTGGTGTTTCGAAGAAAGCACGCCAGATTTCTATGATTAATTCATTCCTTGTTATTGGAGCTGGTGCTTTAAATAAGCTAGCAGCTTTTTCTTTTAATTCTTGTGGGAAATCATTAATAGTGAAGTTGATCCCTACTCCAATAATGATATCTGTGACTAAGCCTGTTTCTACGGAGGTCATTGCCTCAGTGAGGATTCCTCCAATTTTATGATTTTTGAGGTAGATATCGTTGACCCATTTTATGTCGACATCTATTAAAGTTAGGTTCTTAATGGCTTTGTAGATAGCTCCGGCTACAAGTAGTGTGTAGGACGGTAATTTGTCGTAAGGAAGATTTGGTTTAAGATGGAGGGTCATATAAATGCCACCTTGTGGGGAGTAGAAAGAACGTTGAAAACGGCCTCGGCCAGCTGTTTGATGGGAAGCTAGATAGAGGGTGTTTGCTTCATTCCCTAAATCAATTGCTTCTTTTGCATCCAGTTGTGTTGATTTTGTTTCGGGTTTAAAACTGACTTTAATTGGAAGATTTTCTTCTAGAAGTTCTGGAAGAATAAGGTCTCCATTCACCAGTTTATATCCTTTGTTTTTGATACTATCAATTTTAATGCCTTCTTGTTCTAGACGCTTGATAGCTTTCCAAATTGATGTTCGGGTCAATGATAGTTCTTCTGCAATCTTTTCTCCGCTGATATAATCGCTTTCTTTTGCTAAAATTTGATATACGGCTTGGTAGGACTTCATAGTGTTTCCTTTCTCACTAGTTGGTGTTGAGAATATTCTTTTCTTGTTTGACTTGGAGTCTGATTAAAGTATTGTTTATAAGCTTTAGAAAAATGTAGTGGATCCGAAAAACCTACCGAGTATGCAATTACCTTGATGGACTCTTGGGTATTTTCGAGAAGTTGTTTAGCACGGTGCATTCGAACGTATAGTAGGTATTCTTTTGGGGATAAGGTGTTAAACTCTTTGAATACGCTTGATAAGTAGCTTCTGTGAACGGATAGTTCTTTCGCTAAATCTTGAATTGTAAGTGATTGAGGATAGTGGCTATCAATTAATCTTTTGCATTCAAGATAGAGTTGGTGGGTTGATGAAATATTCTTTTTTTTCTGATTGGGAGCAATAGTTCCCAGATGAAACATCAGTTCATGGAGTTGTCCCATGATATGGAGTTGAGCTAATTCATTTGATTTTGTAATCTGAGCGAAGCGGACAATATCTGAGATGAGTTTTGCAATTGTCTGTGTATGACAAGTTTCAGATTGGATGAGATAGGATTGGTCGGAAATTTGAGAAAGAGCAAAATAGTCAGGGGCTTTCCCTCCTGTTATGCCTAACCAGTAGTAGGACCAAGGTTTCTCACTATCTGCTTGATAAAAGGTTAATTCATCTGGTTTTAATAGAAAGAAATCCCCTTCTTTTAAATCAACAATTTTACCTTTGTAATGAAATTTACCTTGTCCTTTAGTAATGTAATGTAGGACGTATGTATCACGAATGGCTGGACCAAAAGAGTAATTAGGTGTGCATTCCTCATATCCATAAAAGCTTAGGGAAAGGTCAATTGTTCCAGTCTGGTATTCTGAAAAAACTAGCATGTGCCACCTCCTACCTAACATTTTACCATATTCTTGAGACATTTTTCTATTTTAGAAAGCGTTTTTATTTGTTAAAATTTTTTCAAGAAATAGATGAGGTACAATTTATGGGAATTCGGATAGAGAATAATCTATTTTATGTTGAGAGTAAAGATTTGAGTTTGATTATTGAAAATAGGGATGGCTTCTTACTTTTAAAACATTTTGGAAAGACTATTAAGAACTATAGAGGTGCTAATAGTGTTTACGAACGAGATCATGCTTTTTCAGGGAATCCGACAGCTACTAATCGAACCTTTAGTTTAGATACGCAACGTCAGATTTTTGGACAACATGGTTTGGGTGATTTTAGAAAACCAACTTTACAGGTTCAGCACGATGCAACTGAAGTAACAGATTTTCGATTTATAGAAGCAAAGATTTTAAAAGGTCAAAATGGTCCACAAGGTTTACCTTCTCCACACAGCATGGATGGTACAGAGACTCTTGCCTTGATTTTAGAAGATTCTAAGGCTCAACTTAGTCTGACTTTGTATTATACTGCTTTTGATAATAATTCGACAATTGCTAGCTACAGTAAATTGGAGAATAAGAGTAATCAGGAAGTTGTCATCCATAAAGACTTTTCTTTTATGGCTGATTTTCCAGCGGCAACTTACGAAATAGTAACTCTGCAGGGTGCTTATGCTCGTGAAAAGACTGTTCGACGTCAACAGGTAGAACAAGGAATCTTTTCGATTAGTTCGAACCGTGGGGCTTCTGGTCATGCTCAAACACCAGCCATTCTCTTATGTAATCAAGGAGTCACAGAGGATGCTGGAAATGTGTTTGCTATTCAACTACTGTATAGTGGCAACTTTGAAGCTTTTGTTCAAAAAAATCAATTGAACGAAGTTCGGGTGGCTATTGGCATAAATCCGGAAAACTTTTCTTGGAAGTTAGATCCTGAGGAATACTTTGAAACACCGGTAGCTTTAGTGACTCATTCAGATAAGGGATTAACTGGCATTAGTCATGAAAGTCAGAATTTTGTACTTCAGCATATTATGCCAAGTGAATTTTCTAAAAAAGAACGTCCAATTCTAATCAATAACTGGGAAGCTACTTACTTTGACTTTCAGAGAGAAAAACTGTTAGAGCTAGCCGATGAAGCTAAGAAAGTTGGAATTGAACTTTTCGTATTAGATGATGGGTGGTTTGGCAATCGCTTTGATGATAATCGGGCTTTAGGTGATTGGGTTGTCAATGAGAAAAAACTGGGTGGAAGCCTAGAAAGTCTGATTTCAGCTATCCATGAAAGAGGTTTGCAGTTTGGACTTTGGTTAGAACCTGAAATGATTTCTGTTGATAGCGATTTGTATCGTAAACATCCTGACTGGGCTATTCAGGTTCCAGGATATGAGCATACCTATTCTAGAAATCAATTAGTACTTAATCTTGCAAATTCTCAGGTAGTAGAATATTTGAAAAATGTCTTAGATGAACTCCTATCTTATCATGAGATTGACTACATTAAATGGGATATGAATCGTAATATTACTAACTTGGGGAATGGTTCGAACTATCTAGAGACACAGATGCAATCTCATCAGTACATGTTGGGGCTTTATGAACTTGTCGCTTATCTTACAGAGAAGCACAGTCATATTCTCTTTGAGTCCTGCTCTGGTGGTGGTGGACGAAATGATCTTGGTATGATGCGTTATTTCCCACAAGTCTGGGCAAGTGATAATACTGATGCTATTGCACGTTTACCAATTCAATACGGTTCATCCTATCTCTATCCAACCATTTCAATGGGGGCTCATGTGTCAGCAGTTCCGAATCATCAGATGGGACGAATGACACCATTGGAAACTCGTGGTCATGTAGCGATGATGGGAAATTTGGGTTATGAGCTTGATTTGACAAGCCTGACTGAGAAAGAAAAAGAAGACATTGAAACTCAGGTGAACTTGTATAAAGAATTGCGACCAGTAGTTCAGTTAGGACAGCAGTATAGGCTCATTAACCCCGATGCTGAATCCAATGAAGCAGCTGTACAATTTAACTATGAAAATCAAACGATTGTAACCTACGTTCGAGTTTTATCAGTTGTAGAGACTATGGAAACAACTTTAAAGTTAAAAGATTTGGATGAAGAGGGCCTGTATGAATTACAGGAAAATGGAGAAGTTTACTCAGGTGCAGAACTAATGTATGCGGGCTTAACTGTTATCTTATCCCAAGGAGATTTTTTGAGTAGACAGTATATTTTCAGAAGACTATAATAAAGGTGTATAAATTTATAAAGGAGGCTTTCCAATGAAATGGTATAAGAAAGCAGGTTTTCTTTTAGTCGCTGGGGTTAGTTTACTAGGCCTAGCAGCTTGTGGTCAGAATAATCAATCGACTGAAGGAAAAGTTACGATTGAATTTTTTAACCAGAAGACCGAGATGGCAGATACTTTGCAAAAAATTGTAGATAATTTTGAAAAGGATCATCCTACTATTGATGTAAAACTGACGACTGTGCCGTCAGCTGGGATTGTTCTAAAGACTCGGATTTTATCAGGAGATGTTCCAGATATTATTAATATCTATCCTCAAAATATGGATTTTCAGGAGTGGGCAAAAGCAGGTTATTTTGCAGATATGACAGGGAAGTCCTATCTTGAGAACATCAAGAATGATTATGCTGAAAAGTATGCAATCAATAACAAGATTTATAGTGTACCTTTAACGGCCAACCTTTATGGAATCTATTACAATAAAACAAAGTTTAAAGAATTGGGACTTGAGGAACCGAAGACTTTTAAGGAGTTTCAAGAGATTGTTAAAAAGATAAAAGATAGTGGGAATTCTCCGTTTGCGGTTGCAGGCAATGAAGGATGGACATTAAATGGTTATCACCAACTTTCACTCATTACTCTTACGGGTAGTGGAGACGCGGCTAATAACTACCTTCGCTTTTCAAAACCAAACGCTATCTCTGCAGATGATGCTATTTTAAAAGCAGATGCAGAACGACTAGATTTGTTGGCAGACAATGCTCAAGATGGATGGCGTGGTGCCTCTTATAATGATTCGGTGGTAGCATTTTCGAGCGAAAAAGCCTTGATGATGCCACAAGGATCGTGGGCGTTAGCGGCAATTAATCAACAGGATCCAAAATTTGAGGTGGGGATGTTTGCCTTCCCAGGCGAAGAAGTAGGAAAAGAAGTTACTGTTGGTGCAGGGGACATGGCATTATCAACTTCAGCTACTAGCAAACATCCTAAAGAAACCGAAGAATTTATCAGCTATATGACTAGTCCAAAAGCTATGCAGTCATACTATGATGTAGATGGATCACCAGTTGCGGTGAAAGGCATACAGGAAAAAGAAGATTCAGCGCTTGCAGAGATTTCTAAACTGGCCTTTACGGATAAACATTATGTTTGGTTGGGCCAACGCTGGAACTCTGAAGAAGACTTTTTTAATCTAAGTACAGGTTACCTGATGGATAAAAATCTGAAAAATATGGCAAACAATCTCAATGCTTTCTTTAATCCAATGAAGGCAGATTTGGACTAGAATAGGAGTTAAGATGATATGGCTATTCGAAAATTTTTAAATAAATACTGGGGTTGGACTTTTTTGCTCATCCCGCTTGCTTTACAAGCTATCTTCTTTTACTTTCCAATGGTACAAGGTGCTTTCTATAGTTTGACTAACTGGACTGGATTGACCTATAATTATAAATTTGTTGGTTTGAATAACTACAAATTGCTGATGATTGATGGGAAATTCTTCACAGCTATCGCTTTTACTTTGATTTTAACTCTGGCATTGATTATTGGAGAGATTACGATTGGGATGATGGTGGCACGTGCCTTAAATTCTAAGATGAAAGGGCAGACCTTCTTTAGAGCTTGGTTCTTTTTCCCGGCTGTTTTGTCTGGTTTGACAGTTTCCTTGATTTTTAAACAATTCTTCAACTATGGTCTTCCAACGATTGGAAGAATTTTAGGAATTGGTTTTTTACAAGAGAGTCTATTAGGAACACCAATCGGAGCGGTAGTGGCAACTATTTTTGTTCTTCTATGGCAAGGAGTAGCAATGCCAATTATTCTCTTTCTTGCTGGCCTTCAGAGTATTCCAAGTGATATTTTGGAGGCAGCATCAATTGATGGTGCAACAAGCAAACAAGCCTTTTGGAAGATTGAATTACCCTATTTATTGCCAACGATTTCTATGGTTTTTATTCTGGCTCTTAAGTCTGGTTTGACAGCCTTTGACCAGATTTTTGCATTGACGAGTGGTGGTCCTAATAATGCTACAACGTCTCTTGGTCTTTTAGTCTACAACTATGCTTTCAAGAGTAATCAATATGGATATGCGAATGCAATTGCCTTGATTTTATTCTTAATTATTGGAATTGTTTCTCTGATCCAAATCAAACTATCAAAGAAATTTGAAATCTAATAGAGGAGTCCTACACATGAAAAAAGAAGAAAAATTGAATCAGTTTTGGAAATATGTCCTCTTGATAGTAGGTGGTATTCTTATACTTGTTCCTTTGTTGGTAACAGTTTTTAGTTCCTTCAAGACAACCAAGGATATCATGAATCATTTCTTTAGTTTGCCCAACCCTTTTACATTAAGTAACTATGAACGCTTGATTTCGGATGGGATTGGAGGCTATTTCTGGAATTCAGCTGTTATTACGGTGTTATCTTTGATTGTAGTAGCTTTCTTTATACCAGCTGCAGCTTATTCCATTGCTCGAAATATGTCCAAGAAAAAAGCCTTTGCAATTATGTATTCGCTCTTGATTTTAGGGATATTTGTTCCATTTCAGGTGATTATGATTCCCATCACAGTTATGATGAGTAAACTCGGTCTAGCAAATATGTGGGGGTTGGTACTACTCTATCTAACTTATGCAATTCCACAGACTCTCTTCTTGTATGTTGGTTATATTAAAATCAGTGTACCAGATAGTTTGGATGAAGCTGCGGAAATTGATGGGGCTGATCGATTTACAACTTACCGTCGAATCATCTTTCCAATGCTGAAACCAATGCATGCCACAACCTTGATTATCAATGCTCTCTGGTTCTGGAATGACTTTATGTTGCCACTGTTGATTCTGAATAAGGATTCTAAGATGTGGACGTTGCCTCTCTTCCAGTATAACTACCAAGGGCAGTACTTTAATGACTATGGGCCAAGCTTTGCATCCTATATTGTGGGAATTGTAACGATAACCATTGTATACCTAATATTCCAAAAACATATTATTTCAGGAATGAGCAACGGGGCAGTGAAGTAGGAAAGAGCTTAGGGAATTTATAATTTCAGATACAGATGAACAGTTCAACTTATTGACAATTCTATGTAGAAAACAAGAAAGTAGTACTTTGTAGCTTTCAGTCTATATTAGTACTGAACAAAAATCTAAAAATATCTTTCATTTACGAAGCCAAGTCATATGAGACTTGGCTTCAATTAAAAAAGGAGAGTAATTATGCCAATTAAAAATAAAACCATGTTGATTACCTATTCTGATAGTCTTGGAAATAATCTTAAAGACTTGTATGAGAATTTGGAAGAGCATTTTGGAGATGCGATTGGAGGAGTTCACCTTCTACCATTTTTCCCATCAACAGGTGATCGAGGATTTGCACCGGTTGACTATGACGAAGTGGATCCAGCGTTTGGCGATTGGGAGGATGTTAATCGTTTAGGTGAGAAATATTATCTTATGTTTGACTTTATGATTAATCATATTTCTCGTCAATCCAAGTATTATAAGGACTATCAAGAAAAACATGAAGCCAGTGAGTTTAAAGATCTCTTTTTAAACTGGGACAAGTTTTGGCCAGAAAATCGTCCGACACAAGCTGATGTGGATTTAATTTACAAGCGTAAGGATCGTGCACCAAAGCAAGAGATTGTTTTTGCAGATGGTTCAGTGGAACATTTGTGGAATACTTTTGGTGAGGAGCAGATTGATCTTGATGTGACCAAAGAAGTAACGATGGAATTTATCCGTAATACCATTCAACATCTAGCAAGTAACGGGTGTGATTTGATTCGTCTAGACGCCTTTGCTTATGCAGTGAAGAAATTGGATACTAATGATTTCTTTGTGGAACCGGATATTTGGGCTTTGCTGGATAAAGTCCGAGATATCGCTGCTGAGTATGGGACAGAGCTCTTACCTGAGATTCATGAACATTATTCTATTCAGTTTAAAATAGCGAATCATGATTACTATGTTTATGATTTTGCTCTTCCAATGGTGACTCTTTATACTCTTTACAGTTCCAGAACAGAGCGTTTGGCTAAGTGGTTAAAGATGAGCCCGATGAAGCAATTTACGACTCTAGACACCCATGATGGGATTGGAGTGGTGGATGTCAAGGATATCCTGACTGATGAGGAAATTGACTATGCTTCAAATGAGCTTTATAAGGTTGGAGCGAATGTCAAACGGAAGTACTCTAGTGCAGAGTATAACAATCTAGATATCTACCAAATCAATTCAACCTACTATTCTGCGCTTGGAGATGATGATGTCAAGTACTTCCTGGCCCGTCTGATTCAAGCTTTTGCTCCAGGTATTCCCCAGATCTACTATGTGGGTCTACTAGCAGGAAAGAATGACTTGAAACTATTAGAAGAAACTAAGGAAGGTCGAAATATTAATCGTCATTACTATAGCAATGAGGAAATAGCAGAAGAAGTCCAACGTCCTGTAGTGAAGGCCCTTCTCAATCTATTTTCGTTCCGTAATCGATCAGCAGCATTTGATTTAGAAGGAACTATTGACGTTGAAACACCAACAGCCCACATCATTGTAATCAAACGTCAAAATAAAGATAAGTCCGTAACAGCCGTAGCAGAAATTGATTTGCAAAATCACACTTATCGAGTAATTGAAAATGGAATTGAAGTAACATTTTGAAGCTTTGATATGGTTGATAAAATAGGGTTTTTATTTTAGAAAACGTTTCCTTTGTTTTCAAATTGCTAAAAAAGTGGTACAATAAAGGGTAGCTTACTATTATCTGAATCAATTGATTTGGAGAGAAAGGATTCATTTTGAAATCAATAGGCTTTATTGAAAAGCTGAAAGGGTTGTCTAGTAAAGAGCTAATTTTATTGGGAATTATCCTGAGTATCTTTTTACCCTTTTATCTTTTTGTAGTTGTATTCTGTTTATATATTATCAGTTTGATTTTTACAGGAGATATGAAAAGTATTCTTCAGAAAATGGGGGAGCATCCGATGCTGCTTCTTTTTCTTGGTTATAGTACTGTTATATCCGTTTTTGCACAAAATTGGATGGGAGTTGTGGCTTCAGTAGGAATTTTTCTATTTACTGTTTTCTTTTTGCATTATCAGTCGATTTTATCACATAAATTCTTTCGCTTGATTTTGCAGCTCGTCTTGTTTGGTAGCGTCTTGTCAGCTGCTTTTGCGAGTTTAGAACATTTCCAAATTGTGAAGAAATTCAACTATGCTTTTCTTTCACCCAATATGCAGGTGTGGCATCAGAATCGTGCAGAAGTGACCTTCTTTAATCCTAATTATTATGGAATTATTTGTTGTTTCTGTATCATGATTGCCTTCTATCTGTTTACAACGACCAAGTTGAATTGGTTGAAAGTATTCTGTGTAATTGCAGGCTTTGTGAATCTCTTTGGTTTGAACTTTACTCAAAATCGAACTGCCTTTCCTGCTATTATCGCTGGAGCCATCATCTATCTCTTTACGACCATTAAAAACTGGAAGGCCTTTTGGCTTAGTATTGGGGTCTTTGCGATTGGCTTGAGTTTCCTCTTTTCTAGTGATTTGGGAGTTCGGATGGGGACTTTAGATTCTTCTATGGAAGAACGCATTTCTATCTGGGATGCTGGGATGGCTTTGTTTAAGCAAAATCCTTTTTGGGGTGAGGGGCCATTAACCTATATGCACTCTTATCCTCGGATAAATGCTCCTTATCATGAACATGCACACAGTCTGTATATTGACACGATTCTGAGTTACGGAATTGTGGGGACTATTTTATTAGTTTTGTCTTCTGTCGCTCCTGTTCGATTGATGATGGATATGAGTCAGGAGTCGGGGAAACGTCCGATTATTGGTCTTTATCTGTCTTTCCTTACAGTGGTTGCTGTGCACGGAATTTTTGACTTGGCCCTCTTCTGGATTCAATCCGGTTTCATTTTCTTACTAGTTATGTGCAGTATTCCATTAGAACATCGAACTTTGGTATCGGACATGACGGATTAAGTATATAAGAGTAAAATCTTCTACCTTGTGTAGGAGATTTTTTTACTAGAAAAAATTATTTCCAAATCGAAATAGTTGACAGTTGGAATAATGAGTGTTACAATTGTTTTATTCTTTTCGATATCGAAATAAATTGGAGGTGTTATGAAAGATAGTCATTTGCTAGCCCATCATATTCGTTTGTTGAATGGGCGGATTTTTCAAAAGTTACTGAGCCAAGATCCTGAAGCTCTTTATCGTAGTGAACAGGGTAAGATTTTAGCGGTTTTATGGAATAGTGAAACTGGCTGTGCAACTGCGACAGATATTGCGCTTGCGACTGGGCTTGCTAACAATACACTGACGACTATGATTAAAAAGCTAGAGGAACAAAATCTTGTAACTATTAGTCCATGTGGAGAAGATAAGCGTAAGAAGTATTTAGTTTTAACAGACTTGGGGCATTCTCAGAAAGAAGTGGGACATCGTGTCAGTCAGAAATTGGATACGATCTTTTACAAAGGATTTTCAGAGGAAGAAATTCGGCAGTTTGAAGCCTTTCAAGAAAGAATTTTGGCGAATCTGAAAGAGAAGGAAAATGAGGTTTAAATCATGTCACAACAAGTGAAAAATGCTCACAACCTATACATTCATGCCATTCAAGACGGACGAGTTGCTGAGGCTCAAGCCCAGTCTGTAGGGGATACTTATATCCAACACTCGACAGGTGTGCCTGATGGTAAAGAAGGATTTGCAGTCTTCTTCGCAAATTTCTTCGAGCGCCATCCGGAGCGTCAGATGAAGATTGTCCGCACTATTGAGGATGGCAATCTGGTTTTTGTTCATGTTCATCAATATCTGAATGGTGGGAAAGCTCAATGGGTGACGACAGATACTTTCCGTGCAGATGAGAATGGACGTATCGTGGAGCATTGGGATGTCATTGACTACTATCGAATACCTGAAATTGGTCAATTAGATCAAATTTTTGGAGATTTTGAAATCAAGGATTTGGACAAAACAGCAGAAAATAAAAAGTTGGTTCGTCGTTTCTTGACAGAAATTTTCCAAAATGGGGAACTGGAGCAGTGGAGTGATTATGTGGCAGATGATTTGATTCAGCATAATCATGAGATTGGCCAAGGAAGTGCTGCTTATAAAAACTATGTGGCTGAACATGGTGTCACTTTCGACTTTATTTTCCAACTATTAGGACAAGGAAACTATGTGGTTAGTTATGGTCAAACTCAGATTGATGGCCTTGCTTATGCCCAGTACGATATATTCCGTCTAGAAAATGGGAAAATTGTGGAGCATTGGGACAATAAGGAAGTTATGCCTAAGGTAGAAGACTTGACCAATCGAGGAAAGTTTTAAAATGAGGACAAAGAATGATTGAATACAAGAATGTAGCGCTACGCTACACAGAAAAAGATGTTTTGAGAGATGTCAATTTACGGATTGAGAATGGGGAGTTTATGGTTTTAGTTGGGCCTTCTGGGTCCGGTAAGACGACCATGATCAAGATGATTAACCGTCTTTTGGAACCGACTGATGGAAATATTTATATGGATGGCAAGCGCATCAAAGACTATGATGAGCGTGAACTTCGTCTTTCTACTGGTTATGTTTTACAGGCCATTGCTCTGTTTCCCAATCTAACGGTTGCAGAAAATATTGCCCTGATTCCTGAGATGAAAGGGTGGACTAAGGAAGAAATTGCTCAGAAAGCAGAAGAGCTTTTGGCTAAGGTTGGTTTACCAGTAGCCGAGTATGGGCATCGACTTCCTAGTGAATTATCTGGTGGAGAACAGCAAAGGGTTGGTATTGTTCGTGCTATGATTGGTCAGCCTAAGATTCTCCTCATGGATGAACCTTTTTCAGCCTTGGATGCAATTTCGAGAAAACAGTTGCAGGTTCTGACTAAAGAATTGCATAAAGAGTTTGGGATGACAACTATTTTTGTAACCCATGATACGGATGAAGCCTTGAAGTTAGCGGACCGTATTGCTGTCTTGCAGGATGGAGAAATTCGTCAGGTGGCGAATCCCGAGACGATTTTAAAAGCTCCTGCAACAGATTTTGTAGCAGACTTGTTTGGAGGTAGTGTTCATGACTAATTTAATTGCAACTTTTCAGGATCGTTTTAGTGATTGGTTGACAGCTCTATCTCAACATTTGCAGTTGTCACTTTTGACTCTGTTACTAGCTATTTTGCTTGCGATTCCTTTGGCTGTTTATCTTCGCTATCATGAGAAGTTGGCGGACTGGATCTTGCAGATTGCAGGGATTTTCCAGACTATCCCGTCACTGGCCTTGTTGGGACTCTTTATCCCCTTGATGGGAATTGGAACCTTGCCAGCTTTAACAGCGCTAGTGATTTATGCGATTTTCCCGATCTTACAAAATACCATCACTGGGCTAAAGGGAATTGATCCGAGTCTGCAAGAGGCTGGGATTGCCTTTGGGATGACTAGATGGGAGCGCCTCAAGAAGTTTGAAATTCCACTTGCCATGCCTGTCATTATGTCTGGGATTCGCACGGCGGCCGTCTTGATTATCGGTACGGCAACCTTGGCGGCCTTGATTGGTGCTGGCGGACTAGGTTCTTTTATCCTTTTGGGAATTGACCGTAATAATGCCAGTCTGATTTTGATTGGGGCCCTTTCTTCTGCAGTGCTGGCCATTGCCTTTAACTTCCTACTAAAAGTGATGGAAAAAGCAAAATTGCGGACGATTTTTTCTGGTTTTGCTTTGGTGACAATATTGCTCGGTCTGTCTTATAGTCCAGCTCTTTTGGCTCAAAAAGAGAAAGAAAATTTGGTGATTGCTGGGAAATTGGGTCCAGAACCAGAAATTTTGGCCAATATGTATAAACTCCTCATTGAGGAAAATACCAGTATGACTGCGACTGTTAAACCGAATTTTGGGAAAACAAGCTTTCTCTATGAAGCTTTGAAAAAAGGCGATATTGACATCTATCCTGAATTTACTGGTACGGTGACTGAAAGTTTGCTTCAACCATCACCGAAAGTGAGTCATGAGCCAGAGCAGGTTTATGATGTGGCGCGTGATGGCATTGCCAAGCAGGATCATCTAGCCTATCTCAAACCCATGTCTTATCAAAATACCTATGCTGTAGCTGTTCCGAAGAAAATTGCTCAAGAATATGGCTTGAAGACCATTTCGGACTTGAAAAAAGTGGAAGGACAGTTGAAGGCAGGCTTTACTCTCGAATTTAATGACCGTGAAGATGGTAATAAGGGCTTGCAATCAATGTATGGTCTTAACCTCAATGTAGCAACTATGGAGCCAGCTCTTCGCTATCAGGCGATTCAGTCAGGTGATATTCAAATCACGGATGCCTATTCGACAGATGCAGAGTTGGCGCGTTATGATTTGCAGGTCTTGGAAGATGACAAGCAACTCTTCCCACCTTATCAAGGGGCACCACTCATGAAAGAAGCTCTTCTCAAGAAACATCCTGAGTTGGAAAAAGTGCTCAATAAATTGGCTGGTAAAATTACTGAAAGCCAGATGAGCCAGCTCAACTACCAAGTCGGTGTTGAAGGCAAGTCAGCAGAACAAGTAGCCAAGGAGTTTCTACAAGAACAAGGTTTGTTGAAGAAATAGTTTGAAAATGTCAAACTCAACTTGCTTAAACGACTATAGAAAAGAATGCTCAGACAATGTCGTCTGGGCTTTTTTGATATTAGAGTTACTGAATGTCTTTCAAAATGGAAAATAAGAGGAAATTTTTAGGAGTTTCTAAAATTTTATTGTAAATACACTTGACTATTCACAAAATAGGTGTATAATGTGTTGTGAACTACTTAACAAATAAAGATTTTCAGCTCATGTCGACTAAGGTTGGGAATCTTGTATATAGACAGTTCAGTAGATATATAATAGAGCGTTGCGTCCGAAAGTCTATCCAGACACGGCTCTTTAAAAACAAAAGGAGAAGATTATGAAAACAGAACCGATTCATCGTACCAGTATGTGGAAATTTAAGTTAAGTGCTGCCACCATGACTTTGATTCCCGCTGCCGTGGGGATTAACTATGTTGCCAAAGCCTTGGCGGAGGGGTTAAAGTTGCCCGTTTGGCTGGGGTCTTTGGGAACCTTTCTTACCAGCATGTTGGCTGGGCCGGTTGCCGGTGCCATTAGTGGTTTCATCAACAACGTGATCTATGGGCTGACCTTATCGCCAATTTCAACCGTGTATGCGATTACCAGCATCGGAATTGGGATTGCTGTCGGAGTTTTGCACGCCAATGGGTGGTTCTCGTCAGCGCGACGAGTATTTGTTTCTGCTATTATTATTGCCATCGTTTCAGCTGTCATTTCAACGCCACTCAACGTCATCTTTTGGGGTGGTCAGACCGGTATCGCTTGGGGTGACTCATTGTTTGCGGTAATGGTCGCCAATCATATACCAGTGTGGCTGGCCTCATTTACCGATGAGTTTGTCTTGGATATTTTGGATAAAGTCTGCGTGGCCTACCTGGCATTCTTCATCTATCGTCAGCTGCCGAAGCGGATGGTGCACTTCTTTAGCGATGATAAATGATGACTGATAAAACATTGATTTCTGGAGCGCCACGGGTCAAGCTCAAGTGGTACCAGGTGATCGATCCGATTACTAAGCTCTTGTTCATCTTGGACATGACGTTGTTGAGCTTTTCCAGTATGAATTTATTGCTTCAGGCCGGATTAATTCTTGTCGCAACACTGCTATTGTTATTTTCCAAATTGAGTTCTACTACCTTTAAGGCACTGGGATTCAGCCTGTTTCTGATTTGCACCATGCTGATCATCCAAGGGTTATTTTACAGTCGGAATCAAACTGTGCTGTTTTCTGTGCTTGGGGTGTCGTTCTACAAAGAAGGCCTGATTTACGCCACCACTCTGGGTTGTCGAGTATTGGTGGTTATTTTGAGCAGTGGCTTTTTTATGGTGACCACGAGTATTTCAGAAAATGCGGCCTATTTGGAACTGTCCGGATTGTCTTATAAAACCGTCTACGTTCTGATGTCGGTGTGTTATATTTTGCCGGAAATGATGCGCAATATGCGGAAAATCCAGCAGGCACAAAAAGTTCGCGGAACCAATCCGCAAAAAACGTTGATTCAGAAATTAAAGTCAGTCCAGCCGGTTCTAATTCCATTGGTGATTAAGACCTTGGATCAATCGATGACGCGGTCGATTTCTCTCCAACTGAGAGGTTTTGATAATCTCAACCGGACTGTCAGAACCTCCCAGCGCGTGTATCGCCTGTCGCGGACGCTGCACATTGGTCTGACTGGATTGGCAATTTTATTGATTGGGTGGAAGATATGGACGAAGATAAACGGATTGTAATTGAAAATTTGACCACCCGTTATCCGGGTACTGAGCAACCACAACTGCGTCAGATTAACGCGGAGGTTCATACCGGCCAGGTGGTTGGGATTATCGGGAATAGCCACTCCGGCAAATCGACTTTGTGCCGTGTGCTGGCAGGGGTCATTCCCAAAATTGTGTCTGCTGAGATTGAGGGCGATTGGCACATATTTGGCCAGCGAGTGTCCGACAATTGGCCCGTTTATAATGCCATGAATGGAGTTGTACTGCAAAATCCAGCTGGCCAACTAAGCGGGTTGGCAGACACGGTTGCCGATGAAATCGCCTTTGACTTGATTAATCAGGGAATGGCTGAAGGACTGATTCAAAAACGGGTTGAAGAAGTTGCCACGCAAATGGGGCTGATTGAACAGCTGAATTTGCGTCCCGAGAGTCTTTCCGGTGGTCAGAGCCAGCGGTTGGCAATTGCCACGGCGATTGCGGCTAACCCGGCTGTTTTGATTATGGATGATCCGACCAGTCAAATGGATCCCCTTGGCCGCCGACAATTTTTCCAATGGCTGGCCCAAGTCAAAGAGACGACTGTCTTCATTGTCACCAGTGAAATTGACGATTTGTGCGAAGTCGCCGACGTTGTGTGGGTGCTGCACGAGGGTCAAATGGTAGCCCAGGGCAGGCCGGGTGAGGTGTTTAATCATTTGGCAGCTGACTGGCAGATTCCAGCCCCGACAATCCAGCAACTTGCTCAAAAAATGGATTGGCACTTGGCTGATGGCCGGTATCCGGTGAATTACGCTGATCTGAAGGAGGTTCGTTATGCCCACAATTGAACTGAGCCACCTGACGTTCACTTATCCGGAACGGTCCTTTAGCTTGGATGTTGAAGACAAACACTTCGCCGATCCGATGGTGGCGATTGTCGGCCAAAATGGTGCCGGCAAATCAACGCTCTTCAAATTGTTGACGGGTTTGCTGACACCACAAACCGGTGTGATTAAGATCGATGGAGAAAATTTTAATGATCTTAAACCAGTCGAAAAGTTACTGAAGGTTGGGATTACTTTTCAGAATCCTGACGATCAGCTTTTCAACCCGACCGTTCAACGAGAGGTGGAGTGGAGTGTCGCGCAGGTCATGGATGACCACGACACGATTACGAGGCGGGCTTTAGCGGCTCTAAAAAGAGTTGGCTTGGATGATAAAACAGCTGAAAGTCCATATGACCTGTCATTGTCGGAACGCAAGCTGTTGAGCGTTGCCACAGTTTTGGCAGTGGATCCGGCGATTTATTTATTTGATGAGCCGATGATGTCGCTTGATTGGGAAAGCCGGCGCAAGTTGACCGCAATTTTCCATCAGTTGGCTGATTCGGGCCACCAAGTTGTGACCATCACCCATGACATGGATTGGGTCGCCGCCGAGTTTGAGTCGGTGTATGTTATGGAACACGGGAAGTTTGGCTTCGCCGGCAGTCCACGGGAATTGTTCAGCAATCACGAACTTGTCCAGCGAGTGGGATTACTACCACCGCGGATTATGGACATAGCGGAGTCGCTGGGTGATTCACAGACATATTTATCGGTTAATGATTATTGCCAGAAAAATCGAGATGTATAGAAAAAGTCACCTCTGCGGGTTTTCCAGGTTGAAGGATTAACTTCAGCTTCTGGTAAGAACTCACATGGGTGACTTTTGTGTTTAATAACGTTTCATGATCATCGGGTGCTTCCTCAGATCACTCGGTTTGATTTTACTTTGTTTCATAGTCATAATCATATACCATTTCTTTTGGATTTTTTGTTTGACTAATACAAAATAGGTCTTCATAGGTCTTCGCATTTTTAGCGCCCATTAGGATCATCAGTATAATTTTCTGAATTAGGAGACTGTCCCATCACTATTCGAACTTCGTCTCCCAACTTACGCTGTTCCCATTCATCCGTGAATCCTTTAAATCGCAATTCTGGAACTTTCTTTTTAACTGAATCATCTATTTTCGCCATAGTCCCCACCATTTTATTGGTTTTTCTTGTTCTTCTATCCTTTTTTGATCTTTGATTTGTTCCTGTAAATTTTCCAACTTCTCTTTAAGAGTGTTCACTTCATCTTTATATTGATTGTCTAAGTGTTTGAATTCTGTTTCCTGTGAGGGCGTTTTGAGGGCTTTTAAGTTATCATTTTCCGCCTTGTATTCTTCTAGCAACTTTTTATCTTGCAAGGCTAATCGTTGTTACTGGTCTAACAAATTAGTTAATTTTTCTATTTGTTGGTCTTTGCTACTTATTTGTTGGTCTTTGGTATTCGATTTGCTACTACTTTCTACTTTACCTAAAATTATTTTTTCTGCTTTAGAATTTATTAGATTAGACCCATTGGAACTTTTAAGCTGTAATTCTTTTGGTAACCTTTGGTAGTGATATTGAATATTTTGTTTTGTAACACTCAACTCATCCGCCAGCTCTTTGATCGTTTTTAAGTCTTCACTCATGGTTTAAGTCCTGCCTTTTAACCGTTGGTAGATATTGTTCAATGGCTTTTTTGAGGTAGCGTGCGATATTATGCTTAGAATATTCTTCACGTCTGCTGGCAACATAAGACAAGTGGTCTTTAACACTATTTAGCCCTCTTAATTCTTTCAGTTCGTCATAGAGGGGGTAAACATGGACTTGCAATCCTGCCATGATTTTTGTATCTTGCATTTCAAACGGACTTAGCAACATATTTTCTAGCAATAGCGTGGTGTACTTGTTTTTCATTGCTTCAATAGCTAGCTTATCTTCGGTTTCTGCTTTGCGTGCTTTATCTTCTTGATAGGCGGTATCTTCTAACTTATAGCTGTTATCGTCTGCTCGACGTTTCTTTCGTAACCAGATATCCAATGTTAAACCGTCCGCATCAATCGCTCGATAGAGATAATGCCAACGCCCCTTAATTTTGATATAGGTTTCATCCATTTTCCACGAATAGAAGGACTGTTTATTTTTCTTTTTCCAGAGATGATAGAGGATTTTACTGTATTCTTGAACCCACCGATAAATCGTAGTGTGACAAACATTTATTCCAGGGTCATAAAGCAATTCCTGAACTTCACGATAGCTCAGATTGTAACGTAGGTAATAACCAACAGCGACAATGATGACGTCTTGTTGGAATTGTTTGCCTTTAAAATGATTCGTCTCTCAAGCCTTACTAACCTTTTTTCTGCTCTTTGAGAAGCTGAAGGTCGTGCTAGTAACTACCTATTTGGTTTGATTAATTCCATCATTTATCTGGTGCTTGCCCTTCAAAAAGGCTTCTATGGTGAGGTTTTAACAACTCTCTATTTTACAATTATGCAACCGATTGGGCTCCTAGTTTGGATTTATCAAGCTCAGTTTAAGAAAGAACAACAAGAGTTTGTCGCACGTAAACTATATGGCAAGGGTTGGACAAAGTATCTTTCCATTAGTGTTCTTTGGTGGTTGGTTTTTGGCTTTATTTATCAGTCTATCGGTGCCAATCGTCCCTATCGTGATTCTATCACTGATGCGACCAATGGGGTAGGGCAAATCCTCATGACAGCTGTTTACCGTGAACAATGGATATTCTGGGCAGCTACAAATGTCTTTTCAATTTATCTCTGGTGGGGAGGAAGCCTGCAAATTCAAGGGAAATATCTAATTTATCTCATTAACAGTCTAGTTGGTTGGTACCAGTGGAGCAAGGCAGCTAAGCAGAATACTGACTTACCTAACTAAGAAGAGATGTTTGAAAATGCTGTTTTAAGTTTTCGGTTAATACAGATAGAGTTGATAATCAAGGATTTGAGATAATGAAAAAGAGGATCGGTGGGTCCTCTTTTATTGTTAAAAAATGAAAAACTCAGTAGTCTAGGCATAAGGCAACTGAGCTCTACTCTGTATTCAATTTTTAGGAATGAGAAGGTCTAGATAAAACTGGACAACTTCTTGTTCTGTGAAATCTTGCCCTTTTTTAAGCCACCAGGTTAATGTCTCGATAAAGTTGGTTACAACTAAGTGTTGGAGATAAGAAGCAGGCAGACTTGGGTGAGCTTTTTTCAAATCCTCAGCCAGCATAGGATAGACGTGGTGCTCCAGCTCTCTCTGGAGTTGACGGAGGAAGTAGTCATTTTTGGAGAATAGTAAACTAGTGATATGGTCTTGATTTTTCTGAAAATGTAGAAAGAGGTGGGCAAGGTAATCTTCGGTTGAAATGGCTTGCTCTCTTTCAAAGAGATGATGGAAGAGGTAACGACAGAGCTCATCTAGAAGTAGCTCTTTGCTTTCATAGTGACAGTAAAAGGTGGAACGTCCCACATCTGCGAGATCAATGATATCCTGAACAGTAGTGGCCTCGTAGCCCTTAGCATTCAAAAGTTGTAGAAAAGCTTTATAGATAGCTTTTTTTGTTTTACTGATACGGCGGTCAATCTTAGTCATATGGACACTTGAGGCAAATTGTTCAGAACTGAATAAAGCTGACGCTTTGCTTCTATCCTTTCTTTGAGTTTTAGTGGATAATGATAATGAACAAGATGTTCATGAATCTATTATAACAAAGGAATGAGAAATATGAAGACAAAATATGCTGTTTGGGTGGCCTTTTTCTTAAATTTGACTTATGCCATTGTCGAGTTTATTGCAGGTGGAATATTTGGTTCTAGCGCTGTTCTTGCTGACTCTGTGCATGACTTGGGAGATGCGATTGCAATTGGAATATCAGCTTTTCTAGAAACCATC
The DNA here is from genome assembly GCA_905221035.1 of bacterium. GTDB lineage: Bacteria > Bacillota > Bacilli > Lactobacillales > Streptococcaceae > Streptococcus. The sequence goes on along the minus strand of CAJNBP010000009.1, from coordinate 43,384 downwards.
TCTAATCGTGAAGAAGATAATCAGTACACCTTGGGCTATAAGCGGTTTAGTCTGCTAGGAGCCTTGGTAACAGCGATAATACTCATGACAGGATCAGTTCTAGTCATTTTGGAAAATGTCACGAAGATTTTAAATCCGCAACCAGTCAATGATGAGGGGATTCTCTGGTTAGGAATTATTGCGATTACTATTAATGTGTTAGCGAGTCTAGTGGTTGGTAAGGGAAAGACAAAGAATGAGTCTATTCTGAGTCTGCATTTTCTGGAAGATACCCTAGGGTGGCTGGCTGTGATTCTGATGGCGATTGTTCTTCGGTTCACGAACTGGTATATCCTAGACCCACTTTTGTCCCTTGTCATTTCTTTCTTTATTCTTTCAAAAGCCCTTCCACGTTTTTGGTCTACGCTCAAGATTTTCTTGGATGCTGTGCCAGAAGGTCTTGATATTGAGCAAGTAAAGAATGGCCTGGAGCGATTGGACAATGTGGCCAGTCTTAATCAGCTTAATCTCTGGACTATGGATGGTTTGGAAAAAAATGCCATTGTCCATCTCTGTTTAGAAGATTGGGAGCAGATGACGGAAACAAAGAATCAAGTACGTCAGCTCTTAGAAGAAAGAGGTGTGCAGAATATTACTATCGAAGTGGACACCAGTCAAAGCAATCATGCGCAACATAAGCGAAAGGTAACAGCTTTAGAGCAGCACCACGGGCATCAACACTAGAAAAAGAGGCTGGGACAAAACTCAATTTCAAGAGAGAATGAAGTAAATCTTCACACAAAAACGCATAGTATCAAGGTTTCTAAACATTTGACACTATGCGCTTTTTGCTTTTAGAGACTTTTTGCCTAGCTTATTTAATATCTTAATCATTCCTTGTACTTTCTCTTAGAGTCAGTCTGGTTCCAAGCATAGTCAGGCTAGGGATTTTGCGACCGTGGAGAACTTCCTTGTTAAGAATATCCATACCTGCTCGGCCCATTTCTTCAGTATAGACGGTAATGCTAGAAAGAGGAGGATAGACCTGCTTGGTCAGGCTAGTGTCGTTGAAAGAAATGAGGCTGACGCGGTCTGGTAAGCTGATTCCAGCTTCTTGGAGAGCACGAAGGGCACCGATGGCTAAACTATCGCTGGCAGCGAAAAAGGCTGGTGGGAGTTGGTCTCCTAAGTTCTGAATGGCCTCTTTCATCAAGTCATAGCCAGACTGGGCGGTAAAGTTTCCTTGAAAGACCAGTTCATCATGATAGATTCCTTTTGCTTGACTGTAGTTTCTGAAATTTTCCAGCCGCTTATCCTCAATGATTTCTTCTTGGTCAGTTGTTTCCTCAAGACCTGTTAGAATTCCGATACGGTCCATCCCTTGACTGAGAAAATAATCGACAACCTGTTTCATGGCAGTGTAAAAATCCGTGATAATACAGGTATGTCCTAGCGAGAGGGTATCGCTGTCTAGAAAGACAAGTGGCTTTTGGTATTCTTCAAAGGCAGAAATCTGAGCACGGCTAAATTTTCCGATGCAGAGAATCCCAATCACTTCTTCGCTTAGTGTAAAAGGATGGTCATTAAAATAGCGCAAGATATCATAGTCCAACTCCTGGGCTCTTTTTTCGATGCCTAGGCGAATTTGGTAGTAGTAGAGGTCGTCCAGCTCCCCTTGTTCGCTGACCCATTGGATAATGGCAATCTTTTGCTTGGGCTTGTGGGATTCCCCTGTCTTGAGGTGCTTGGTGTAGCCCAGCTCTTCAGCAACAGTTAAAATACGGTGTCTGGTTTCTTCTGTGACAGATAGGCTCTGGTCGCGGTTGAGGACACGGGATACGGTCGCGATAGAGACAGAGGCTAGCTGTGCAATGTCTTTTAAGGTAGCCATAAATCCTCCTCCTTTTAGGTTAGTATATCATATTTTTCTGCTTTTTACCGATAGTTTAGTAAAAGTTTAGTAAAAAGGATTGACCTTGGCAAAAGCCTTGGATACAATAGAAGAAAACGATTACACGTTAAGGTGATTTAACGGACAGTCAAAGGAGAATTCATATGACACAACATCTTACTGCAGAAGCTCTTCGTAAAGACTTTCTTGCCGTTTTTGGTCAAGAAGCAGATCAAACTTTCTTTTCACCAGGTCGTATCAATCTGATTGGCGAACACACAGACTACAATGGCGGACACGTTTTTCCAGCTGCTATTTCCTTGGGAACTTATGGTGCAGCTCGCAAGCGTGACGACCAAGTTTTACGTTTCTATTCAGCCAACTTTGAGGACAAGGGGATCATTGAAGTTCCTCTTGCAGGCCTCAAGTTTGAAAAGGAGCATAGCTGGACCAACTATCCAAAAGGAGTTCTTCATTTCTTGCAAGAAGCGGGACATGTGATTGACAAAGGGTTTGATTTTTATGTTTATGGGAATATTCCAAATGGTGCTGGCTTGTCCTCTTCAGCATCTTTGGAACTTTTGACAGGGGTCGTGGCAGAGTATCTCTTTGATTTAAAACTAGACCGTTTAGATTTGGTTAAAATCGGAAAACAAACAGAAAACAACTTTATCGGAGTCAATTCTGGTATTATGGACCAGTTTGCTATCGGTATGGGGGCAGACCAACGTGCTATTTACCTTGATACCAACACCTTAGAGTATGATTTGCTACCACTTGATTTGAAAGACAATGTTGTTGTCATCATGAACACCAACAAACGTCGTGAATTGGCTGACTCTAAATACAATGAACGCCGTGCTGAGTGTGAAAAAGCAGTGGAAGAGTTGCAAGTTGCCTTGGATATTCAGACCTTGGGTGAATTGGACGAGTGGGCCTTTGACCAATATAGCTACCTAATCAAAGACGAAAATCGTTTGAAACGTGCTCGTCATGCTGTTCTTGAAAACCAACGTACCCTCAAAGCTCAAACAGCCCTTCAAGCAGGTGATTTGGAAACATTTGGTCGCTTGATGAATGCTTCTCACGTTTCTCTAGAACATGACTATGAAGTAACTGGCTTGGAATTGGATACCCTAGTTCACACAGCTTGGGCTCAGGAAGGTGTTCTCGGTGCTCGTATGACAGGGGCAGGATTTGGTGGCTGTGCCATTGCCTTGGTTCAAAAAGATACTGTTGAGGCCTTTAAGGAAGCTGTTGGTAAGCACTATGAGGAAGTAGTCGGATACGCTCCAAGCTTCTATATCGCTGAAGTTGCAGGTGGCACTCGCGTTCTAGACTAGGAGAGAAGTATATGAAAGCTGTAATATTTGATTTAGATGGCTTATTAGCTGATACTGAGATCATTTCTCTAAAAGTTTATCAAGAATTGCTTGAGGATTTTGGAATTCCTTTCACAGAAGATACATATTCTAGAGAATACAGTGGACATAGGGAAGAGGAGAATGTTCAACGATTTTTGGATACCTATGATTTACCTTGGAACTTTGACCAAACCTTGGAAAAAGTTTATGAACTGGAAGCTAAAATTTTAGCCAAAGGTGTAAATTTAAAAAAAGGTGCTAAAAATTTGCTTGCTTTTTTGCAAAGAGAAGGTATTCCAATCGCTTTAGCAACTTCAAGTGTTGAATCTAGAGCTAGAATGATTTTGGATAGTAATGGTATACTGTCCCTATTTGACCATCTAGTTTTTGCAAAAGATGTAAAGCGAAGCAAACCTTATCCTGATATATTTTTAAAGGCCTGTAGTGATTTGAATGTTTTACCAGAGAATTGCTTAGTATTAGAGGATAGTGAAGCAGGGATTGAAGCAGCCTATAGAGCTGGGATACCAGTTATTTGTATTCCAAACTTAAAAATACCAGCACAGTCTTTCTTAAATAAAACAGAACAAGTTTTTCAGGATTTGGATGCTGTCAGAGACTATTTAGAAAGTAAGAAGGAGAATCAATGAGTCAGGGAATTCTAGATGCATTTATCACAGAAGTCATTACTGAAAGTACCTTTGAGGAAATAGATCGAATCTACCTGACCAATCGTGTCTTGGCCCGAGTGGGAGATGGTGTTTTGGAAGTTGAGACGAATCTGGATAAATTGATTGACCTCAAGGACCAGCTTGTCGAGGAGGCGGTTCGATTAGAGACGATTGAGGATAGTCAGACTGCGCGTGAAATCCTCGGTGCTGAACTGCTGGACTTGGTGACCCCTTGTCCAAGTCAGGTTAATCGTGACTTCTGGGGGACCTATGCCCAATCTCCAGAGCAGGCGATTGCAGATTTTTACCAACTCAGCCAGAAAAATGACTACATCAAACTCAAGGCCATTGCTAAAAATATTGCTTATCGTGTTCTATCTGACTACGGAGAACTTGAGATTACCATCAACCTCTCTAAGCCTGAAAAGGATCCGAAAGAGATTGCGGCGGCCAAGTTGGTGCAAGCTAGTAATTATCCCCAGTGTCAGCTTTGTCTAGAGAATGAGGGCTATCATGGTCGAGTTAACCACCCAGCTCGTAGCAACCACCGTATTATCCGTTTTGAAATGGCTGGTCAGGAGTGGGGCTTCCAGTATTCGCCTTATGCTTATTTTAATGAGCACTGTATTTTCTTAGATGGCCAGCATCGTCCCATGGCCATTAGCCGTCAGAGTTTTGAGCGTCTGCTGGCTATCGTAGAACAGTTTCCAGGATATTTTGCGGGTTCAAATGCCGACTTAGCGATTGTGGGGGGCTCTATTCTCACCCATGACCACTATCAGGGGGGCCGTCACGTATTCCCTATGGAATTGGCTCCCTTGCAAAAGACTTTCTGTTTTGCTGGATTTGAGCAGGTCAAGGCTGGGATTGTCAAGTGGCCCATGTCAGTGTTGCGTTTGACTTCGGATTCCAAAGAGGATTTGATTAACTTGGCCGATAAGATTTTGCAGGAATGGCGGCAGTATTCAGACCCAAGTGTGCAAGTCTTGGCAGAAAGTAATGGAACACCACACCATACCATTACACCGATTGCCCGTAAACGCGATGGACAGTTTGAGTTGGACTTGGTCTTGCGGGACAATCAGACATCGCCAGAGCATCCTGATGGCATCTATCATCCCCACAAGGATGTCCAACATATCAAGAAGGAAAATATCGGCTTGATTGAGGTCATGGGCTTGGCTATATTGCCACCACGTCTGAAAGCAGAAGTGGAGCAAGTCGCCAGCTATCTCGTGGGAGAAGAGGATACAGTTGCCTCTTATCATCAGGAATGGGCAGACCAACTCAAAGCCCAACATACAGATCTAGCGGATAAAGAAAGAGCCCTTGAAATCGTCAAGGACTCTGTTGGTGCTATCTTTGCGCGTGTTCTGGAGGACGCAGGGGTTTACAAGCAGACGGAACAAGGACAAGCAGCCTTTATGCGCTTTGTAGAACAGGTCGGAATTTTACCAGACTAGGAGCTTTCTCCTTGCACAGTCCTATAAAAAGTAGTATCATAGTGTCGTTTGAAATATCAGGAGGAAACGATGAAAGACTTTCATTTTGACGCTATATCTGCCTTTGAAAATTACGAAATTGAAAAAATGAGAGATGGTCACGTTGTGGTGACGACCAAAGTAGTGGACTCGTCGCTCAACTACTATGGCAATGCCCACGGTGGCTATCTCTTCACCCTTTGTGACCAGATTAGTGGTTTGGTGGTTATCTCGCTGGGGCTTGATGGGGTGACACTCCAGTCCTCTATCAACTACCTCAAGGCTGGAAAACTCGACGACGTGTTGACCATTAAAGGAGAATGCGTCCATCAAGGTCGCACAACCTGTGTCGTGGATGTGGATATCACCAATCAAGAAGGCAAAAATGTCTGCAAAGCAACCTTCACCATGTTTGTCACAGGCCAAAGGTCAGAAGATAGACAGGTAAGGATATAGATAAACAAAAAAGAGGCTCACACCTCTTTTTCTTATTTCTTTTTATGATTTAATACTGCATTGAGGACAATGGCAAGTAGGCTGGCTACAACGATTCCGTTTGAGAAGAACATTTGGAAGGCTGTTGGCATGCTGACAAAGAGATTACTGTTATTGAGGCCGACACCTGCAGCGATTGATACAGCTGCGATAAGGAAGTTATGTTCATTGTTAGCAAAGTCAACACGGGCGAGGATTTGCATCCCTTGAATCGAGACAAAACCAAACATCACTAGCATGGCACCACCGAGGACAGGACTCGGAATGATTTGGGCAAGGGCGCCAAACTTAGGAAGGAGTCCAAGGAGAACTAGGAAACCAGCTGCGTAGTAGATTGGCAGGCGTTTCTTGATACCTGATAATTTAACCAGACCAACGTTTTGTGAAAATCCTGTGTAAGGGAAGGTGTTAAAGATTCCTCCGAGAAGTACGGCTAAACCTTCTGCACGGTAACCGTTACGCAGCCTCGTGCTGTCGATCGGATCCTTTGTGATATCAGATAAGGCCAGATAAACACCAGTAGATTCAACCATAGACACCGTTGCGATGATACACATCATGACAATAGATGAGATTTCAAAGGTTGGCATCCCAAAGTAGAGGGGAGTTGGGACATGGACAAGTGGTGCTGCCGCAACAGGAGAGAAGTCCACCAAACCCATGCTAGCAGCAATGGCAGTTCCAACAACCAGACCAATCAAAATAGAGATAGACTTGATAAATCCTTTGGTAAAGATGTTAATCAAGAGGATAATCAGAACAGTGATAGCTGCAAGCAAGAGACTTTGACCAGTTGGCTCTGGAACGTTATTTCCCATATTTCCAATAGCGACAGGAATCAAGGTTAAACCAATCGTAGTAATAACAGATCCGGTTACGATAGATGGGAAAAGATTAGCTACTTTTGAGAAAATGCCTGAAACAAGAACCACGTAAATCCCTGATGCGATAAGGGCACCAAACATAGCACCACTACCATGGCTTTGACCAATCATAATCAAGGGAGCGACTGATTGGAAGGCAACTCCGAGAACGACTGGTAGTCCAATTCCAAAGTATTTGTTGAGTTGGAGTTGGAGGAAGGTTGCCACCCCACACATGAAGATATCTGTAGAAATCAGGTAGGTCAACTGCTCAGTTGAATAGCCAAGGGCTGTCGCAATCATGATGGGAACCAGGATAGATCCTGAGTACATTGCTAGTAAGTGCTGCAAGCCAAGAACTGCTGCTTGCGAGTGTTTTTCTTGAGTTTGCATTAGAGATCTGCCTCCTTAAATACGACCTGACCATTTTCAAAACGATCCAAACGAGCAAGTGATAGGACGGGGTAACCTGCTTTTTCAAGAAAATCACGACCATCTTGGAAGGATTTTTCAATCACGATACCGATAGCTTCGATTCTAGCACCGGCTTGTTCGATGATTTGAATCAAGCCTTTGGCGGCTTGGCCATTAGCAAGGAAATCGTCAATAATCAAGACCTTGTCCTCTGGCGAGAGGAATTTTCCAGCTATAGAAACGGTGCTGGTCACCTGTTTGGTAAAGGAGTAGACTTCTGCAGTTAAGATGCCTTCATTCATGGTGATGTTTTTGGCTTTTTTGGCGAAAATCATGGGAACATTCAAGGCTTCAGCTGTAAAAACGGCTGGGGCAATGCCTGACGCTTCAATGGTCACAACCTTGGTAATGCCAGCAGCAGCGAATTTTTCCGCAAAAACCTTACCAATCTCTCGCATCAAGCTAAAGTCAACTTGGTGGGTTAAAAAGGAATCCACCTTGAGAATGTTGTTACCCAAGATATGCCCATCCTTGAGGATGCGCTCTTCTAATAATTTCATAAGACCTCCTAAAGTCTAAAAGCCAATAAATTTCCTTGTTTCAGATTTCTATCCAGTAAAACTGATAGAAAAAAGACCTACTTAATCTCTAAGCAAGTCCCCAAAATAGGCATGGCAAAAAAGACCATCCCCTCAAGCTAACTTACTTATTGTTAGGTGTTCCGGCACCTTGTAGAAACGTCGTGCCAATTCACGACATAAACAAGTAAAACGATATTCAATTTTAAATAGGCTTGCGCCAATGTTTTTATTTTACACTAAATAACTTTAGAAATCAAATATTTTGTCAGTATTTTGAAACAAAAAACGAACAAATTAAAGAAAAATGGACAAATTATCAATTATAGGCTAATATTTAGAAGTATTTTTCATCATAAAAGACATATTATCAAGATTCTTCAAGACCTGACAATATGCCTTTTTCTGATTTGAAAGATTTTTTCTATTCGCTAAATCTTAAAAAATAGCCATCTGGATCCAAAACTGCAAATTCGTGAGGGTAAATAAAGCTATCTCCCACTCGAAATTCTCTTTTGGTCAGCGGACGATGGATAGAATAGTCAGCTTCCAGCAGTTTTTGGTGGAGCTGAGGGACATCTTCAATGCCAAAGGAAATATTGACACCGCGCCCGAAAGGATAGGTTAGTTGGGCTAATTCTTCTGTGCTGCCTTCTTCTAGCATAAGTTGGCAGTCTTCAAGCGAGAGGAAGAGAAATTTCTCCTCTGGACGCTCGTATTCGACAGAAAATCCCAGCAAGTCGCAGTAGAAGTGGCGTGACTTTTCGAGGTCAGATACTACAAATTCAGGAATGACAGCTTGATAGTCCATTAGCTTTCTCCTTAGAGCTCAATCTCCATGACAATGGGTGTATGGTCTTGACGTGCTCCTGAGTCAATCATGTCAGACTTGGTCACCTTGTCAGCGATGCGGTTACTTGTGAGCCAGTAGTCGATTCTCCAGCCTGTATTGTTGATTTTTGAAGTTTTGCTACGTTGTGCCCACCAAGTGTAACGTTCTGGGACATCGCCGTGAACATGACGGAAGGTATCAGTAAATCCAGTTGCCAAAAGGTTGGTAAATCCAGCACGTTCCTCGTCGGTAAATCCTGGTGAACGGCGGTTGCTAGCAGGATTTGCAAGGTCGATCTCATTGTGGGCTACGTTGTAGTCACCAGTCGCAAGGACTGGTTTTTCTTTGTCTAGTTCAGCCAAGTATTCAGCATATTTGACATCCCAGACTTGACGTTCTTCCAAGCGTTTGAGGCCGTCGCCAGCGTTTGGAGTGTAAACTTGGGTAACGAAAAATTTATCAAATTCTAGAGTGATGATACGACCTTCCAAGTCCATGGTAGAAGGGGCACCGATTTCTGGGAAGCTGATAGTGGGTGTGAGTTCTTTCTTATAGAGGAACATAGTACCAGCATAGCCTTTGCGGGCAGGCTCTTGAGAAGAGCGCCACGTGTTTTCGTAGTCTGGGAAGAGTTCTTCTAAAATTTCCAAATGTTTTTTAGTAGGACCCTTGGCAGAAAGTTTGGTTTCTTGGATAGCGATGATATCAGCATTTTCAGCGACCAAGGTTTGTAGGACTTCTTGGGATAATTTAGCGCGAGCTGAGTCACTAGTTAGGGCTGCATTGAGGGAATCAATATTCCATGAGATGAGTTTCATAAAGTTACCTTTTTCATTCAGATTATAGATTTTATTATACCAAAAAAAGGTCTATTTCCCCAACGTATGGTTTGAAAAATCACCCTCTTTCGTTTATAATGAAGAATGATTTTATGAAAGGGAGTGAAAATAAATGAAATTTTACTCATATGACTATGTGCTTAGCCAAATCAGTCAGCAAAATGGAATCATGATTGGCTTTGGGATTGTGCTCCTAGCTATCACAGGATTTTTTGCTTTTAAGGCTTATCGTGATAAAAAGGGAACTAAATTTCGTGAATTGGTCATGATTTTGGCCTTGACATTGGTAGCCATGCTTTTGGTGACAATCTCAAAATACCAGACCAATCAAGCCTCTAACAACCAATTTCAAACTTCACTTCATTTCATAGAGGTTGTTTCCGAAGACTTGGGAGTGGATAAATCAGAAGTTTACGTCAATACTTCAGTTGCCACTGATGGAGCGCTTGTCAAGGTAGGTCCAAATGTCTACCGTGCTATGAACGGGAGCGAACCAGACAAGTATCTTTTAGAGAAATTAGAATTGCATCAAACAGATGCTATTGAATTGGTGGAGGTAAACAAATGACGCTCAACTATATGGAAATTTTAATCAAACTGGCTTTGGGACTTTTCTCGCTTGTTTTTGTTATTAATGTGACAGGAAAGGGGAACCTGGCGCCTAACTCGGCGACAGACCAAATTCAGAACTATGTTCTCGGTGGCATCATTGGTGGGGTGATTTACAATAGTTCTATCAGCATTCTCCAGTATGCAGTGATTCTGATGATGTGGACGATTTTGGTCTTGACCCTCAAGTGGCTCAATAACAATGTTCGTTTTGTCAAACGCTTGATTGATGGCAAGCCAACTCTCCTTATCAAAAATGGGAAGATTGACCCAGAAGCCTGTCGTTCCGTTGGTTTGTCTGCATCGGATGTAGCCCTCAAACTTCGTAGTCAAGGGATTTTCCAGATGAAACAAGTCAAACGAGCTGTGCAGGAGCAAAATGGCCAACTCATAGTGGTACAAATGGGAGATGAAAATCCTAAGTATCCAGTTGTGACTGACGGTGTGATCCAAGTAGATGTTTTGGAATCGATTGGTCGTAGCGAAGAATGGCTGCTTGATAACCTCAGCAAACAAGGGCATGACAATGTAGCCAATATCTTTATCGCTGAGTATGACAAGGGTGCCGTCACAGTTGTAACCTATGAATAAGAAAAACCTGGGGTCTTGGCCTCAGGTTTCCATTTGCAATCAGAAAGGGATCTTATGTCCATTATTCAAAAACTTTGGTGGTTTTTCAAGTTAGAAAAACGCCGTTATCTAGTCGGGATTGTGGCCCTGGTCTTGGTTTCCGTCCTCAATCTCATTCCACCTATGGTTATGGGGCGGGTCATTGATGCCATTACTTCGGAGCAATTAACCCAGCAGGACCTTCTTCTTGACCTATTTTACTTGCTCCTTGCGGCCTTTGGCATGTACTATCTGCGCTATGTGTGGCGTATGTATATTCTCGGGACTTCCTACCGTCTGGGACAGATTATGCGTTCTCGCTTGTTTGAGCATTTCACAAAAATGTCTCCAGCATTTTATCAAACCTATCGGACGGGGGACCTGATGGCGCATGCCACCAACGATATCAATGCCTTAACCCGTCTCGCAGGTGGAGGCGTCATGTCTGCGGTGGATGCCTCAATCACAGCTCTAGTGACCTTGCTGACCATGTTCTTTAGCATTTCGTGGCAAATGACCCTAGTTGCCATTTTACCCTTACCTTTCATGGCTTATGCGACCAGTCGTTTAGGTAGAAAGACACATAAGGCCTTTGGCGAATCACAGGCTGCCTTTTCTGAACTCAATAACAAGGTGCAGGAGTCTGTATCAGGTATTAAAGTGACCAAGTCTTTTGGGTATCAGGCGGACGAGTTGAAGTCTTTCCAGGCAGTCAATGAATTGACCTTCCAAAAGAATCTCCAAACCATGAAATACGATAGTCTCTTTGACCCCATGGTTCTCTTATTTGTTGGTTCATCCTATGTTTTAACGCTCCTGGTAGGCTCTTTGATGGTTCAGAAAGGGAAAATCACAGTTGGGAATCTGGTCACCTTTATCAGTTACTTGGATATGTTGGTCTGGCCTCTTATGGCCATCGGTTTCCTCTTTAATATTACCCAGCGAGGCAAGGTTTCTTATCAGCGGATTGAGGAACTTTTGTCTCAGGAATCACCTGTACAAGACACTGAGTTTCCTCTAGACAGTATTGAAAATGGGCGCTTGGAGTACGATATTGACAGCTTTGCCTTTGAAAATGAGGAAACGCTGATAAATATTCACTTTAGTTTAGAAAAAGGGCAAACTCTAGGCTTGGTCGGGCAGACAGGTTCTGGTAAAACGTCCTTGATCAAACTCCTCTTGCGTGAATACGATGTGGATAAGGGTGCCATTTACCTAAACGGTCATGATATTCGGGACTATCGTCTGACAGACCTTCGCAGTCTCATGGGCTATGTTCCTCAGGACCAGTTCCTCTTTGCGACCTCTATCTTAGACAATATCCGCTTTGCCAACCCTAACTTGCCCCTTTCAGCGGTCGAGGAAGCGACCAAGCTAGCTCAAGTATATCAAGACATTGTAGCTATGCCTCAAGGCTTTGATACGTTGATTGGTGAAAAGGGAGTCAGTCTTTCTGGTGGGCAAAAGCAACGTCTGGCTATGAGTCGGGCTATGATTTTAGACCCTGATATCTTGATTTTAGATGATTCCTTGTCAGCCGTGGATGCCAAGACAGAGTATGCGATTATTGACAATCTCAAGGAGACGCGCAAGGACAAGACAACCATTATCACAGCTCATCGTCTCAGTGCGGTTGTCCATGCAGATTTGATTTTAGTTCTGCAAAATGGCCAAATTATCGAACGGGGCACGCACGATGATTTGCTAGCTTTAGATGGCTGGTATGCCCAAACCTACCAGTCTCAGCAGTTGGAAATGAAAGGAGAAGAAGATGCAGAATAAACAAGAACAATGGGCTGTATTGAAACGCTTGATGTCTTATCTTAAGCCTTATGGTCTTCTGACCTTTTTGGCACTCAGCTTGCTCCTAGCGACTACGGTCATTAAAAGTGTCATTCCCCTTGTGGCTTCCCACTTTATTGACCAGTATCTCAGCAATCTTAACCAAGTTGCCGTTACCGTTTTGCTGGCCTACTATGGCCTTTATATCCTACAAACTCTAGTTCAATATGTCGGCAATCTTCTCTTTGCGCGGGTGTCTTACAGTATTGTAAGGGATATTCGTCGCGATGCCTTTGCCAATATGGAGAAACTGGGCATGTCTTACTTTGACAAGACACCCGCAGGCTCCATCGTCTCTCGTCTGACAAATGATACCGAGACCATCAGTGATATGTTTTCTGGGATTTTATCCAGCTTTATCTCAGCAGTTTTCATATTTCTGACAACCCTGTATACCATGTTGGTGCTGGATTTTCGTTTGACAGCTTTAGTCTTGCTCTTTCTCCCCTTGATTTTCCTTTTGGTCAATCTCTATCGGAAAAAATCAGTCAAAATCATTGAAAAAACCAGAAGTCTCTTGTCAGATATCAATAGTAAGCTGGCAGAGAATATCGAGGGAATCAGGATTATCCAGGCCTTTAATCAAGAGAAGCGCCTACAGGCAGAATTTGATGAAATCAACCAAGAACACTTGGTCTATGCCAACCGTTCGGTAGCCTTGGATGCCCTCTTTTTGAGACCTGCCATGAGTTTGCTGAAACTTCTAGGCTATGCTGTCTTGATGGCCTACTTTGGCTACCGTGGGCTTTCTATCGGGATAACGGCCGGAACCATGTATGCCTTTATCCAGTACATCAACCGTCTCTTTGATCCCTTGATTGAGGTGACGCAAAACTTTTCAACCCTTCAAACTTCTATGGTATCTGCAGGCCGTGTCTTCGCCTTGATTGACGAGACGACCTATGAGCCTCTTCAAAAAGATGGGCAAGCCAAAGTCCAAGAAGGCAATATCCGTTTTGAACATGTGTGTTTCTCTTATGAAGGCAAGCACCAGATTCTGGATGATATTTCCTTTTCGGTTAAGAAGGGTGAGACCATTGCCTTTGTGGGCCATACAGGTTCAGGGAAATCTTCGATCATCAATGTCCTCATGCGCTTTTATGAATTTCAGTCAGGGCGAGTTCTCTTGGATGGTGTGGATATTAGAGACTACAGGCAGGAAGAACTGAGAAAAAATATCGGTCTGGTCTTGCAAGATCCCTTTCTCTATCACGGGACTATCAAATCCAATATCGCCATGTACCAAGATCTCAGTGACGAAGAGGTTCAGGCTGCAGCTGCCTTTGTCGATGCAGATTCCTTTATCCAAGAACTTCCGCTGGGATATGATGCACCTGTTTCCGAGCGTGGTTCGAGTTTTTCAACTGGCCAGCGACAGCTTCTTGCCTTTGCCAGAACAGTCGCCAGTCAGCCTAAAATCTTGATTTTGGATGAAGCGACAGCCAATATTGACTCTGAAACAGAAAGCTTGGTTCAAGCTTCTCTGGCTAAGATGAGACAAGGGCGAACAACCATTGCCATTGCCCACCGTCTTTCTACCATCCAAGACGCCAACTGCATCTATGTCTTGGATAAGGGACGCATTATCGAGAGTGGAACCCATGAGGAACTCTTGGCCTTGGGAGGAACCTATCACAAGATGTATAGTTTACAGGCAGGGGCCATGTCTTAATACTCTTTGATTTTCATTGAGTATAAGAAGGAAATCCGTCAAATTACAGATTTCTTACACCGCCTTTTCCATTTTGTGGTATAATGAAAAATGTTGACAAATAGTATAATAAAAACAAAGGAGAAACAGCATGCTGAAATGGGAAGACTTGCCCGTGGAAATGAAATCAAGCGAGGTTGAGTCTTACTACCAGCTTGTCTCTAAAAGGAAGGGTTCGCTGATTTTCAAGCGTTGCCTGGATTGGGTTCTGGCCTTGGTCTTGCTAATTTTGACTTCCCCAGTCTTTCTGATCTTGAGCATTTGGATCAAGTTGGATAGCAAGGGGCCTGTCATTTACAAGCAAGAGCGTGTGACCCAGTACAACCGTCCTTTCAAGATTTGGAAGTTTCGCACTATGGTGACGGATGCGGATAAAAAAGGTAGTCTGGTGACTTCTGCTAACGATAGCCGCATTACCAAGGTTGGGAATCTCATCCGCCGTGTCCGTTTGGACGAACTGCCTCAGCTAGTTAATGTCCTTAAAGGCGAGATGTCCTTTGTTGGGACACGTCCTGAAGTGCCACGTTATACAGAACAGTATAGCCCTGAAATGATGGCGACCTTGCTTTTACCAGCTGGGATTACCTCTCCAGCTAGCATCAACTACAAGGATGAGGACACCATCATCAGTCAAATGACGGAGAAAGGTCTGTCAGTTGACCAAGCCTATGTAGAGCATGTTCTTCCTGAAAAGATGCGTTATAACCTCGCCTATCTCCGAGAGTTTAGTTTCCTTGGAGACATCAAAATCATGTTTCAAACCGTGTTCGAAGTGCTAAAATAAAGTAGTCATAAGAAAATGAGTACAGACAAAAGGAGCAAATCAATGCCAAATTACAACATTCCATTTTCACCACCCGATATTACGGAAGCAGAAATTGCTGAAGTAGCGGATACCCTGCGTTCTGGTTGGATTACAACTGGTCCAAAGACAAAAGAACTAGAGCGTCGCTTGTCCCAATACACACAGACACCTAAGACTGTCTGCCTCAACTCGGCAACTGCCGCTCTTGAGTTGATTTTGCGTGTTTTGGAAGTGGGACCTGGAGATGAAGTCATCGTTCCAGCTATGACCTATACAGCTTCATGTAGTGTTATCACTCACGTGGGAGCAACCCCTGTCATGGTGGATATCCAAGCAGATACTTTTGAAATGGACTATGACTTGCTTGAGCAAGCTATCACTGAAAAGACTAAGATCATTATTCCTGTTGAGCTTGCGGGGATTGTTTGCGACTATGACCGTTTGTTCCAAGTTGTGGAGAAGAAACGTGACCTCTTTACTGCTGCAAGCAAGTGGCAAAAAGCCTTTAACCGTATTGTGATTGTTTCTGATAGTGCCCATGCTTTGGGATCGACTTATAAAGGGCAACCTGCTGGTTCTATCGCTGACTTTACTTCCTTCTCATTCCACGCAGTTAAGAACTTTACGACTGCTGAAGGTGGAAGTGCCACTTGGAAGGCCAATCCAGCGATTGATGACGAAGAAATGTACAAAGAATTTCAAATTCTTTCCCTTCACGGTCAAACTAAAGATGCTCTTGCCAAGATGCAATTGGGTTCTTGGGAATACGATATCGTCACACCAGCCTACAAGTGCAATATGACCGATATCATGGCGTCACTTGGTTTGGTACAATTGGACCGTTACCCTGGTTTGTTAGAACGTCGTAAGGATATCGTGGATCGCTATGATCGTGGTTTTGCAGGTTCTCGCATCCGTCCATTGGCGCACAAGACTGATACTGTCGAATCTTCACGTCACCTCTACATCACCCATGTAGAAGGAGCAAGTTTAGAAGAGCGCAACCTCATCATCCAAGAATTGGCCAAAGCAGGAATTGCAAGTAACGTACACTACAAACCACTTCCTCTCTTGACAGCCTATAAGAATCTTGGCTTTGATATGGCGAATTATCCTAAGGCCTATGCCTTCTTTGAAAATGAAATTACGCTCCCTCTTCATACTAAACTAAGCGATGAAGAAGTGGACTATATCATTGAGACTTTCAAAACAGTTTCTGAAAAAGTGCTAACTTTATCAAAAAAATCGTAAAAAAGTCTTGACAAAGAAAAAACAAAGTATTAAAATAAGTTCAACAAATCAGAAAAGTAACTATTTTTGATCTTCAGGGAGCCTGTGGTGATTGTGAACAGGTGATTGGAGGTAGTGAAAGTGGGCTGATTTTAAAAATGAATTTGAAACAATGAAAATTCGGTGCGCACACCTTACAGTGCAACTTGTTGTTAGACAAGGTAGAGATGTAAAGGGGGATAGTCCCTTTATAATTGAGGTGGCACCGCGTTACCAACGCCCTCACACGGAATTTAATTCTGTGTGTGGGCTTTTTCATATCTTGAAATTAATACTGAAAGAGGAAAAATTTTATGACAACTAAAGGTTATTTTGGACAATTTGGTGGTAGTTTCGTACCGGAGCCGATTCAGGCTTTGTTGGATGAGTTGGAAGTGACTTTTGACAAATACAAGGATGATCCAGAGTTTTTGGCAGAGTTTCGCCATTACTTAAAAGACTATTCAGGTCGCGAAACACCACTCTATTTTGCGGAAAGTTTGACAGATCACTTAGGTGGGGCTAAGATTTATCTCAAGCGCGAAGATCTTAACCACCTTGGTTCTCACAAGCTTAATAACGTTTTAGGACAAATTCTTCTTGCTAAACGTATGGGCAAAAAACGAGTAATCGCAGAAACAGGAGCTGGTCAACATGGTGTTGCGACAGCAGCGGCTGCAGCCAAGTTTGGTATGGCCTGTGATGTCTACATGGGGGCAGAGGATGTGGAGCGTCAACGTCTCAATGTCTTCCGGATGGAGATGATGGGAGCAACTGTTCATGCAGTTGAAACTGGGACACGAACTCTCAAGGATGCGGTAGATGCAGCCTTTGGAGCATGGATGAATGACCTTGAAGCCTTCTACGTTTTGGGATCTGCTGTGGGTCCTCATCCTTATCCTACAATTGTTCATGAATTCCAAAAGGTCATCAGTGAAGAATCTCGTCGTCAAATCTTAGAAAAAGAAGGACGATTGCCAGATTACGTCATTGCCTGTGTAGGTGGTGGTTCTAATGCTATTGGTGCTTTTTCTCAGTATGTGGCTGATCAAGAAGTCAAATTGGTTGGGGTAGAAGCTGCTGGGCATGGACTTGACACAGACAAACACGCAGCAACTATGACAAAAGGTAGTATCGGAATTGTTGACGGCATGAAGACCTATGCAGTCTTTAAGGAAGATGGAGAGCTGGCTCCAGTTTACTCTATCTCAGCTGGATTGGACTATCCAGGGGTTGGCCCAGAACACGCCTACTTTAAAGATTCAGGTCGTGTGGAATATGTCGCTGCAACGGATGAAGAAGCTGTTCAAGCCCTGCTCCTTCTCAGCAAGACTGAAGGGATTATCCCAGCGATTGAAAGTTCGCACGCTATCGCAGAAGCAGTTAAACGTGCACCGAAACTAAGTAAAGATGAAATTATCATCATCAATGTCTCTGGTCGTGGAGACAAGGACGTAGCTGCGATTGCGGACTACCTTGAAGCTAAAAAATAATAGATGGAAAAATTACAGTCCTTTCTCTCACAGAGAGCTTGTGGTTGCTGGAAACAAGCAGAGAAAGCTGTAAGGTTGGGTCCATCTGAAACAAGAGAAGAAAACATAATTCTCAAGGGAGTGCCCTTTATCGCACAGCCTGTTACAGGAGGTATCTGAGACAGGAATGAGAGATAGGAGAAATCCTATAATTGAGGTGGCACCGCGAATTTCGTCCTCACGCAAGTTATTTTGCGTGGGGATTTTTATATATTTATCGTAGATATGGCTATCAGTTTTAAATTATGCTTTATCACTAGATAAATTTCTATAAAATATTTGCGAACGAAGTGAGCATTAAACAGCTATTTCCCGCCATAGTGGTATTCTAGAGAAGCAAAGATGCTTCTCTAGAACGGAATTTTTGAGACCTAAGGCTCAAAAATTAGGGATGAAATTTCGGAGAAAGTTGCTCCCGTCCGCACTATTTAAGGGAAATAGAAAAAAGACAAAAAATTAAAAATAAGAAACTGAAAGGGAAATTACAATGGAACGAATCATTCATGGAGATGTCTTATCACCAATCTTGGCTTATATGCGCCTAAAGGGGCAACACAAGGTGATCTTAGAAAGTATTCCGAGAGACAAGGAAACAGCTCGTTTTTCTATCCTAGCTTATAATCCAGTTTTTGAGATTAAGTTTGAAAATGGAGTCCTTTATCAAAATGGTCAAGTGATTGATCGGGATCCTTTGGATTTCCTTTATGAAGTGACTCATAAGAGCCAGCACCATTCAGATCTACCTTTTGGTGGGGGAGCTATTGGCTTTGTCGGTTACGATATGATTTCGCTTTATGAAGAAATTGGTCAAATCCCTCAAGATACAATTGGAACGCCAGACATGCATTTCTTTGTCTATGAGAGCTATATGGTCTTTGATCACAAGAAGGAAAAAATCCATGTCATCGAGGATGCTCTTTACAGCGAGCGTAGTCAAGAAGACTTGGAAAAAGCCTTGAATCAAGTGCTTGAGGAATTACGAATCCCTGCTCCAAATGAATTTGAAGATTTGGATCTATCTCCGCTGGACTTCAAACCCCATATTGCTCCTCAGAAGTTTGAGGAAATGGTGGAAACCGCTCGTGACTTGATTCGTAATGGCGATATGTTCCAATGCGTGCTCAGTCAGCGTTTCTCAGCAGAGGTTACTGGCAATCCATTTGACTTCTACAGAAATCTTCGCGTGACTAATCCATCAAATTACCTCTATTTCTATGATTTTGGAGATTATCAAATCATCGGTGCCAGTCCTGAAAGTTTGGTTTCAGTTAAAAATGGTATCGTGACAACTAATCCGATTGCTGGTACACGACCAAGAGGAACAACGGATGAAGAAGACAAGGCCTTGGCAACTGATCTGCTTTCTGATGAGAAGGAAACAGCAGAACATCGGATGTTGGTAGACTTGGGGCGTAATGATATTGGTCGCATCTCTGAAACAGCCAGTGTCCAAGTCACCAAGTATATGGAAGTGGAGCTCTTCCGCTATGTTATGCATTTGACCAGCGTGGTGAAAGGGCGTTTGCTTCCAGAACTCACTGCTATGGATGCTTTGAAATCTACACTTCCAGCTGGAACAGTGTCAGGAGCACCAAAGATTCGAGCTATGAGACGCATCTATGAACTGGAAACGGAAAAACGAGGCGTATACGCAGGAGCAATCGGCTACTTGTCTGCGACGGGTGATATGGATTTCGCTATCGCCATTCGAACTATGATTCTCAAAAATCAAACAGCCTATGTGCAGGCTGGGGCAGGGATTGTCTATGACTCCATCGCCCAAAACGAATACCAAGAAACCATTAACAAGGCTAAATCTATGACTAGAATTGGAGAACTAAGACCATGATTTTATTGATTGACAACTATGATTCTTTTACCTATAACTTGGCGCAGTACATTGGGAATTTCGCAGAAGTGCAGGTCTTGAGAAATGATGATCCTAAGCTGTATGAAGAAGCTGAAAAAGCAGATGGTCTGGTCTTTTCTCCTGGTCCAGGTTGGCCAGTTGATGCTGGTAAGATGGAAGATATGATTCGTGACTTTGCAGGTAAGAAACCGATTCTAGGGATTTGTTTGGGTCACCAAGCCATCGCAGAAGTCTTTGGTGGGAAGCTAGGTTTGGCTCCAAAAGTCATGCATGGGAAACAGAGCAATATCAGCTTTGAAGCACCATCTGTTCTGTATCAAGGTATTGAGGATGGCCGTGCGGTCATGCGTTACCACAGTATTTTGATTGAAGAAATGCCAGAAGAGTTTGAAGTGACAGCTCGTTCGACTGATGACCAAGCTATTATGGGGATTCAACACAAAAACCTTCCAATTTATGGATTCCAGTACCATCCAGAAAGTATCGGAACGCCTGACGGTTTGTCTTCTATTCGGAATTTTATCGAGAATGTTGTAAAGTGAGGAAACTAGGATGAAAGATATTATTGAAAAACTAGCAAAATTTGAAAATTTATCAGGTGTGGAAATGACGGACGTCATTGAGCGTATCGTAACTGGACGTGTAACAGAGGCACAGATTGCTTCTCTCCTTTTGGCTCTTAAGATGAAGGGAGAAACACCTGAAGAGCGCACAGCCATTGCACAAGTCATGAGAGGGCATGCCCAACACATTCCGACTGAAATCCATGATGCCATGGACAACTGTGGTACAGGAGGCGACAAGTCTTTCAGCTTTAACATTTCGACAACTGCAGCCTTTGTCTTGGCTGGTGGCGGTGTTCACATGGCCAAGCACGGTAACCGTTCGATTTCTTCTAAATCTGGTTCTGCAGATGTCCTCGAAGCCTTGGGTATCAATTTAGATCTCAAACCAGCTGAGCTTGGTAAGGTATTTGATAAAACTGGCATCGTCTTTCTCTTTGCTAAAAATATGCACCCAGCCATGAAATACATCATGCCAGCGCGTTTGGAATTGGGAATTCCAACGATCATGAACTTGACTGGTCCCCTGATTCACCCAATGGCCTTGGAAACACAGCTTCTTGGGATTAGTCGTCCAGAACTTCTAGAAAGTACAGCTCAGGTTTTGAAAAATATGGGTCGCAAACGTGCCATCGTGGTGGCTGGGCCAGAAGGTCTTGATGAAGCTGGCTTGAACGGAACAACCAAGATCGCACTTCTTGAAAATGGCGAAATCACCTTGTCAAGCTTTACTCCAGAGGATTTGGGAATGGAGCGCTACGCTATCGAAGATATTCGTGGAGGGAATGCTCAGGAAAATGCAGAGATTTTGCTCAGCGTTCTTAAAAACGAACCAAGTCCATTCTTGGAAACGACAGTCTTAAATGCTGGTCTTGGTTTCTATGCTAATGGTAAGGTTGCTAGTATCAAGGAAGGAGTTGCCTTGGCTCGTCAAGTGATTGCTAGTGGCAAGGCCCTTGAAAAACTCAGACTGTTACAGGAGTACCAAAAATGAGTCAGGAATTTTTAGCACGAATCTTAGAGCAGAAGGCGCGTGAGGTCGAGCAGATGGAGCTGGAGGAAATCCAGCCCTTGCGCCAGACCTATCGCTTAGCTGACTATCTTAAACAACATCAAGACCGTTTACAGGTAATCGCTGAGGTCAAGAAGGCTAGTCCTAGTTTGGGAGATATCAATCTTGATGTGGATATTGTGCAACAGGCCCAGACTTATGAAGCGAATGGCGCAGTGATGATTTCGGTTTTGACAGATGAAGTTTTCTTTAAAGGGCATTTGGATTATCTGCGGGAGATTTCCAGTCAGGTAGAGATTCCGACGCTCAACAAGGATTTTATCATCGATGAAAAGCAAATCATCCGTGCTCGCAATGTCGGTGCAACAGTTATTTTGCTCATTGTGGCAGCCTTGTCAGAAGGACGTCTCAAGGAACTGTACGACTACGCGACAGAGCTTGGTCTAGAAGTCTTGGTGGAGACTCACAATCTATCTGAACTAGAAGTGGCCCACAGGCTTGGTGCTGAGATTATTGGGGTCAATAACCGCAACTTGACCACCTTTGAAGTCGACTTGCAGACCAGTATAGATTTGGCCCAGCACTTTGAAGAAGGTCGCTATTATATTTCTGAATCTGCTATTTTCACAGGGCAGGATGCGGAACGAGTAGCACCATACTTTAACGGAATTTTAGTTGGGACAGCTCTCATGCAGGCAGAAGATGTGATCCAGAGAATCAAGGAGTTGCAGATTGACAAAGGTTAAGATTTGTGGACTATCTACCAAAGAAGCGGTGAAGACAGCCGTTTCAGCAGGAGCAGACTACATCGGTTTTGTCTTCGTACCTAGTAAAAGACAGGTAACCTTGGAAGAGGCTGCAGAGCTGGCAAAGCTCATTCCTGCAGATGTAAAAAAGGTTGGCGTATTTGTTTCACCAAGTCGGGCAGAATTGCTAGAAGCGATTGAAAAAGTTGGCTTGGACTTGGTTCAAGTTCACAGTCAGGTGGCAGATGATTTGTTTGAGAATTTGCCTTGTGACAGTATTCAAGCTGTACAGGTGGATGGAGATGGTCATGTCCCCAATTCTCAGGCAGATTATTTACTCTTTGATGCCCCTGTGGCAGGGAGTGGCCAGACCTTTGACTGGGGTCAACTGGATACGGCAGAACTAGCTCAACCCTTCTTTATCGCAGGTGGGCTTAATGAAGACAATGTAGTAAAAGCAATTCAACACTTTACTCCCTATGCAGTAGATGTATCGAGCGGAGTGGAGACAAATGGACAAAAAGATCAGGAAAAGATTAGAAGATTTATAGAGAGGGCAAAGAATGGCATATCAAGAACCAAATAAAGATGGATTTTACGGAAAATTCGGTGGACGTTTCGTCCCAGAAACATTGATGACAGCAGTTTTGGAGTTGGAGAAGGCTTATCGTGAAAGTCAGGCAGATCCAAGTTTCCAAGAGGAATTAAACCAACTTTTGCGCCAGTATGTGGGACGTGAAACTCCTCTTTACTACGCAAAAAACTTGACCCAGCATATTGGCGGAGCCAAGATTTACCTCAAACGGGAAGACCTTAACCATACAGGGGCTCACAAGATTAACAATGCCTTGGGACAAGTTCTTCTGGCTAAACGCATGGGCAAAAAGAAAATTATCGCTGAAACAGGTGCTGGTCAGCACGGTGTAGCAACTGCAACAGCTGCGGCCCTCTTCAACATGGAATGTACCATCTATATGGGTGAGGAAGATGTTAAACGCCAAGCCCTCAATGTCTTCCGTATGGAGCTTTTGGGAGCCAAGGTTGAGGCTGTGACAGATGGTTCGCGTGTGCTCAAGGATGCAGTTAATGCAGCCCTTCGTTCATGGGTGGCAAATATCGATGATACCCACTATATCCTTGGTTCTGCCTTGGGACCTCATCCATTTCCAGAAATCGTCCGTGATTTCCAAAGTGTCATTGGTCGAGAAGCCAAACAACAGTACCGTGACTTGACAGGTCAAGATTTACCAGATGCCCTAGTAGCCTGTGTTGGTGGTGGTTCTAATGCTATCGGGCTCTTCCATCCGTTTGTTGAAGATGAGTCAGTAGCTATGTATGGAGCTGAAGCAGCAGGACTTGGTGTGGATACAGAGCATCACGCAGCAACCTTGACCAAGGGACGTCCAGGTGTCCTCCACGGTTCTCTCATGGATGTGCTCCAAGATGCCCATGGACAAATCTTAGAAGCCTTCTCTATCTCAGCAGGTTTGGACTATCCTGGTATCGGTCCAGAACATTCTCACTACCACGATATCAAACGTGCCAGCTATGTTCCTGTGACAGATGAGGAAGCCTTGGAAGGGTTCCAGCTCTTGTCTCGCGTGGAAGGAATTATCCCAGCCTTGGAATCAAGCCACGCCATTGCCTTCGCGGTGAAATTGGCTAAAGAACTCGGACCAGACAAGTCTATGATTGTCTGCCTATCAGGTCGTGGGGACAAGGATGTGGTTCAAGTCAAAGACCGCTTGGAAGCAGATGCAGCAAAGAAGGGAGAAGCTCATGCCTAAGACACTAACAGAAAAATTGAATGCTATCAAAGCAGCTGGAAAAGGAATTTTTGTTCCCTATATCATGGCTGGAGACCACGAGAAAGGTTTGGATGGTCTCGCTGAAACAATCCACTTTTTAGAAGATTTGGGTGTCTCAGCTATTGAAGTGGGTATTCCCTTTTCAGACCCTGTTGCAGATGGACCTGTGATCGAAGAAGCAGGATTGCGCAGTCTAGCTAACGGGACGTCTACTCAGGCTTTGGTTGAAACCTTGAAAACCATTGAAACAGAGGTTCCGCTTGTTATCATGACCTACTTTAACCCCCTCTTTCAGTACGGTGTGGAGAAATTTGTCAAAGATTTGGCAAATACAGCAGTTAAGGGCTTGATTATCCCAGACTTGCCTCATGAACATGCCAACTTTGTAGAGCCCTTTTTGGCAGATACAGACATTGCTTTGATTCCCTTAGTTAGTTTGACAACAGGAATTGACCGCCAAAAAGAGTTGATTAAGGGAGCAGAAGGCTTCGTCTATGCTGTTGCCATCAATGGGGTGACAGGGAAGTCAGGAAATTACCGTGCAGACTTGGACAAGCACTTGGCGCAATTGCATCAAGTAGCTGACATCCCAGTCTTGACAGGTTTTGGTGTGTCTAGTCAAGAAGATGTAGAACGTTTCAATGCGGTGTCAGATGGCGTGATTGTCGGTTCGAAAATCGTAAAAGCTCTCCACCAAGGAGAGCCGATTGAGGACTTTATCAAACAAGCAGTAGCTTACCAAAAATAATCACACAAGCAGCGAGTAAGAGGAAAGGCACGAAAGGAAGTCTTTCCTTTTTCTTTTGCAGGAGAAAGGCTAGGATGCCCGTCGCAGAAGCAAACTGAATCAAGATCAGTAGTTCGGTCATACTAAAGATGAGAGCGCAAGAAGCTAGAAAGAGAAAATCCCCTGCGCCCATGCGGATATCGATAAAATGAGTCAAAATTCCAAGGATAAGGAAGAAGACCATGACTAGATTCCAGTCAGAGCAGGCCATGAGGATTAGGTGGAAAGTCAGCCAGACCAGCAAGGGATATTCCTGATGGCGAAAGTCGTAAATGCCTAAGGTCAAGCCAGCAGTGATTAGGATGATCTGTCCCAAGGAAAGCAATCCCAAAGACCAAGATAGAAAGAGGAGCCCTAAGCCTAGTTCAAAGAGGGCATACCAGACAGGATAGCGAGCCTTGCAGTAGCGACAGCGAAAGCGATTGAAGACCTGAGAGAAAATAGGAATCAAATCCAACGGACGCAAACGAGTTTGACAGGCATCACAGTGACTAGCCGGTCGGATAATGGATTGCTCTGGAAAACGGTCAATGACCAAACCAAGAAAGGAAGCGAGAATGCTCCCGACAAGAAAAAAATAAATATCAATCATACTTATCTATTCGTAAAAAATAGGAGAAGTAGTATAATGGAGAAACATAAACAAGATAGTGAGGTCAAGATGACAATTCGTTTTGAAGAAAAGGTGAGCACAGAAAATGCTCAGCTCGTATGCCAATGGTCTAACTCCCTTGGCAAGTCTTTTCAAGAACAATGGATGGGACCAAAGATTCCTTTTCCACTGACCCTTCAAGCCTTGCAGGATTTAGAAGGAGTTTTTTCAATCTTTGATGGACAAGAGTTTATCGGCCTTATCCAGAAAATCAGATTGGGAAATAGAAATCTTCATATCGGACGCTTTTTTATCAATCCCCAGAAACAGGGGCAGGGTTTAGGTAGCCAGGCTTTAAGGGAATTTCTTAGTTTGGCCTTTGAAAATGAAGACATAGATACTATTTCTCTAAATGTCTTCGAGGCAAATCAAGCAGCCAAGCACCTCTATCAAAAAGAAGGATTTGAAATCGTAGAAATCATTGAGTCACCCGAACGGAAATACATCATGAAAAAGAGTAGATAAAAAGTTTCCAACTATATGAATTGGAAACTTTTACTACTTTTAGCAACTAATTATCTTGCGCTAAAAACTCTGAAATCAAAACTTCTTGACTAATTGTTTCAGCTAAAGCTTGTTTAAAAGCTAATTTTCCTAAAGAATAGGATTTGTGGTCTATGGTTGGGAGTTTCAACAGTTGTCCAACTAATAAATGTTCCTGCCCAATCATATAGGGATATATTTTCCCACTTTCTTCATATCCTTTTATAAGCCCCGCAGCAACTTCATCGCTTGTAGCTAAAATACCGTCAATACGAGCATCGTTTATCAATTGATAAGATAGGTTCAGGCCATCCTTAAAATCATGAATATTTC
Source organism: bacterium (assembly GCA_905221035.1). Taxonomy (GTDB): domain Bacteria; phylum Bacillota; class Bacilli; order Lactobacillales; family Streptococcaceae; genus Streptococcus. The sequence continues at coordinate 17,346 of CAJNBP010000009.1, read as the reverse complement.
CAAATACCGCATGTGGAGTCGATTGTTGTCCATAAACATGTTGATAAGCTAATAGTGATGATTGATATGTGGCAGATGATTCATTGTTTCTGGAAAATAACAATACTAACTGTTTCAGCCCTCGTACTTTCATGGCAGAAAAAGCATCCACAAATGAAGAGTAGCGGTCAAGGTAAGCAGAGGACAAGAGATTAGATTCCTGCAATTTTTCACAAACGACTATTCGTCCATATTTTGCATAAGTTTCAATAATCTCAAGGCTAATTGCTCTTGAAGTGAAGATTAGAGCATCAATAGCTTCCATTTTGAGTTGCTTCAGATAGGAAAGTTCTAATTCTTGATTGTAATCTGAAGGCATCATGACAAGTTGATAGTCGCTAGCTTTAGCGGCTCTTTGTCAACTGTAGTGGGTTGAAGAAAAGCTAAGATCGAGAAAGGACGAAATTTGTCCTTTCTTTTTTGATATTCAGAGCGATAAAAATCCGTTTTTTGAAGTTTTCAAAGTTCCGAAAACCAAAGGCATTTCGCTTGATAAGTTTGATGAGATTATTAGTCGCTTCTAATTTGGCATTAGAATAAGGTAGTTGAAGAGCGTTGACAATCTTTTCTTTATCCTTGAGGAAGGTTTTAAAGACAGTCTGAAAAAGAGGATGAACCTGTTTAAGATTGTCCTCAATGAGTCCGAAAAATTTGTCTGACTCCTTGTTCTGAAAGTGAAAAAGCAAGAGTTGATAGAGATTGTAGTGGTGTTTCAAGTCTTCTGAATAGCTCAAAAGCTTGTCTAAAATCTCTTTATTCGTTAAGTGCATACGAAAAGTAGGGCGATAAAATCGTTTATCACTCAGTTTACGACTATCCTGTTGAATGAGTTTCCAGTAGCGTTTGATGGCCTTGTATTCATGGGATTTTCGCTCAAACTGATTCATAATTTGGACACGCACACGACTCATAGCACGGCTGAGATGTTGGACAATGTGAAAGCGATCGAGAACGATTTTAGCGTTAGGAAAAAGTTTCCTGGCAATATCGTAGTAGGGGCTAAACATATCCATTGTAATGATTTTCACCTGACAACGGACAGCTCGCTCGTAGCGCAGAAAGTGATTTCGAATGATAGCTTGTGTTCTGCCTTCAAGAACAGTGATGATGTTGAGATTATCAAAATCTTGTGCAATGAAACTCATCTTTCCCTTAGTGAAAGCATACTCGTCCCAGGACATAATCTTTGGAAGACGAGAAAAATCATGCTTAAAGTTGAAATCATTGATCTTTCGAATGACAGTTGAAGTTGAAATGGAAAGCTGATGGGCAATATCGGTCATAGAAGTTTTTTCAATCAATTTTTGCGCAATTTTTTGGTTGATAATACGGGGAATTTGATGATTCTTCTTGACGATAGAAGTCTCAGAAACCATCATTTTCGAGCAATGATAGCACTTGAATCGACGCTTTTTAAGGAGGATTCTGGTAGGCATACCAGTTGTTTCAAGGTAAGGAATTTTCGACGGTTTTTGAAAGTCATATTTCTTCATTTGACTTCCGCAATCAGGACAAGAGGGGGCCTCATAATCCAGTTTAGCGATGATTTCTTTGTGAGTATCCCTATTGATGATATCCATAAATTGGATATTAGGGTCTTTGATATCGAGCAGTTTTGTGATAAAATGTAATTGTTCCATATGAATCTTTCTAATGAGTTGTTTTGTCGCTTTTCATTATAGGTCATATGGGACTTTTTTTCTACACAAAAATAGGCTCCATAATATCTATAGGGGATTTACCCACTACAAATATTATAGAGCCGCTTTAGCAGCATCTAGGAGACCATTTATTAATTGTGTAAAATAAGGGTGGCGTGTATGTGGGATGACGACACCTATTTTTTGTGTTTTTCCTCGACTTAAATCCCGAGCCAGCTGATTAGGCATATAATCCAATTCAGCGATAAGATCCATAACTTTTTGTCGTGTTTCATCAGAAACATAAGGATGGTGATTGATAACACGAGAAACTGTTGATTTAGCCACACCTGCTTTTTTAGCTATATCACTAATACTTGTCATTATTGGGCTCCTACTTTAAAAATTCATGAATCCCATATCCTACCACATCTTCATCATTAGATTTCGTTATTTTATAAGCTATCTCTTTGATGTCATCAAAGGCATTATCCATCACAATAGGGTAACCAACCATTTCAAGCATAGGCAAATCATTATGTCCGTCACCAAATGCAGCCGTTTCTTCTTTAGCTAACTGCTCTTTTCGAAGGACATGAGCAATTCCCTTAGATTTTTTGGCTAAGAGATGTGTAATTTCAAGATAGGCTTTACCTGAACGTTGAATCGTAATTTGGGGTAAGTATAAACTTTGAAGATACTTCTCTAATTCTCGGATCATTTCCTCATCAAAAGAAATCATCATAATTTTAAAAATATTTGCCCGGCCTTCTAAAAACTGTTCTTCAGTCTCAATAAGTGTTGGATCTTGACGAGTTAAACTCTGTTCGTATAGGATTCCTACATCTATTTTATCACAATACCAGTTATTCATATCGTAATAAGATAAACTAACTTTTGGAAAATGCTGACGTATTCCTCTTAACAACTGTTTTACTGTTTTATTTTTAATAGTTTGTACATGAATAGGTTGAACTTGATGATGATTTCCTATTGTATAAATTAATCCTCCGTTAAAAGCTACTTGAACTCCTTTCAGTTGAAGAGCATTGATGGCATCCTTCATTTCCATTGGTGCTCTGGCAGATACCAAAGTTATAGGAATTCCTGCTTCACGGATTAAGGCTGCGTTACTATCACTGACCTGTCCTTTACTATTTAATAATGTACCATCCATGTCACAAAAAATACGTTTGATGTTCATAATATTTATCTCTCTTTCTTTTGAAAACAGTATAAACCATGGAACGCGTTCCATGTCAAGCTTAATTTCAAAGTTTTTTGAGAAAATAAATCCTAGATGACCAACTTGCTCTGTAGGTTGCTTGCTCATGTAATGGGCCACAAAAATATAAAACAGGTAACAGAAACATATGGTCATCTTTTGAAAGAGAAGAAAGAAGAACATCAGATTATTCGAAACCTTTTAAGTGAGTATCCGTTGGTAGAACAAAAGTAGAACAGAAAAACAAAAAAGCCTTGAAACCAAGGCTTTTCCTGTTGTATGTAGATGCCCCCTACAGGGATCGAACCTGTGACCCACGGATTAAGAGTCCGCTGCTCTGCCAGCTGAGCTAAGGAGGCAAATAAAAAAGCTGTATTGGTGCCGAAACTTCACGGTTTGTATTGAACCCGCGCAATTAAGCAGGTGGGCAACTCGCTCTAACTGAAGCTGTTTCCGTGTGAGACGGCCTACATGCTGTTAGAAGACTTTTGTTTCCCTAATAATACAAAAAATAGTCGGTCAACACTTAAGTGTGAAGTCGTACACCACAGCGTTTCTATGTTTATATGATACCACTTTTTCAAAAAAAATCAAGAGGAAAGTGCAATTTTTTGAAAAGGATTTCAGATTTTTCGCAAACGGTCGATAGATTCCTTTCTTTGAGCCAAAGCCCGTTCATATTTACCAGTATCTTCTGCTTGGAAATAGTGATGATTGCGAATTTTTTCTGGCAGATAGTCTTGCTTAACCCAATTTCCTGGATAGTTGTGTGGATAGAGATAGTCTTGGGCATTTCCCAGTTCCTTACTTCCGCTGTAGTGGCCATCACGCAGGTGTCGCGGAATAGGCAAGTGCCCTGATGTTGTGAGATCAGCGAGGGCCTTATCCATAGCTACATAGGCTGAGTTGGATTTTGGAGAAAGGGCCAAATCAATCACGACATTGGCAATGAGAATGCGAGCTTCGGGAAAACCAATCTTCTGGGCGGCATCCAGAGCAGTCACGGTATGAATCTGGGCTTCAGGATTGGCCAAACCGATATCTTCATAGGCGATAACGGTCAAGCGACGCGCGAGACTAGGCAAATCACCTGCCTCAATCAAGCGGGCTGCGTAGTGGAGGCTGGCATCCACATCTGAACCACGGATGGACTTTTGCAGGGCTGAGAGAACATCGTAGTGACCATCCCCATCCTTATCCATGGTAATATAACTTCGCTGCAGGCTATTTTCCATGATGTCAAGCGTGATATGACGGATGCCTTTGTCATTCTCAGGAGTAGAAAGAACAGCCAAGTCCAGTGAGTTGAAGGCAGAACGAAGGTCTCCGTTTGTAGAGGTGGCAATGAAATCCAGTGCCTCCTCATCTAGTTCCACTGGGAAATCAAAACCACGCTCAGGATTACTTAGAGCTATCTGAAGGGCCTCTTTGACGTCTTGGTTAGACAGAGGTTCCAACTCAAAAATCTGAACACGACTGCGAATGGCTGGAGTGACAGAAAAGAAAGGATTTTCAGTCGTAGCTCCAATCATGATAACCAGACCACTTTCCAAGAGTGGCAGAAGAAAGTCTTGCTTGGTCTTGTCAAGACGATGGATTTCGTCTAGTAATAGGACGAGACCACCAGAGAATTTAGCCTCTTCCGCAATTTCTTGCAGTCGCTTTTTACTATCAACTGTCGCATTGAAAGTTCGAAAGGCATACTTGGTCGTCCCTGCGATGGCAGAGGCAATACTGGTCTTGCCGATTCCCGGAGGTCCGTAGAGAATCATGGAGGACAGACGGTTGGCTTCCACCATGCGACGGATGATTTTTCCAGGTCCGACCAGATGCTCCTGACCGATGACCTGGTCGATGGTTTTAGGGCGCATGCGAAGCGCGAGATTGTCTGGCATAGCAGTCCTTTCTAACGTGGATTTTCTGATACATATGTGGTAAGATGGTAGTATCTATTTTAGCATATTTCCGAGCAATCGGGGCGATTAAAGAGTCGCATAGAAAGAGGACAAAATGGCAACATATGGATTTTTAGATGTTTTAGAGGAAGAGTTGGAGAAGAATTTTCCCTTTGACTTTGAGATTAGTTGGGACAAGCGCAACCACGCGGTTGAAGTGAGTTTTCTACTAGAGGCGCAAAACGCTGCAGGTGTGGAGATGGTGGACGAGGACGGAGAGGTTTCGTCAGATGATATCCTCTTTGAGGAAGCAGTCCTTTTTTACAATCCTGCCAAGTCAACCGTCAATGAAGAAGATTATCTGACTGTCATCCCTTATCTACCTAAAAAAGGTTTTTCTCGTGAGTTTTTAGCTTATTTTGCCCTTTTCCTCAAAGATACTGCCGAGGTCGGGCTAGATGCCCTCATGGACTTTTTGGAAGACCCAGAAGCAGAAGAATTCGTCATGGAATGGAACCAAGAAGTCTTTGAAGAAGGAAAAGTTGGCTTGGAAGAAGGAGAATTTTATCCTTATCCGAGATATTAGGAGTTTGACATGGAACTAGAAATTTCTGATTTCACAGGCTGCAAGATTGCTTTGTTTTGTGGGGATAGGCTCTTGACTATCTTACGCGATGATAAGGCAAGCATTCCCTGGCCCAATATGTGGGAGTTGCCCGGTGGTGGACGCGAAGGTAATGAAACCCCTTTTGAGTGCGCGGCGCGTGAAGTTTATGAAGAACTAGGCATTCATTTGACTGAGGATCGTCTGCTTTGGAGTAAGGTGTATCCAAGTATGCTCTTTGAGGATAAGCAATCCGTTTTTCTAGTTGGCAAGTTGACACAGGAGCAGTTTGACAATATCACCTTTGGTGATGAAGGACAGGGTTATCAGTTGATGAATATTGAAGAATTTCTTAATTCCAGTCAAGTTGTATCTCAACTGCAAGAGAGATTAAAAGATTATTTAAAAGTAAGTGATTAGAAAGGATGGTTCAGTTACATTTCTAAACTGAACCCGCCCTAAACACTGTGCCAAAAAGATAAACGTCTCTTAGACACAAGCGTCTTCAGAGAATTTCCTATTTGGCTTTGTGTTTTACGGGCTTGGTATCTTAATGATGGAAACATGGCAAGAGTTAAAAGTAACGGTTAAGCGTGAGGGAGAGGAATTGGTTTCCAATCTCTTGATTGAACTAGGTGCCCAAGGTGTTGCGATTGAAGACAGCATGGACTATGTGGGAAATGTGGATCGTTTTGGTGAGATTTTCCCAGAGGTTGAGCAGCAAGAAGAAATCGTTGTGACAGCCTACTACCCTGACACGGTGGCTGTGGCAGTGGTTGAGGCGGACTTGCAGGCTCGCTTAGCAGAATTGACAGACTTTATGGATTTGGGTGAGGTCAAGATGGGGACGACTGCCTTAGCTGAGGAAGATTGGGCAGACAACTGGAAGAAATACTATGAGCCAGCTCGAATTACTCATGACTTGACCATCGTGCCGTCGTGGACAGACTATGAGGCGACTGCTGGAGAAAAGATTATCAAGCTGGATCCTGGCATGGCTTTTGGGACTGGAACGCATCCAACCACTAAGATGAGCCTCTTTGCCTTGGAGCAGGTCCTTCGTGGTGGCGAAACGGTGCTGGATGTGGGGACTGGTTCAGGTGTCCTTTCTATCGCCAGCTCGCTTCTTGGTGCCAAGGAAATTTTCGCCTACGACCTGGATGATGTAGCGGTTCGTGTGGCTCAGGAAAATATTGAGCTCAACCCTGGCATGGAAAACATCCATGTAGCAGCAGGTGATTTGCTCAAGGGTGTTGAGATTGAGGCAGATGTCATCGTGGCCAATATCTTGGCGGATATCCTCATTCATCTAACAGAGGATGCCTATCGCTTGGTCAAGGATGAAGGCTACCTCATCATGAGTGGCATTATCAAGGACAAGTGGGACATGGTGCGCGAGTCGGCTGAGTCAGCAGGATTTTTCCTTGAAACCCACATGATTCAAGGGGAATGGAATGCCTGTGTCTTTAAGAAGACCAAAGATATTTCAGGTGTGATTGGGGGCTAGCATGCAGCAGTATTTTGTAAAAGGCAGTGCTATCTCTCCTGTCACCATTGAGGACAAGGAAACCAGCAAGCACATGTTTCAGGTTATGCGCTTGAAAGAAGATGATGAGGTTACTTTGGTCTTTGATGATGGCATTAAGCGCTTGGCGCGCGTGCTGGATGTGAAAAATCGTCAGTTTGAATTGGTAGAAGAACTAGATGACAATGTGGAACTGCCAGTTCAAGTGACCATCGCATCCGGCTTTCCTAAGGGAGATAAGTTGGAGTTCATTACTCAGAAAGTAACCGAACTGGGTGCCAGCCAAATCTGGGCCTTCCCTGCCGACTGGTCAGTTGCCAAATGGGACGGCAAGAAACTAGGCAAAAAGGTTGAAAAACTAGAAAAAATCGCCCTTGGAGCAGCAGAGCAAAGCAAGCGTAATATCGTTCCAAGTATCCAGCTTTTCGAGAAAAAAGCAGATTTTCTATCTCAGCTGGATCAGTTTGACTCAATTGTGGTGGCTTATGAAGAATCAGCAAAAGAAGGTGAAGCCGCTGCGCTCTTACAAGCAGTCACTGGTCTTGCAAAAGGAGCCAAATTGCTCTTTATCTTTGGACCAGAAGGTGGTCTCTCACCTGCAGAAATCGAGAGCTTTGAAGCTAAAGGAGCTGTCTTGGCAGGATTTGGCCCTCGTATTTTACGAGCAGAAACAGCGCCGCTTTACGCCTTATCAGCCCTTAGTGTTTTATTAGAATTAGAGAAATAAGAGGAAGAAAATGGAACAAAAACACCGTTCAGAATTTCCAGAAAAGGAACTTTGGGATTTAACAGCCCTATACCAAGATCGTGAGGATTTCTTGCGTGCAATCGAGAAAGCTCGCGAAGACATCAACCAATTTAGCCGTGACTACAAGGGCAATCTTCATACTTTTGAGGATTTTGAAAAGGCCTTTGCAGAATTGGAACAAATCTACATTCAGATGAGCCATATTGGCAACTATGGTTTTATGCCTCAGACGACAGACTATAGCAATGAAGAATTTGCCAATATTGCCCAAGCTGGCATGGAATTTGAAACAGACGCCAGCGTAGCCTTGACCTTCTTTGACGACGCCTTGGTGGCTGCAGACGAGGAAGTTTTGGACCGATTGGGTGAGTTGCCACATTTGACGGCGGCCATTCGTCAGGCAAAAATCAAAAAAGCCCACTATCTTGGGGCTGATGTGGAAAAAGCCTTGACTAATCTTGGTGAAGTTTTCTATAGTCCGCAGGACATTTACACTAAGATGCGAGCTGGAGATTTTGAAATGGCTGACTTTGAAGTCAATGGCAAAACCTACAAAAACAGCTTTGTTACCTATGAAAACTTCTACCAAAATCACGAGGATGCTGAGGTTCGTGAGAAATCTTTCCGTTCCTTCTCAGAAGGACTTCGTAAGCACCAAAATACGGCTGCAGCAGCCTATTTAGCCCAAGTTAAGTCTGAAAAACTCTTGGCAGATATGAAGGGTTACGATTCTGTCTTTGATTATCTTCTGGCTGAGCAAGAAGTGGATCGTGCTATGTTTGACCGTCAGATTGACCTCATCATGAAGGATTTTGCGCCAGTCGCTCAGAGATACCTCAAGCATGTTGCCAAGGTCAATGGTCTTGAAAAGATGACCTTTGCAGACTGGAAATTGGACTTGGACAGTGCCCTCAATCCTGAAGTGACCATTGACGACGCCTATGATTTGGTCATGAAGTCGGTAGAACCTTTGGGGCAAGAATATTGTCAGGAAGTTGCTCGCTATCAAGAAGAGCGCTGGGTGGACTTCGCTGCCAATAGTGGTAAGGATTCTGGTGGTTATGCTGCAGATCCATATCGCGTGCACCCTTATGTCCTCATGAGCTGGACAGGCCGTTTGAGCGATGTCTATACCTTGATTCATGAAATCGGGCATTCTGGCCAATTCATCTTCTCAGATAATCACCAAAGTTACTTTAACGCCCACATGTCTACTTACTATGTCGAAGCGCCGTCAACCTTCAATGAATTGCTTCTCAGTGACTACTTGGAACACCAGTCTGATGACCCACGTCAAAAACGTTTTGCCCTTGCTCACCGCTTGACAGATACCTACTTCCATAATTTCATTACCCACCTCTTGGAAGCAGCCTTCCAGCGTAAGGTTTATACATTGATTGAAGAAGGGGAGACCTTTGGAGCAAGCAAGCTCAACAGCATTATGAAGGAAGTTTTGACAGATTTCTGGGGTGATGCCATTGAGATTGATGACGATGTTGCCTTGACTTGGATGCGCCAAGCTCACTACTACATGGGATTGTATAGTTACACTTACTCAGCAGGACTAGTCATCTCGACTGCGGGTTACCTTCATCTGAAACATTCAGAAACTGGAGCTGAAGATTGGCTCAATCTCCTCAAATCAGGTGGTAGCAAAACACCGCTTGAGTCAGCCATGATTATCGGAGCGGATATCTCAACAGATAAACCACTTCGTGATACCATCCAATTCTTGTCAGACACAGTTGACCAGATTATCGCCTACAGTGCCCAGTTGGGAGAGTAAAGATTGGACAGAGTTTTAGGAGAATAATATGAATAGAATCAAAGAATGGCTAGAGCAAGATCCCAAAAGAATGCATTTTATCAAAATTGGTCTAGTTTTGTTGGGAATCATTTTATTGATTGCTCTACCTACTCTCTATCTTGTTTTGAGTGGAGTCGGTATTTGGTATTTTGTAAAGAAAGCACCAGATATTCGAAAAAGAAATTTAATGATAGGGCTTTTCATTGTTAGTTTTGTTGCAGTTGCTCTCCAAACCCCAACTGTTACAAAAAAAACTTCATCTTCTCAGTCAGAAACTAAGCAGACTGTGACATCTACTGCTTCGACATCTTCAACGACGGATACTTCATCTAGCATAGAGGAGGCGAAACGAATCGAAGACGAGAAAAAAGCTAAAGAAAAAGCAGAAGAAGAGAGAATTGCCAAAGAAAAAGCTGCAAATGAGTTGCAAGAAAAAGGTGAAAACTTAGTCAAACAATTGGAAGAAAGTCAAGATGCGAGTCAAGTGCAGTCTGCCAAAGAAACAGTTAATCAAATTGAAAATAACGATAAAAAGGCAGAATTGCTCGATAGGATAGGTGCAGTTGAGTCATTAATTTCTCAAAAAGAAGAAGAGAAAAGAATTGCTCATGAAGCTGAGACTAAAGCCCAACAGCAAGATAGAATTGTCTATGTTGCAAACCATGGAAAATCAAAAGTTTATTGGTATAGTAAGGATAGAATGCCTTCAAAAACTAATAAAGCCAACGTTGTCGAGATGACAGAGGCAGATGCAATTGCTGCAGGAAAACGCCCATCTAAAAAAGAATAAGATAGAAAGTTATCTTGGGCTGGCTTTTTGAACAGTTGCTAGAAATGTAGAGGTATTGCCCATGTATCAAGAGTTATTAAGAAAAATAGCAGAAGAAAAACCAAGTTATCATGAGGAAGAAATCCAGTGGTTGCTTGACCATTTGGGAGATCCTTCTTCAGAAATTCGCGATGATCTTGTTTTTACAAGCTTTGCTAGAGGGATTCAGGAAGAGCTATTTACACAGGAACAATTTCAGTTCATTGCTGAGATGATCTCAGCTGATGGAGGACTAGATAAAGAGATTGATAAGGTAGGCCTGCCAACACTTGAACGTTCTTTTAGGGCACTTGTTTATGCAAATCTCTTGTCTGCTGATGTCAATCAGCAATCGATTTTTTATCAGGCATTAAATGCAGGAATTCGTAATGTCCTTTTAAATCAAGGTTTGTATTATCTTTCAAAAGAAAAGGATACAACGGGTTTTTCAAGTCAGTATGGTTGGGTTCATACTTTTGCACATGGAGCCGATTTACTGACAGAGGTGGTTTGTCATCCAGACTTTCCTAAAAACAGAATTCATGAAGTATTTGACATACTTGGTCCATTATTTAAAAGAATTACCATTCGTTTTACAGATGATGAAGATTGGCGTTTAGCCAGAGTACTTTATGAACCGATTTTGCAAGGAAAGGTGGAGCAAGCGACACTGGCTTCTTGGATAAATTCACTTGATTTCCCGATAGAAGAAAGGGAGGATTTTTACAAATTTTCCAACTTCAGATCCTGTCTGTTGGAAGTCTATGTCCAACTTGACCAGAGAAATAGTTTACAAGCTGACTTGAAAGAAGCTATCCAGTCTTTTCAATACTAAGAAAAAGCGAGTCAGATTTTCAAAAAACTTTCCAAGCACTTTTCTTGAAACCCTTTCCCTCTTTTGATAGACTAGTATCTAGTTTTTGAAAAAAGGAGAAAGAAAATGAAAAAATTTGTCGCTGAATTAATCGGTACTTTCATGCTTGTGTTCGTTGGGACAGGAGCTGTTGTTTTTGGAAATGGTCTTGATGGCCTTGGTCACCTAGGAATCGCCTTTGCCTTTGGTTTGGCAATCGTGGTGGCATCCTACTCAATTGGAACTGTTTCAGGTGCTCACTTGAACCCAGCTGTTTCAATCGCTATGTTTGTGAACAAACGTTTGTCATCTTCTGAGCTTGTAAACTACATTCTTGGACAAGTAGTTGGAGCTTTCCTTGCATCAGCTTCTGTCTTCTTCATCTTGTCTAACTCAGGTATGTCAACTGCTAGCCTTGGTGAAAATGCCTTGGCAAACGGGGTCACTGTCTTTGGTGGTTTCTTGTTTGAAGTCATCGCAACTTTCTTGTTTGTATTGGTTATCATGACTGTGACATCAGCAAGCAAGGGCAATGGCGCGATTGCTGGTTTGGTAATCGGTTTATCCTTGATGGCCATGATTCTTGTGGGATTGAACATTACTGGGCTTTCAGTAAATCCAGCCCGTAGCTTGGCACCAGCCGTCTTGGTAGGTGGTGCAGCCCTTCAACAAGTATGGATTTTCATCCTTGCTCCAATCGTTGGTGGGATTCTTGCAGCCCTTGTTGCAAAAAATTTCCTTGGAACAGAAGAATAATTGAAACTCAAAAAGCCTTGCTCCTCATCTTGAGGAACAGGGCTTTTTCGTATCTGTTTATACTCAATGAAAATCAAAGAGCAAACCAGCGGCAGGTTGCTCAAAGCACTGTTTTGGGGTTGTGGATAGAACTGACGAAGTCAGTAACATACCTACGGCAAGGCGACGTTGACGCGGTTTGAAGAGATCTTCGAAGAGTATTAACGGTTGTCAATTTTCTCTGGATAAAGGTCGTGTTGGAAGAGGCGTTGTTCTGCCAAGCCTTCATACTTAGTTCCAGGCTTACCGTAGTTGTAGTAGGGGTCGATTGAGATTCCACCGCGCGGAGTGAATTTCCCCCAGACCTCTAAATAGCGGGGGTTTAGCAAGTTGACCAAGTCTTTACCAATGGTGTTGATACAGTTTTCGTGAAAATCCCCATGATTTCGGTAACTAAAGAGGTAGAGTTTGAGGGATTTTGACTCGACACAGAGCTTGTCAGGAATGTAGGAAATATAAATGGTCGCAAAGTCTGGCTGAGCAGTGATTGGGCACAGGGAGGTAAATTCAGGGCAGTTGAATTTGATGAAATAGTCATTTTCCACATGACGGTTGTCAAAGGATTCGAGGATTTCTGGTTGATAGTCAAAAATGTAGTTGGTTTCTTTGTTGCCGAGGAGGCTTAGGTTTTTCATTTCTTCTTGTTGTGACATGATTTTTTCTTTCTAATTTTAAACACCACGTTGGTTGTCGTAGAGGAGGGTATGGAGTTGAGGAAGGACGCGGACATTGCCCCAGCTATCGTCAGCAGCGACGCGTTCCCAGAGTTCTTTGAGGCGGTCCAGTTGGTCTTGGACAATATTTCCTGTAGCCTTGGGCTCAGGATTTCCAGCCGATAAGAAGAGAACATCTGGTTGGTAGCGTTCTTGAATTCCTTTGGCAAAAGCCAAATCGACATCGTCAAAGACAGGGATTTTAAAGGTGACCTTGTCTGGATCCAATTGGGAAACGATAAAGTCCAAGGTCTCAAAGTTGACTTCCATCTTGGATGAAGGAGGTTTTGGACTGAGAGTGACCTGATCGATGTCTCTTAACCAATTTTGCCAGCGGGAGCCTTGAGTTTCAACAGCTAGAATGACACCGCGTTCCTTGAGCTTGGTGACCAGTTCAGCCATGTTGGCTGCTAGGATGGCAGGATTTCCCCCAGACAAGGTAACGTAGTCGTAGCTTCCTAGCTTGTCTAATTCAGCAATGACCTCGTCAGCTGTCATACGAGTGGGTTTTTCAGAACCATCCCAAGTAAAGGCAGAGTCGCACCAGTCGCAGTGGTAGTCGCAACCAGCAGTGCGGACAAACATGGTTTTCTGCCCAATAGCACGACCTTCTCCTTGAAAGGTAGGGCCAAAAATTTCCAGAACTGGTAGTTTGAGGACACGTTCCCTAGTCATCTAACCACTCCCGTCTAAACTCTGCAAAGGCAGTAGGAGTTTCATAGAGACGAACGTACTCCAAACGGAGACCGCGCTCGTCAGGTAACTCTTGACTCATGGTTTGGAAAATCCAGTAAACCATATTTTCGGCAGTCGTGTTCATATAAGGCAGGGTTTCATTGAGATAGCGATGATCCAAATGGGGCTCTAAGTAGTCCTTGTAGATGGCTTTGATGCCTCCGAAATCGTAGGTCATACCACGTTCATCTAAAAATCCACTGACAGCGATTTGCAAATGATAGGTGTGGCCGTGCAGGGACTTACATTTTCCTTCATAGTGAAAGAGGTGGTGGGCAGCATCAAAGGTAAACTCTTTTGATACCAAAGTTCTGTGAGGATTGTAGACAAGAGACTCCCCAGTTTCCTGTTTGATTTCTTTGGGTGCAAAAAACATTAAGCCTCTCCTTTCTGTGAGAGATAAACATCTAGACCATGCTGACGTAGGTGGCAGGCTGGGCAATCGCCACAGCCACTGCCGATAATTCCATTGTAGCAGGTTAAGGTCTTCTCACGAACATAGTCAAAGGCACCGAGTTGGTCGGCTAATTCCCAAGTTTCAGCCTTGTCTAACCACATGAGCGGTGTTTGGATTACAAAGTCGTAATCCATGGCAAGGTTGAGGGTGACATTAAGGGATTTGACAAAGACATCTCGACAATCGGGGTAGCCTGAGAAATCTGTCTCGCAGACACCTGTCACGATGTCTTTAATGCCACGTTGCTTGGCAAGAACTGCCGCAAAGGACAGAAAGAGGTGGTTGCGACCGTCAACGAAGGTATTGGGAACCTCTCCCTCTTTTTGCTCGATTTCCAGATCAGAGGTCAAGGCATTTTCAGTGATTTGCCCCAGCAGAGACATATCGAGGATATGATGACGAATGCCTTGTTCCTTAGCGATTTCTTGGGCAACTTGAATTTCTAGATGATGACGTTGGCCGTAGGCAAAGGTGACAGCTTCGACTGTTTCATAGTGTTCTTTAGCCCAAAAGAGGCAGGTTGTAGAATCTTGACCGCCACTAAAGACGACCAAGGCAGATTGACGTTTCATAGTACTCCTTCCAAAATGGGAAATGTTCAGAGCACGCAAAAAGCTCCCATGAGGGAGCTAAAAAATACCAAGTAGAGGTTTTTTTTAGCGATGGCATGTCCCAAACATCGTAATATTCTATCTACAGTCTAGCATATTTTTTGAAAAATGGCAAAGGACAAGAAAAAAGAGACCAAAGAAAGTACTTGGTCTCTCATTTGATTAGCTCAATTCAGCAACGATGGCCTTGATTTGTTCTGCTGTGTGAACACCAGCAACTTGTTTGACAACTTGGCCGTCTTTTTTGAAGAGAAGAGTTGGAATAGACATGATTCCAAAGGCACGAGCTGTGTTTGGATTTTCATCAACATCCATTTTAACGATTTTTAAGACATCTTCTGAAAGTTCTTCAGACAATTTATCCAAGATTGGACCTTGCATACGACATGGACCACACCAAGTTGCCCAGAAGTCTACCAAGACCAAACCGTCTTTTGTTTCTTGTTCGAATGTTGCATCTGTAATTGCTTTTGCCATTGTATTTCTCCTTTTTTAGTTATATTGGCTTAAATCTTGTTTCATGAGATAGAAGAAGACATCTCCGTAAGTCCCATGGTAGTCCAAATCATGACCGTTGTAAGTTAATTTTTGGACTGGGTAGTAGTCTGCGACGCCGATAAGGCAAGCTTGTTGTGAACGATCAAAGTCTTCATAAGACTCGAAAGTCACAGTTCTTTCGTTCTTGCTGGCATCTAGATAGGTAATTTCAATCATTTTAAAAACTCCTTTGTTTAATGATGACTTTATTTTACTCCTTGTAAAAGAGAATGTCAAGAAAAATGATTGCGCACGCAACTTTTTTCTAAAATCATCTTAAAGCAAAAAATCCAAACCTGTTTCCAAGCTTTCTTCGACAGCCTTTTGTAGCGAGGCCAGTGTCTTTTGCCCATCACTTGTCAGGCAGATAAAGCTAGAGCGTCTATCTTGATCACAACACCTGCGACTGAGTAGACCGCAATTTTTAGCTTCCAAGCGAGCCACCATCCGAGAAACAGCGCTCGGACTCAGATGAAGTTTATCTGGCAGATCAATCTGTCGTAGAGATTTTTCTTGGGCCAAGTCCAGATAGTAGAGCAGGTAAAACTCTTTCAAGGTCAGACTTTGGTCACTCTGCTGGGCAATGGTCTCTTCCAAGAGACCTTCAATTTCTTTCTGACGACGATTGAAGTCAAACCATTTTTCCAAATAGGTCATAGTATCTCCTTTCTTTTTAGAGTTGTAAATAGAATAATGTCCCTCCACGGACAATCTCTGCATCACAAGATGATTGCGCATGCAATAATTATACTACTTTTCAAGAAAGCTAGCAAGAAGGACGCTGAAATCTTTTATCCTAAATTAGGCCTGTTTTCACTAGTCTGTAATTGCCTGTATCCCCTTTCTTCTCAAACTTTCATCAACTCTTGTGTATTTCCTTGAAATTTTCTGAAAAAAGAGTAAACTGGTATGCAAGAAGTCTATTTCGTGGAGTTTAGGATGAAATTATATGTTCAATTAATGATTCTCTTTGTGATTTCTCTAATCGGAGAGGGGATTTCCAGTTTCTTTCATTTGCCCATCCCGGGCAGTATTATCGGTTTGATTATTCTCTTTCTAGCCCTACAATTCAAGTGGCTGAGAACCAGACATGTCAACATGGTCGGAAATTTCTTGCTGGCCAATATGACCATTCTCTTTTTGCCCCCAGCAGTGGGAATCATGGAAAAGTTTGATGTGATTGCTCCCTATCTTTTGCCCATTGTTTTGATTGTCTTTTTTGCGGCTGTTATTAATATTATCCTTATTGCTTTGGTTGTTCAGTTTATCAAGAGACGATTTGAGGGAGATTATGAGAAAGGAGATACCAAATGAGTGAATTTGTTTCTAATCCCCTGTTTGGGCTTGCCCTGTCTATCCTAGCTTATCTAGTGGGAATGCTGATTTACAGACGTTTTCCTCATCCATTGACAACGCCCTTGCTTTTGTCGGCTGTTTTCATTATCATCATTCTAAAGGTGACGGGGATTTCTTACCAAGATTATTACCAAGGTGGGGTGTATCTGAATAACTTGATTGTCCCATCGACCGTGGCTCTAGGGATTCCGCTTTACAAGAGTTTTCACTTGATGAAGCACCATGCTCGTAGTATTCTCTTTGGAAGTCTGTTAGCTGTAGTGGTTAATACCTCTTTCACAGCCCTTGTGGCTAAAATCTTTGGCATGGACTTTTTCCTAGCCATTTCTCTCTTTCCTAAGTCAGTGACAACCGCTATGGCAGTGGGAATTACAGAAAAATTGCAAGGCTTGACCACCGTGACCTTGGTTGTTGTAGTGGCGACTGGGATTTTAACCAGTGTTATCGGACCAACCCTTTTGAAGTGGTTGAAAATTGACGATCCAGTAGCAGTTGGGCTTTCCCTCGGTGGAACAGGCCATGCTGTCGGAACAGGAACAGCCTTTCGATACGGCTCTGTAGCAGGAGCCATGGGTGGCTTGGCTATCGGTGTCACAGGTATTCTCTATGTCTTTGTCAGCCCTATTGTAGCCAGTTTGATATTGAGTTAATACTCTTCGAAAATCTCTTCAAACCGCGTCAACGTCGCCTTGCCGTAGGTGTATGGTTACTGACTTCGTCAGTTCTATCCACAACCTCAAAACAATGTTTTGAGCTGACTTCGTCAGTTTCATCTACAACCTCAAAGCAGTGCTTTGAGCAGCCTGCGGCTAGTTTCCTAGTTTGCTCAGTATAAAAAGCAAGGAATTTGTACTGACCCCAAAAAGTTAGACAATTAATTTATCCGAAGGATTTAGTTCTGTATTGCACAGGACTGAGTCCTTTTAGTTTTACCTTAATTCGTTTATTGTTGTAGTAATCAATATAGTCTACAATGGCTTGTTCCAATTGGTTGAGCG
>CAJNBP010000008.1 GCA_905221035.1 bacterium | reverse complement strand
TTAATACCAATGACTTACCAGCAGGAACAAACTATAGCTGGTCAGAACAACCAGACACAAGTAAACCAGGAAGTAAGACAGGAAAAGTATTAATCACATATCCAGATAAGAGTACGGAAGAAGTGACGGTAACGGTTGAAGTAACGCCACAAAAAGATGATTACGATCCACAGCCAAAAGCCCAAACGGTTGATAATGGTACAGTACCAAATGCAGAAGACAGTGTCGATAAGACCGACTTACCAAGCGGAACAACAATCGCATGGAAAGAAACTCCAGTTGTGAACACACCAGGAGATCATCCAAGTGTAGCCTTAGTCACTTATCCAGACGGAACAGTCGATGAAGTCACAGTCCCAATCACGGTGAAAGAACAAAAAGACACGTTCAATCCAACGGCAAAAGAACCAGGTCAAACGGCCAAACACGGTAGTGAGCCAAGTGCAGAAGGAAGTATCAACACAGACAACTTACCAAAAGGTACAACCTACACATGGGTAGAAAAACCAGATACCAATACAACCCCAGGAAGTAAACCAGGGAAAGTATTAATCACCTACCCAGACCATAGTACGGAAGAAGTTACGGTAACGGTAAACGTAACTCCGCAAAATGATGAATACACACCAACCGCAATAGCGCAAGAAGTGGACAATGGGCACGTACTAGATCCAGAAACAAGTGTAGATAGAACCGGCTTACCAGAAGGCACAAGGGTCACATGGAAAGAAACTCCAGTTGTGAACACACCAGGAGCACATCCAACCGTAGCCTTAGTGACATATCCTGACGGAACAATCGACGAAGTCACAGTCCCAATCACGGTGAAAGAACAAAAAGAAACGTTCAATCCAACGGCAAAAGAACCAGGTCAAACGGCAAAACACGGTAGTGAGCCAAGTGCAGAAGGAAGTATCAATACAGATGGATTACCAAGTGGAACAAACTATAGCTGGTCAGAACAACCAGACACAAGTAAACCAGGAAGTAAGACAGGAAAAGTATTAATCACATATCCAGATAAGAGTACGGAAGAAGTGACGGTAACGGTTGAAGTAACGCCACAAAAAGATGAGTACACCCCAACTGGTATTGCGCAAGAAGTAGACAATGGTCATGTACCCGATCCAGAATCAAGTGTAAACAAAACCGGCTTACCAAGCGGAACAACTGTAACATGGAAAGACACGCCAGATGTAAGTACACCAGGAGCACATCCAACCGTAGCGTTAGTAACATACCCTGACGGAACTATCGATGAAGTCACAGTGCCAATCACGGTGAAAGAACAAAAAGAAACGTTCAATCCAACTGCGAAAGAACCAGGTCAAACGGCAAAACACGGCAGTGAACCGAGTGCAGAAGGAAGTATTAACACAGACAATCTGCCAAAAGGTACAACCTACACATGGGTAGAAAAACCAGATACCAATACGACTCCAGGAAGTAAATCAGGGAAAGTATTAATCACCTACCCAGACCAAAGTACGGAAGAAGTGACGGTAACGGTTGAAGTAACGCCACAAAAAGATGAATGCACTCCGACTGGAATCCCTCAAGAAGTGGACAATGGACACGTACCAGATCCAGAAACAAGTGTAGACAAGACAGGTTTACCAAGCGGAACAACAATCGCATGGAAAGAAACACCAGATGTCAGCACACCAGGAAATCATCCAAGTGTAGCCTTAGTCACTTATCCAGACGGAACTACCGATGAAGTCATAGTGCCAATTACGGTGAAAGAACAAAAAGATACGTTCAATCCAACGGCAAAAGAACCGAACCAAACGGTTCGTCACAACGAAGTACCAGATCCAGAGAAAAGTATTAATACCAATGACTTACCAGCAGGAACAAACTATAGCTGGTCAGAACAACCAGACACAAGTAAACCAGGAAGCAAATCAGGAAAAGTATTAATCACTTACCCAGACCAAAGTACGGAAGAAGTGACGGTAACGGTTGAAGTAACGCCACAAAAAGATGATTACGATCCACAGCCAAAAGCCCAAACGGTGGACAACGGGACAGTGCCAAATGCAGAAGACAGTGTAGATAAGACAGATTTACCAGATGGAACAAGAGTCACATGGAAAGACACGCCAGTTGTGAATACACCAGGAGATCATCCAAGTGTAGCCTTAGTCACTTATCCAGACGGAACTACCGATGAAGTCACAGTCCCAATCACGGTGAAAGAACAAAAAGAAACGTTCAATCCAACGGCAAAAGAATCAGGTCAAACGGCCAAACACGGCAGTGACCCAAGCGCAGAAGGAAGTATTAACACAGAAAATCTGCCAAAAGGTACAACCTACACATGGGCAGAAAAACCCGATACCAATACAACTCCAGGAAGCAAACCAGGGAAAGTATTAATCACCTACCCAGACCATAGTACGGAAGAAGTGACGGTAACGGTTGAAGTAACGCCACAAAAAGATGATTACGATCCACAGCCAAAAGCCCAAACGGTTGATAATGGCACAGTACCGAACGCAGAAGACAGTGTAGATAAGACAGGCTTACCAGAAGGCACAAGGGTTACATGGAATACAACGCCAGATGTAAGTACACCAGGCAGTCATCCAACCGTAGCCTTAGTGACATATCCAGACGGAACAGTCGATGAAGTCACAGTCCCAATCACGGTGAAAGAACAAAAAGAAACGTTCAATCCAACGGCAAAAGAACCAGGTCAAACGGCAAAACACGGTAGTGAGCCAAGTGCAGAAGGCAGTATCAATACCGATGGCTTACCAAGTGGTACAACCTACACATGGGTAGAAAAACCAGATACCAATACAACTCCAGGAAACAAACCGGGGAAAGTATTAATCACCTACCCAGATAACAGTACAGAAGAAGTAAACGTCACTGTTGAAGTAACGCCACAAAAAGATGATTATGATCCACAACCGAAACCACAAACGATGGATAACGGGACAGTGCCAAATGCAGAAGACAGTGTTGATAAGACAGGTTTACCAGATGGAACAAGAGTCACATGGAAGACAAGGCCAGATGTAAGTACACTAGGCAGTCATCCAAGTGTAGCCTTAGTCCACTATCCAGATGGAACGGAAGATGAAGTCACAGTGCCAATTACGGTGAAAGAACAAAAAGAAACGTTCAATCCAACGGCAAAAGAACCGAACCAAACTGTTCGTCACAACGAAGTACCAAATCCAGAGAAAAGTATTAATACAAATGACTTACCAGCAGGAACAAACTATAGCTGGTCAGAACAACCAGACACAAGTAAACCAGGAAGTAAGACAGGAAAAGTATTAATCACATATCCAGATAAGAGTACGGAAGAAGTGAGTGTAACAGTAAACGTAACTCCGCAAAATGATGAATACACCCCAACCGCAATAGCGCAAGAAGTGGACAATGGTCATGTACCAGATCCAGAAACAAGTGTAAACAAAACCGGCTTACCAAGCGGAACAAGAGTCACATGGAAGACGACACCAGATGTAAGTACACCAGGAGCACATCCAAGTGTAGCCTTAGTCACCTATCCAGATGGAACGGAAGATGAGGTTACAGTCCCAATCACGGTGAAAGAACAAAAAGAAACGTTCAATCCAACGGCAAAAGATCCAGCTCCAACAGCTAAACACGGCAGTGACCCAAGTGCAGAAGGAAGTATTAACACAGAAAATCTGCCAAAAGGTACAACCTACACATGGGTAGAAAAACCAGACACAAATTCAACACCAGGAAGCAAATCAGGAAAAGTATTAATCACTTACCCAGACCAAAGTACGGAAGAAGTGACGGTAACGGTTGAAGTAACGCCACAAAAAGATGATTACGATCCACAGCCAAAAGCCCAAACGGTTGATAATGGAACTGTGCCAAAGGCAGAAGACAGTGTTGATAAAACCGGCTTACCAAGCGGCACAAGGGTCACATGGAAAGACACGCCAGTTGTGAATACACCAGGCAGTCATCCAACCGTAGCGTTAGTAACATACCCTGACGGAACAGTCGATGAAGTCACAGTCCCAATTACAGTTAAGAAACAAAAAGAAACGTTCAATCCAACTGCGAAGCAACCAGGTCAAACGGCCAAACACGGCAGTGAGCCAAGTGCAGAAGGAAGTATCAATGCAGATGGCTTACCAAGTGGTACAACCTACACATGGACAGAAAAACCAGATACCAATACAACACCAGGAAGTAAACCAGGCAAAGTATTAATCACCTACCCAGACAAGAGTACAGAGGAAGTAACGGTAACGGTTGAAGTAACACCACAAAAAGATGATTATGATCCACAACCGAAGGCCCAAACAGTGGAACATGCTCAAGTCCCACTAGCAAAAGATAGTATTCATAATGTTAAAGATTTACCAGAAGGTTCAACATTTGAATGGAAAGATAGTAAAGTTCCAGATACTTCTAAACATGGTGAGAAAAAAGGAGTAGTAACTGTAACTTATCAAGACAGAAGTACAGAAGACGTTGAAGTTACAATTACAGTTAATCCTAAAGACTTTACTCCAGTGGTTCCTAAAGAAAAAGTACCAGTGAAAAATCCTGATAACTTAACACAAGCTGAACAAGATAAAGTTAAGAAAAATGTGAAAAAAGCAAATCCAGGAAAAGATGTAATTGTTGCTTCAGATGGCAATGTAACAATCACTGATCCAGAAACAAATGTCAGTCATAACATTCCTCGTGATGAATTGTTATTTGCATATGCAAAAGGTGAACCAGAAGTTTTGAAAATTCCGGAATTTAATGGTGGAGTAAACACCCCAGATGCTCCGGCTCATGAAGTCCCAGAATTCCATGGTGCAGTAAATGGAGAGCTTCCAGATCCAGTACAATTACCTAAAGTTCAGTTAATCATCACTAAATGGACTGATGAACAAGGTCATGAATTGAAACCAGCGGATGCCAAAGCTCCATCGGTATTAGGTGAAGCCAATGAAGCATTTGAACATGGTGAAATTGAAGGATATGTATTTGTAAGAACAGAAACTAAAGGTGACGTTGTAACTCACGTCTTCAGGAAAGTGAGTCCAGTTAGACCAACAGGTGACGCTCAGCAAAGACCAGCTGCACCATCTGACGATACAAATCCTAGACCGGATATTGCTACCCCTGCTGAGGTGCCAACTACTCAACCGGCTGAACAACCAAGTCAAACAGTTGAAGTACCGAGTCAATTGGCTGATAAGGTAGAAACAGTTGATGCTCAGGTAGCCCCTTCTCAAAATCAAGCAGTATTGCCAAATACTGGTACACAAGAAGACCGTGCTACAGGTGCATTAGGAGTTCTCTCTCTTCTTGGCGCATTTGGTTTGCTATTTGCTAAAAAGAAAAAAGACGATGAAGAGGAAGCTTAAATAGATGATCTCATCTGATCCTTAGTAGCTTTCCCTACATGAAGTCTTTGTAAATCAAAAAGAACTAGAAAACTCACTCATTTGTGAGAACTCTAGTTCTTTTTTTGTATTTCAAGAACTAGTCATTCGATTGTTGATGAATTGTCTAGTTCTTTTATATAGAGGGCTAAAAGTCTGTCCGATTGTCTGTTTTAGACTAGCGATTAGTGATGACTAGATCGCATTAACCAAGTCTTGAGCTTGTTTTTCAAGTGAGTTTAGGACTGATTCTTCGAGAACCAATTTTCCGTCTGCCCAAGCAGAGTCATTAACACGTGCAGCAGTGAAATCGCCAACGATTTGTGTACGGATAAATGGCAAGAGGTCTTTGTAGATAGCGAAAAGTTGATCGTGACCTGCATTGGCTACAGACGATACTGTGACAAACTTGTCTTGAAGGGCAGAAGCGCCACGTGTATCAGACAAGTCAAGGGCACGAGATAGCCAATCAAGCAAGTTTTTCACTGTTCCAGGGATAGAGAAGTTGTAGACTGGAGAGAAAATCCAGATGGCATCAGCAGCGAGAACCGCTTCACGAGCAGCCTCTACAGCTGGGTGAGTTGGAACTTCCAAATCTTGGCTGAAGAGAGGAAGGGCTGAATAATCGAGGTAGCTAACTTCCGCTTTACCAGCAAGTGCTTTCTCAGCTTCAAGGGCCATTTGGTGGTTGAAAGAACCTTGGCGTAGGGATCCGACGATAAATAATACTTTTTTAGACATGATGTGTCTCCTTTTTCTTAAATTTCCGAGAACTCTCTCGTTGTTATAAAATATATTACAACAAAACAAAAGGACTTGCAAGAAATTTGCTCAAAGATAATTTGAAAACTATAAAACTGCAGAAACTAAAGTCACTTGCGACTGGAATGCATTCGATTTTCGAAGAGTATTCCCATATTCTCTTGTAATACGATGACATAAGTGCTAAAATAAACAAGAAAACTCACAATAGAAACCGTAGAACAGCTATTTTCCGGTATCATTTCATAAATCATTAAAGGAACAATAATGGCATTGAAGAATGCTTCTAAAAGGGGTGGAGATCATGTAAGGCACAGATTAACAAGTGACGGACAAAAGAAATAATAATACACTTGTTAAAGGAGAAAAGATGTTAATAAGAAATTATCGGAAAAATATTGGCCTGATGGCTGGAGTTGAGTTTTTTGCATTTTTAGGGATTACCAGTTTTTGGATTCTCTTTCTCAGTCAAAACGGAATGTCTCTTTGGCAGATTGGACTTCTGGAAAGTATTTTTCATACGACCAGTCTTCTCTGTGAAATTCCATCTGGTATGTTAGCTGACCGTTATTCCTATAAGACCAATCTTTATTTAAGTCGAATAGCAGGAATTGTGTCTTCTATTCTTATGTTGGTTGGGCAGGGAAATTTTTGGATTTATGCCCTAGCTATGGCGGTGAGTGCCTTGTCTTATAATTTTGATTCAGGAACAAGCGCAGCAATGGTCTATGACTCGGCTGTAGAGGCTGGACTAAAGGAGCGTTATCTATCCATTTCAAGCTTCCTATCAGGAGTAGCAGAAGGAACTCGGTCTTTGGGGACAGTTTTGGCAGGATTTTTTGTCCATGGTCAATTGCACCTGACCTACTATATCATGATTGCCACTTCTATCATAGTTCTTTTCCTGATTTGGATGTTGAAAGAACCCAGTGTCAAGGTAGAAAAAGCTGATAGTGTGACTATGAAACAGATTATTTGGACTGTTAAGGAAGAGTTGGAGCGAAATCCCATGCTCTTCAACTGGATGATTTTGTCTCAGATTGTCGGAACACTCATGTGCATGTTTTATTTTTACTATCAAAATCAGTTACCAGATTTAAGTAGTTGGCAAATTTCAGCAGTTATGCTACTTGGTAGTCTCTTAAATATCGTCGCAGTCTATCTAGCGAGTAAGATTGGAAAGAACTATGCTGCCTTGAAGCTTTTCCCTATCCTCGTCCTGCTGACTGGAGTCACCTATATGCTGTCCTACTTTGGGACACCTCTAATCTATATTTTGATTTATTTGATTAGCAATGCTCTATATGCTCTTTTTCAGCCGATTTTTGACAATGATTTGCAAGAGCGCCTTCCAAGTGAAGTAAGGGCAACCATGCTGAGTGTCTATTCTATGATGTTTAGCCTAAGTATGATTGTGTTCTTTCCACTGACAGGCTGGTTGATTGACCATTTAGGCTTTGTAGTAGCATTTCTTTATTTAGGATCCTTCTTAGTCATAATTAGCCTTCTACTACCTATTTTTTTAGGCAAAATGGCTAAAAGAATAGATGATAAAATAATTCCATAGATTAAAAGAATTTCTAAAAACTTGAGTACCAAAGCTCAAGTTTTTTAATAGGTTGATTTTGGAGCTGTCTTTACTTTTCTTGCTCGGTTTTAAACAAGAAAAATCGATTTGATTTGAAGGAAGAAATAGAATTGGTTGCTTATACTCAATGAAAATCAAAGAGCAAACTAGGAAGCTAGCCGAAGACAGTACTTGAGTACGGCAAGGTGAAGCTGACGTGGTTTGAAGAGGTTTTCGAAGAGTATTCTTGCATTCGCTTGTAATAAAGCCCAATAGATGGTAAAATAGACGAGTGAAAAAAAGACAAAACAAAGCAAAAAATAATCTACTGTGGCAGTATGGTCTAGGGATGACGATTTTGTTTGTGGTTATCAGTGCTTCCTTTCTGTATCTGGTTTCTCTCGGCATGAAACCCTATAAAACAGCTAAAAGTGAAGGAGAAAAATTAGCTCAGCAGTATGCAGGATTAGAGCAGGCTGATCAGGTTGACTTATACAATGGCTTGGAATCCTATTATAGCGTTCTTGGTCGTAATAAAAAACAAGAAGCACTTGCTGTCCTGATTGGGAAAGATGACCATAAGATTTACGTTTATCAGCTAAATCAGGGTGTTTCACAAGAAAAAGCAGAAGCGGTTTCTAAGGAAAAAGGAGCTGGCGAGATTGACAAGATAACTTTTGGCCGTTATCAAGATAAGCCAATCTGGGAAGTCAAGTCAGGTTCTGATTTTTATCTAGTAGATTTTGAAACAGGAGCATTGGTCAATAAGGAGGGCCTATGAAACTATCCAACCGTGTTTTAGAAATGGAAGAAAGTGTGACCTTGGCTGCTGGAGCCCGTGCCAAAGCACTCAAGGCTGAGGGAAGAGATATCCTGTCTCTAACCTTGGGTGAGCCAGATTTCACTACTCCAAAAAATATCCAAGATGCCGCCATTGCATCGATTCGAGATGGGCGTGCTTCTTTTTATACAGTAACCTCAGGTCTGCCAGAGCTTAAGGCGGCGGTCAATAGCTACTTTGAGCGCTTTTACGGCTATTCTGTGGCGCCAAATCAAGTGACAGTCGCTGCGGGAGCCAAATATTCTCTTTATACCTTCTTTATGGCTGTGGTCAATCCAGGTGATGAAGTGATTATCCCAACCCCTTACTGGGTGAGTTATGGAGACCAGGTCAAGATGGCTGAGGGTGTCCCAGTCTTTGTTCCTGCTAAGGAAGACAATCATTTTAAGGTGACTGTAGAGCAGTTGGAAGCAGCTCGCACAGACAAAACCAAGGTTTTGGTGCTAAATTCGCCATCTAATCCTACAGGTATGATTTACACTCGCGAGGAACTCTTGGCAATCGGGAACTGGGCTGTAGAAAAGGATATTCTCATCCTAGCAGATGATATCTATGGTCGCTTGGTCTATAATGGTCATGAATTCACACCGATTTCTAGCTTATCTGAAGCAATTCGTAAGCAAACAGTTGTCATCAATGGTGTGTCTAAAACCTATGCCATGACCGGTTGGCGGATTGGCTATGCTGTCGGTGAAGCAGATATTATTGCTGCCATGTCTAAGATTGCTGGTCAAACAACCTCTAATCCGTCAGCTGTAGCCCAGTATGCAGCAGTTGAGGCCCTATCAGGAGAGCAAGATACTGTAGAAAACATGCGTCAGGCTTTTGAAGAACGTCTCAATACTATCTATCCCCTTCTTGCGGAAATACCAGGATTTGAAGTGGTCAAACCGCAAGGAGCTTTCTATCTCTTCCCAAATGTCAAAAAGGCAATGGAGATGAAAGGCTATACCGATGTGACAGACTTTACAACCGCTATCTTAGAAGAAGCCGAAGTGGCCTTGGTAACGGGAGCAGGTTTTGGAGCGCCAGAAAATGTACGCCTCAGCTATGCGACAGACCTAGACACGCTTAAAGAAGCAGTTAGTCGCTTGAAAGCATTTATGGGTAGTGAGAATGATTGATCATTTTGAAATTAAGGTAAAGGATTTACAAATTTCAGAAGGATTTTATAGGAGTTTTCTCGCTCCTTTGGGCTATAGATTGGCTTTTAGGACTAGTTCTCTAATCAGTTTTCTTGCCTCGAACAGCCCTCATCCTGGTGGTGATTTTTGGCTGGCTCAGGGGACACAAGATTCTATTCACTTTGCTTTCTTAGCAGAAACTAAGGAAGAGGTTCAGGCCTGTTATGAGGCTGGCTTAGAGGCAGGTGGGCGAGACAATGGGGCTCCTGGTTATCGCAGTGAGCAACCGATTTACTACGCTGCTTTTATGATTGACCCAGATGGGAACAATATAGAAGTGGTTTGCCATAAAGAATAAAAAAGAAAAAGGAAAAATAATGACAAAACGTGTAACGATTATTGATGTAAAAGACTATGTTGGTCAGGAAGTGACGATTGGCGCTTGGGTTGCCAACAAATCAGGAAAAGGAAAAATTGCCTTCTTGCAATTGCGTGATGGAACAGCCTTCTTCCAAGGTGTGGCCTTTAAACCAAACTTTGTCGAAAAATTTGGTGAAGGAGTGGGACTTGAGAAGTTTGATGTTATCAAACGCTTGAGCCAAGAAACGTCTGTTTATGTGACAGGTATTGTCAAAGAAGACGAACGTTCTAAGTTTGGCTATGAATTGGACATTACAGACATCGAAGTGATCGGTGAATCTCAAGATTACCCAATCACTCCAAAAGAACATGGAACAGACTTCTTGATGGACAACCGTCACTTGTGGCTCCGTTCTCGTAAGCAAGTAGCGGTTATGCAAATCCGTAACGCGATTATCTATGCGACTTATGAGTTCTTCGACAAGAACGGCTTCATGAAGTTTGATAGCCCAATTTTGTCAGGAAATGCTGCAGAAGATTCAACAGAACTCTTTGAAACTGACTATTTCGGAACGCCAGCCTACTTGAGCCAATCAGGTCAGCTTTACCTAGAGGCAGGTGCTATGGCTCTTGGTCGTGTCTTTGACTTTGGTCCAGTATTCCGTGCTGAAAAATCAAAAACACGCCGTCACTTGACTGAGTTCTGGATGATGGATGCTGAGTACTCATACTTGACACACGATGAGTCACTTGACTTGCAAGAAGCTTATGTGAAAGCTCTTCTACAAGGTGTTCTTGACCGTGCGCCTCAAGCCTTGGAAACCTTGGAACGTGATACAGAGCTTTTGAAGCGCTACATTGCAGAGCCATTCAAACGCATCACTTATGATCAAGCTATTGACCTCTTGCAAGAGCATGAAAATGATGAAGATGCTGACTACGAGCATCTTGAGCATGGCGATGACTTTGGTTCACCACACGAAACGTGGATTTCAAACCACTTTGGTGTACCAACATTTGTCATGAACTATCCAGCAGCCATCAAGGCCTTCTACATGAAACCAGTTCCTGGAAATCCAGAGCGCGTGCTTTGTGCAGACTTGCTTGCCCCAGAAGGCTATGGAGAAATCATCGGTGGATCTATGCGTGAGGAAGACTACGATGCATTAGTTGCTAAGATGGATGAACTTGGCATGGATCGTACAGAGTATGAATTCTACCTTGATCTTCGTAAATACGGTACAGTCCCACATGGAGGATTTGGTATCGGTATCGAACGTATGGTAACCTTTGCAGCAGGAACAAAACACATTCGTGAAGCTATTCCATTCCCACGTATGTTGCACCGTATCAAACCATAAGAACAGGAAAGCGCCCATGTGGCGTTTTTTTCATGGAAAGATCTAGAAGCGAAAGAAAATATTATCAGGTATTCAAAATCTTGATAATAGGCAGTTTTCGTGAAAGTCTTTACTTCGTTTTCTTATAAAATTGAATTTTTACTAGAAATATACTATTAGTTGTTCAGAATAGAGTTACATATCCTAGTACATTGATGTTATTGTTTAAAAACTTGTGCATGTTCTATTGTATTAAAGGAAACATTAGATTTAAACGATAAATATATATAGACATGAAACTTGAATTAATAATAGTGGCATGATACAATATTAAGTAATATTGATAATTATTGGGCAACTCTTTTTAAAATGACAACCTCTTAATATTGCTAAAAAATTTAAGGGGGGGGGGGGCTTTTTATTTGTCTGTATATTTCAATTCAATATTAAAAAACATTCATAAAGGAGGTTCTAAGTCTAATGAAGGGTAAACAACAAGATTTTAGAACGGAAAAGTATATACGTTACGGTATTCGTAAGTATAGTTTTGGAGCAGCATCAGTAGCGATTGCGGCTGGTTTAATGTTCCTTGGAAATGGCGCAGTTTCAGCGACAGAGGTACAAGGTTCCGAAACTACAGTAGCAGTAGCTTCAGCTGAAAAAACTGATCAGAATATTACAGAAGTAAAGCCAGAAACTGAAAAACCTGCAGAAGCAAAACCTGAAGTTAAAGCAGAAGAGACTAAAAAAGTAAATAAATCTTCTCTTGAAGCAAGTATTGCCACTTTAGAATCTAAACTTTCAACTGCTAAGCATGCGGATGCTTCAGTTGTATCCAATGTTCGTGAAGCTTTAGCAACTGCAAAAGCTGTTTTGGCAAATGAAACAGCCAAGCAAGAAGAGGTAGATATCCAAAAAGATATTCTCTCTGCATTGGGAACAGTTCTAACTGAATCACATAAACTTGGATTAGAGAAAGACAAGGCTGATAAAGATAAAGCAGCTAAAGAAGAAGCAGAAAGAAGCGCAACACCAACAGAAAAAGCAGTTTCAGCTGCAACAACTATCTTGACACAAGTCTCTTCAGAAGCTGATGTAACCAATACCCTTGCTGCTACAGAACTTCGTAAGAAGGAAGTAACGGAAGAAGCTCGAGCAGCAGTTGAAGCGGCGGTAGCCAAGAACAAAGCTGTACTTGACGAATCTAAAGTTCTTTTAGCTGATAAGAGTGTCACAAAGGAACAAGTAGATGCCCAATTAGCTCGCTTGAATGAATCAATTCTTGCAGTTTACAGTGAACTGAAAAAAGCAGGAATTGGTCGTGATGGTAAATTTGAAGTGGCCTTAGCTGATGTAGCTGAAAAAGTGGATGAAGCACCATTATCTGAAGAAGAACAAGCTAATCACTGGAAAAAATATGCTGAAAAAAATACAGAACGTTTAAAACACCAAATTAAATGGTTCGATATTACAAGTAAAAATGCAGTAGTAGAAAACCTTGATGAAGGTGGGAAACTAAAAGTAGGAACGAAGTTTAAACAAGAACTTACTCCTGGATATGTTGTGGAAATGGAAGTCACAGCACTTAAACCATTTAACTCAACAGACGTTTATAAAGAACGTGGAGGAGCAGGATATGATCCAGATGCTAAAAACGTTTATAAAGATGGTACACCAGCAGAAGTAAAAGTAGTTCGTCAAGGTGGATATTCTGTAGCGAAAACAAATGGAATTGATACAGGCGGAACAACAGTAATCCAATCTGTAAAAAATGGAGCAAACGTTGGGGTAGAATTTAAAGTTAAAGCGACTTTAAATGGTAAAGAAGTACCAGCGAACGTTGTATTCGCAACAGGGGAAGAAGCGGGTTCATCTGAGATTGAAATCTACAAAACAGATGGAGATGGCTTCGAATTAGTAACTGAATTATCAAATACAACTTATAGAGTTCCAACAGCTCGTTCTTATACTGCAGAATCATACGATAACCGTTATAACTTAACTCCAGTAGGAAACGGTCAAGGTCGTCAATTAGGGCAATCTTACACTATCGAAGGTTCAGGAAAAGATGCTTTTAAACCATTCATCGCTGATAAAGCAAAAGGATTCCGTTCAACAGAAATTACTGAAGAAACAGTATCGACTGTAACAGATAAAGATGGAACAGTTTATAGTGATGGTTTAGGAACGCAAGTATTTGGGCCAGCGGTTACTCACCGTGATTCTGGTATGTCTACACCAGTTGTTTTAACACGTAATGCTAAAAACCTAGGTGTTTATATCCTATCAAGCGGTCAACAAGGAGCTATGTTCGGATTCATGGTATTAGATGAAGGGGATGCTCCAGCTTCTTATGGTAAAGTAGGACACGCTATCGCTAAAGGCGAAGGAATTACACAACCTTACTTAGGTTCAAAAGAGCCAGATATCGATATCCGTACTGAAAAAATCACAGATGAAACAGCGTTCAAATATGATGATGTGAACGGTGAAGGTGGAGATGAAGGTGCTCGTCAATTGATGGGTGATAAAGTAGAAAAAGGCGATAACTACAAACTTAAAAAAGTAAACGACGGTACTTATTCAATGACATTTGACGCTCACTTAGGTGGCGGTAAAAATGCATTCGTAAATGGATGGATTGACTTTAACAACAATGGTAAATTCGATGAAAATGAAGGTGCTGGAGCTGTTGAAGTAACAAAAGACGGAGAGGTAACATTAACTTGGAACACTCCTGTTCAAAACGTAGATGTAACTGCGACTAAATTAGCAACTCGTTTACGTATCGCAAACGATAAAGCAGACGTTAAAGAAGCTACAGGAATTGCGTACTCTGGGGAAGTAGAAGATTTCCAAATCCAACAAACAATTCCACCACGTGGTACAAAAGAAGAAACTTACGATATCCAAGGTGCGACTCAACATTCAACTGTTAAATTCAACGCTTATGGAAATAAGGACTATAATTTCGAAGAAAAAGCAGCTATTGACGAAACAGTTAAACCACAAATCGTTAAAGCAGATGGTTCAGTTGTAACAGATGCTGAATTAGTAGATGGTTACTATGTAGTACCAGGACAAGGTAAATACAAAGTTACAGCTAAAGGAAAAGACGTTAACGTAGAATTCGTTCCAGAAGCTACATTCGTTGGAGATGCAGATGGTATTACAATTCGTCGTACAGATACGAACGGTGCTACAACTGGATGGGGTAAAATTGGTAAACCAATCATCAACGGTGAAGGTGATAACGGAGACCAATTAACATTAATCAGTGAACAAGTAACACCAGAAGGTGCCTCAGAAAAAGGTTCAATGGATGGACGTTATATCCCTCACGTAATGAAACGTGAAATCGTAGATGGAATAGAAAAATCTAACGATATTCAAGGGGCAAAACAAACAAAAACTCCTGAATTCAAAGACACTGCAGATAACAAGATTACTCCTTCTGAAGAATTCCCAGCTAAATTAGTGGATCCTAAGACAGGAAAACCAACAGATGAAACTGAAATTCCAGCTACAAAAGATGGTAAAACAATCGGTACTTATACGATTACTCCATCAACAGGTGAAGTAATATTTACACCAAATAAAGACTTTACAGGTGAACCAGATCCAGTTAAAGTTTCATTTACAGGTAAAGTTGGGGTAGATAAAGATGGAAACCCAGTAACTTCAACAGGTACAGTAACTTACCAACCAAAAGTTAAACCAGTAACACCAACTGCAGAAGGTGGAGAAACAACTAAACCTCAAGGAGTTACACAAGAAAAAGAAATTACATTTACAGCAGGTAAAAACAAAGTTACTTACTTAGATAAGAACGATAATAAAGTTGAAGTTGAAAAATCAGTTCCGATGAATCCTGATGCTTATACACTATTAGGAGAAGATGGACAACCAGCTACTGAAGTTCCAGCTAAAGATCCAAACGGAAACGTTGTGGGAACATACACACTTAAAGTAGTAGATGGAGTACCAACTGCGGTATTCACACCAACAGATAAAACATATGTTGGAGATGTTAAACCTGTAACAATCCAAGGTGAAGATGAAAATGGTACAAAAGCAACAGCTACGTACACACCACATATCACACCAGTAGAACCAACAGCTAAAGAAGCAGAATCTACTGCAAAACAAGGGGATACTCAAAAAGGAACTCCTACATTCACACCAGGTTCAGACACTTCAACAATGAAACCTGAAACATTAACACTAGTGGATGACAGTGGTAACCCAGTTGAGACATTACCAGCAACAGATAAAAAAGGTAATAAAGTAGGGGATTACACAGTAGATAAACAAACTGGAGAAGTAATCTTCACACCAACAGATAAGAAATTTGCAGGTAAAGTATTACCAGCTCGTGTACGTATGCAAGATTCAAACGGAACACCAGCAGAAACAACTTACACTCCAAACATTGTTCCAGTAGAACCACAAGGAGAACCAGCTGAATCAACAGCTCCTCAAGGTGTAGCTCAAGAAGGAACAGTACCATTTACTGGAGGAGAAGTTACAGTAAATGGTACAAAAGAAACAGTTGAGATTGAAGCAGGAAGTGCAAGACTATTAGATAAAAATGGTCAACAGTTAGCAGCAGATGCAGTACAAGACGTATTTGATAAAGATGGTAATAAGATTGGGGAATACAGACTTGATCCGGCTACAAATAAAGTTACTTACACACCAACTGATGTAAACTATGTAGGTGAAGTACCAGCAGCTGAAATTGGTGCGTTAGATAAGAATGGTACACTAGCAGTAACAACATATACTCCAAATATCACGCCAACATACCCAACTGCAGAAGAAGCAACTTCAGTAGATGTACAAGGTGCGGTTCAAAAAGGAACTGTAGAGTTCAAAGCAGGTTCTGAAGTTGTCTTAATTGACAAATCTAAGACAACTTTATTAGATGAAAATGGACAACCAGCTGAAAAAGTACCAGCTAAGAGCCCAGAAGGTGAAGTAATCGGGGAATATACATTAAATAAAGAAACTGGTGAAGTAACATTTACTCCAGATCCTACAGTACCTTATGCAGGTGATGTAGTTCCAGTAAAAGTACAAGCTCAAAATACAGCTGGTAGAACAGTAGAAACAACATATACACCATCAATTATTCCAGTTAACCCAAGTGCGAACCCAGCAACTTCAGAAGGACCACAAGGGGTAGAACAAACAGGAACTGTTGAATTTATTCCAGGAAATCCTCAAAAAGCTCCTGAAACACCAGCTCCAATTGAAAAATCTACAATTAAGTTACTAGATAAATCAGGAAATGAAGTTGAAACAGTAACAGTAACGGATAAAGACGGTAAAGAAATTGGAGTTTACTCACTTGTTAAAGATCCAACTGGAACTCCAACAGGTGAAGTGAAATTCACACCAACAGACAAAACTTATGTTGGAAAAGTTGAACCAGTAACAGTACAAGCAAAAGATAAAAACAGTACTGTAGCGAAAACAACTTACACACCGAAATTCACTGGAGTAACGCCAACAGGAACACCTGCAGAATCAACAGGAATCCAAGGTAAAACTCAAGAAGGTACACCAACATTTACAGCAGGTGACGTGAAAGTACCAATCAAGATTGATGAAACTCAACCAGCGACCTTCTACAACCCGGTTACAAAAGAACCAATTACAGAAACTGAAATTCCAGCTACTAAAGATGGAAAAGAAGTTGGTAAGTACAAAATCGATCCAAAATCTGGAACAGTAACATTCACACCAAACAAAGACTTCACAGGAACACCAGATCCAGTGACAGTACAAGCAAAAGATGCGAATGGAACACCAACAACAGCAACTTACACACCAACGGTTACACCGGTAACACCAACAGGAATTCCAACAGAATCAACAGGAATCCAAGGTAAAGAGCAAGAAGGTACACCTAAATTCACACCAGGAAACAGCGAAGTGCCAATCACAATTACAGATGAGCAACCAGCACAATTCGTAGTAAATGGAAAACCTGTAACAGGAAAAGAAATTCCAGCTACAAAAGATGGAAAAGAAGTTGGTAAGTACAAAATTGATCCAAAAACTGGAACAGTAACATTCACACCAAACAATGACTTCGTAGGAACACCAGATCCAGCGACAGTACAAGTGAAGGATGCGAATGGAACACCAACAACGGCTACTTACACACCAACAGTTACACCAGTAACACCAACAGCTGAAGGGAAAAAATCTGAAGGAGCTAAAGGTGAAGTTCAAAAAGGAAAACCTGAATTCAAACCAGGAAATCCAGAAGTACCAATGGATGATGAAGTACCAGCAACATTTGAAGATGGAAGTACTGTTAAAACAGTAGAAGGTGTTGGTAAATTCGAAGTTGCCAAAGATGGAACAGTAACATTTACACCAGAAAAATCATTTACAGGAAAAGCACCAGCTGTTACTGTAAAACGTGTAGATAAGAATGGAACACCAGCAACAGCAACTTACACACCAACAGTTCGCCCTGATACTAAGTTTGTAGTAGTAGGAAAAGATGGAAAAGAAACAGAACTAATTCCATCTAAAGATGGAGAAAAACCAGAAGAGAAAATTGCTGGCTACAAAGTTGTTAAGACTGAAAAAGATGAAAAAGGTAATACAAAATACATCTACGAAAAAGTAACAACTTCATTCAAGGATAAAGAAGGAAAAGAAATTCCAAACTATCCAACAGAAGAAGGTACAGTCGATAAGAAAGATATCCCAGGCTACCGCTTCGTGGAAACTAAGAAATTACCAAACGGAGATGTAGAACATGTATACGAAAAAGTAACGCCACCAGCTCCGACGCCAACACCTACTCCAACTCCAACTCCATTAGAATACAAGATCATCACAACTTATGTAGATGAAAACGGAGAATTAATCATTCCTAAAGAAGACGGAGAAAAACCAAGCAAGGAGTTGTCAGGTTATGAATTAGTGAAGACAGAAAAAGATGCCAATGGTAATGTTCGTCATGTTTATCGCAAGATTCAAAAAACAACTCCAGTTGAACCAAGTCAACCAGTTTCTCCACAAGAGCCAACAAGCCCTGAGAAACCAGCAGTACCTGAGCAACCAAAACAACCAGCAACACCTAAATATGTTGATGGTCAAAAAGAATTGCCTAACACAGGTACAGAAGCTAACGCTAGCCTCGCAGCGCTTGGACTTCTTGGAGCCCTAAGTGGATTTGGACTTCTTTCTCGCAAGAAAAAAGAAGACTAAAATTCATAGTTTTTGAAGGCTGGGTAAAAAATCTTTAAAAGCAAACAGCGCATAGTGTCAGGTATTGAAAATCCTTGATGCTATGCGTTTTATTGTGTGAAGATTTACCTCATTTTCTATTGAAATTGCGTTTTTGATCAGCATCTTTTTATGTCGGAATTTTTTGCTTTTTTACTTCTAATACTTAATGAAAATCAAAGAGCAAACTAGGAAGCTAGCTGCAGGATGCTCAAAACACCGTTTTGAGGTTGTAGATAGGTCAGCTCAAAATACTGTTTTGAGTTTGCAGATGGAAGCTGACGTGGTTTGAAGAGATTTTCGAAGAGTATAAGTAGTATCAATTGATATAAATAGATATGTGTGGTACAATTGATATAACAATTGAAAAATGAGAGTCAAAGTGATTGTTTAAGAGAGTGAATCTTTTGGAATGACTTTGACTTCATTTTATTGATGAATAATGACAAGTGAGGAGTAATCATGCATTCAAGAATGGAAAAATATCATGGACAAAAAGTTCAACGTTTTTCAATCCGTAAGTATAGTTTTGGAGCGGCATCAGTAGCGATTGCGGCGTTTATGATGTTTGGTGTGGCAGCGACTGTTCAGGCTCAAGAGCAAGGTACATCAGCTACAGCGACGAGCGAACAAGCAAGTCCTGATGCTGGAAATCAAGCAGATTCAAGCAAGCCTGTAGATTCAACTGAAACTTCTACATCAACTGTGGCGACACCAACAACTGAGCAACCAGCAACCCCAGCATCTGAGGTAGGACAACCATCAGCACCAACTACAAAGGCTGACACAAGCAAGTTGGAAGCAGCTATTGCTCGTTTAGAAGCAGCTTTAGAAAAAGTAGCATCAACTGAAAAAACGGCTTCAGCAATTGAGTCTGCAAAAGCAGAATTAGCAAATGCAAAAGCTGTTGCTGCAAATGAAGCTGCAACAAAAGAAGAAGTAGCAAAAGCTACATCAGCAGTAAACGGAAAAGCTTTCGTTGTTGAAAGTATGCCAAAAGCAGAAAAGAAGGAAGAAAAACAAAATCAAGACTCACGTAATGGAAAAGTCATTCCTGGAAAAGGGGAAAGTGGGTTTAGAGAGGCAGCTGGGACAACGAGTGAAACAAATTATCGTGAAAAAATAACTGCACTAAACGCTGAACTTACTACTGAGATTGAAAAAATAAAAGTTGAAATTACTAAAGAAGAATCCCTTGGTGAAGGAAAGAAAAATAAAGAAAAATTAGATATTTTAAAGGCAATAGTTAACAAAGCTGAAGAAGTTAAACGAAATGCGACTAATGCATCAACGAATAATAGTGAAACTGAACAAAATTTACAAGCTGAATGGACAAAAATTAAACAAGAGAAAGACAAATTGGGCTATTATTTAAGTCGTTCCGAAAACTGGGGAGCTCCAATTAATAATAATAAAGCAGGCTATGGAAATAACCCAGCAAATGGAGTTTTTGAAAATTTAAAAAACGGTTTTGGTGAAATGGATTTTACAGGTGCTTCTGTAGAATCAAAAAGTAAAACGATAGAAGATCAAGTAAACAATTTACAAAGTGGTACACATTACGGTAAGGTAACTTATCATTGGAAAACAAAGAAAATAACAGCTACAGATGCAGAAAGTGGAATGTTGAATGGTTGGAAAATTGGAGGAACAAAAGATTATATTCATGCAGTTAGACCAGAGGAACCAACTGATTATACATTAGGTGCAGAAAGAACTGAAAAACCTAAAAATGCTAAAGCATATGATAATAATGGGAAAATAACTACTACAACGGCTACACAAGAACAACCAAATGCTAGTGGTAAGTTTTTAGGAGGATTACCAACTCTAGACGGAATGAAGAATCCTGATAAGGGTAGTGTAGCTAATAGAGATTACTATTTAGAATTAGGTAGCAAAGGAGTAACTTTATCCAAAGAATATGATGTCAATCCAAATTCTCAATTATTCTTTAATTTGGTTCATAATGGGGCATATGGAAAGGCAGCTTTGTCTAACGGAGGGGAAGAAGTTAAAGTTGAAGTAACAGATGCTTATACTGGTAAAAAAATTGCATCAGTTCCAATGAAAAATGGGCAGGCTCCAGACACAGCAACAAACAGACCTGCATCATCTGGATATGGAACTCCTGCAGATGGTTGGAATAATCTATCAAGACTTTTTGCGATTCCAGAAGGAACTAGTAGAGTAAAAATTACGATTACAGCAAATGATGATGGACAGTTTAAAGGT
The DNA here is from genome assembly GCA_905221035.1 of bacterium. Lineage (GTDB taxonomy): Bacteria > Bacillota > Bacilli > Lactobacillales > Streptococcaceae > Streptococcus. The sequence goes on along the minus strand of CAJNBP010000008.1, from coordinate 52,416 downwards.
GTAGAGGACGGATTCTTAATTGGTGGAGTTGGTATTGCTACTGGACCAGGTATGCAGTTAACAAGTAATGTTACAAGTAATGGTAAAACTGGTGAGCATGGTTATTCTAAAGATAAATTATATAAACGTTCACAAGAAGGAAAACTAAATCTTGAACTTAAAAATGTAGGTGGAATGGAAAATACATTCCCTTATGGTGGAACATTTAATATTAAAGTGAAAATTCCAGAGGGCGTTGAATTAGGAACAGTAAGTAAAACGAACTATGAAAAATTGGATTTATCTAAAGCAAGTGGAGAAAGCATTTGGACAGATCAAGGTTATCTAACGAATGTTCGTTATGATGCGGCAACTCGTACATTAAGTATGAACTTAAATGCTGTTCAATATGGTAAAAATAACTTACAAGCGACTGGCAAAACATCACGTAAATTTTCAATTCCATTTATTACAAAAGATGACTATGTGGGAGATGCTACGTTTGAAGTATCAGGTACTGGTGGATTCGGAGGAGTTGATGCTGAAGGGAATTCTCTGTATAGCTGGAAGATAAATGGAGCTGGTGGTATGTACAGTACCGAGGAAAATTATAATTCTAACGGCTTAAGATGGTCAGACAATCCAGATTACTACTATAATAGAACCATCTATATTGATGCACGAAAACCTAAAGCGCCTACTGTAGAAGAAATTCATACGGATAGAATTGTTGGTGATAAAAAAGACAATAATCAGGAAAAATATTTATTGGTTTCTACGGGTGATACCGTTGGATCTCTTACACCAACAGAAGAACAAATTAAAGAAAATATTTTACGAGTAGCAAAAAATAATGGTGTAACTTTGAGCGATAACGAATTAAGTGAAAAAGTTGCAGAGATTAAAAAGAATTTCGAATTAGAAAATGAAGTCGGAAAAAAAATTAATATTACTTTACCTGATAATAAAAAAATTGAACTTGTCAAAAAAGATGATGGTTGGTATCATGGAGACAATAAATTAGAAGTTATTGATGGAAAGCTTAAAGTTAATTTAGGAGATGATATCAATTTACACGGACTTGCAGGGATTGACAAAATTGCTGTAACAGCAACATCTCCAGTTGGTAACGATTCGGATGTGGCGAATAGTAATATTTTAAATGATGCTCCAACAGTAGCTGTCACAAAAAATGAACTGTATGTTTATAAAACAAAAGAAGCTGATAAATGGGATAATAAGAAAGTTTTAGAAAAAGCTAAACCAACAGCAACTGACTTAGAAGATGATCGTGATGGGGTTGAGTCAACTAAGCCAACAATTGCAGTAAGTGATGCAGGTAACCTAGATACAACTAAAGTGGGAGACTATACTGTTAAAGTTCAATCTACAGATAGTGAAGGTAAGAAATCAACAGAAACAAATGTTACCGTTCATGTCTTAGATTTAATTACAGTAGACCCAACAGTAACAACTGACCCAACAAACCCAAGTACAACATCTCCAGTATCTCCAAAAACTGCGGATACACCTGTGAAAGATGGAGATGAAAATCTAGGTAAATATCCAGCAGGATTAACACGTGAAGATTTAGTTAAAGAAGTAACACGTACCATTAAGTATCTAAAAGAAGAAGATGCTAATAAAGCTGATGCAACTGGATTAAAACCTGATAAAGTACAAAAAGTAACTTACAAACGTACAGCAACAGTTAACCCTGAAACAAAAGAAGTAACGTACTCAGATTGGGAAGTTTACAATGAAGCGGATAAATTAGTAGACTCTAAAGTTGACGGAACAAAAGGTAAATTTAATGCTGTTAATTCACCAGTTGTAGAAAATTATTTATTAGTAAATGCGACTGATAAAACAGTAGCTGAAAAAGAAGCTCCAGTTCCTGCACAAGATGGAACAGTTACTCCAGAAGTAACAAAAGTTCTTTATAAAGAGATTGGATCATTTGTGCCAAACTATCCAGAAGGTAAGAAACCGAATGGTGCTCAAGATAAAATACCTTATCCAAATAACCCGACTGATCCAACAGTTCCAGGAGACTTTAGTACTGTAACAATTCCATACGTTCCAGGCTATACTCCAGTTTATAATGGAAAAGAATTGACACCGAAAAATCCTAATGATCCATCTCAAGGTTATAAAGTGCCAGATGGATTTTCTCCAACAGATAAATTCGGAGAATCACCAATTACGTATACACCTTCTACTCAAACAGCTAAAGTAGTCATTGAGAAGAAAGTTGATGGAGCGGCAAATGAAGTGGTTTCTAGTGTTGATTTAACAGGTAAATTTGGTTCAGAATTACCAACAAGTACAGATGTTGAAAACAAAATCAAAGAACTGAAGAACCAAGGTTATGAAGTAGAGAGTGATGAATACAATATTCAAGATAATCATCACCCAACATTTGATGACAAGGAAGATATCAATGCACAAGATGGTACACCAGCACCTTCTCAAACATTCAAAATTGTTGTTAAACCAAGAATCGTTGAAGTACCTTCATCAACGCCTCATGAAAAAGATAGCCCAGTAGATCCAAATGGAGATACCCCAGAATTGAAATGGCCTGAGGGATTAAAAGAGTCTGATTTGAATACAACTGCTAAACGTGTGATTTCTTATGTGAAGAAAGATTCAGATACAGCACCTGAAGAAAAAGCTAAAGATTCTACAGAACAAACTGTAACATTTACAAGAAAAGCAACAGTAAATCTTGTTACTAAAGAAGTAACTTATACAGATTGGGAAAGTACAAATAAAACATGGGATAAAGTTGGAGTAGATGTTTTACCAGGATATATTGCAGATAAAAAAGAAATTCCAGCGAAAGAAGCAGTAACCCCTGCAAAAGATACAAAAGTAATTCCTGATGAAACGGATAAGGTTACTTATACGAAGATTGGAAGCTGGATTCCAGTTGATCCAACAACAGGTAAGGATGGAGATCCAATTCCATTCCCTAATGATCCAAAAGATCCAACCAAGACTGGTGAAATTACACAAATTATTCCTCATAAAGATGGATATACTCCAAAAGATGGAAATGGAACACCATTAGAACCGGTAAATCCTGCAAATCCAGAAGAAGGTTATAAACCACCAAAAATTACGGATCCAAAAGCTAACATCAAGATTACCTATGACAAAGATGATCAAAAAGCAAAAGTTAAATTTGTTTCAGTAAATCCAAAAACTCAAACAGAAACAGAGTTGACTGACCATGCTTTAACTCTAACTGGTAAATCAGGTGAAACAATTCCTGAAAGTGATGTACAAACTCATATCGATGTGTTGAAATCAATGGGATATGATATTATTGATAATCCATTTGATAAAGACCCAGTATTTGATACGAAGAAAGATACGAATGACAATATCACTCAAGAGTTTACGATTAAAGTTCAACCACGTGTATCCACTACAACAACGGTTTATGTAGTAGAAGGGGATAAGCCGTCTGCAGAAAAAGTAGGAGGAGCTGTAACACCTGGTAAGGACGGTAAAGTTACGAATCCTGATGTCAGCAATATTTCTACTGATGGAAAAGCAGGTCAAGAGATTAAAGTTCCAGTAACTGTAACTTATGGAGCAGATAAATTCAAACGTGATGAACCGGTTGAAGTGACTGTGAAAGTTCTTCCAAAACCAACACCAAAAGGTGTTACAGTCTTAAACGGTACATCTAACGAGAACTTAATTGATTCTATTCGAGCAAATGTCAATAAAGCAATTACTGGATTAACAAATGTTCCTGATGGTATAACTCCATTTGTAACAGATGATGCGATTGTTACTCCAAAAACGGATCAAAACGGTCAGCAAACTCCAGTGTCAGTAACTGTTAAATATAGAGATAAGGCTACTGGAAAAGTCATTGATGATGTATCTGTGAATGTGGATGTTCCTGTAAATGTAGTTGGTTCAACTCCAACCTCTAAAGTTGTCTTTGAAGGAGATGAATTAACTGCTAAGGATATCACTGATGCAGTCACTCCAGGGGAAAATGGAACGAAAGGTGAGCCTAAAGATTTAGCAAAAGATATTACAGCTAAGTCAGGTGTCAAAGAAGTGACTGTTCCAGTAACTTATACGGATCAAAATGGAGAAACTGTAACAGAGCCAGTAAAAGTTAAAGTAACAGTACTACCAAAACCAACACCAAAAGGAATTTTCGTTGCAAAAGATAGCGATAAAGATAAAGCAAAAGAAAAAGCTCTTGCCAAAGCGAAAGAAGCTATTGCAGACGGTGCTTTCAAAGGAAAACTTCCAGGAAATGTTACCAATGTAAGTATCGATGAGAATGTGGACAACCCAGATTTGTCAGATGATACGGATGTAACTGTTACTGTCAAGTACATTGTTGACGGGGAAGAAGAAATGACGGTTGTTAAAGTCCCTGTAACTGTTGTAGAGGGTGTTCCACAAATTGTGCCAGTGGATGAAAATAATAAACAACCAAATCCAGAAAACAGTATTGATAAAACAGAATATCCAGATGGTTCAACATTTGAATATGATCCAAAAACTCCAGTAGATACTACAAAACCTGGTGATTACACAGTCAATGTCATTGTAAAAGACAAAGAGGGGAATCCTATTGCAGAAGTTCCAGCAACTGTACGTGTTGTTGAAAGCTATCCACAATTTGTCCCAGTAGACAAAGATAAAAAACAACCAAATATTGAAGGAAGTATTGATCCTAAAGCATTCCCTAAAGATACAGAGTTTACTTATGAAACTCCTGTAGACACAACAACACCAGGTGAAAAGGATGTTGTTGTAGTAGCAAAAATTGGGGATAAGGTCATTGCGAAAGTTCCTGCTAAAGTGAAGGTTGTTGAACCTCAGACTCAATATGTGCCGGTGGATAAAACAAATAAACAACCAGATGTATCAAAGAGCATTAATCCAGAAGAGTATCCAGATGAAATTACATTTGGATATAAGACTCCAGTGGACACAACAACACCAGGCGAAAAAGATGTAGTTGTTGTTGCTAAAGACGGAGATGATACACTTGTTGAAGTACCAGCTAAGGTTAAAGTAGTGGAAGGAAAAGAACAGTTAATTCCTATTAATGCTACAGGTGAAAATCTACCGAAACCAAAAGATAGTGTTACTCCAAGTGATTATCCAGAAGGTTCAACATTTGAATATAAAGTTCCTGAAGGAGAAACTGAACCATTTGATGCAACAACTGTTGGAGATAAACCAGTAACAGTTGTAGTAAAAGATAAAAATGGAAAAGTTTTAGTTGAAGTACCAGCAACGATTAAAGTTGTGGAAGCTAAACCAAAACCGATTGAAACACCAGTGACGAATACACCTTTAACAAAAGATGATATTTCTAAATATGTTAAAGTTCCAGAAGGCGGAAGAGTAACGAATGTAGAAAACATTCCAGACTTAACAACACCGGGTAAGAAAAATCCGGTTAAGGTAACAATTGAATTGCCAAATGGTAAAGTTATCACAGTGGATGTTCCGGTAACTGTAACGCCAGTTACACCAATTGAAACTCCAGTTACAAAAAATAAACTAACTCCAGAAGATGTCTTAAAACAAATCAAAGTACCAGAAGGAGCAACTACTAAAGTTGAAAACATTCCGGATTTAACAACACCAGGTAAGAAAGATCCAGTAAAAGTAACGATTACATTACCAAATGGCAAAGTAGTTACGGTAGAAATTCCAGTAAATGTCACTCCTGTTAGCGATATCGTTAAAAAGCAAGGGGATCCAATTACTACTGAGGATGTTGAAAAACATATTCCGCAAGGAGTAAAAGTTATTTCTATTGGAGATAAACCTTCAACGGATGTTCCAGGGGAAAGACCAAGTATTCCAGTAGTGGTTGAATTACCTAATGGAATTCGAGTAACGATGGATATTCCAGTCATCGTAACACCAAAAGTAACACCTGTAGTAGTTTCAGTAGGAACACCTGTTACTCCAGAAGATGTTCAGAAACATTTTGAATTACCAAAAGACTGGAAAGTAACAAAAGTAGGAGAAATTCCAACAACAGAAACACCAGGAACAAAACCTGTCGTTCCAGTAGAAATTGAATTGCCAGATGGACGTAAGATTACTGTTGATGTACCAGTCATCGTAACGCCAACGGTAAGACAAATTGTTGTACCGCAAGGAACTCCAATCTCACCAGATGATGTAAAAGGTCATATCGATCTTCCAAAAGAACCAGGATGGGAAATTGTCGAAGTAGGAGAAATCCCAACAACAATTCCTGCTGGAGTGAAACCAAGTGTTAAAGTGAAGATTAAAGTTCCAACTGGAGAAATTGTTGAAGTAGATGTACCAGTCATCGTAACACCGAAAGTAACACCAATTGTAGTAGAAGTGGGAACACCAATTACTGAAGAAGATGTTAAGAAGAAAGTAGATCTACCAGAAGGATGGGAAATTGTTGAAGTAGGAGAAATTCCAACAACAGAAACATCAGGAGTTAAAAAAGCTGTTAAAGTTAAGGTGAAATTACCAAATGGCGATGTTATAGAATTAGAAGTACCAGTAACGGTAACACCTAAATCACAAAATGGTGGAGGAGTCATTTCTCAAAATGGCGATTCAACTGTTCAGATTGTAACGGAATATCTTGATGAAAATGGTAACCGAATTACTTCAGATAAAGAAGGAAAACACAATCCAATAGAGTTGGAAGGATATGAATTTAGTCATTCAACAACGGATGCTAAAGGAAATACCTTACATCACTATAAGAAAGTGGGAACAGCACCATCTGAAGTTGAAACTCCTAGACATCAAGAACAACCAACAACTCCAAACCAACCTGCTGTTCCAACACCAGCTGAACCATCAGTACCAACTGATTCAGCTACTCAACCAGCAACACCTAAGTATGTTGATGGTCAAAAAGAATTGCCTAACACAGGTACAGAAGCTAACGCTAGCCTTGCAGCGCTTGGACTTCTTGGAGCCCTAAGTGGATTTGGACTTCTTTCTCGCAAGAAAAAAGAAGACTAAAAACTCATAGTTTTTGAGAAGATGATTCGTCATCTTCTTTTTTTATTTTAGTGTTTTTACTTGCGTAAAAAAATTTTTTCTAGTATAATAGTTTATTGTGAGCGAACCTCACTTACCCCTTGCAAAATCTTGGGGTCATTAGACCAAAAGGAGGAACATATCAATGGCTAAATACGAAATTCTTTATATCATTCGTCCAAACATTGAAGAAGAAGCTAAAAACGCTTTGGTAGCACGTTTTGACTCTATTTTGACTGACAACGGTGCAACTGTTGTTGAATCAAAAACTTGGGAAAAACGTCGTCTTGCATACGAAATCCAAGATTTCCGTGAAGGACTTTACCACATCGTTAACGTTGAAGCAAACGACGATGCAGCTCTTAAAGAGTTTGACCGTCTTTCAAAAATCAACGCTGACATTCTTCGTCACATGATCGTCAAAATTGACGCGTAAGAAGGTAAACTATGATTAACAATGTTGTACTTGTAGGGCGTATGACACGTGACGCTGAGTTGCGTTATACCCCATCAAATGTAGCAGTTGCGACTTTTACTCTTGCAGTAAACCGTACATTTAAGAGTCAAAATGGCGAACGTGAGGCTGATTTTATCAATGTCGTTATGTGGCGCCAACAGGCTGAGAACCTTGCTAATTGGGCTAAAAAAGGCTCACTTATCGGGGTGACAGGTCGTATCCAGACTCGTAGTTACGATAACCAGCAAGGACAACGTGTCTACGTGACAGAGGTCGTGGCTGAGAATTTCCAAATGTTGGAAAGCCGTAGTGTGCGTGAGGGTCACACAGGTGGAGCTTACTCTGCCCCAACTGCAAACTATTCAGCACCTACAAATTCAGTACCAGACTTTTCACGTGATGAAAATCCATTTGGAGCAACAAATCCATTGGATATTTCAGATGATGATTTACCATTCTAATGGACAACTAAAATTATAAAGGAGAAAAAACATGGCTCAACAACGTCGTGGCGGATTCAAACGCCGTAAAAAAGTTGATTACATCGCAGCAAACAAAATTGAATATGTTGATTACAAAGATACTGAGCTTCTTAGCCGTTTCGTTTCAGAACGTGGGAAAATCCTTCCTCGTCGTGTAACAGGAACTTCAGCTAAAAACCAACGTAAAGTAACAACAGCTATCAAACGCGCTCGCGTAATGGCTTTGATGCCTTTCGTAAACGAAGATTAAAAAAGAGGTCCGGGTGGACCTCTTTTTCATGAGCTTGAAAATAAGAAAGCGAATTAAGACCCCGACGGGTCTTTTTTTTCACGAGTCTTGAAATGAGAGAGCGAGTTGGGTCCAGGTGGACCTCTTTTTCATGAGCTCGGAAATAAGAAAGCGAATTAAGACCCGGTTGGATCTTTTTTCACGAGATAGTTTTTTTCTGACCTTGGCGTGCTATAATGGTAATAAAAAGAGTAAAGGTGGGTAAGTCAAAGATGAATTGTACGATTAGAAATATGATTAAGTCTGATATTGAATCTTTATCTCATGGATTTATGAATCAAGGTTGGCCTGGTAGAGAGGAAATTTTGGCTAGATATTTTCTGGAACAGGAAAGCGGGGAGAGAGAAGTCTTAGTTGCAGAAATTGATGGTTCTGTAGCGGGCTACGTTACTATTTTGCCCTCTGCTAAACATGGTCCTTTTGCAGAAGTCTATCCAGAATTATCAGATTTTAATGTGTTTGAGCCTTTTCGAAATCAAGGGATTGGGAATCAACTGCTGGAAGAAGCAGAAAAACGAGTCAAGTATGTTTCGAGCAAGGTCACTCTTGGTGTAGGTTTGCACTTAGGCTATGGCCCTGCCCAGAGATTGTATATCAGACGGGGCTACATTCCAGATGGGACAGGTGTCTGGTATCGAAATCAACCCTTGGAAATGAATGCAACTTGCCAAAATAATGATGATTTGGTGCTGTATCTTGTAAAGGAATTCGGATAAGAGACAAGGATTTTATTGGGGATGTGGGATTTGCCTACTTTATGGTATAATGGAAAGAGTTAGATTGAAAGAGGTAGTGAGATGGATGCGAAATTAAGATATAAGGCAAAGAAAATCAAGATTGTCTTTTTTGATATTGATGATACATTGCGAAATTCCAAGACTGGTTTTATTCCAGCTTCAATCCCAACTGTTTTTAAGCAATTACGTGAGAAAGGAATTTTGACAGGTATTGCTTCTGGACGAGGGATTTTTGGTGTTGTGCCAGAGATTCGTGATCTAAAACCTGACTTTTTTGTGACCCTGAATGGGGCCTACATCGAAGATAAAAAAGGTCAGGTCATTTATCAACATCAGATCGAGAAGTCAGATGTTGAGGAGTACATTTCTTGGGCCAAGCAAGAAGGAATTGAGTATGGCTTGGTTGGGAGTCATGATGCCAAGTTGTCGACTCGCACCGATATGATTAGTGAGGCTATCGATCCAATCTATCCCGATTTGGATGTAGATCCAGATTTCCATGAAAAGGAAGACATCTATCAGATGTGGACTTTTGAAGATAAGGGGGATGATTTGCGCTTGCCTGACAGTCTCTCAGATAAACTTCGCATGGTTCGTTGGCATGAGCATTCGTCTGACATTGTGCCGATTTCAGGCTCTAAGGCGACGGGTGTGGAAAAGGTTGTAGAACACCTAGGCTTGAAACCAGAGAACGTCATGGTCTTTGGAGATGGCCTCAACGACTTGGAACTCTTTGATTACGCTGGTATCAGCGTTGCCATGGGAATTTCTCATGAAAAAATCAAAGAAAAAGCAGATTATATAACGAAAACATTAGAAGAAGATGGCATTTTTAATGCCTTAGAAGGATTTGGTATGGTAGAAAAAGAATTGCATTTCCCACAAGTAGACATTGAAACAGTAGAAGGTCCTCTTGCGACCATTAAGACCAATCACGGAGACTTGCGTATCAAGCTCTTCCCTGAACATGCTCCTAAAACAGTAGCTAACTTTGTTGCTCTTTCAAAAGATGGCTACTATGATGGTGTCATTTTCCATCGTATTATCAAGGACTTTATGATCCAAGGTGGAGACCCAACTGGAACTGGTATGGGTGGCGAGTCAATCTACGGCGAATCATTTGAGGATGAATTCTCAGAAGAACTTTACAATATCCGTGGTGCTCTTTCCATGGCTAATGCTGGTCCAAATACCAATGGCAGCCAGTTCTTTATCGTGCAAAATCAACATCTGCCTTATTCTAAGAAAGAAATTGCTCGTGGTGGTTGGCCAGAACCGATTGCGGAAATCTATGCCAACCAAGGTGGTACACCTCACCTAGACCGTCGTCACACGGTTTTTGGTCAGCTAGCTGATGAAGCATCTTACGCTGTCTTGGATGCTATTGCTGCTGTTGAGACAGGGGCTATGGACAAGCCGGTTGAAGATGTTGTGATTGAAACTATTGAAATTGAGGACTAAGATGAAAATCGGTGATAAGCTAAAGGGGCGTATTACAGGGATTCAGCCCTATGGTGCCTTTGTTGAGTTAGAGACGGGTGATACGGGGCTGATTCACATTTCAGAGATTCGAACAGGATTTATTGAAAATATTCATGAAGCCCTGAAAGTCGATGAAGAGGTTCAAGTTCAGGTAGTGGATTTAGATGAATTTACAGGGAAAGCCAGTCTTTCTATCCGTACTTTGGAGGAAGAAAAGCACCAGTTTCCTAGACGGAGACGCTTTTCAAGCGACCGCTTTAACTACGGCTTTGCGCCTCTCAAAAGAATGATGCCAATTTGGACCAAGGAAGCCCTTCAACATTTGAAGAAGCAGAAGAATTAGTTAGAAATCGATATTCTTTGTAATGTTAATATAAATTTGCTATAATAGGACCATGGAAGAAGAACAATTATTAAAATCAGGAGAGCGCATTAACCAGCTCTTTTCGACAGATATCAAAATCATTCAAAATAGAGAGGTTTTTAGCTATTCGGTGGATAGTGTTCTCTTGTCACGCTTTCCACGTTTTCCTAAGAAGGGCTTAATTGTGGATTTCTGCGCTGGGAATGGGGCGGTAGGGCTTTTTGCCAGTACTCGTACTCAGGCACAGATTTTGGCTGTTGAGATTCAGGAGCGTTTGGCGGATATGGCTGAACGCTCTGTCCGTTTGAATGGGTTAGAGGAGCAAATGCAGGTCATCTGTGATGATTTGAAAAACATGCCGGCTTACATTCAGGGGAGTAAGGTGGATATGATTTTGTGTAATCCGCCTTATTTCAAGGTGGATCCTCATTCCAATCTGAATGAGAGTGAACATTACCTCTTGGCACGCCATGAAATCACGACTAATTTGGAAGAAATCTGTCGTAGTGCCCAAAGTATTCTCAAGTCCAATGGGCGCTTGGCCATGGTTCATAGACCTGATCGCCTCTTGGATATCTTGGATATGTTGCAACGGCATAATCTAGCCCCTAAGCGCCTGCAGTTTGTTTATCCAAAGCGGGAAAAGGAAGCCAATATGCTCTTGATTGAGGCTATCAAGGATGGCTCGACAAGTGGTTTTAAGGTTTTACCTCCTTTGATTGTCCACAATGATGATGGTTCCTATACGCCCGAACTTGAAGAGATTTATTATGGATCATAAGGCTTATATGTATGTGCTGGAGTGTCGTGATGGTTCTTATTATACCGGTTATACGACTGATGTGAGAAGACGCCTCGCTGTCCACAATAGTGGGAAGGGAGCCAAATATACACGAGCTCGCTTGCCGGTCAAACTCATCTATGCTCAAGGTTTTGCCAGTAAGGAAGAAGCCATGTCGGCAGAAGCCCTGCTCAAGCGTAAGAAGAGACCGCAAAAGGAAATATTTTTATCTGAAAATCAAGATAGAAATTTACTCAGTTATTTTGAAGAGTAGTGGGGAGTCCTTTGACTCCTCTTACTTTTGTCAAAAAGCGAAAAAAATGCTACAATAAAGAGAATAAACAAAATGAGGTATTATCATGTCTAAGATTCTAGTATTTGGTCACCAAAATCCAGACTCAGATGCCATCGGGTCATCTGTAGCCTTTGCCTACCTTGCAAAAGAAGCATACGGTTTGGATACGGAAGCTGTTGCTCTTGGAACTCCAAATGAAGAAACAGCCTTTGTCTTGAACTATTTTGGTGTGGAAGCACCGCGTGTTATCACTTCTGCTAAAGCAGAGGGTGCAGAGCAAGTTATCTTGACTGACCATAATGAATTCCAACAATCTGTATCAGATATCGCTGAAGTAGAAGTTTATGGTGTTGTAGACCACCACCGTGTGGCTAACTTTGAAACTGCAAGTCCACTTTACATGCGTTTGGAGCCAGTTGGGTCAGCTTCTTCAATCGTTTACCGTATGTTTAAAGAACATGGCGTAGCTGTTCCCAAAGAGATTGCTGGTTTGATGCTTTCAGGTTTGATTTCAGATACTCTTCTTTTGAAATCACCAACAACACACCCAACAGATAAAGTCATTGCTCCAGAATTGGCTGAATTGGCTGGTGTCAACTTGGAAGAATATGGTCTCGCAATGCTAAAAGCTGGTACCAACTTGGCTAGCAAATCTGCTGAAGAATTGATTGACATCGATGCTAAGACTTTTGAATTGAACGGAAATAATGTCCGTGTTGCCCAAGTCAACACAGTTGATATCGCTGAAGTATTGGAGCGCCAAGCAGAAATTGAAGCTGCAATGCAAGCTACTAACGAAGCAAACGGCTACTCTGACTTTGTCTTGATGATTACAGATATCGTTAACTCAAACTCAGAAATCCTAGCACTTGGTGCTAATATGGGCAAAGTCGAAGCGGCTTTCAACTTCAAACTTGAAAACAATCATGCCTTCCTTGCTGGTGCTGTTTCACGTAAGAAACAAGTGGTACCTCAATTGACTGAAAGCTTCAATGCTTAAGATTTTGAGTGTTAATTCAAATTAGGAAAGGCTAGTTTGCCTTATATCGAAGGGAGTTTCGGCTCCTTTTTTTCTAGGAGTGAAGTATGTTAGAAAATGGCGATTTGATTTTTGTGAGAGATGAGTCGGACATGGGACAGGCTATCCAGACTTCCACAGGCAACTATAACCATGTTGCCATTTATTTGGATGGGATGATTTACCACGCTAGTGGAAAGGCGGGTGTTATCTGTCAGGAACCAGCAGACTTCTTTGCGCCCAATCATTTGTACGACATCTATGTTTACCCAGAAATGGATATCCAGTCTGTGAAGGAAAATGCTTGCAAACATCTTGGGGCACCCTACAATGCTTCTTTCTATCCAGATGGAGAAGGTTTTTACTGTTCCCAGTATATGGCAGAAATCCTCCCCATTTTTGAAACTATTCCCATGAAATTTGGAGATGGGGAGCAGGAGATTAGTGATTTTTGGAGAGAGTATTACAGAGAACTAGGTCTGCCTGTTCCTCTGAACCAAGCTGGGACTAATCCCAGTCAGTTGGCAACATCGCCTCTGTTAGAATGTAAAGAAAGGAATCTTCATGATTCAGATTTTTAATCCATCTCGTTTGACGAGACAGCCATTTTTTAGAGAATTGATCCACTATCTGGACCAGCATGATGATGTGATTTTGCGGGAAATTAAGGCTCAATTTCCAGATGTTGCAGTTGATAAACTCATGGAAGAGTATATAAAGGCTGGCTTGATTCTACGGGAAAATAAGCGTTATTACCTCAATCTTCCTATGCTTGAATCACTCGATAGTCTCGAACTGGATCAAGAGATTTTTGTCAGCGAAGCTAGTCCGGTCTATCAACCTTTGTTACAGAAGAGTTTTGAGACGGAATTGCGCAATCAAACCAATGCAGCTATTTTAGTTGAAAAGACGGACTTTGCGAGATCAAAAATGACCCTGTCTAATTATTTCTACAAGGTCAAACAGCAGTATCCTTTGACAGAAAAACAGCAGGAACTTTATGACATTTTAGGAGATGTCAATCCTGAGTATGCTCTCAAATACATGACAACTTTTTTGTTGAAATTTCTCAAAAAAGATCAACTGATGCAGAAACGCCGTGATATCTTTGTGGACAGTTTAGTCGTCCTAGGCTATATTGTCCAAAATGAAGAAGGGAAGTATGAGTTGACTGTTGATTTTGACAAGGACAGATTAACTTTCTACTTGGCATGATTTCTTGTTCCTGAGTACATTGTTTGACTTTCCTTAGTATTCGGTATAAACTATATGTAACCGGTAACACATATCGGAATAAACTAAAGGAGACAATCATATGTCACTTGAAAACAAATTGGAACAAGCAACAGGCGCTATCAAAGAAGGATTTGGTAAGGTTACTGGGGATAGCAAGACTGAAGCAGAAGGCGCTGTAGAAAAGACAGTTGCTAAGGCAAAAGAAGTAGTTGAAGATGCTAAAGGTGCTGTAGAAGGTGCCGTTGAAGGTTTGAAAAACGCTTTTAAATAAAAATAGAAAAAATCAAGGGTTTCATTTCCCTTGATTTTTTACTATCTTATAAATAATTTTCTGCGACGGCTGCATCTCCTGGATAGGCTTCTTTCTTGCCTTGGACGATTTGGTAGCAATCGGCTCCCTTACCAGCGATAATGACAGCATCTAATTCTTGACTTGTAATAGCCATGGCTGACTTGATGGCTTCTTGGCGATCCGCAATCTTTTCAACAGGATGATTGATGTAGCTACTAATTTCATCCGCAATGGCCATTGGGTCTTCATAGTTGGGATCATCAGCAGTCAGAAAGACTTGAATCTCAGGGTGTTGATTCAGGAGAAGGCCAAAGTCCTTACGACGGCTTTCTCCCTTGTTTCCTGTCGAACCAAGAACCAGAGCAATCTTTCCAGTTTGATGAGTCTCTACAACATTGATGAGTTTTTTCAGACTGTCCCCATTGTGGGCATAGTCGATGAAAATCTTGGCACCATTTTTCTGAGTGAGAACTTCCATACGACCAGGAACACGGGTTGCTGCGATTCCTTTTTTGATGTCCTCAAGACTTGCTCCCAGACGGAGACAGGCAAGTCCAGCAGCGACTGCATTTTCTTGGTTGAAGTGGCCAATCAGTTGGATATCATAATCACCAGCGAGTTTTCCACTAACTGAAAAGCTAAAAGCTTTAGAATTCTCGATTTGATTATCAGATTGGCTACCATAGAAATCATGGTCTTGCTCTGCCACTTGTTCTTTCAAGACTGAGAAGTGGTCCATGTCGCTGTTAATGATGACTGCTCGGCTATTTTCCATCAAGAGACGCTTGTGGTAGAAATAGTCTTCAAAGTTAGGGTGTTCAATCGGACCGATATGGTCAGGGCTGATATTGAGGAAAACTCCCACATCAAAGGTTAGGCCATAGACACGTTTGACCAGATAGGCTTGACTGGATACCTCCATGATGAGGTGGGTGCGGTCATTTTGCACAGCTTGATTCATCATATCAAAGAGGTCAATACTTTCAGGAGTTGTCAATGCAGACTTAAAGAAAGTTTTGCCATCTAGAGTTGTGTTCATAGTCGACAACATAGCAGGTCGATGACTTTGAGATAAAATGTTATAGGCGAAATAGGCTGCTGTTGTCTTACCCTTGGTCCCGGTGAAGGCCAGGAGTTTGAGTTTGTCCTGTGGATTGCCATAAAATTCCATAGCTACCAAACTCATGGCTTTCTTGATATCACTGACGATGATAGCAGGAATACCAACTTCATAGTCTTCTTCAGCCACATACCAACCGAGGCCTTGAGAGATGGCTGAAATCAGAAATTCCTTCTTAAAGGCAGCACCCTTGACGAAAAAGAGGCTCTTTTCTTTAGCCTTGCGACTGTCGTAGCTGATGCTATCAAAAACAACTTTGCTGTAGTTGTAGTGGTAGTGTCCTTGGTCGATAATCTCGCGGAAGAGACCATCTTTCTTTAATATATCTAATACGGTTTCAATTTTTATCATACTTTCTATTGTAAACCGAAAGTCGCAAATTTACAAGTAACAAGGAAAAGTTTATAATGGAAGATAAGGAGTTTTTCCTAGTTATCAAAATTGAATGAGGAATCTATGTCGCACGAAAACAATCACCAGCAGGCTCAGATGTTACGGGGGACTGCTTGGCTAACGGCTAGTAACTTTATCAGTCGCCTACTTGGGGCTATTTACATTATTCCTTGGTATATCTGGATGGGGTCTTATGCGGCTACAGCAAATGGACTCTTTACCATGGGCTACAATATCTATGCCTGGTTCTTGCTGGTTTCAACAGCAGGGATTCCAGTTGCGGTGGCCAAGCAAGTTGCCAAGTACAATACCATGCGAGAAGAAGAGCATAGCTTTGCCCTGATTCGGAGCTTTTTAGGATTTATGACAGGACTTGGCCTCGTTTTTGCTTTAGTTTTATATGCCTTTGCTCCTTGGCTAGCAGACTTGTCTGGCGTGGGCAAAGACTTGATACCGATCATGCAGAGCTTGGCTTGGGGAGTCTTGATTTTCCCATCTATGAGTGTTATCCGAGGCTTCTTCCAAGGGATGAATAACCTCAAACCTTATGCTATGAGCCAAATCGCTGAGCAGGTCATTCGTGTTATCTGGATGCTCTTAGCAACCTTTATCATTATGAAACTCGGTTCAGGAGATTACCTAGCAGCCGTTACCCAATCGACCTTTGCGGCCTTTGTCGGTATGGTAGCCAGTTTTGCAGTTTTGATTTATTTCCTTGCTCAAGAAGGGTTACTCAAAAGAGTCTTTGAAACAGGGGATAAGATTAACAGCAAGCGTCTCTTGGTCGATACCATTAAGGAAGCCATTCCTTTTATCCTGACAGGGTCTGCCATCCAGCTTTTCCAGATTTTGGATCAGATGACCTTTATCAATAGTATGAGCTGGTTTACCAACTACAACAACGAGGACTTGGTTGTCATGTTTTCTTATTTCTCAGCCAATCCTAATAAAATCACGATGATTTTGATTTCTGTAGGGGTTTCAATTGGGGGAGTCGGTTTGCCGCTTTTGACTGAAAACTATGTCAAGGGGGACTTGAAGGCAGCTTCTCGTCTCGTTCAGGACAGCATTACCATGCTTTTTGTATTCCTACTACCAGCAACGGTTGGAGTGGTTATGGTAGGAGAACCTCTTTATACAGTCTTCTATGGCAAACCAGATAGTTTGGCCATGGGCTTGTTTGTCTTTGCAGTTTTGCAATCTACCATTTTAGGCTTGTACATGGTTTTATCGCCAATGCTTCAGGCTATGTTCCGCAACCGCAAGGCCGTTCTCTATTTTATCTATGGTTCCATTGCCAAGCTAGTCTTGCAAATACCTACCATCGCCCTCTTCCACAGTTATGGTCCGTTGATTTCTACAACCATTGGGCTTATCATTCCTAACGTCTTGATGTATCGGGATATTTGTAAGGTAACGGGTGTCAAGCGCAAGGTGATTTTGAAGCGAACCATTTTAATCAGTTTGTTGACTCTTGTTATGTTCATCGGTGTCGGTGCCATCCAGTGGATTTTAGGATTTGTCTTCCAACCAAGTGGACGTTTGTGGAGCTTCCTTTATGTAGCTCTTGTTGGTGCCATGGGTGGAGGAGTATATGGAGCCATGAGTCTCCGTACTCGTTTATTGGATAAGGTGATTGGAAAAGCCCAAGCAGATCGACTGCGAGCAAAATTAAAAATTTCTTAAAAAATAATTTATAAATAAAATGAATAAGTTGAGTTTTTTAAAAACCAAAACACTCTCTTATTCATTTTTTATTGTTAGAATTGGATATAAAATGTAAAACAGAGAATAAATAACGAAAGTAATTGAATTTTATGTCAAAAAATACTTGACTAAAAAGTAGTTAGTCTGTATAATAAAACAAATATTTAAATCAGGAGGTTCTGGAAATGAAAAAGTCTAAGGCCAAGTATGCAACGCTTGCAGGTGTCGTGTTAAGTGCAGGTATTTTGTTAAGTGCCTGTGGAAATTCTAGCACAGCGTCAAAAACATATAACTATGTTTACTCAAGCGATCCATCAAGTTTGAACTATCTAGCAGAAAACCGTGCAACAACCAATGATATTGTGACCAATCTGGTAGATGGGCTCATGGAAAATGACCAGTATGGGAACTATGTCCCATCTTTGGCAGAGGATTGGAGTGTTTCTCAAGACGGTTTGACCTATACCTACAAACTTCGTAAGGACATTAAGTGGTATACTTCAGAAGGAGATGAATATGCTCCTGTAACTGCCCAAGATTTTGTTACTGGTTTGAAATATGCGGCTGATAAAAAATCAGAAGCCTTGTACTTAGTGCAAGAATCCGTTGCTGGTTTAGATGACTATATCACTGGTAAAACAAGCGACTTCTCAACTGTCGGAGTTAAGGCTCTTGATGACCAAACCGTTCAATATACTTTGACACGACCAGAATCTTACTGGAACTCAAAAACGACATCAACTATACTCTTCCCAGTTAATGCGGATTTCTTGAAATCAAAAGGGGATGATTTTGGGAAGGTAGACCCATCTAGCATTTTGTACAATGGACCTTTCTTGATGAAATCCTTTGTTTCAAAATCAGTTATCGAATTCAAGAAAAATCCTAACTACTGGGATGCTAAAAATGTCTTTGTAGATGATGTCAAATTGGCCTATTATGATGGTAATGACCAAGATGCACTGGCTCGTAACTTTGTCGAGGGGGCTTATAGTTACGCTCGTCTCTATCCAAATAGTTCAAGCTTTGAAGGAATTAAAGAGAAGAATAAGGATAATATCATTTATAGCTTGCAAGATGCTACATCTTACTTCTTGAACTTCAACTTGGATAGAAAATCTTATAAATTCACTTCAAAAACAAGTGATGCTGAGAAGAAATCGACTCAGGAAGCGGTTCTTAATAAAAACTTCCGTCAAGCCATTAACTTTGCCTATGACCGTACATCCTATGGCGCTCAATCTCAAGGAGAAGAGGGTGCAACTAAGATTTTGCGTAACCTAGTCGTACCTCCAACATTTGTAAGTATCAATGGAAAAGATTTTGGTGAAGTAGTAGCCTCAAAGATGGTGAATTATGGTAAAGAATGGCAAGGAATCAACTTTGCGGATGCTCAGGATCCATACTACAATGCTGAAAAAGCTAAAGCCAAATTTGCAGAGGCTAAGAAAGAACTCCAAGCCAAAGGAGTCCAATTCCCTATCCACTTGGACATGACAGTTGACCAAGCTGCTAAAAAGGGTGTCCAAGAGGCAAATTCTATGAAGCAATCTATTGAAGCAGCCTTAGGTGCAGAAAATGTTGTAATTGATATTCAACAACTTTCTACTGAAGATTATGACAATTCAAGCTATTTGGCTCAGACAGCAGCTCAGAAGGATTATGATCTTTACAACGGTGGTTGGGGTCCTGATTACCAAGATCCTTCAACCTATCTTGATGTCTTTAACGTTCATTCTGGTGGTTTGATGCAAAATCTAGGTTTAGAGCCAGGTCAAGCCAATGACAAGGCCAAGGCTGTTGGACTAGATGTCTACACTCAAATGTTGGAAGAAGCTAACAAGGAACAAGATCTTGCGAAACGCTATGAAAAATATGCTGAGATCCAAGCTTGGTTGGTAGATAGTGCTTTAGCAATTCCAAATGTTTCTAAGGGTGGAACACCAGTGTTGAGAAAAACAGTTCCTTTCTCAGAACCATATTCATTAGCTGGTAATAAAGGTATCGAATCCTATAAATACCTCAAAGTACAAGATAAGACAGTCACAAAAGATGAATTTGAAAAAGCTAAAGAAAAATGGTTGAAAGAAAAAGAAGAATCTAATAAAAAAGCCCAAGAAGAATTGGCAAAACATGTCAAATAAGGATTTTTCAAGAAAACGATGGTTTCGAAAGAAACTGTCGTTTTTTATAGAATGATGGCAAATTTGGAAGAAAAGTGATTACATTTTTTAAATTGTTTGTTAGTTTTATGATATAATGAATATAATAAAAGGTTGTGGAAAACTAGGTTCGAAATCTCCCTAATGTTGATTGAAGTATGCACATGCTAGGGTGATTTTATAGGAGGGATGCCATCTACTGGAAAAGTAAGATAAAATGCAACAAATGATAAGTTCTTCTTTATGTGAAGAGTTCTTATCTGCCTATTTACTAATTGTTATGGAGGTAACATCATGGGCGCTATTATGGAGTTTGCAACAGAAAAACAGATTGCATCATTTCTTTCAACTTGTCGCATTGAAGGGCAAAAGAATTTTCTGATGGCCTTCAAGAAAAAAACATGGTTGAAATCCTTTATTGATTTCTTCATTGTAGGAGGAAGTTACTATGTTCAGTCGAGTGTGAAGCCTAAGATTCTGGCATTCACACCTAAGGGAATCTATTTGATGGACATCAGTGATATAACTGAGAATCGTTTTAATCAAGTCCTTGAGATGCCTTGGAATCAAGTTAAAGATTTTACTTATAAGCCAGTCTTGAATACGGTCAGGCTGAGCTGGAACTATCAAAATGAAACCTATATGTTTTCCGTGGATGTCGGTCAGGTTAGTCAGCGTGTGGGCCAATATCAATTTAACAAAGAGCATTATGACTATTTAGCTCAACAGGATTTCTTTCGGTCCAAGTAAGCACTAGCAATCATTTTCACAAAAGAATCTGGAGTATTTTCTGGATTCTTTTTAGCTTTACTAGCTAATACTCAATGAAAATCAAAGAGCAAACTAGGAAGCTAGTCGCAGGTTGCTCAAAACACTGTTTTGAGGTTGTAGATAAGACTGACGAAGTCAGTCACATATATACGGTAAGGCGACGCTGACGTGGTTTGAAGAGATTTTCGAAGAGTATAAGTGTATAGTTTGAAACTATAACTAGCTCTTGAAAAGAAGAAAATGAGTTGATGAAAATAAGTGGTACAATAGTTACTATAGATTTGGAGGTATTGTATGAGCAAGGAATTACACATCAACACAATTTTGGCCCAGGCGGGTATCAAGTCAGATGAAGCGACAGGAGCTTTGGTGACGCCGCTACATTTTTCAACGACCTATCAGCACCCAGAGTTTGGTCAGTCTACTGGATTTGACTATACGCGTACTAAAAACCCAACTCGTAGTAAGGCTGAAGAAGTCTTGGCAGCTATTGAGTCAGCAGATTATGCCCTAGCGACTAGCTCAGGGATGTCAGCAATTGTATTGGCCTTTAGCGTTTTCCCAGTAGGAAGTAAGGTTTTAGCTGTCCGTGACCTTTACGGTGGTTCTTTCCGCTGGTTCAACCAAGTGGAGCAGGAAGGTCGATTCCATTTTACCTATGCTAATACAGAAGAAGAGTTGATTGCTGAGTTAGAAAAAGACGTGGATGTTCTCTATATTGAAACGCCAACCAATCCCTTGATGTTGGAATTTGATATTGAGAAACTAGCAAAATTGGCTCATGCTAAGGGTGCCAAAGTGGTCGTGGACAATACCTTCTACAGCCCTATCTATCAACGTCCGATTGAAGATGGTGCGGATATCGTTCTGCATTCAGCGACTAAGTATCTGGCAGGGCACAATGATGTCTTGGCTGGAGTGGTTGTGACCAATAGTTTAGAACTATACGAGAAGCTTTTCTACAATCTCAATACGACAGGAGCAGTCTTGTCTCCATTTGACAGTTATCAATTGATTCGTGGTCTCAAGACTCTATCTCTTCGTATGGAGCGCTCAACTGCCAATGCCCAAGAAGTGGTTGCCTTTTTGAAGGATTCTCCAGCAGTTAAGGAAGTTCTCTACACTGGTCGTGGAGGTATGATTTCCTTTAAAGTAGCGGATGAAACACGCATTCCGCATATCTTGAACAGCCTAAAAGTCTTCTCTTTTGCGGAAAGTTTAGGTGGGGTGGAAAGTCTCATTACTTATCCAACGACGCAAACCCATGCCGATATTCCAGCAGAAGTGCGCCATTCTTATGGTTTGACAGATGACCTCTTGCGCTTGTCAATTGGGATTGAGGATGCTAGAGATTTGATTGCAGATTTGCGCCAAGCCTTGGAAGGATAAGACAAAGATGGGAAAATATGATTTTACAAGCCTGCCCAATCGTTTAGGGCACCATACCTATAAATGGAAAGAGGCGGAAACGGATAACGAAGTCCTACCAGCTTGGATAGCGGATATGGACTTTGTGGTCTTGCCTGAAATCCGCCAAGCTGTGCAGACTTACGCAGACCAACTGGTTTATGGCTATACCTATGCCAGTGATGATTTAATTAAGGAAGTTCAAAAGTGGGAAGCTACACAACACGGTTACCACTTTGACAAAGAGGCCCTTGTCTTTATTGAGGGTGTAGTACCAGCTACTTCAACAGCTATTCAAGCCTTTACAAAAGAAGGCGAAGCGGTTCTGATTAACACACCAGTTTACCCACCTTTTGCTCGCAGTGTCAAGTTGAATAACCGCAGATTGATTACCAATTCTTTGGTGGAAAAGGATGGTCTGTTTGAGATTGACTTTGACAAACTTGAAAAGGATCTGGTAGAAGAGGATGTCAAGCTCTATATTCTCTGCAACCCTCACAATCCTGGTGGACGTGTGTGGGAAAAGGAAGTGTTGGAGAAGATTGGACAACTCTGCCAAAAACATGGTGTTTTCTTGGTTTCAGATGAGATTCACCAAGATTTGGCCCTCTTTGGTCACAAGCATCATTCTTTCAATACCATCAACCCTGACTTTAAAGAATTTGCCATCGTCTTGAGCAGTGCCACTAAAACCTTTAACATTGCTGGGACAAAAAATTCCTATGCAGTGATTGAAAATCCTAGGTTGAGAGCGGCTTACCAGAAACGCCAGTTGGCTAATAATCAGCATGAAATTTCAGGTCTGGGTTATTTGGCGACAGAAGCTGCCTATCGTTATGGGAAGGATTGGCTGGGAGAACTCAAGCAAGTTTTTGAAGACCATATCAATTATGTGGTCGATTTATTTGGAAAAGAGACTAAAATCAAGGTCATGAAACCGCAAGGAACCTACTTGATTTGGCTTGATTTTTCAGCTTATGACCTGACTGATGAAAGATTGCAAGAGCTTTTGAGAAATGAAGCCAAGGTTATCCTCAACCGTGGTTTGGATTTTGGAGAGGAAGGAAGTCTCCATGCCCGCCTCAATGTAGCCATGCCTAAATCTCTGTTGCAAGAAGTCTGCCAGCGTATCGTTACCACTTTTTCCAAACGTTAAAAATCCAGCCTTCTAGGAGAAAAGTATTCCTAGAAGGCTATTTTCATAGGTGAAAATATGGTATAATAAAAAGATAAGGTAAAGGTGAAAATATGGCTAAATTGATTCCGGGGAAAGTCCGTATCGAAGGCGTTGCCCTTTATGAAACTGGTAAGGTTGACATCATCAAGGAAAAGAATAATCGGCTCTACGCTCGTGTTGCAGAAGAAGAACTGCGCTATAGTCTAGAGGATGATTTGGTTTTTTGTGCCTGCGATTTTTTCCAAAAGAGGGGCTACTGTGTACATTTGGCAGCGCTGGAGCATTTTTTGAAAAATGATGAGCGTGGTCAGGAAATCTTGCAGAGTCTGGAAGAAGGTCATGAAGAAAAAGAGGCCGTTGAAACCAAGGTGACCTTGGGTGGCAAGTTTTTGGATCGAATCTTGTCTCCAAAATCAGAACGAGCCTATGAATTATCAGCTGTGGGTCAGGTGGAAGCAGGAACCAATTATATCTTGTGGACCCTGAGAATTGGCCAAATCAATAGCCAAAAATACTATGTCATTCGAGACATTCCACTCTTTTTAAGGATTGTCGAGCAGAGAAAGTCTTATATGATTGGCAAGATTTATGAGGAGTCTCTTTCTTGGGAATCCTTTGATGATGCCAGCCAAGAACTTCTGACTTTCTTGCGGGGACTGATGGAGGAAGGACAGGCTCCAGACCTCTTTTTCCAAAACCAAGGTCGGCATCTCTTTTTCCCTCTGACTTTTTTTGAGCAGGGTGTGAATTTATTGATGGCCTTACCCCATTTTCAATTTGACCACCAAGTGAATAGCTACCAGACCCTGCTTTTTCAGGATTTGCATGCTGATGCCAATCTATTTGCCTTTACAGTAACAGCATACTCGGATTATTTTGAAATGGAAATCAGTGAGAGTCCAAGGGTCAATGTCTTTTATCAGGGAGCTGTACTTTTCCATAAAGGACAGGTTTATTTTCTCACAGACCAGCAGATGCGTCTTCTCAAGGAAATCAAAGCGCTGCCTTTGGATCAACATGGGAAAAAACACCTGCAATTTGATAGCAGTGACCGTGATAAGTTGGCTTCCTGTCTAACTCTTTTTAGCCAGATGGGGACCGTCTCAGCTCCAGAACGCTTACAAATCAAAACTTTTTCTCCATCGTTTTACTTTGACAGGGAAGAGGATAATCGGATTCGTCTAGAAATCCAGTTTGATTATGGGGATAGACAGGTATCTAGCCGACAAGAGCTAGAAGAATTGCCCTTTTCGAGTGATGCTGACTTAGAAGAAAGAGTTTTCCAAGTCTGTTTGGCAGCGGGTTTTGAATCCGATTTTCAATCTTGGCGTCAGGCCTTAAAAGCCGAGTCTGTCTATCATTTCTTCCATGACATCATTCCAGTCTTTGAAAAACTCGGGCATGTTGACCTATCAGACAAGCTAGAAGAACTCTATAACCTAGCGAGCCCTCAAGTGCAGATTGCTTCCAAGGGAGGTCTCTTGGAAATCCAGTTTGATTTTCAAGATATTGCCCAAGAGGAAATTGACCAAGCCATGCAGGCCTTGGTTGACAATCAAGATTTTTATATTGATTCGTCTAATCAAGTCTACTTTTTTGATGAAGAAACCAAGAAAATTCGCCAAAATTTACAGGAACTGGGGCAATTTGAACTAAAAGATGGCTCCTTGCAGACTCGGAAGTCCTTGGCCTACAGTTTAGCCCATCTCTTTGAAGGGCGAGACCGTGTTTCTTTCTCACAAGAATTTCAGAATCTGGCCCACGATTTGACGCATCCAGAGGACTTCCCTCGACAAGCAACTCAGGTTCAGGCTGATTTGCGAGATTATCAGGAAAAGGGAATCGGCTGGCTGCAAATGCTCCATCATTATGGTTTTGGTGGGATTTTGGCTGATGATATGGGATTGGGGAAAACCCTTCAGACCATTGCTTTTTTGACCAGTCAAGTGACAAAAGAAAGTCGAGTCTTGATTCTAGCTCCGTCGGGTTTGATTTACAACTGGGCAGATGAATTTCAGAAATTTGCCCCACAGTTGGATGTAGCTGTTGTTCATGGTTTGAAAACGAGTCGTGAAGAGATTCTTGCCGAAAGCCATCAAATCTATGTGACCAGCTATGCTACCTTTCGTCAGGACAGTGAACTTTATCAGGGGATGGCCTTTGACTTCCTTTTTTTGGATGAAGCTCAGGTTATGAAAAATGCCCAGACCAAGATTGCCCAGACTTTGAGACAGTTTGTGGTGCCGTCAGTCTTTGCCTTGTCAGGAACTCCTATTGAAAATCATCTGGGGGAGTTGTGGTCTATTTTCCAAATCGTCATGCCAGGACTTTTGCCAAGCAAGAAAGAATTTATGAAATTGCCAGCCGAGCGTGTGGCTCAGTTTATCAAGCCCTTCGTCATGCGGCGCAAGAAAGAAGAAGTTCTGACTGAATTGCCAGACTTGATTGAAGTGGTTTATAAGAATGAACTGGAAGACCAGCAAAAGGCTATTTACCTAGCCCAGTTGCAACAGATGAGGGACCGTCTGGCGCAAGTGTCAGATCAGGAATTTCAGCGAAGTCGGGTGGAAATCTTATCTGGTCTGATGCGCTTGCGCCAAATCTGCGACACGCCTGCCCTCTTTATGGAGGATTATCAGGGGGCCAGTGGTAAACTGGATAGTCTCCGAGACCTGCTGGTACAGGTGGCAGACGGTGGACACCGTGTCTTGATTTTCTCCCAGTTCAAGGGAATGTTGGAGAAAATTGAGCAAGAACTGCCAGACTTGGGCTTGACATCCTTTAAAATTACGGGTTCAACCCCAGCTAAGGAAAGACAGGACATGACCAAGGCCTTTAACCAAGGAGAAAGGGATGCCTTTCTGATTTCCCTCAAGGCTGGTGGGGTCGGTCTGAACCTGACGGGTGCTGATACGGTTATCTTGGTCGACCTTTGGTGGAATCCTGCGGTGGAAGCGCAAGCCATTGGCCGTGCCCATCGGATGGGTCAGGAAGAAACGGTTGAGGTCTATCGCTTGGTTACTAGGGGAACCATTGAAGAAAAAATACAGGAACTCCAAGAACAAAAGAAACATCTGGTGTCACAAGTATTGGACGGAACAGAGTCACGTGGCAGTCTATCCCTAGCAGAAATTAGAGAAATTTTGGGAATTTCTGAAGTCAGCACTTGAAAAATCAAGACAATACGCTATAATGAAGTGTTGAAAGGAAATAGAAAATGAAACAAGAACGATTTCCATTGGTGTCAGATGACGAGGTCATGTTGACTGAAATGCCAGTCATGAACTTGTACGATGAGTCTGATCTGATCAGTAATATTAAGGGTGAGTATCGAGATAAAAATTATTTAGAATGGGCTCCTATTACTGAAGAAAAACCAGTCAAACCGATTGAAAAGCAAGTAGAGAAACCTAAAAAGGCTCCTTTAGGAGTTAAAAAAGAAGGAAAGAGCTATGCGGAGGTGGCGCGTGAAGAAGCGCGTGCAGACTTGAAAAAGAAACGCTCTGCTAACTATCTAACTCAGGATTTCAGCCGTGCGAGACGTCATTCTAAATCTGGCCTCCTTAGACAGGGTAATCAACCGACAGCGCCTTTCCAAAAGGAAAATCCTGGAGAATTGGTGAAATATAGTCAAAAATTGACCCAGTCTCATTATATCTTGGCGGAAGAAGTCAATTCTATCCCTACCAAAAATGAAGAAGTGTCAGCACCTGCTCCGAAGAAAAACAACTATGATTTTCTGAAAAAGAGCCAAATCTACAATAAAAAAAGTAAACAAACAGAACAAGAACGTCAGGTTGCCCAAGAGTTGAATCTGACAAGAATTACAGAATAGGGGAGAAATCATGCCAAAGACATATCATTTTATCGGAATTAAGGGATCAGGTATGAGTGCCTTGGCCTTGATGTTGCACCAAATGGGGCACAAGGTTCAAGGATCAGATGTTGAAAAGTACTACTTTACTCAACGTGGTCTTGAGCAGGCTGGAATTACCATTCTTCCTTTTGATGAAAAGAATCTAGACGGAGATATGGAAATTATTGCTGGAAATGCTTTTCGTCCAGATAACAACGTTGAAATTGCCTATGCAAACCAAAATGGCATCAGCTACAAACGTTACCATGAGTTCCTAGGCAGCTTTATGCGTGACTTTGTCAGCATGGGAGTAGCTGGAGCGCACGGAAAAACTTCAACGACAGGTATGTTGTCGCATGTCTTGTCTCATATCACAGACACCAGTTTCTTGATTGGGGATGGGACAGGTCGTGGTTCGGCCAATGCCAAATATTTTGTCTTTGAATCTGACGAATATGAGCGTCACTTCATGCCTTACCACCCAGAATACTCTATCATCACCAACATTGACTTTGACCATCCAGACTACTTCACAAGTCTAGAGGATGTTTTCAATGCCTTTAACGACTATGCCAAACAAATTACCAAGGGTCTTTTTGTCTATGGTGAAGATGCAGAATTGCGTAAAATTACGTCTGATGCTCCGATTTATTATTATGGTTTTGAAGCTGAGGGCAATGACTTTGTAGCTAACGATCTCCTTCGTTCTACGACTGGTTCAACCTTTACGGTTCATTTCCGTGGTCAAGACTTGGGGCAATTCCACATTCCAAGTTTCGGTCGCCACAATATCATGAATGCAACGGCCGTTATTGCTCTTCTTTACACAGCAGGCTTTGACTTGGAATTGGTTCGTGAACACTTGAAAACTTTTGTGGGTGTCAAACGTCGTTTTACTGAGAAAATTGTTAATAATACAGTGATTATCGATGACTTTGCCCACCATCCAACAGAAATTATTGCGACCTTGGATGCGGCTCGTCAGAAATACCCAAGCAAGGAAATCGTAGCGGTCTTCCAACCTCATACTTTTACAAGAACTATTGCCTTGTTGGACGACTTTGCTCATGCTTTGAACCAATCAGATGCTGTTTACCTAGCACAAATCTATGGATCTGCGCGTGAGGTAGACCATGGTGATGTTAAGGTAGAAGACTTGGCAAACAAGATTCATAAGAAAAGCCGCGTTATCACTGTTGAAAATGTATCTCCTCTCTTAGACCATGACAATGCTGTCTATGTCTTTATGGGAGCAGGAGATATCCAAACTTATGAATACTCATTTGAGCGTCTCTTGTCTAACTTGACAAGCAATGTTCAATAGGATGTTCCCATGGAAATTCCAATTAAGATCATTCAGGCAAGTAAGTCTGATTTGGTTGAGGTAGAGGCAATTCAAACTTCGTCTTTTCCAGTTGAAAAGCAGCAACCTTCCCATATTTTAGAAGAAAGTATCCGTAAGTGTGCGGATACCTTTCTTCTAGCTAGGGATGAAAATCAAATTTTAGGTTATGTTCTAGGCGGTCCACAGCAACACAATCCGCAATGTCTAAAAATACATTCTTTAGTCATCGAGGCTGACCATCAGAGACAGGGCTTGGGAACACTTCTTCTTGCAGCCTTGAAAGAGGTGGCAGTTGAGCTGGATTACAAAGGGATTCGTTTGGAGAGTCCTGATGAGCTGCTTTCCTATTTTGAAATGAACGGTTTTATTGATGAAGAAACTTCCCTTTATGCAACTAGCCAGGGTTATAGTATGATTTGGTTTAATCCCTTTTATCTGGAGGCACAATGAAAATCAGACAAGCAAGATTAGAAGATTTGGATCGGATTGTTGAACTTGAACTTGAAAATTTTTCGGTCGAAGAAGCCATTCCTCGATCTGTCTTTGAGGCACATTTGCGAGAAATACAGACCTCTTTTCTGGTTGCAGAAAAAGAAGGTAGAATCATGGGTTATATCGAAGGGCCAGTTGGCCCCCATCGTCATCTGCAAGACCAGTCTTTTACAGAAGAAATAAAAGACCATAGTCATGAGTCGGGTGGTTATATCTCTGTGACCTGTCTCTCCATTGCTAAAGAGGCACAGGGACTAGGACTGGGTCAGAAATTGCTAACAGCCTTGAAAGAACTGGCTCTTGAAGATGGAAGAGAAGGCATTAACCTAACCTGTCATGACTATCTCATTGCCTACTATGAAAAACACGGATTTGTCAACGAAGGCTTGTCCCAGTCAACTTTTGCAGGGGAAACTTGGTATGATATGGTCTGGGAAACGAAAAAATAAGCTAGGAAAAGTATCATAGGTTGCTTTTCTTGGACTTTTAAGATATAATATTATGGATTGTCAACAAGGAGGAAAAACTTTTGAGTGAAAAGTCAAGAGAAGAAGAGAAATTAAGCTTTAAAGAGCAGATTCTGAGAGATTTAGAAAAAGTAAAACGCTATGATGAAGTTCTGAAAGAAGATGAGGCAGTAGTTCCTACTCCTGCAAATGAACCTTCAGCTGAAGAACTCATGGCTGATTCCTTGTCAACGGTAGAGGAGATTATGAGAAAAGCTCCTGCTGCGCCTACTCACCCAAGTCAAGATGTGCCTTCTTCTCCAGCGGAAGAAAGTGGATCAAGACCAGGACCAGGTCCTGTTAGACCTCACAAAGTTGAAAGAGAATATAATGAAACCCCAACAAGGGTAGCTGTTTCCTATAAGACAGCAGAGAAAAAAGAAGAACAAGCAGGTCCAGAAACACCGACGCCTGCTAAAGAAACAGTGGATATCATCAGCGATACACCACGTCTTAGCCGTAGAGAAGGAGCGAAACCCGTTAAGCCTAAGAAAGAGAAAAAATCTGGCTTCAAGGCCTTCTTCATTTCTCTACTGATTTTCCTTGCCTTGATTTCGGCAGGTGGTTACTTCGGTTATCAGTATGTTCAGTCATCTTTACAGCCTGTTGATGCTGATTCTAAGCAATATGTAACGGTGCAAATCCCAGAAGGGGCTAATGTTCAAGAAATCGGTAAGACACTTGAAGATGCCGGCTTGATTAAACACGGTTTAGTTTTTGGCTTGTATGCTAAGTACAAAAATTATGCTGATTTGAAATCAGGTTACTATAATCTGCAAAAGAGCATGAGTACAGAAGATATCATCCACGAACTACAAAAAGGTGGAACAGCTGAAGCTCAAGAACCTGTCCTTGCGACTTTGACAATTCCAGAAGGTTATACGATTGATCAAATGGCACAAGCGGTAGGTCAATTGCAAGGTGACTTTAAAGAGCCTTTGACAGCAGATGCTTTCCTAGCAAAAGTTCAAGATGATAGCTTTATCAGTCAAGAAGTTGCCAAATATCCTAGTCTACTTGAAAGCTTGCCTACAAAGGAAAGTGGAGCTCGTTACCGTTTGGAAGGATTCCTTTTCCCAGCTACTTACTCTATCAAAGAAAGCACAACTATTGAAAGCTTGATTGATGAGATGTTGGCAGCTATGGGCAAGACTTTGGCACCTCATTACAGTACGATTAAGTCTAAGAATTTGACGGTCAATGAATTGCTGACCATTGCTTCACTCGTAGAAAAAGAAGGAGCTAAGACTGACGATCGTAAGTTGATTGCAGGTGTGTTCTACAATCGCTTGAATCTTGGTATGCCACTTCAAAGCAATATTGCCATCTTGTATGCCCAAGGCAAACTTGGTCAGAAGATTAGTCTTGCCGACGATGCTGGAATCGATACATCGATTGATTCACCATACAATGTTTATACAAATCTAGGCCTCATGCCTGGTCCAGTAGATAGTCCAAGCTTGGATGCTATCGAGTCAAGTATCAATCAGACTAAGAGTGAGAACCTTTACTTTGTTGCAGATGTGACAGATGGTAAGGTCTACTATGCTAGCAATAAAGAAGAACATGATCGGAATGTTGCTGAACATGTCAACAGCAAATTAAACCAAACAAACTAAAATTATGTGATGATTCACATAATTTTCTTTAGAAAATATCATCAGAAGAAAGTTGAGAAAAATGGCAGAAAAAACATATCCTATGACCCTTGAGGAAAAGGTAAAACTTGAAAAAGAATTAGAAGAATTGAAATTGGTCCGCCGACCAGAAGTGGTAGAACGCATTAAGATTGCTCGTTCATACGGTGACCTTTCTGAAAATAGTGAATACGAAGCAGCTAAGGATGAACAAGCCTTTGTCGAAGGGCAAATCTCTAGCTTGGAAACAAAAATCCGTTATGCTGAAATCGTCAATAGCGACTCAGTTGCCCAAGACGAAGTAGCGATTGGTAAAACAGTCACTATCCAAGAAATTGGTGAGGACGAAGAAGAAGTTTATATTATCGTAGGTTCAGCCGGTGCGGATGCCTTTGCAGGTAAAGTCTCAAATGAAAGCCCAATCGGACAGGCCTTGATTGGTAAGAAAACAGGTGACACAGCAACCATTGAAACACCTGTTGGCAGCTATGATGTAAAAATCTTAAAGGTTGAAAAAACAGCCTAAAAACAGAAAAGGAGTGGGGAGGCTGTGCGCTTCACTCACTCCTTTTTCCATTTTAAATTGAATTGGAGACGATATGAGTTCAAAGAAGAAAAAAAATAAGATGGAGCGTGGTCTGACCAATCGTCACGTACAGGTTATGGCCATTGCAGGAACAATCGGAACAGGACTCTTTTTGGGAGCGGGTCGCTCTATCAGCCTAACTGGTCCTTCTATTGTACTGATTTATATGATTACTGGGGCTTTCATGTTCCTCATGATGCGTGCGGTTGGGGAAATGCTCTACCAAGACCCTGAGCAACATACCTTTATCAACTTTATCACGCGCCATTTGGGTAAGGGTTGGGGTTATTTCTCAGTTTGGTCTTACTGGCTATCCGTTGTCTTTATCGGTATGGCGGAAATCACTGCTATCTCTCACTATGTTCAGTTTTGGTTCCCTAACTGGCCAAGTTGGATGATTGAGATTGGATTTTTGACCATTCTAGCCTTGGTCAATCTGATTGCGGTTAAGCTCTTTGGGGAAGTCGAGTTTTGGTTTGCGATGGTCAAGATTGTGGCTATTTTAGCCATGATTGCCACAGGAGTCTTTATGGTCTTGACAGGCTTTAAGACACCTCATGGTGTAGCAAGTTTGGCCAATATTGCTGACAATTTCTCCCTCTTCCCAAATGGTGGAGTCAACTTTGTCATGGCCTTCCAGATGGTGTTCTTTGCCTACCTCATGATTGAGTTTATCGGGGTCACAACTTCTGAAACCAAAAATCCACGTCAGGTCTTGCCAAAAGCCGTTAAGGAAATTCCTTTGCGTATCGCCTTTTTCTACGGTGGTGCCCTCTTAGCCATTATGGCTATCATTCCTTGGCGTGAGCTTGCCTCTGCTGATTCACCTTTTGTTACAGTATTTGAATTGGCCGGTATCAAGTGGGCGGCAGCCTTGATTAACTTTGTCGTTTTGACCTCAGCAGCATCTGCCCTTAACTCAACCCTTTATTCAACAGGACGTCATTTATACCAGATTGCTCATGATTCACCAAATCCATTCCTAAAAGCAATCAAGGCAGACACCCTTTCTCGTCATAACGTGCCACAAAATGCTATCATTGCTTCAGCGGTTTTGATTGCCCTAGCAGCCTTTATCAATGTCTTGCCAGGTGTTTCCGATGCCTTTGCCTTGATTACGGCATCGTCGTCAGGTGTCTATATTGCTATCTATATCTTGATTATGGTGGCTCACCTGAAATACCGCAAGTCACCAGACTTTATGGCGGATGGTTATCTTATGCCCCATTATCGTTTCTTAAATCCTTTAACCATGCTCTTCTTTGTCTTTGTCTTTGTAACCCTCTTTTTACAAGAGTCTACATTTGTCGGAGCAATCGGATCAGCTATCTGGATTATCGGTTTTGGGATTTACAGCCAGTGGAAATTTAGAAAATAGATTTGAAACTCATCAACTCAGGTTGGTGGGTTTTTTCTAGTTTGACAGTTTATTGAAATAAGACTATAATCAAGCTGTAATCGTTTTCGAGGAGGTTTAGATGTACTTTAGATTGGAAAATAAGGAATCCCAGAAGGCGCAAGAAATTGGGAATTTGATTCGTGCTTATAACCGTTCCAAAAGAGAAGAGTCTGAAAGTGAGCCACTGAATCTTTATGTCGAAGATGAAAAGGGCAATCTCCTGGCAGGTTTGATAGCAGAGACTTTTGGAAATTGGCTAGAAATCGAGTATTTATTTGTAAAAGAGGAACTGCGAGGGCAAGGAATCGGTTCAAAACTATTGCAGCAAGCAGAAACTGAAGCTAAGAATAGAAACTGTCGTTTTGCATTTGTCAATACTTACCAGTTTCAAGCGCCAGACTTTTATCAGAAACATGGATACAAGGAAGTTTTTACCTTGCAAGACTATCCCTACACAGGACAAAGATATTACTACCAAAAGGATTTGTAAGCTGAATATGAAAGTATAAGGCAAAGGGGAGCTTGACATAAGTCTCGATAAATACCAGTAAAATCCTACAAATTCTGTCTTTCTAGATGATATTGAAGACAATGCAATCGCACATTGGGAATCAAGGTCTATCAGGTTAAGAAAAGAAGTGATGTCGTCGAAATTTTGAAATCATATATTTAGATTCAAAACTCTCTATTTTTTATGGTAGAGAGTTTTTTGTTAATAAAATTTTACAAAATGACATTTATATATTGCATTAAGTTAGATATATGATATAATGATGTTGAAAAGAGGCGCAACTTTTTAAAATTATAAGGAGGACGCAGGTGGCTAAAAATTTAAAATTAAAATTAGCTCGGGTTGAGCGTGATTTAACACAAGGTCAACTGGCAGAGGCTGTTGGTGTGACACGCCAGACTATTGGTTTGATAGAGGCGGGGAAATACAATCCCAGTCTCTCGCTCTGCCAGTCTATTTGCAGATGTTTAGGGAAAACCCTAGACCAACTATTTTGGGAGGAAGAAGATGATAACTAAATTCATTCATTATCAATTACTTGACGAAAGAGAAGAACAACTAATCAATAAAGCTGGGGCGGAATCCTTTACCCTCTTCATTGGGCTTGTGCTTCTAAGCTATTTGGTGGCTGTATTGGCTCCATCTCTTTTTAATCCGAATTTTCTAGTCTATACGCTGATAGTAGGGATTTTCTTCTTTTTCAATCGTGCCCGCTATCTGGGAGTGACCTACTATAGTCGTTTTCATTTTACGATTTTGGGTTGTTTTTTCCTAACCTTAGCGATTACGACTCTCTTGATGTTGCAGAATTACCAATTCAACATAGAAATTTATCAGCATAATCCTTTGAACGTTAAATACTTGTCTGCTTGGGTCATTACTTATGTCATTTACCTTCCTTGGGTTTTTATTGTCAATCTTGGTCTGAAGAGTTATGGCGAATGGGCTCAGAAAAAATTTGAGCAAGATATGGATGAACTGGAGAGTGGAGAATAGCTTGTTACTCTTTTCTCAATCCGGCTAAAATGTGATATAATAGTACTAATTTATTGGAATACATGGAAGTTTTTGAAAATTTTCATGTATTTCTAGTTAAGGAAGTAGGAAAAGTATGTATCCAGATGATAGTTTGACATTGCACACGGACTTGTACCAGATTAATATGATGCAGGTTTACTTTGACCAAGGGATTCACAATAAGAAGGCAGTTTTTGAGGTTTATTTCCGCCAACAGCCTTTTAAAAACGGCTATGCGGTTTTTGCTGGTTTGGAAAGAATTGTGAACTATCTTGAAGATTTGCGTTTTTCAGATAGTGATATTGCCTATTTGGAGTCGCTTGGCTATCATGGGGCATTCTTGGATTACCTCCGCAATTTCAAGTTGGAGTTGACGGTTCGTTCTGCCCAAGAAGGGGATTTGGTTTTTGCTAATGAACCGATTGTGCAGGTGGAAGGCCCTCTAGCCCAATGTCAGTTGGTCGAAACAGCTCTTTTGAATATTGTCAACTACCAGACCTTGGTGGCTACTAAGGCAGCTCGTATTCGTTCGGTCATAGAAGATGAACCTTTGATGGAATTTGGGACACGTCGGGCGCAAGAAATGGATGCGGCTATCTGGGGAACACGCGCAGCGGTGATTGGTGGTGCCAATGGAACCAGCAACGTGCGTGCTGGTAAACTCTTTGACATTCCTGTCTTGGGGACTCATGCCCATGCCTTGGTACAGGTTTATGGTAACGACTATGAGGCCTTCAAGGCTTACGCTGCAACCCACAAAAACTGTGTCTTTCTTGTGGATACTTATGACACCCTTCGCATCGGTGTGCCAGCTGCCATTCAGGTGGCGCGTGAGCTAGGTGAGCAGATTAACTTTATGGGTGTGCGGATTGACTCTGGGGATATTGCCTACATTTCTAAGAAAGTCCGTCAGCAACTGGACGAGGCCGGATTTACAGAGGCTAAGATTTATGCTTCTAATGATTTGGATGAAAATACTATCCTCAACCTCAAGATGCAAAAGGCTAAGATTGATGTCTGGGGTGTGGGAACCAAGCTGATTACAGCCTATGACCAGCCAGCTCTTGGGGCAGTTTACAAGATTGTTGCCATCGAAGATGAAAATGGTAATATGCGCAATACCATCAAGCTGTCTAATAATGCGGAAAAAGTGTCTACGCCAGGTAAGAAGCAGGTGTGGCGCATTACCAGTCGTGAAAAAGGCAAGTCAGAAGGCGATTACATCACTTATGACGGTGTGGATGTGAGTGACATGACAGAAATCAAGATGTTCCACCCAACTTATACCTACATCAAGAAGATGGTTCGTAATTTTGATGCTGTGCCTCTCTTGGTGGATATTTTCAAGGACGGGCAATTGATTTACAACCTGCCTAGCTTGACTGAGATTCAGGCCTATGCCCGTAAGGAATTTGATAAGCTTTGGGATGAGTACAAACGTGTACTCAATCCGCAACACTATCCAGTGGATTTGGCGCGTGATGTATGGCAAGACAAGATGGACTTGATTGATAAGATGCGCAAGGAAGCCCTTGGTGAAGGAGAAGAAGAATGAGTTTGCAAGAAACGATTATCCAAGAACTGGGTGTGAAACCAGTGATTGATGCTCAGGAAGAAATCCGTCGTTCCATTGATTTCTTAAAGAGATACCTGAAAAAACATCCCTTCCTAAAAACCTTTGTATTAGGGATTTCTGGAGGTCAGGACTCAACCTTGGCAGGTCGCTTGGCTCAATTAGCGATGGAAGAACTGCGAGCAGAGACGGGTGATGACAGCTACAAATTTATCGCTGTCCGCCTGCCTTATGGAGTACAAGCTGATGAAGCAGATGCTCAAAAAGCCCTTGCCTTTATCCAGCCGGATGTCAGCTTGGTAGTCAATATCAAAGAATTAGCTGATGCCATGACAGCTGCAGTTGAAGCGACAGGAAGCCCTGTTTCAGACTTCAACAAGGGAAATATCAAGGCACGTTGCCGTATGATTGCCCAATATGCCCTGGCAGGTGCCCATAGCGGAGCGGTCATTGGAACAGACCATGCTGCGGAAAATATCACAGGTTTCTTTACCAAGTTTGGTGACGGTGGTGCAGATATTTTACCACTGTTCCGTCTCAATAAACGTCAAGGAAAACAACTATTGAAGGAACTTGGTGCAGACCCAGCCCTTTATGAAAAAATCCCAACAGCAGACCTAGAAGAAGACAAACCAGGCTTAGCTGATGAAGTAGCCCTCGGAGTCACTTACAATGAAATTGATGACTACCTCGAAGGCAAACAAGTTAGCCCAGAAGCTCAAGCGACTATTGAAAACTGGTGGCATAAAGGCCAACACAAACGCCACCTACCAATCACCGTATTTGATGACTTTTGGGAGTAAAAAGGTTCGGGGGACCTTTTTAGCTTCTTGCCTAGAAACTGGGAAGCAAGAATAAGCTCCAGTGGAGGTTTTTAACCCGAGCCTAGAAATAAGAAAGCGAAGAAGGTCCGGTAACTCACAGAGTTCGATTTTCCTTGTCTCACCCCCGCAACGATGACTAGGTTTGAAAAAGCTTGGTAAAGCGCATTTCAAACCAGACAGCGACTGTGTCAAGGAACTAGATGAAAAACTTGTTTTTTAGCTGTTACTGAGTTTAGTCTTTTTACCCCGAGCACGGAAATAAATAAGCGAGGAGGTCCTGTGGACCTTTTTAGCTTATTACCTTGAGGTTCAAAAGCAAAACAAGTTTCAATGGAGATTTGACATCGAATCATCTATCAGAAAGCGAGGTAGTATCGTGAAATCTATCGGTACGCAAATATTACAGACAGATCGTTTAATCTTGCGAAGATTTGTGGAAAGTGATGCGGAAGCCATGTTTCAAAATTGGGCTTCGTCTGCTGAGAATCTAATCTACGTCACCTGGAATCCTCATCCTGATGTTGAGGTGACTCGGAAGTCGATTCGAAATTGGGTTGGCTCCTATACAAATCCCAACTATTACAAATGGGCCATTTGTCCCAAAGAAAACCCAGAGCAAGTGATTGGAGATATTAGTATCGTTAAGATAGATGAGGATGATTCAAGTTGTGAAATTGGCTATGTTTTAGGAAAAAACTATTGGGGTCAAGGTCTTATGACAGAGGCCTTGAAAGCTGTGTTGGACTTTTGTTTTACTCAAGCAGGTTTTCAAAAAGTCAAAGCTCGATATGCCAGTCTCAATCCAGCTTCAGGTCGTGTCATGGAGAAGGCTGGAATGTCTTATCTAAAAACCATTACCAATGGTGTGGAGAGAAAAGGCTATCTTGCGGACCTCATTTATTACCAGATAAGTAAGAAGGATAGATAATCTTAACATTTATTGCTTATCCGCTGTTCTTATTTTTTATTTACTATTTCATTTATCCTTTCTTTTCCGAATAAATAGATAGTGGCAGTGAATCTAGTAAACCTAGATTTAAAAATGTGCTATAATGAAAGGAGAGGAAGTATGACTGTACGTCATCCGGGCATCAGCCCGACCAATGATTTAGTTGCTAAGAAGATTTTTAGCAATCCGGAAATCACTTGTCAATTTATTCGCGATATGCTGGACTTACCAGCCAAAAATGTGACCATTTTGGAGGGAAGCAATATACACGTCTTACCTTCCATGCCTTACTCGGCCCAGGATTTCTATACCAGTATAGATGTCTTGGCGGAGTTAGACAACGGTACGCAAGTTATTATTGAAATTCAAGTTCATCATCAGAATTTTTTCATCAATCGCCTGTGGGCTTACCTATGCAGTCAGGTCAATCAAAATCTAGAAAAAATTCGTCAGCAAGAAGGCAATACTCACCAGAGCTATAAACACATCGCACCAGTATACGCTATCGCAATTGTCGATAGTAATTATTTCCAAGATGATTTAGCCTTTCATAGCTTTAGCATGCGAGAGGACACGACAGGTGAGGTCTTAACTATCACAAATAATGGACAAGAAAATCATCTGGTCAAGATGGCATTCTTAGAACTAAAAAAATACAGAGAAACCAGCAAAGATAGCATTCGCAAACCATGGTTAGAGTTTTTTGGGAATAAACCCTTTACCCAGCAACCCGAGCGAGCTATTAGCCAGGCAGACCAACTGCTAGACTATAAGAGCTGGTCCGAGGAGGACAGGAAAATGTTTAGTGAACAACGCAGACGCGAAGAACAAGCCTTGCTAGCGCAGGACTATGCCTTGGAAACTGCTAGGGCGGAAGGGAAATTTTTTGCCTTTCTAGATATGGTCCACCAAGGTCTTCTGACTTCTGAGGTTGCCAGCCAGCAGTTAGGCATGACTGTCTCTGAGGTTGAAGAACTATTGAAAGAGCATCGCAAATAAGAATTAAAAAAATACAGAGAAACCAGCAAAGATAGCATTCGCAAACCGTGGTTGGAGTTTTTCGGGAATAAACCCTTTACCCAAGAACCCGAGCGAGCCATCAGCCAGGCAGATCAACTGCTGGACTACAAGAGCTGGTCCGAGGAGGACAGGAAAATGTTTAGTCAACTACGTATGCGAGAAGAGCAAGCCTTATTGGCTCATGACTATGCCTTGGAGCAAGCTGAAGAAAAAGGCTTAGAACGTGGTCTTGAACGTGGTCGAGCAGAAGGTATTGAACAAGGGTTAGAACGTGGCCTTGCAGAGGGCATTGAACAGGGACTAGAGCGTGGGAAAGTTGAAGGAAGGGAAGAAGGGAAACTTTTTGCATTTCTGGATATGGTACGCCAACATGTTCTAACTTCTGAATTTGCGAGTGAGCAATTAGGCATGACCGTCGCTGAGTTTGAGGCACTGTTATAAGGGATAGATGCCAGAGAGCTTAAACTTTCCATAGGTAACAGAGAAATAAAAA
The DNA here is from genome assembly GCA_905221035.1 of bacterium. Classification (GTDB taxonomy): domain Bacteria; phylum Bacillota; class Bacilli; order Lactobacillales; family Streptococcaceae; genus Streptococcus. The sequence continues at coordinate 13,018 of CAJNBP010000008.1, read as the reverse complement.
ATAAAGGATAGCCAAATCTCTTGAAGTGAAAGGGATTAGCCATCCTTTTTTAGTTGTTTTTGGCTGTATAATGGACTGAATCTGGAATACTACATAGCGATTTCTAAACTAATTTCTAACAATGATTGCGAAGTCGTATTGTACTTTTCTAGATTCAACAAAATATAATTTTATGAATTAAAAACAGAACAAATTGATTGTTAAAGTCAAGTGCATTTCTAACAATATTTCAGAAGTTGTTTTGCCTATTATAGATTCAATATCCTATAGTAAAATGGAATAAAAATTGAATCAATTTATTGGGGTATTCAAACCGATTTCTACCAATTTTTTAGAAGCTATGTTGTACTATTCTGGATTGAATATACTGTAGTTAAATGAAATAAAATCTGGGTAAATTGATTAAGGGATTCAAATCAATTTCTAGGAATGTTTCATAATCTACGGTGTGCTTTTTTAGCGTCAATCTATCATATAAGAAATAGTTAATAGCTTACTCAAGAGATATTGTAGTTCAGGTATTTGTTAGGATAAGAACCTTTAATATATATGCCAAGGGTTTAGAAATCTATCTCCTCTTTAAATGAATCTTGAGACAGTGATGTCCTTTAGTCTATGAGAATCATAGGAGCCGTCTACAGGTATTCCAAACTTTGCTACAAATCAAGCTAGCCTTCAATCCTTGTCTATTTCTTTACTTTTTATAAAAAAATTAGCATAGATTAATAATATTTCTAAATATATAAAACACATATTTACATAATAACATATCAATATAAAGCGCTATTTATAAATAAAACATAAAACAAGCATGGTCCGAAACACCCATTAATATTTATAATATGTTAACTATTTAGTCAAAAAATGTGGTATATATCAATCTTTTTTTATGATTTTATGGCGAAATCGGGGGGGGGTATGGTATAATTATAGTAGACTGCATAAAGTGTGTAGTTGTTTAGATGAGGTATATAGTCCTTTATCTAAATGTGAAAAAATGTATCTGCAAAGACATCAAGATGGATTCTTAAGAATTTGATGTTTTTAGGATCCATCATCATAATAAAAAAGGAGAACATTTCATGAAATTCGGAAAACATCCCGGAGAGAAATTAACACGCTTTTCTATTAGAAAGTACCATTTTGGCGCAGCTAGTGTTGCGGTAGCATCCTTGCTGTTTTTTGGTGCTAATAGCGTTAAAGCAGAGGAAGCTTTAGCTGCACGCCAAGATGGAGTAGCGACATCTTCAAGCAACCCCAATTCAGGGGAAGGTGACCCTGATCAAGCCACTCTTAAAAAGCCAGAGGGCTCTGTATATCAAGCACCAGAAGCAGGAACTAACGCTACAATTGGCTCAACTACTACACCTGTAGGTGGGGCGACAAAAACCAATGATGAGGGAACGTCGAAACCTCAACTTGATAAAAAATCATCGCCAACAGAAATTGCCAAGCCTCAAGTTGACAAATCTGAACTGTCATCAGTGGTGGATCAAGTTTCAGCTACTATCAGCTCACTTCAGTCATCTACTCTTGCAGAAAATGTCAAAACAGCTCTCGCGCAAGTAGAGACTGCTGTGGCAAATGCTAAGCAAGTTTTGGCTAATCCTGATGCTAGCAAGGAAGAGGTAGAACAAGCGCTTAGCTCTCTTCAACAAGCAGTGTCTAGCCTTGAAGCTGCTAAACGAACAGAAGTAGCATCGCAACCAGCACAGCCGGAACAACCGGCTGAAGGCAATAGCGGAGAGGAAGCTTCTCTTCCTAAAAAACGTGGCAAAAAATCATTGCCAGTAGCAAATCCTATCGCTGATGGAAAAGAAGAAACAGCGACATTAGAAGTTGCCAATCCAGCGCCAGCAGCTCTAGAACCAGTAACTCTAGCTGGAGAATCTGGTGGAAAGAGAAGAAGAGGTAGAGTTGTTCAACCAGAATCTGCTGGTGGTTCAAATCCAGAAGCAGAAGTTGCACCTAAAGCAATACCAACCTACACAAACGGTAAGGACAATTATGCATTAGCAGATGAAATGCGTAATATCGTTAAGTACTTAAAAGACAATGGTGCAGATGATGCTAAAGTAGCTGCTATCAAAGCTAACTACGACAAGTTAAACGAAAAACTAGGACTTACTGGCGAAAACGCAGTTCTATCTGAAGTAGACTTTGCGGCTGCTACAGCAAACTTAAAAGCAGCTCGTGACTTTACTGAAGCGTTCTTACGTAAACAGGATGAGAATGGCCAACCTTTGAATGAGCAACCTACAGTTCCAGGAACTGTGCGTTCGGTAGAAGATGAGCCTAGACGTCGTTCACGTGCGATTGGGCAAGATCGTGATGGTTCAAATCATTATAACATTGCTAAAGAGTACTACTATGAAGATGGTACAAAAGGATCATCTCCATACGATAAATACACGTATTTATTCCACACATTTACAGAGAGCTTAGTAGCTAATAACGCAAACCACTCTCCTGTAAGAGATATTAAACGTCTAGTTTACGAAGAGGTAAACGAAGTTGATGGTGGGTATTTATGGACGATTACCTTTAATGCTGCCCACGAAGATCAACAAGACGGGTATGCTTTCTTCTCTATTCCAAAGGGACAAAGAGTAGACAATAACAGTATTAGTATTATTAAAACAGCTCAAAATGGTAATGAAGATGAACTAGGCGGATCTGGAGATTTGCTAAATAGACTTAAGAGTATTAATCCAAACTCTAGCCTTACAGGAAGAGAAATTGGAATAAGAAGAAACGGTGGAGCTGAGGAAGATAGTTTAGAAGGATTAGCTAGAAGTTCAGCTTATGCAGGGTATTATACTCGTCGTTTAGAGAGTGCTAATGGCGAAACAAAGAAATCTGACGATATGTTTAATAGGATTGCTGATAATACACAATCTGTTTATAGTTTCCGATTACATGGGCGTGATTCGTATTCTATCTCGTTCAAAACAACTAACACGAACAATACGAGAATGGATAAACTGTACTATGCAGCCGGTTATCGTGTTCAACAATGGGGACGTCGTATCTTAGCACAACAATGGCACGGACGTCATGCTTATGATAAAGATGATACAGATAGATTCCCGCTACACGTAGTAGGAAATGGTACGTTCTTAATTAAACAAGGGAAACACTATAATACGGCATATCCTCAAGGAGCATATGGTTTTGGTGGACGTGACTTTGACTACGCTCCTTTTAGAGCTGATGGTATCTTAGGTTATGATGCTACAGGTGCTTATAACAGTAACTTCGATATGCACCAATATACTGCTCCAGTAGGAAGTAATACACCTTCATCAAATACTAAGGCGACAACTGCCGGACAACAATTCGAATTCTACGATAAAGAAGGGAATAAATTATCTGCTTCTCAAATCGGGATGCACGGTGCTGATAAACCAGGTTTAGTAGAATATAAAGTTAAACGTACATTTGCCGATAGATCTTCAGACTTCTTGAACATTAAGTTTGCGATTCAACCGAAAACTCCGACGTTCACAGAAAACTTAACAAACTCTCGTGGACAAACGAAAAACTTAACAGTATCAAACGGTACAAATGGTTATCCTATTACATTATTCCGTGAATATGTGGAAAATGGAGTTACAAAAATTGAAAAAGTCGCTACTGTAAATGCAAATAGTGGCGGAAATGCAGTCTTTAATAATGTTTTAATTAAAGGTGGTAAATACTACGCTCAATCTATTATTCCAACTTCAGCATACTTAGATTACAGCAATCAAAAACATACAGATGTTCGTTCTGATAAATCAGCGTTACAAGAAGTTCGAGCTGACGGTATGGCACCTACAATCCAAGTAGGTGAAAGCGGAAAAGCATTAGCAGCAACTCCAGCGAATAACCAAGTAACATTATTCGTAAGACCAAGTGCAGATGGTAAAGTTTCATTAAATGTCCAAGTCCAAGATGATGCATTAGGAGATGGAATGAATGAACTTTCTGCTGCTAATAATGGAAATGTAAGATACAACATTAATGGTGCTTATAATAGTGGTGCTACAACATTTACAAAAAATGGTGGAGTAACAGGTGCTAACGGTAAGAAAGACACGATTAAAGGTGACTTGAAAATCCAATTAAACCAAGAAGGTGGGAAATACAAAATCCCTACAGGTGGATTAACAGTTACATTAAATGCAACCGATAAAGCAGGAAACAAAACTGAAACAGCTACTCCATCTAAAACATTAACAGTTAAAGTATTATCAGCAATTCCAAACGAACCTCCTGTTCGTATGCTTACAGGTACTGATTTACAAAACGGTGCAATAAAAACAGATGTAAAAAATCAAGTGTTGCAAAATGTTAAAAATGCCAACCCGGACTTAGTAAATGCTGGAGTGAAGTTTGAGTATGACACAACAGCAGGTCGTACAAACCAAATTAAAGTTACTTATCCAGATGGACAAACGGCTACTATCGATCCGATGAAAGGGACAAAACCTACAAAACCTGTAGTAGTTGGACCTCAAGATGGTACAGTAAGCATTACTCCTCAAGGAGATACAGATAAAGTAACATTCTCATATGTTCCAACAGGGCAAACAGCTGCGCAACAAGTTATTGCTAAAAAAGATGGAAACTCATGGGCAATCCAAGGAACTCGTCCAAACGGAATTACAGTAGACAGTAGTACAGGTAAGATTACGATTACAGAACCAACTGTAAAAGACCAATCGAACGTTACAGCAACAGCTACATTCTTAAACAGTGACACAAGTGATACTGCTCAAGATACAGCGAAAAACCCTGATAGAGAAGCACCGACTGTAACGATGAAAACGGGAGATGGCAGAGTTCGTACATTAACGACAAATGCTGCAGATAATAAATTCTTAGTTTTCCGTGGCGCTACATTTAATCCTACTTTTACAGTTAATGATAATTCAGGAGTGACTGATAACTTTATTATTAAGAACATTCCAAATGGTGTTTGGTTTAATAAACAAGGAAATAGAGACGTTGCTCATACAGCAGTTAATAATGGTAGAGAGATTACATTCTCTAATCCAGTAGTAGATACAAATGCACCATTAGGAACTCGTGAAGCGATTGTATCTGTACGAGATAAAAATGGTAACGCAGCTGAATATAAATTCCAATACATTATCGCTGATGTAATGTTGAAAAACTCACCAACTTCAGCAGCTACAGGAAGTAAATTAGGGGATGCACACAGATTCTTAGCGACTACCCTAAATGGAACTACTTCAAATGATGATACTTATTTCCCTGGAAATATGACATTCACTTGGGGTAATAATGAAAATAATGAAACAACATTACCGAATACATCTCAAACAGTAACAAAACAAGCTATTGCAATATTCCCAACAAATTCAAGAAATGGGGCAACAACAGCTAATGGAATTACGGTTTATGCACCTGAACGAATCACGAAGGATGTAACATTTAACGTTGCTGATAACTCTAAACCACAAGCAACCTTAAATGGTCAGTCTCTAGGACAGACAGCTACAGCACCAATCTTCACAGTGTTTAGAGGTGCTACATTCAACCCAACGATTAAAGCATGGGATAACTCAGGTATTATTCAAGATATTAGTGTTCAAAGTGGACTTCCTACTGGAGTAACAGCTACACCATATAGTGGTGGTAGACAAACTGGAAAAGATGGAGCTACAGAAGCAGCTAAGTATTCGCAAAAATTATTTAGTGGAACAGTTGCAAATACGGAAACTCTAGGAGAACATGAAATTGCGCTTTCTGTAAAAGGTAGTGATAATAATGACGTAAGTACATTCCGATTCAAATATCGTGTTGTTGATATGGAATTGAAAAACACTGTTGACATGCCAGGGGTTCCAGTACCTGTTGTCACTTTAGACAATAACAAGAGTGTATTGGTTGCGAATGGGCAAAATAATCTTGATGCACACAACTATTGGAAAGTAGTTGATGAAGAAACAAAAGCTGATAAAGGGGATTCTTACTTACCACAAGGAATGAACTTTACTTTTGATCATCTTGGGGCAAACCCTAATGGTATTTCTTCGAATCCAAATGATGAAAACCTAAATCCAAGACCTTCTACAAGACAGGGGTTATATAGAGGTAAAGTTAAAGTAAGCTTTGCAAATGCAGCTGGAGAAGTGACAAACGATAACAGTACAACAAGAACTGTCTTTGCACCGAATGAAATTGCTAAAGATATTCGTTTTGGTATTGTACCAAATGCACCTTCGTTAGAAGTAGGAAGTTTATACGGTAAGGCAACTACAAAACCAACAATTACAGTATCGAACGTCGTTCTTAAAGGAGACGGTCCTGGAAAAGTAAATACGGGTGCAACACGATATGTTGCTTTATATAGCACATCAAATCCAAATACTCCATTAGCTGAAAAAGCCGTTCCTGGTAATGAAAGTACAGTAACATTCTCAGAAACTGGTACAGATTCTGAACGTTTAACTCGTGCTTTAACGGCAGGTGAACAAATATATGCAGTTACAAGAGTAGAGCATGCTGGATCATCTATTTTATCTGGAGCAAGTACTGAAGAGTTAGTTACTGCCCCATTAAACTTATTTGAAAACTCAACAAACCGTATTATTCAAGCGAATGATCAAAGATTAAATGATGCTGAAAAAACTGGTATCCGTATTGCATTAAGAAATGCTAATCGTGGATTAAACCTAAGTGATGAAAATATCGAAATTTCTGATACGGGTGCTATTACAGTAACAACTGCAGATAAGAGACGTGGTTGGTTACAAACAAATCCGAATAAGGATAACGGCGCAGGATTCGTTACTCGTTTTGCAAATATTCGAAATGACTACAAATTCGAAAATATCGAAGGATTAAAAGTTCCAGGTCGTGATACAGATAAAGGATTCGCCTGGTCAGATAATTCTACAGGTGGTACAACGAATGGTAACCGTAGTTTAGTTTATTACTATGATGCAACAAAAGGTCAGGCATTTAACTTTAATGATGTATTGAAAGTATTAAACCTTCGCGAAGGATGGACTGTAAACCATACAGAAAACCCATCGTTTGTTGCAACTCAAGGGGTTAATAAAGCAAAAGCTGAAAGAGGCGAAGATGGCTTTAGCATGGGTCCTGGAAATACCTTCCTTAAAGATGGAAACTATATCAATGTTATTGACTTAGTTGATAAAGATAGATTAAGCGGAGGACAAAATGTAAGCAACTCTGCAAACAAACTAGTTCAACAAGGTAAAGGCGGCGGAACTGATACAAATCTTCAAAATGTAACAATCGCGGCAGCAAATGGTTTACCAGCATTTACATTAAATAACGTAGTAAATGGTGAACAAGCTATTCATAAAGCTCAAGTATACTTACGTCCAAAATACGTGAATGCAGGATCACTAGCAGAACGTAATGGAGAAACAAAAGATACAACTACAAACGTTGTAAACTTATACTTCGTACCGATTGATCCAGTAAAACCTGTAGTAGAACGTTCAGATTCTAATGAATTGGGAACTTCAGCAGACGATGCTCTAAGATTAACAGATACTTCTATCACGGCATCTTCACTTGTAAAAGTAACAGATAATTATGACCGTGATGATTTAGGAACAGGGGCAACTACCGCAACAACTGGAACAACTGGAAACACAGCGACTCCAACAACAGGAACAACATTACCAAACGAAGTTCGTAAACGTCTAAATGTTTGGGTGAAAAAAGATGGAGTTAAAACTCAAGTAGTTGAAAATGGAGTAGAAAAAACAACTGCTAATGGAGAAACAGTACTAGGTAGCCTAATTAAGACTGTTGATCCAGCAACTTATGAGTTAGTAGCTCAAGCGTCTGATACTTCAGGAAATAGAAGTGAAGAGGAAAGCCTAGGATTCTTCAAAGTTGGTTATAACTTAGTAGCACGTCCATTAATTAACTTCTTACAAGATGAGCAATTATTAGATGATGATAAACGAACTTTAGTACAAGTAAATGAAGGTGGACAAACAGAAGAATTACCAGCGGGTGCAACATTGGATGTTACATTCGATACAAGTGTACCAACAAAAACTGGTTCAACTAATACACCAAAAACAGCAACAGCAAGAGTTACACTAGCTAACGGTGCAACTAAAGAAATTCCAATTGTCTATAATGTAAGTAAAACTTTCCCAATAGTAAGCAAAGTTTATGACTTTTCAGGTGTATCACGTACTTCTGGGGATAGCTTAACAAGATATATTGAATCAACTGATTTACCATGGGGAATGAACTGGACTTTAGAAAAAGAAACAGAAAATGAAAACCACGTTAAATCATGGGAAAGACAGTCAGATGCGATTAACGTAGCGATTAATAATGATATCCATAAACGTCAAACGAGTGCATCAACAAGTAATTATGCTCCTGGCGAATACAAATATCGTCTATCAGCACGTTATCCGGACGGACGTTATCTAAATTCAGGTAACGGTGTAACAGTTCCAGAATTGACGAAATTATTACGTCAAGGTGAGTTTGTCCATACTGTATTCGATGTAGGTGAAAATGCCACTAAAGTTGCGACGAATTACGGAAGTGCATTAACAACTGACCAAGCAAAAGCGGCAGTAACAACGATTAATGGTTCAAAAGATTTACCAGATGGTACGACTTATGAATGGGTTAACCAAAACGGTTCAGCTCTAGCGAATAAGACAGTATCAGAATATGGGGATGCTGATGGTTATGTAACTCGTTATGTAAAAGTAACATTACCGAAAACACAAGAGGCAGGACCTAACGTGCCAGCTGCGTCACAAGAACAACCATCTAAGATTGTTCCGGTAAAAGTTAAGGTGAACGAAACAGTTAAACCAACTGTATCAATTCAAGGTGGAAGTACATTATCAACAGATGCTCATAACGAAGCTGCTAAATTCGTTGTATTCCGTGGTGCTACATTTAATCCAACATTCGCTGTAAATGATAACTCTGGTATAGTGAAATACCTTAAAGTTTCTGGACTTCCAAGTGGAAATGACTTTGAAAAAACAACTGAGACAGCAAACGGAAATGTTCAAATTTCTGGTAATTCTGTTACAGTTCCAGAAAATGCAACATTAGGAACTGACTTCATCGGAAAAGTACTTGTGCGAGACCGTGCAGGAAACGAACAAGAGTATCAATTCAAATATGCTGTAGTAGATGCTAAAGTAATTAATAGTCCGAAAACAGTAGAATCAGGTACGAACCTTGTAGTAGGAGATCATGCAACAGGAACAATTGACTCACATAATTATATAAAAGTTGTAAGTTCTGATGCAGCAGATGCAAACGGAAATGATGATTTCTATCCACCTAATATGAAATTCAAATGGGGAACTAAACCTGAAGGAAGTAATGCAGTACGTGAATTAACAGAAACTACTACATTTAACGATCCAGGTGTTGTTACTGATTACTATGCGATTGCAAGAACTCAATTAGGACAACCTGGATTATACAGTAAAGGAAATGTGAAGATTTACTTCCCAGAAAAAATTGCATTACCTGTAACATTTAATGTGAAACCTAAAGCTCCAGTTGTTACTCCAAAACAAAATGGGGATGTAGTCATTTCACATGAAAACCAAACAAATGTAAATCGTGTTAATGTAACATACACACCACAAGGAGGAACAAATCCTGCTGAAGTAACATACACAGCTACGAAGACTGGAGATACTTGGTCAGTTGATGCAGATGCACCATTGACAGTAAACCCAACAACAGGTGAAATCACTCTGAAAGAAAAAGCTGTAAAAGATGGCTCGACTGTAAAAGTTAAGGCTCTTACAAAAGAGGATAAAGGTTCTATCGAAAGTTCTGAGGCAAATGGAACTACTGTAACATATGCTCCTACGGCTAAAGAACAAGTTGTAAACATTAACGAAGAAGCATCAGCAGCGAATGCTATTGCTAATCCAACAGATTTACCACAAACACCAAGATTTGAATGGAAACAAGGTGCTAAACCTGATACATCAAGTGCTGGAGTGAAGAAAGGAACTGTAGTAGTTCACTTCCCAGATCAAACTGAAAGAGAAGTAGAAGCAACAGTTATTGTTAAAGAAGCAAAACCAACAGCACCAGAAATTTCTCAATGGCAAAATGGTAATGTGAAAGTTACACCAGCTGAAACAAACAGCGGAGATAAAGTAACAGTACCATTACGAAATGGAAATGTAGTATTAAGTAAAAATGATACTGGATGGGCTATCACAAACAATGTTCCAGAGGGAGTAGTAGTTCGTGATAATAGCCTAGAAATTCCTCGTAACCTTGTGAATGAAAATGTGACTGCAACTTCAACTAAAGGTGAAGGACAAGTTGCTTCGGAATCAGATGCAGCTACTCATACATTATTAGCACATACTGTAAAAGTGAAAGATGTTGTTAAGAAAGCTGATTCAACACTGAAAAATGCTGATCTATCATGGGAAGCTGGAGTTGTAGGAGTAACTGATGGCGATGTAACGAAAGAATTTAAACGTGCTAAGATTTTAACAGTGGTAGAAAAATCTACTTTACCAACTATTGAAAATAATCACGTTTATGAAGTTCCAGTAACAATTACGTATGTAGATGGTTCAACAGAAGATGCTCAAGTTACTGTAAAAGTAAAACCAGCAACACCAGAAGTTGCGCCAAAAGAAGATGGAACAGTAGATGTTACACCAAACTTAACAGGTGAAGGAACAGCAACGATTACTTATACTGCTGAAGATGGAGCTTCTAAGACAGTAACATTAACGAAAGCAGCTAATGGAACATGGACAAGCTCTGATCAAGAAGTACCAGTAGATGCTGCGACAGGAAAAGTAACATTAAAAGCAGCTCAAGTAAAAGATAGAAGCGTAGTTTCAGCTCAAACAACTAGTGCTTTAACAAACTTAACAAGTGAAAAAGACCTAGGTGTAGCGGGAAGCTTAGATGTTCTAAAAGCAAATGCAAAAGATGCTATTGAAGAAGCAGCGAAAGCAGAAAAAGCAGAAATCGAAAAAGACGGAAGCTTAACAAAAGACGAAAAAGCAACTAAAGTGGCTCGTGTAGATGTTGTTAAGGATGAAGAAAAAGCGAAAGTTGAAGCAGCAACAGATGCAGCTGGAGTACAAAGTGCTCAGACTAGTGGTGTTGAAACAGTTAGAGCAGTCCACAATCCAGGAACATTAGATGAAGCTAAGAGAGTTGCAAAAGCAGCCTTAGATGCAGCAGCTGATAAAGAAAAAGATGAAATCCGTAGAGATACAAGCTTAACTTCAAAAGAAATTGAAGCTAAAATCGCTGAAGTCGATAGAGTTAAAGAAGCTGAACAAGCAAAAGTTGACGCAGTGAAAACGATCGAAGTAGTAGATGTCGTTAAGAGAACTGGTGAAACTGCAATCGCAGAAGTTCACACACCAGGTAACTTAGAAGCAGCTAAAGAAAAAGCTAAATCTCAATTAGAAGCAATCGCAGCTGTAGAAAAATCTAAGATTGAAAATGATGGAACTCTAACTTCAGCAGAAAGAACAACACAACTTCAAAAATTACAAGATGAAGTAACGAAACAAAAAGGTCTGATTGATGCAGCAAACACAGCAGAAACATTAGCTACTACGAAAGAAGCAGCCGATACAGCTGTTAAAGCAGTACACGTACCAGGTGACCTAGAAGCAGCAAAACAAGCAGCCAACAACGCAATTGATGAAGCAGCAGCTAAAGAAAAAGCAAAAATCGATGCAGATACAGGCTTAACAGCTAAAGAAAAAGCAGCGCAAACGAAAGAACTAGAAGCGAAAGTAACAGAAGCTAAAGGAAATATCAACGCAGCAACAGATGCGGATGAAGTAGCCGCTGCCAAAACAGCAGGAGAATCTGCAGTTTCAAATGTACACAGACCAGGAAATCTTCAAGATGTTAAAGATGCAGCTAAGACAGCATTAGAAAAAGCGGCTGAGAAAGAAACAGCAGAAATCAATAACGATGGAAGCTTAACAGACACAGAAAAAGCAGACAAAGTAAGAGAGCTAGCAACAAAATTAGCTGAAGAAAAAGGTAAGATTGATGCAGCAGAAATTACAAATGCAGATCAAGTAGCAGAAGCTAAGAAAGCCGGAGAAAAAGCAATCGCAGGATTCCACAACGATGGCGACTTAGACACAGTGAAAGAGAAAGCAAAAGAAGCTTTAGATACAGCAGCAGCGACAGAAACAGCAGAGATTAATAATGATCCAAGCTTAACAGCGAAAGAAAAAGCAGCGAAAGTTAAAGAACTAGAAGCGAAAGTAGCTGAAGAGAAAGATAAGATTGATCAAGCACCAAATGCACAAGGAGTAGCAGCAGCTAAGACAGCAGGAGAAGAAGCTATTAGCAACTTCCATACAAATGGAAACCTTCAAGATGTTAAAGATGCAGCTAAGACAGCATTAGAAAAAGCGGCTGAGAAAGAAACAGCAGAAATCAATAACGATGGAAGCTTAACAGACACAGAAAAAGCAGACAAAGTAAGAGAGCTAGCAACAAAATTAGCTGAAGAAAAAGGTAAGATTGATGCAGCAGAAATTACAAATGCAGATCAAGTAGCAGAAGCTAAGAAAGCCGGAGAAAAAGCAATCGCAGGATTCCACAACGATGGCGACTTAGACACAGTGAAAGAGAAAGCAAAAGAAGCTTTAGATACAGCAGCAGCGACAGAAACAGCAGAGATTAATAATGATCCAAGCTTAACAGCGAAAGAAAAAGCTGAAAAACTGAAAGAAGTAGATAAAGCTACAGAAGCAGCTAAGGCTAAAGTTGATGAAGCAAGCAATGCAACAGAAGTTGACACCGCTAAGAATGACGGAGCTGACACAATCGGCAAAGTACATGACAATGGAGATTTAGATAAAGTCAAAGACGAAGCTAAGAAAGCAATCGATCAAGCAGCTGAAAGAGAAAAAGAAGAAATCAACAACGATGGAAGCTTAACTCAACCAGAAAAAGACGCGAAATTAGCAGAAGTAGACAAAGCTAAACAAGCGGCTAAAGATAA
>CAJNBP010000007.1 GCA_905221035.1 bacterium | reverse complement strand
TAAAAGGACTTAGTCCTGTGCAATACAGAACTAAATCCTTTCAATAATTATTTGTCCAACTTTTTGGGGTCAGTACAGACATACCTTGAATAATATGCGTTTTATTTTGGAAAGATTTATTTCTTTTTCTTCTGAAATTGAGTTTTATACTCAGCTCTCATTAGGTCTCTGGATATAAATCTTTCATTTTATCTTATTGAATCCATTCGCCGTCAGCATTTACAGCGTAGCCATCAATTGTTGTGTTGACAGCTAAGGCTCCTGAAGGGTATGAATAATACCATTTATCTCCAACTTGGAACCAACCAGTTTTCATTGTACCTGAATTGTCAAGATAATACCATGTATCTCCTTGGTTGACCCAGCCGGTTTGCATGGCACCTGAGTCGTTGAGATAGTACCATGATCCACCTTGATCGATCCAACCAGTTTGCATAGCACCTGAGTTATCAAGATAATACCATGTACCATTTACTTTCTGCCAACCAGTTTTCATTACACCAGACTCATCTAAGTAGTACCATGCTCCGTCTTTAACCCAACCGGTTTTCACTTTATCTGCATGATCATAGTAATACCATTTGCTTTCAATTAATTTCCATCCAGGTTTACTATTTTTGCCATCTGCTAATTGATGAGTGATTCCGTTAGCAGAGTTAGATTCAGCCTTAGGCCCGCTTTCGACAACTACTTTGAAAGGAGTTTCTGTTCGGCTAGGCTCTTCCTTAGGAATGTCTAGTCTAGGTTTTTCTTCTGCGATTGGAGCAAGGCCATTCTCATCGCCGACATGTGTAATTGGTGCTCCGAATTCCACAATTTGATCGACAGGTTCTTTGGTTACTTGACTATCTAGAACGGTTTCACTAGCCTTTCCATTTTCAGTAAGAACAGATACGTAAGAAGTGCGTTCACCTGGAACTCCAGCTTTGACAACTTTTTCTTGGCCTGCTGGGAGGTTAGGATTTTCTTTTCGAATGACTTTAAATGGAATGCTTTCTGTCTTCACAAGAAGTTCAGGTTTGGTTTCAACATTAGCAGCTAGTTCATTTTCATCTAGGCTTCCTGAATGAGTTGCAGCTGGTTTGAGGCCTTGAAGAGCAGTCTTGAGCTTACCTACTAGTGCATCTAGTTCAGCTTGTTTGCTACGGTTGAGGTTAAGGTTGAGTCCATCTTTTGCTGCCTTGAGGGCTGCTAGGCTTTCTGCGCTGTATCCGTCTAAGTTTGTAGGAATTTTAGCTAATAATTCACGGAGAGCATTATAATTAGCTCGGAAGTAGTCTTTGTTGTGGTCTGCAAAGGCAGTCATGAGTTCAAAGATTTCCTCTTCCTTGTACTCAGCGCTTGGTCTATCTGCCCAGATTGAAAGCATACTTCCGACTGTTGGAAGGTCTACTTCAGGATATTTGGTAGAAGCTAGTTGATTGAATGGTGTTTTTCCAGTATTCTCAATGGCTTTCTTAAGGAAACCACCACCATCTTCTGGTTTTTGACCGAGAATGTAGTACCAGTCACCGTTGGTATTCAAGAATTTATAACCTTTACTTGCTAGGTATTGAGGTGAAGCAAGGTTATAACCCCACCAGCCTTTAGACCAGTAAGAAATCAAGACATCTTTATCAAATTCAGCATCGTCCTTGTCTTCATAATAGAAACCATCGTTGAAGGCCATTGGTTGGAGCCCTCTTTCCTTGGCCATAGCAGCTAGGCTGTTAGAATAATCTGCGAACTTGTTATAGAGTCCATACCATTTTAGGTAGTACCAACCTTGGGCGTTGGTCGCATCGTTAGCGTACTCGTCAGTACCATAGTTGAAAATCTTTGATTTATCAGCAAAGTAATCCATGTACTTACCGATAAGGGCTTTAGTAAATCCAACCGCTTCTTGATTTTCAAGGTCCATGGTTGTTTTTGAAACCTTATCAAAGTTGGCTTGAGGATTCGTGATGCCAAGTTTTTCCATGGCAACCAGCATAGCGTCCATATGTCCTGGACTATTGATAGCTGGAATCAGACCAATACCTTTTTCCTTAGCGTATTTAGCAAGCTCTGTCACTTCTGCCTGCGTCAATGCAGTACCATTTGGATCGTCGTAGTAAGCTTTCGTTCCTTCGATAATAGCTTTTTTAACGTCATCACTAGCATAGGTTTTCCCGTTGGCAGTAATAGTCATATCATCGAGTAGGAAACGAAGACCATCATTTCCTAGAAGGAGATGGGCATCAGAATATCCGAGTTCACTAGCCTTATCTACGATACGTTTGAGTTGATCTAGAGAGAAGTATTTGCGACCTGCATCGATGGAAATTACTTTATTCTTATTAAGTTTTTCAAGTTCGTGTTTAGCATCTTCTTCTTTTTGAGCCTCTGGTGTAAAGACTAAGTTTTTAATAGCTTCTTGAAGGTTAACAATTGCTTGGTTAATGGTATCTTGTTGAGCACGGCTGAGATTGCTATCGAGTGAACGAATTGCTTTTTCAGCCTCTTTGACAGCAGCAAAACTTTCAGCAGTATAGCGGTTAGAGTCTTTTGGAATAGTTTCCAGTGCTTTTTCTGCAGGTTGGTAGTTGGCTGCAAAGTATTCAGCGTTGGCATTTGCAAAATGACGCATAAGTTTGAAGAGGCGAGATGGAGAATAACGTGCAGATGGCGTATCAGCCCAAGCAGCCACCATCCCACCGATGATTGGAACATCAGCTCCTTCTGTTTTTGGTACAGAAGTGATTGGTGTATTTTTAATTCCATTAAGTCCCTGATCGAGATTGTACCAACCTTGGCCATCAGCATTTCGTCCGAGGACGTAGTACCAAGCGTCGTTGGTATTAAGGATTTGGTGTCCTTTTTCAGCTAGTAGTTTAGAAGAAGCAACGTCGTAGCCCCCCCAACCACCAGTCCACATAGAAACGATGATGTCTTTGTCAAAACTACCAAAGCTTGTGTCGCTATTGTAGTAGATACCGTCGTTAAAGGCCATTGGTTTGAGACCGTGAGATTTTACAATACGAGCGAGATCATTAGCGTAAGAGATGAATTTTTCATATCCTTTTTCAGGGTAACCTTCATTTGGATAATATTTATCAGCTTGAAGCACACTCCAACCTTTAGCATTGGTTGCATCATTGGCATACTCATCTAGTCCAATATTGAAGATTTCAGACTTGTTAGAGAAGTAGTTAGCGTATTTGTCAATCAGAGTTTTCGTGAAATCGACAGCTTGTTTATTATTTAAGTCGACAGTTCGTTCCGATTTTTTACCAAAGTAATCAAAGTTAGGATTTTCAATACCAAGTTCTTTCATAGCATTGAGAATAGCATCCATATGTCCAGGACTATTGACAGTTGGAATCACCCCAATACCCTTGTCTTTGGCATAATTAATCAAATCTGTCATTTGACTCTCAGTGAGATGGTTACCATTTGGATCATTGTAATAAGCGTTTGTTCCATTTTCAATGGCGCGTTTGACATCATCACTCGAGTAGGTTTTATCTCCCACTTTCATAGACATATCATCCAGCATGAAACGGAGACCATCATTACCTACCAAGAGATGAAGATCTGTGTAACCATATTCTTTGGCCTTATTGATAATTTCTTTGAGCTGCTCAGGTGAGAAATATTTACGTCCAGCATCAATTGAAACGATTTTTCGTTTAGCTAGTTTTTCATTTTCAGTTGCAGCACGTTCCTTTCCTGCCTCTGTTTCCTGTTTATCAGCAACTACTTTCGTTTCATCTTTTTTAGCTGATTTATCCTTGTCAGCTTCTGGTTTATCAGTCTTGTCTGTATTCGATTCTTTAGCATCAGTCTCTTTTAGCTCTTCCTTTTTAGGGCTGATTTTCTCTGCCTTTTTATCAGCAGTTTCTTTGTCAACTGGAGTAGAAGTTGGAGATACTACTTCTTCTTTATCACTAGGAGTTGAACTCACTTCCTCTTGTGGTCTTTCCTCTGTTTTTGAAAGACTAGCTACCTTATCAGTAGATGGAGCTTCTGTTTCCACAGTTTTTGGAGCTTCTGGTTGAAGTTCGGCTTTAGGTGTTTCCTCAGTCCGATTTTCGGATGGTTGAGGGGAATCGGAAACCGTATGGATGGTCGGTTGGTTTTCCGTAGTAGTAGGAGTAACCCCGTCGGCTGCAACAGCCTGTACTTGGAAGGCGAATCCAATTAGAACAGAAGCTGCTCCTACAGCATATTTACGAATGGAAAAACGTTGTTGTTTTTCTTGTTTCATTGCAAAACCTCCTGATTGTATTTTATATTGATAGCGTTTACATAAATCAACACCCTTATTCTATTTCTTATACTAACGAGAGTCAAGAGGAGATGATGAAAAACTATAATAAGTATAAAAAAATATAAAATTTAAGCTTAAGATTTCAAATTGGTTGGAAAAGAAACATATATATACTTAGTAGAATTTTTTTGGTTCTATTTCTATAAAATATTCCACAAATTATAGAATCTTCCAAAATTAGGTAAGCGCTACCTTTTTGGTATGGTATAATAAGCATAGAAAAAGCCCAAGCGATGAGGCTCAGGCTTTCTTCTTAGTGATCACGGTCACATGAGATGAATTTAATTTTGTAGTAATCAGATCGTTTGTAGGTTTCACTATATTCCAAAACTTGACCAGTAGATTCGAGCTTCGTAATCTTGGTCTGAAGGACAGTAGGAAATTGATCATTGATTCCTAGAATGGAAACCACGTGTTCTGGAGTTGGAAATGCTATTTCATTGATTTCTTCAAAGTGTTCATCATTCATGTGAATGTGGTAATCCAATTTGAAACGGCTATAGATAGAGCTATAGTATTCAAGGTTTGGATAATTTGCGTTAATGTATTGTTCTGGGATGTAAGATGTATGGTAGATGTACACAACACCGTTTGATTTACGTACGCGCTCAATCTTATAGTAGAACTGGTCACCACGCAATCCAAGTTTTTCTAAGTAGCTTAGTTTATTTCCGCGTTCAATAGAAAGGACGGTCACTTTATCATCTTTAGTTTCAAAAACTTCTACATCTGAAAACTCCACGAGTTTGTGTTTGCGTGCGCGTGAAACGAATGTACCCTTTCCTTGTTGGCGGACAATATAGCCATCTTTGGCAAGGTCGTTTAAGGCGCGGACAACTGTGATAGAACTCACATCATACATTGAAATCAATTCAGCTTCAGTGTAAAATTTATCTCCACTGGCGAATTGACCAGAGATGATTTTGTTCTTTAATTCGTCTTTTATATATTGATATTTAGGAATTGCCATATTTTCACCTCGATTTTCCTTCTCCATAAAAGATTTTACCATAAAAAAGAAAAGAATAGTAGTCTTTTGAATAAAAAATTAAAATAATAGGCTAAAAGGTTAATTTACATCTAAATAATCAGGATTTTATACATTTTTATACAAGGTTTTTGGCGAAAAAGAGCGAAATGCTCGGGCTTATACGATTTTATAAGTATTTTGCCTAAAAGTTAGTAAAAAAATAGAAAAATTTTAAATAATCTAGTTAAGACTATTGACAAACATGAATGATTGCGCTATATTTAATATAACAATAAATGAAAGCGCAAACTTTTGCAATCAAAAGGTAGTTTTATGACACGATTTGAGATACGGGATGATTTCTATCTCGATGGAAAATCATTTAAGATTTTATCTGGCGCCATTCATTATTTTAGGGTTCCTCCAGAGGATTGGTATCATTCGCTCTATAATTTGAAGGCTCTGGGTTTTAATACGGTAGAGACTTATGTGGCCTGGAATTTACACGAGCCTCGTGAGGGTGAGTTTCACTTTGAAGGAGCTCTAGATTTGGAGCGATTTCTTCAGACAGCACAAGATTTGGGTCTCTATGCGATCGTTCGTCCGTCTCCCTTCATCTGTGCGGAGTGGGAATTCGGTGGTTTACCAGCTTGGCTCTTAACAAAGAATATGAGGCTTCGTTCCTCAGATCCAGCCTATATTGAAGCTGTCGGTCGCTACTATGACCAGCTCTTGTCACGATTGGTTCCACATTTGTTGGACAATGGTGGCAATATCCTCATGATGCAGGTTGAAAATGAGTATGGTTCTTATGGAGAAGATAAGGCTTATCTGAGAGCCATTCGACAGTTGATGGAAGAGCGTGGCGTAACCTGTCCTCTTTTTACATCAGATGGTCCATGGAGAGCTACTTTGAAAGCTGGAACCTTAATAGAAGATGACCTCTTTGTAACAGGGAACTTTGGTTCTAAGGCTTCATATAACTTTTCACAGATGCAGGAATTCTTTGATGAGCATGGTAAGAAATGGCCACTCATGTGTATGGAGTTCTGGGATGGTTGGTTCAATCGTTGGAAAGAACCGATTATCACACGGGATCCGAAAGAGTTGGCAGATGCAGTTCGAGAGGTTTTGGAACAAGGCTCCATCAATCTTTACATGTTCCATGGTGGTACAAACTTTGGTTTCATGAATGGTTGCTCGGCTCGAGGAACTTTGGACCTGCCACAAGTTACATCTTATGATTACGATGCCCTTCTGGATGAAGAAGGAAATCCAACTGCCAAATACCTGGCAGTCAAGAAGATGATGGCAACACATTTCCCTGAGTATCCGCAGTTGGAACCACTCTACAAAGAGAGTATGGAGTTGGATGCTATTCCAATAGTAGAAAAAGTTTCCTTGTTTGAAACCTTGGATAGTTTATCTAGTCCTGTAGCAAGCCTTTATCCTAAAAAGATGGAGGAGTTGGGACAAAGTTATGGCTACCTACTCTATCGAACAGAAACAAACTGGGATGCAGAAGAAGAAAGACTTCGTATCATTGATGGTCGAGATAGAGCTCAGCTTTATGTTGATGGTCAGTGGGTCGAAACCCAATATCAGACAGAGATTGGGGAAGATATTTTTTATCAAGGCGAAAAGAAAGCGCTGTCTCGATTAGATATCTTGGTAGAAAATATGGGGCGTGTCAACTATGGACACAAGTTCTTAGCGGATACGCAACGTAAGGGAATTCGGACAGGGGTTTGTAAGGATTTGCACTTCTTACTAAACTGGAAACACTATCCACTTCCACTAGATAATCCTGAGGAAATTGATTTTTCAAAAGGATGGACAGAAGGACAACCAGCCTTTTACGCTTATGATTTTACAATCGAAGCGCCAAAAGATACTTACCTAGACTTGTCTGAGTTTGGTAAGGGAGTTGCCTTTGTCAATGGGCAGAATCTAGGACGTTTTTGGAACGTCGGCCCAACCCTCTCGCTTTATATCCCTCATAGCTATCTCAAGGAAGGTGCTAACCGCATCATTATCTTTGAAACAGAAGGTGAATATAAAGAAGAGATTTATTTAACTCGTAAACCTACACTAAAACATATAAAGGGGGAAAATTTATGACAATTGTAGGATGCCGTATTGATGGACGTTTGATCCACGGACAAGTAGCCAATCTATGGGCTGGAAAACTAAATGTTTCACGTATTATGGTTGTAGATGACGAAGTTGTCAACAACGATGTTGAAAAGAGTGGTTTGAAACTTGCGACACCACCAGGTGTGAAATTGAGTATTTTGCCAATTGAAAAAGCGGCAGCCAATATTCTTGCTGGAAAATACGATAGCCAACGTCTCTTTATCGTGGCTCGTAAGCCAGACCGCTTCCTTGGTTTGGTAGAAGCAGGTGTACCACTTGAAACCCTTAATGTTGGGAATATGTCTCAAACACCAGAAACACGTTCTATCACACGTTCTATCAACGTAGTAGACAAGGATGTGGAAGACTTCCACAAACTAGCAGAAAAAGGTGTTAAACTTACTGCTCAAATGGTTCCAAATGATCCAGTTTCAGACTTTTTGAGCTTATTAAAATAGGAAAAAATTTTTAGGAGGTCATTGTTATGATACAATGGTGGCAAATTTTACTTCTCACTTTGTACTCAGCTTATCAAATCTGTGATGAGTTGACGATCGTTTCATCTGCAGGTTCCCCTGTATTTGCTGGTTTCATTACTGGTTTAATTATGGGAGATGTGACTACTGGTCTGCTTATCGGTGGTAACTTGCAACTGTTCGTTCTTGGGGTTGGTACCTTCGGTGGTGCTTCTCGTATCGACGCAACTTCTGGTGCGGTTCTTGCGACAGCCTTCTCTGTTTCACAAGGAATTGATGCATCACTGGCGATTACAACAATCGCTGTGCCAGTAGCAGCTCTCTTGACTTACTTCGACGTTCTTGGACGTATGACAACTACTTTCTTCGCTCACCGTGTGGATGCTGCAATCGAACGCTTTGACTATAAAGGTATTGAACGCAACTACTTGCTTGGTGCGATTCCTTGGGCTCTATCTCGTGCCCTTCCAGTCTTCTTTGCCCTTGCTTTTGGTGGTGCCTTCGTACAATCAGTGGTAGACTTCGTTGAAGCCTACAAATGGGTTGCAGATGGCTTGACACTTGCAGGACGTATGCTTCCAGGTCTTGGATTTGCAATCTTGCTTCGTTACCTTCCAGTTAAACGTAACCTTCACTACCTTGCTATGGGATTTGGTTTGACAGCTATGTTGACTGTTCTTTACTCATATGTAACAGGTCTTGGTGGTGCTGTTGCAGGTATTATCGGTACTCTACCTAAAGATGTTGCTGAAAAAATTGGTTTCGTGAACAACTTCAAAGGATTGTCTATGATTGGTATCTCTATCGTAGGTATCTTCCTAGCAGTGCTTCACTTCAAAAATAGCCAAAAAGTAGCTGTAGCAGCACCTTCTACACCATCAGAAAGTGGGGAAATCGAAGATGACGAATTCTAATTACAAACTTACAAAAGAAGATTTTAATCAAATCAACAAACGTAGCTTGTTTACTTTCCAATTAGGTTGGAACTACGAACGTATGCAAGCTTCTGGTTACCTTTACATGATCTTGCCTCAATTGCGTAAAATGTATGGGGATGGCACTCCTGAGTTGAAAGAAATGATGAAAGTTCATACTCAATTCTTCAATACTTCACCATTCTTCCACACTATTATCGCTGGTTTTGACCTTGCAATGGAAGAAAAAGATGGTGTAGGTTCAAAAGATGCCGTTAACGGTATCAAGACAGGTTTGATGGGACCATTTGCTCCTCTTGGAGATACAATCTTTGGTTCGCTTGTACCTGCTATCATGGGATCTATCGCAGCAACTATGGCTATCGCTGGCCAACCTTGGGGTATCTTCCTTTGGATTGCAGTTGCAGTAGCGTATGACATCTTCCGTTGGAAACAGTTGGAATTTGCCTACAAAGAAGGGGTTAACCTTATCAACAACATGCAAAGTACATTGACAGCTTTGATTGACGCTGCATCTGTACTGGGTGTCTTCATGATGGGTGCTCTTGTAGCAACAATGATCAACTTTGAAATTTCTTACAAGTTGCCAATCGGTGAAAAGATGATTGATTTCCAAGACATCTTGAACCAAATCTTCCCACGTTTGCTTCCAGCAATCTTTACTGCCTTTATCTTCTGGTTGCTTGGTAAGAAAGGTATGACTTCTACTAAAGCTATCGGTATCATTATCGCTCTTGCAGTAGGTCTTTCTGCCCTTGGTCACTTTGCATTTGGAATGGGACCTAAATAAGTTTTATGGTAAAATCATTAATTTTGGTCAGCCATGGTCGCTTCTGTGAGGAGCTTAAAGGCAGTACAGAAATGATTATGGGCCCACAAGATAACATTCATGCAGTGGCTCTTCTTCCAGAAGATGGCCCAGAAGAATTTACTGCAAAATTTGAAGCTGCTATCGAAGGGTTGGATGATTTCCTAGTCTTTGCGGATCTTCTCGGTGGGACACCATGTAACGTGGTCAGTCGCTTGATTATGGAAGGTCGTGACATCGAACTTTATGCAGGGATGAATCTTCCAATGGTGATTGAATTTATCAATGCGAGCCTTACAGGTGCAGATGCGAACTATAAGAACCGTGCTGCAGAAAGCATTGTGAAAGTCAATGATTTATTAGCGGGCTTCGATGATGACGAAGACGAATAAGATGTGACTTAGAGCATCTTATATAGAATATACATGGGAATGGGGCTTACTCCCATTCCCATATTTAATAGAAAAAGAGGAACTCAATGCTACATTATACAAAAGAAGATTTGCTTGAATTGGGTGCAGAAATCACGACGCGTGAAATCTACCAACAACCAGATGTATGGAAAGAAGCTTTTGAATCTTATCAAGCACAACGTGAAGAAATTGCATCTTTCCTACAAGGGATTGCTGATAAACATGATTATATCAAGGTTATTTTGACAGGTGCTGGGACTTCTGCTTATGTGGGAGATACCTTGGTACCTTACTTTAAGGAAGTCTATGACGAACGCAAATGGAATTTCAATGCTATTGCAACAACAGATATCGTTGCCAATCCAGAAACTTATTTGAAAAAAGATGTGGCGACTGTCCTTGTATCCTTTGCTCGTAGTGGGAATTCTCCTGAAAGTGTGGCAACTGTTGATTTGGCCAAGGCCTTGGTGGATGAGCTTTACCAAGTGACGATTACTTGTGCAGCAGATGGTAAATTAGCTCTTCAAGCTCATGGAGATGACCGCAATCTCTTGCTCTTGCAACCAGCTGCTTCTAATGATGCTGGCTTTGCCATGACTTCTAGCTTTACCTCTATGATGTTGACAGCTCTCTTGGTCTTTGATCCTACAGAATTTGCTGTGAAAGCTGAACGTTTTGAAGTGGTGACTAGCCTTGCGCGTAAAGTTTTAGACAAGGCAGAAGATGTCAAAGAACTTGTTGACCTAGACTTTAACCGTGTCATCTATCTAGGTGCTGGTCCTTTCTTTGGACTTGCTCATGAAGCTCAGCTCAAGATTCTGGAATTAACAGCTGGTCAAGTGGCGACTATGTATGAAAGCCCAGTCGGCTTCCGTCACGGTCCAAAATCTCTTATCAACGAAGATACAGTTGTTTTGGTCTTTGGTACTACGACAGACTACACTCGCAAGTATGACTTGGACTTGGTTCGTGAAGTTGCTGGTGACCGTATTGCTCGTCGTGTTGTGCTTTTGAGTGATCAAGCCTTTGGACTTGAAAATGTCAAAGAAGTGGCCCTTGGTTGTGGCGGTGTCTTGAATGATATTTACCGTGTCTTCCCTTACATCGTTTATGCCCAACTCTTTGCCCTATTGACTTCACTCAAGGTAGAAAATAAACCAGATACACCGTCTCCTACAGGAACAGTAAACCGTGTGGTACAAGGTGTTATCATCCATGAATATCAAAAGTAATACTCTTCGAAAATCTCTTTAAACCATGCTAGTATCGCCTTGCCGTATAGATGTTACTAACTTCGTCAGTTCTATCTGCAACCTCAAAGCAGTGCTTTGAGCAGCCTGCGGCTAGCTTCCTAGTTTGCTCTTTGATTTTCATTGAGTATAAGACAGTGTTTATAAATTCTTGACAAGAGGATTTGTAAATTATCAGATAAACCATAGATTGTCAGTAGGCTTTCTATGGTTTGTTTGAGAGAAATAGTAAAAGGAGAAGAGAATGAAAGCATACACAGAGCGTGTATTTGGAAATGTTGAGGGCAAGGATGTCTTGGCCTATCGTTTTGAGACGGACGGTGGCTACCAGCTTGAAGTCATGACTTATGGTGCGACTATCTTGCGTTATGTCACGCCTGACAAGGCTGGAAATTTTGCCAACGTTATTTTGGGATTTGATGACTTTGATAGCTATGTAGGCAATAGTCCCAAGCATGGAGCGAGCGTAGGTCCTGTGGCCGGCCGTATTGCAGGTGCGACCTTTGAGCTCAATGGCCAGACCTATGATCTTGAAGTCAACAATGCTAGCAACTGTAATCACAGTGGTTCAACAGGTTGGGACTCTAGTTTGTTTGAAGTTGTAGAAGTGAGTGATCATGGCTTAACCCTTTACACAGAGCGTACAGATGGAACAGGAGGGTTCCCTGGCAATCTCAAGATTTGGATTAGCTACCACTTGGAAGAAACTGGTGCCTACGAAATCAGCTACAAGGTGACGACAGATCAGGATACGCTGGTCAATCCAACCAACCACAGCTATTTCAACTTGTCTGGTGATTTCACGCAGACAATTGACCGCCATGTCTTCCAACTAAACACAGAGGGCATTTACCCAATCGCTCCCGATGGTGTTCCTGCCAAAACTCCAGATGTCAATCGTGATGTGGTCAAACACATCTATAATGGAGCTTTGTTGAAGGATATCTTTGCAGAGGAAGATGAGCAAATCCAGCTGGTATCCGGTTTGGATCACCCATTTGCTCTTCCTGCAGGTCATGATAATGCTGGTTTCCTTTATGACCAAAACTCAGGTCGCTTCCTGCTTTTCAAGACAGAGGCTCCATGTTTTGTAGTCTACACAGCAAACTTTGTGGATGAGAGTGTCATCGTAGGAGGTCAACCAATGGTACAGCACAATGGAATTGCCCTTGAAGCGCAAGCTTTACCAGATGCCATCCACAGTGACCTCAAAGACCAAGTCATTCTTAAAGAAGGTCAAACTTTCACTAGCAAAACTCGCTACGAGCTTGTTGTAAAATAAAGAATGGCGTTTCTACTTTTTACGGTTAATAACATTTGCCTGATAACATTAGTAGAAACAGGCAAAGAATAGGAAAATATGATATAATTAGGTGTTGAGAAGTATTTATCAAGATACGATTCAAAAGATATAAGGAGTAAACAATGAAGAAAATTGTATTTGCTAGTGCCTTGGCTTTGACCTTGGCTGGAGCAGTTTTGACAAATGATGTTTTTGCCAATGATAGATTGGTAGCAACGCAATCTACCGATGGTAATGTATTGACCTCAGAGGTGCTAAAACCTTCTAGTGGCAATGTTTTGGTTGGGATCAAAGGAGAATTTGTGGCTCCTCATCAACAATCTATTTTGGATGCCATTAATGCTATTCGTAAAGAAGCAGCGGACGAAGGTTTGGTAGATAAGTATGTCCCTATCAAATGGTCAACTGACCTAGAAAAGGTAGCTTTTGTCAGAGCTACAGAAGCATCTGTGACTATGAAGCATGATCGTCTTTCTAGCAAAGATCTTTGGAGTGCCTTTCCAACTTCTAATAGTATAATGGGAGAAAATTTGGCATGGAATCATGACGGTTTTCTAAAAGCTATTGAACAATGGCGTTCTGAAAAAGCAGATTATGTGAAGAAAAAAAATAGTGGTTCAGACAACGGGAAATCTGGTCACTATGAGTCTCTAATTAACCCTAAATTTACACACATGGGGATGGCAGCTTTTAAAAATCCCAACAATCAATACAAAGCTATTACAATTGCTCAAGCTCTAGGTGATGATGCTTCTTCAGAGGAATTGGCTGGTGGATATGGTTCTGCTGTTCAGTATACAGAAGTGACTGCCTCAAACCTTTCAACAGTTAAAACTAAAGCTATGGTTGAAGAAAAACCACTGAAAGATTTTAGAGCGTCTACGTCTGATCAGTCTGGTTGGGTGCAATCTAATGGTAAATGGTATTTTTATGAGTCTGGTGATGTGAAGACAGGCTGGGTGAAAACAGATGGTAAATGGTACTATTTGAATGACTTAGGTATCATGCAGACTGGATTTGTAAAAGTTTCTGGTAGCTGGTATTACTTGAGCAATTCAGGTGCTATGTTTACAGGCTGGGGAACAGATGGTAGCAGATGGTTCTACTTCGATGGCTCAGGAGCTATGAAGACAGGCTGGTACAAGGAAAATGGCACTTGGTATTACCTTGACGAAGCAGGTATCATGAAGACAGGTTGGTTTAAAGTCGGACCACACTGGTACTATGCCTACGGTTCAGGAGCTTTGGCTGTGAGCACAACAACACCAGATGGTTACCGTGTAAATGGTAATGGTGAATGGGTAAACTAGGCTGAAAATGTCAGGACATAGGTAAAGCATTCATCTTACTTAGCAAAAAGAATGAACGATAAGAAAGAGGTTGATGGTGAACATTGGCCTCTTTTGATTTATAAAGATTGGATTCTTTGTCGCCTCAATTTCAGACTTTTCTATTACGAACTAATATTTTATAGCATATTAAAAGCATAATCGGTAATCTAATTTAAAAAATGCTGTAATTAATCTGAAGTCCACACTTACTTGATGAGATCTTATCTCTGTTTTTTTATCGTTATAATTTACTGTATTTTTATAGTATGCAGAATATTTTTAAGTATATTTTCATAGAAATTTTTATCAATTTATTGTATAATGATAAGTAATTATTAGAAAGTTCTCAGAGAAATATTGATATAGTCAAGTTATTCTCTGAGAATTTATACTTTTATGCGTAAAATAGTTGATTGACATAAAGAGTATAGAAAATAAAGATGAGGTTAATATGGGTCGAAAAAGTATTGGTGAGAAACGCCAGAGTTTCTCGATGAGAAAGTTGTCAGTGGGATTGGTATCAGTTACTGTAGCTAGTTTCTTTTTGATGAGTCAAGGGATTCAATCGGTATCAGCCGATCATATGGAAAGTCCTATTCATTACAAGTATATGACCGAGGGTGAATTGACAGATGAGGAAAAATCCTTGCTGGTAGAGGCCCTTCCACAACTGGCTGAAGAATCAGATGATACTTATTACTTGGTTTATAGACCTCAACAGTTTTTACCGAATACAGGTTTTAACCCAACTGTTGGTACTTTCCTTTTTACTGCAGGCTTGAGCTTGTTAGTTTTATTGGTTTCTAAAAGGGAAAATGGGAAGAAACGACTTGTTCATTTTCTGCTGTTAACTAGCATGGGAGTTCAATTGTTGCCGGCCAGTGCTTTTGGGTTGACCAGCCAAATTTTATCTGCCTATAATAGTCAGCTTTCTATCGGAGTCGGGGAACATTTGCCAGAGCCACTGAAAATCGAAGGTTATCAATACATTGGTTATATCAAGACTAAGAAACAGGATAACGCAGGGATTTCAAGGACAGTTGATGGGCAATACTCTGCTCGAAGAGATAGTCAACCAGACTCTACAAAAACATCAGATGTAGTTCATTCAGCTGATTTAGAATGGAACCAAGGACAGGGGAAGGTTAGTTTACAAGGTGAAGCATCTGGGGATGATGGACTTTCAGAAAAATCTTCGATAACAGCAGAAAATCTATCTTCTAATGATTCACTCGCAAGTCAAGGTGAGCAGAATCCGGCTCACAAAGGAGAATCTGTAGTTCGACCAACATTGCCAGAACAAGGAAATCCTGTGTCTGCTACAACGGTGCAGAGTGCGGAAGAGGAAGTATTGGCGACGACAAATGATCGACCAGACTATAAACTTCCATTGGAAACCAAAGGCACGC
Organism: bacterium; assembly: GCA_905221035.1. Classification (GTDB taxonomy): domain Bacteria; phylum Bacillota; class Bacilli; order Lactobacillales; family Streptococcaceae; genus Streptococcus. The sequence continues at coordinate 90,000 of CAJNBP010000007.1, read as the reverse complement.
AAGAACCGGGTCATGAGGGCGAAGCCGCAGTCCGCGAAGAATCCCCAGCCTACACTAAACCATTAGAAACAAAGGGCACGCAAGAGTCAGGTCATGAAGGTGAAGCGGCAGTTCGCGAGGAAAATCCAGTTTATACTAATTCGTCAGAAGCGAAAGGCACGCAGGAACCGGGTCACGAGGGCGAAGCTGCGGTCCGTGAAGCCTTACCAGAGTACACAGAACCGTTAGCAACGAAAGGTACGCAAGAACCGGGTCACGAGGGTGAAGCTGCAGTCCGCGAAGACTCCCCAGAATATACTCAACCACTCGAAACCAAAGGCACGCAAGAACCGGGTCATGAGGGTGAAGCGGCAGTTCGCGAGGAAAATCCAGTTTATACTAATTCGTCAGAAGCGAAAGGCACGCAGGAACCGGGTCACGAGGGCGAAGCTGCGGTCCGTGAAGCCTTACCAGAGTACACAGAACCGTTAGCAACGAAAGGTACGCGAGAACCGGGTCACGAGGGTGAATCTGCGGTCCGTGAAGATTTACCAGAGTACACAGAACCGTTAGCAACGAAAGGCACACAAGAGCCAGGACATGAAGGTGAAGCGGCAGTGCAACCGGAGTTGCCAGAGTACACTGATTCAGTGACAACGAAAGGTACGCAAGAACCGGGTCATGAGGGTGAAGCGGCAGTGCAACCGGAGTTGCCAGAGTACACTGATTCAGTGGCAACGAAAGGTACGCAAGAACCGGGCCATGAAGGTGAAGCCGCAGTCCGCGAAGAATCCCCAGAATATACTAAACCACTCGAAACGAAAGGCACGCAAGAGCCAGGGCACGAGGGAGAAGCGACAGTCCGAGAAGATTTACCAGAGTACACTAAACCACTAGAAACAAAAGGCACGCAAGAGCCAGGTCATGAGGGCGAAGCAGCAGTCCGAGAAGAGCTACCAGAATATACTCAACCACTAGAAACGAAAGGAACACAAGAACCAGGTCACGAGGGCGAAGCAGCAGTCCGAGAAGAACTCCCTGCTTTAGAAGTGATCACTAGAAATAGAACAGAAACACAAAGTATCCCATTTGAGACAGAAGAAATTCAAGATCCAACACTTCTGAAAAATCGTCGTGAAACTGAACGACAAGGTCAAGCTGGAACACTTACTATTCAATATGAAGACTACATCGTAAATGGTAATGTCGTAGAAACGAAAGAGTTGTCACGAACTGAAGTAGCTCCGGTGAGCAAAATTGTCAAAGTAGGAACACTTGTAAAAGTTAAACCTACAGTAGAGATTGCCAACTTAACAAAAGCTGAAAACAAAAAATCGATAACTTTAAGTTATAACTTAACAGACACTACATCAGCATATGTCTCTGCAAAAGCGCAAGTTTTCCAAGGAGACAAGCTAGTTAAAGAGGTTGATATAGAAAATCCTGCCAAAGAGCAAGTAATATCAGGTTTAGATTACTACACACCGTATACAGTTAAAACACACCTAACTTATAATTTGGGTGAAAATAATGAAGAAAATACTGAAACATCAACTCGAGATTTCCAATTAGAGTATAAGAAAATAGAGATTAAAGATATTGATTCAGTAGAATTATACGGTAAAGAAAATGATCGTTATCGTAGATATTTAAGTCTAAGTGAAGCGCCGACTGATACGGCTAAATACTTTGTAAAAGTGAAATCAGATCGCTTCAAAGAAATGTACCTACCTGTAAAATCTATTACAGAAAATGCGGATGGAACTTATAAAGTGACGGCAGCTGTTGATCAACTTGTAGAAGAAGGTACAGAAGGTTACAAAGATGACTATACATTTAATGTAGCAAAATCTAAAGCAGAGCAACCAGGAGTTTACACATCCTTTAAACAACTTGTAACAGCAATAAAAAGCAACTTAGCAGGTGTATATAAATTAGCTGCAGATATGTCAGCTGATGAAGTAGGACTACCAGAAAATCAAACAAGTCACATAACAGGAGAATTTACAGGAACGTTAGTAGGAGCAGAAGGAAGTAAAGCATATGCTATATACGACCTGAAAAAACCACTATTCGACACGTTAAAAAATGCAACTGTAAAAGATTTAGATCTAAAAAATACACAAGTGGATAGCAAAGAAAATGCTGCAGCAGTAGCAAAAACAGCAAACAATGCAACTATCAGCAATGTAGCTGTAGAAGGGAAAATCTCAGGAAGCAAATCTGTAGCAGGATTAGTAGTAGATGCAACAAATACAAGAATTGAAAACAGTTCATTCAGCGGAAAACTAGTCGCCAACCACGCAGATAATAATGCAAATTACGCTGGAGGAATCGTTGGTAAATTAACCGGAGGAAATTCTAAAGTTGACCGAGCGAAAGTAGATGCTATCATCTCTACAGCAGCACGCAACAATAACCAGACAGCCGGAGGAATCGTTGGTAAACTGGAAAGTGGAGCCTTAGTGACACGTTCTGTAACAACAGGTAAAATCCTAAACGGTCAAGGATATCCAAGAGTTGGAGGTATAGTTGGATCTACCTATCCAAGAGGTCGTGTGGACAATGTAGTCAGCAATATGATTGTTGGTGATGGATATGCCACTACAGGAGACCAATTTGGTGGAGCAGATGTGAAGAATGCTATTACCTCTGTTGAAAACAAAAAACAAGATAACTTCGTTCGAAAAGTAAGTAAAGAAGAAGCGGATGCTAAGATTGCTTCTTATGGAATCACAGTAACTCTTGATGATACTGGACGAGACTTAAAAGCAAACTCAAAAGAAATTGACTATACAACATTAAGTCAAGCACAAGCAGAAAGAAAAGTAGCCTATAACAATATCGAAAAACTAATGCCATTTTATAACAAGGAATTAATTGTTCACTATGGTAATAAAGTAGCGACAACGGACAAACTTTATACGACAGAACTGCTAGACGTAGTACCGATGAACGGGAACGAAGTAGTAACGGACATTAATAATAAGAAAAATTCGATCAATAGAGTTATGTTACACTACAAAGATAACACGGTAGAGTACTTAAACGTAACATTCAAAGAAAACTTCGCAAACAGTAAAGTGGTCGAATACAATGTCGCAGACAAAGGATACATATTTACACCAGAAGCATTTGTCTCAGATTATACAGCGATAACGAATAATGTACTAAGCGAATTGCAGAATGTAACATTCAGCTCAGAAGCGACTAAGAAAGTACTAGGAGCGGCAGACGATGCAGCATTAGATAACTTATACTTAGATAGAGAATTTGAGGAAGTTAAAGCTAATATTGGAGAGCACTTAAGAAAAGTATTAGCGATGGATAAATCGATTAACACTACGGGAGATGGTGTAGTTGAATATGTAAGTGAGAAAATCAAACATAACAAAGAAGCCTTCATGCTGGGACTTACTTACATGAATCGTTGGTACAATATTAATTATGATAGTCTGAATACAAAAGATTTATCAGTGTACAAATTTGACTTTAACGGAAATAATGAAGCTTCAACGCTAGACACTATCATCGCATTAGGAAATAGTGGACTAGAAAACCTACGAGGACCAAATACGACAGGGCTATATGCGAGCACACTTGCACCACTTAAGGGAGAAGATTCAGTCTTTGACTTCGTAGAAGCCTATAGAAAACTATTCTTACCGAACAAAACCAATAATCAGTGGTTGAAAGACAATACAAAAGCCTACATAGTAGAGGCGACATCAGATATAGCAGAAGTTCGTGAAAAACAAGTATCACCAACGGCTGATAAGAAATACTCAATAGGAGTATATGATAGAATATCAGCACCAAGTTGGGGATATAAGAGTATGTTGCTGCCACTATTAACGATGAAAGAAGAAAGTCTGTATGCAATATCTACTCTATCAACATTAGCCTTTGGTAGCTATGAACGTTATCGAGACAGAGGAGCTGATGGAGCGATTCTCTCAGGAGATGCTTTGAAACAATATGTTCGTGGAAAAGTAGATCAATCTGCAAAATGGCAAAGAGATCATTATGACATCTGGTATAAAGTCCTAGCACCAGAATTTAAAGAAAGATTGTATCGTGCTGTACCGGTAACAGATGCATTCTATGTAAAAGATACAAATGGTAGAGAATACTGGGCAACATTGAATGACAAAAACATAGACTCTGTCTATAGCTTCTTCGGGCCAGCAGGTAAATACCATACAACAAGACCAGGTGCGGGTGCTTATGCAACAGGAGTAGAGGCCTACTTTGTAAGTGATAGACTGTTAGACCAATACGGAACATCTGTTTACAGTCATGAGATGGTGCATAACTCAGACGGAAGAGTCTACTTCGAAGGAAATGAACGACGTGAAGGACTGGGAGCAGAACTATATGCACTAGGATTACTTCAATCAGCCGACAGTGTAGACAAAGATGCGATAGTATTAAACACAATCTTCAAAGGAGATAAAGACTCAAGAACTCGTCTACACACATACGATCCAACAGCGAGATTCACTTCTGAAGAAGAAATTCAACACTACTTACACGGAATGTATGATGTGCTATACACGCTTGATGCGATGGAAGCCAATGCGGTATTAGGTCAAACTGATGCTGTTAAGAAACAGTGGTTTAGAAAAATAGAAAACTACTACGTGCGTGACACGAAATATAACAAAGACACACACGCAGGAAACAAGGTTCGACCATTAACAGATGAAGAAGTAGCAAGATTAACAACGTTAGATTCATTAATCGAAAATGACATCATCAATAGACGTGGTTATCGTGATGAAGGTCAGTATGGAAGAAATGGCTATTATACTATCACTATGTTTTCACCTATCTATGCAGGGCTAAGCAATCCAAACGGTGCGCCAGGGGATGTCATGTTCAGAAAAACAGCGTATGAATTATATGCTGAAAAAGGCTACCACAAAGGATTCCTACCATATGTTTCGAATCAGTATGCAGCCGATGCGTTGGCAGAAGGAAGTAAAACATACTCAAGCTGGTACAAACGAGATGTTGCTCTAGTCACAGATGATTTAGTATTGAAAAAAGTATTTGATAATCACTATCCAAACTGGGTAGAATTCAAAAAAGATATGTTTAACCAACGTATCAATAAACAGGCAAACTTGAAGCCAATCACTATTCAATATGAACTCGATAAGCCGAACAGCACAAAAGAAGTAACCATTTCATCAGCACAAGAAATGCAAGCTTTAATTGATGCGGCAGTAGCGCACGATGTGAAAAACCTTAAACGTGCAACAGAAAATGTTCCGTCAAGTTGGGTTCACTTACTGAAACAGAAAATCTATAATGCCTACCTACGTAGCACAGATGATTTCAGAGAATCTATTTATAAATAAGATTGTAAAGTTTTATTGTTGAATAGTGTTTCTTGTAAGAATGAGGAGTCAGATGACCAATCTACTCCTTTTTCTTATGGAGTGATATTGAGATTTGATTGGATGCAGATTGCAGGAATCATCTTCAACTCATCAACGACCAATGGTGACAAGGTGGATTTCAATCCCACAGAAAATGTTGATTTGAGACATGAATTTGCTAGCCTAGTAAATAAATACAACACAATCCTAGAAGTGATTTTCTGGGGTTGTTTTTTGCTTGAGTGGGATGCTTCAAGTTGTCTGGCTTGACTTTCTTGATGGAAGTTATATAATTATTGTAATTATTAAAGTTACAACCAAAAGGAGAAATATTTATGACCTATGAATACCAGAGCCATATTTATTTAGCAGAGTCAGTTTTAAATGTGAAGGATTTGGTCAGTCAAACAGCTTTTTATCAGCAGATTATTGGTTTAGAAATCTTATCTCAAACGGAGACAGAGGCTATTCTAGGCATTGGCGGAAAAGTCTTGGTACACTTGATTCATGCACAAGAGAGCGGAGAAGTAAGGGAGCATTATGGTCTTTACCATCTGGCCATTCTTTTGCCGACACGAAAGGCTTTTGCGGATGTCTTGAAGCATCTGACAGATTTACAGATTCCTCTTGTCGGCGGTGCAGACCATGGTTACAGCGAGGCCATTTACTTGGAGGATTTGGAGGGAAATGGCATTGAACTCTATCGAGATAAGCCAGTGTCCACATGGGATATTCGAGAAGACGGGCGTATTATCGGGGTGACTGAGGTCCTTGCGGCGCAGGATATCTATGAGTTGGGGGAAAGAGTAGAGCCTTTTATCCTAGCCGAGGGTACGAGAATGGGGCATATTCATCTTTCTGTTAAGGATAGTCGAAAGTCCAGTCAGTTTTATCAAAAGGTGTTAGGACTAGAGGATAAATTCAGTGTACCTAGTGCTAGTTGGATTGCAGCTGGAGACTACCATCATCATTTGGCAGTCAACGAATGGGGAGGAAAGGGTTTGGATCCGCGTAAGCAAGGTTTGCCAGGTTTGGCCTACTATGTCATTGAAGTCGCACACAAAGAAGAACTGTTAACGATTGCCCAACGAGCACAAGCAGTTGCTGCACCAATCAGGTGGTTGCCATCTAGCCAGCTGGAAATCACAGACTCAGACGGAATTGTGACTCGTATCCGTTTAGACAGGATATGATGACAATCAGAGTATAAATTGTGGAAAGTGCTCCTTATCCTAGTCAGATATGTCGAAATTTTGATATGATAGTAGGGAATAAGGAGAAGAATACAATGACTAGTGAATACCAGAAAATGATAGCAGGCGAGTTTTACCGTTCCTCAGCCCCAGAACTGAGAGCCTTGGCTCAGGCTTCTCGTCAGAAACAGGCTGCCTTTAACAAGGAAGAGGATCCCTTGAAGGGAGCCGAAATCATCAAGACTTGGTTTGGCTCAACCGGGCAAAATCTTTATATCAACACTCGCTTGATGGTGGACTACGGTGTCAACATCCATCTAGGGGAAAATTTTTACTCTAATTGGAACTTGACCATGCTGGACATCTGCCCTATTCGTATCGGGGACAATGCTATGATCGGTCCCAACTGTCAGTTCTTGACACCTCTCCATCCACTAGATCCGCAGGAGCGTAATTCAGGCATCGAGTACGGAAAACCTATCACAATTGGAGATAATTTCTGGGCTGGTGGTGGAGTTATTGTCCTTCCTGGAGTGACACTTGGAAATAATGTCGTTGCAGGAGCAGGGTCCGTGATTACCAAGTCCTTTGGTGACAATGTTGTCCTAGCTGGTAATCCTGCGCGCGTGATTAAGGAGATACCTATTAAATAGAAGTAAAAAGGAACAGCTGGGGTTGTTTCTTTTTTGTAGGTTTCATCATTTTTTACCCAGCTCACATTTACCTACTCTATCTCTTAGCAAGTCTGTTTCATTAAGCAAGTTCAAAGCATCTCGTAAGTGGGATGTTTTTCTCCTCAGTTCATCAGTCCCCTCCTTGACACTCCGCCAGCTTTTGATACAATAGTACAAAATCAGAGGAGGTGGGTTATGATTCAGAAACATGCGATTCCCATTTTAGAGTTTGATGACAATCCTCAGGCGGTCATCATGCCCGATCACGAGAAGCTGGATTTGCACTTGCCCAAGAAGTGTGTCTATGCATTTTTAGGTGAAGAGATTGACCGTTATGCGAGGGAAGTAGGGGCGGACTGTGTCGGAGAATTCGTTTCTGCCACCAAGACCTATCCGGTCTATGTTATCGATTACAAGGGCGAGGAAATTTGTCTGGCTCAGGCGCCTGTGGGTTCGGCTCCAGCAGCCCAGTTTATGGATTGGTTGATTGGCTACGGTGTGGAGCAGATTATTTCAACCGGTACCTGTGGTGTGCTGGCTGATATAGAAGAAAATGCCTTTCTAGTCCCTGTTCGGGCTCTGCGAGATGAAGGAGCCAGTTACCACTATGTGGCGCCTTCTCGTTATATGGAAATTCAGCCAGAGGCTATTGCTGCTATTGAGCGAGTTTTGGAAGCCAGAGAGATTCCCTATGAAGAAGTCATGACTTGGTCTACAGATGGTTTTTACCGAGAAACGGCTGAAAAGGTGGCTTATCGTAAGGAAGAAGGCTGTGCTGTTGTGGAGATGGAGTGTTCTGCACTTGCGGCAGTAGCCCAACTGCGTGGGATTCTTTGGGGAGAGTTGTTGTTTACAGCTGATTCCTTAGCAGACTTGGACCAGTACGATAGTCGTGACTGGGGTTCAGAAGCTTTCGAGAAGGTCTTGGAACTCTGCCTTGAGATTGCCTTTCAGATCTAGCTACTCTCCTTCTTTTTATGGTACAATGGATGTATGTTATTCAAATTATTTGTGAAAAAAATTGAAAAGGCCTTGGGCGGACTTTCATCAGCTCGTCGCATCTTTTTAAGTTTTGCTGGGGTTATCTTTCTTGGCTCCCTTCTTTTGAGTTTGCCGTTTGTACAGGCAGAGACCTCACAGGCTACTTATTTTGACCATCTTTTTACGACGGTGTCCATGGTCTGTGTGACTGGCCTCTTTACTCAACCGGTGGCTACTACCTATAATGTCTGGGGGCAGTTGATTTGTATGCTCTTGATCCAGATTGGTGGTCTGGGGCTCATGACCTTTATCGGGGTCTTTTATATTCAGGGGAAGCAAAAGCTCAGTCTTCGCAGTCGTGAAACCATTCAGGAGAGTTTTAGTTACGGGGAGACTCGGTCGCTGAAGGCCTTTATGCGGTCCATCTTCTTGACGACTTTTCTGGTGGAGGGCTTGGGTGCCTTCCTGCTAAGTTTCCGTTTTATTCCTGAGTTTGGCTGGAGACGAGGCATTTTTACCTCTATCTTTTTAGCCATTTCAGCCTTTTGTAATGCTGGTTTTGATAATTTCGGCAGTAGCAGTTTAGTGAATTTTCAGACGGACCCCTTGATCAATCTGGTCATTGCTGGTTTGATTATCACAGGTGGTCTGGGCTTTATGGTCTGGTTTGACTTGGCAACCCAGCTAGGAAAGAAGAAAAAACGTCGTCTGCGTTTTCACACCAAGCTGGTTCTCTTCTTGACTGCAGGGATTTTGCTGTTTGGGACAGTATCCACACTCTTTACGGAGTGGCACAATCCAGGAACCATTGGCAATCTCAGTGTCCCAGAGAAAGTGCTGGTTAGCTTTTTCCAAACCGTCAGCATGAGAACAGCTGGTTTTGCCTCTATTGACTATACTCAAGCTCGGCCTGTGACCCTGTTTATCTATATCCTACAGATGTTTCTGGGTGGAGCACCTGGAGGGACGGCTGGAGGTCTTAAGATTACGACCTTCTTTGTCTTGTTGGTCTTTGCTCGTAGTGAGTTGCTGGGCTTGCCTCATGCCAATGTTGCGCAGAGAACTATTGAGGCTCGAACAGTCCAAAAATCCTTTAGTGTCTTCATTATCTTTTTGATGACCTTCTTGTTGGGTTTGATGTTGCTTGGAATTACGGCAGAAGGAACACCGCGATTTATCTACCTTATGTTTGAGACTATTTCAGCCCTTGCGACAGTTGGGGTAACGGCAAATCTGACACCAGAATTGGGCAAGCTAGCCCTCAGTATTGTCATGTTGCTCATGTTTATTGGCCGTATCGGTCCCTTGACCTTGCTGGTTAGTCTAGCTGATTACCAGCCTGATAAGAAAGATTTGATTCAGTATATGAAAGCAGATATTAGTATTGGATAAGAAAGGAAGAACGATGTCAGATCGTACGATTGGAATTTTAGGCTTGGGGATTTTTGGGAGTAGTGTCCTGACGGCCCTTGCCAAGCAAGATATGAATATTATTGCCATTGACGACCACGCCGAGCGTATCAATCAATTTGAGCCTGTTTTGGCGCGTGGAGTTGTGGGCGATATTACAGATGAGGAACTCCTCAGAACCGCAGGAATTGATACCTGTGATACGGTTGTGGTCGCAACAGGGGAAAATCTAGAGTCGAGTGTGCTTGCAGTTATGCATTGTAAGAGTCTAGGCGTACCAAGGGTTATTGTCAAGGTCAAAAGCCAGACAGCCAAGAAGGTACTGGAAAAAATCGGTGCTGACTCGGTAATCTCGCCTGAGTATGAAATGGGGCAGTCTCTAGCACAGACCATTCTCTTTCATAACAATGTTGATGTCTTTCAGCTGGATAAAAATGTGTCTATCGTAGAGATGAAAATCCCTAGTGTTTGGGCAGGCCAAAGCCTGAGTCAGCTGGATCTACGTGGTAAATACAACCTCAATGTCCTAGGATTTCGTGAACAAGAAAATTCACCACTGGATGTCCAGTTTGGTCCCAATGATCCATTGAAAGCAGATGCCTATATCTTGGCAGTCATTAACAACCAGTATCTAGATGACTTAGCAGAATTAAATTCGTAAGGAGGGGAATCCCCTCTTTTTTTGATCTCCAAGATAGGAAATAGAGTCAGAAACCCTTGTATTCTAGTAAAAGTCCTTCAGAAACTGGACTTTATGGTAAAATAGAAAGAAGTGACAAGAGAGAGTATAAGAAAAAATCAGTCCCCTAAAGGAGTAGATTATGAAGTTATTGTCTATCGCCATTCCTAGCTATAATGCAGCAGCCTATCTTCATTACTGCGTGGAGTCGCTAGTGATTGGTGGTGAGCAAGTTGAGATTTTGATTATCAATGATGGGTCTCGGGACCAAACTCAGGAAATCGCTGAGCGTTTAGCCAGCAAGTATCCTGGCATTGTTAGAGCCATTTATCAGGAGAATAAGGGCCATGGGGGTGCTGTCAATCGTGGCTTGGCAGAGGCTTCTGGGCGCTATTTTAAAGTAGTTGATAGTGATGACTGGGTTGATCCTCGTGCCTATCTGAAAATTTTGGAAACCTTGCAGGAACTAGAGAGCGAGGAGCAGGAAGTTGATGCCTTTGTGACCAATTTTGTCTATGAAAAGGAAGGTCAGTCTCGTAAGAAGAGTATGAGTTATGAGTCAGTTTTGCCTGTCCAGCAGATTTTTGGCTGGGACCAGGTCGGAAATTTCTCAAAAGGTCAGTATATCATGATGCACTCGCTGATTTACCGGACAGATTTGTTGCGAGCGAGCCAGTTCCAACTGCCTGAGCATACCTTTTATGTCGATAATCTCTTTGTCTTTACCCCGCTTCAGCAGGTCAAGACCATGTACTATTTGCCTGTCGATTTCTATCGTTATCTGATTGGGCGTGAGGACCAGTCTGTCAATGAGCAGGTGATGATTAAGCGTATTGACCAGCAACTCAAGGTCAATAGACTCTTGGTAGACCAGCTTGATTTGTCCCAAGTGAGTCATCCCAAAATGAGAGAATACCTGCTGAATCATATTGAGATTACGACGGTTATTTCTAGTGCCTTGCTTAACCGAGCAGGAACAGCGGAGCATCTGGCCAAAAAACGGGAGCTGTGGACCTATATTCAACAGGAAAATCCAGAGGTCTTTCAGGCTATTCGTAAGACCATGTTGAGTCGTTTGACCAAACACTCCGTCTTGCCAGCTCGCAAACTTTCCAATGTCGTCTATCAAATCACCAAATCTGTTTATGGATTTAATTAATATAAGTATTTTATAAGAGGGATTTAAGAAAAATTTTAACTTTTTCTTAATCCTTTTTAATTTTAGGAGATTATACTAGAGTCATCAAATAAAGAAAAACTCTAAGGAGAATCCTATGAAATTCAATCCAAATCAAAGATATACTCGTTGGTCTATTCGCCGTCTTAGTGTCGGTGTCGCCTCAGTTGTTGTGGCCAGTGGCTTCTTTGTCCTAGTTGGGCAACCAAGTTCGGTGCGTGCCGATGTAGTCAATCCGACCCCTGCTCAAGTCGTGCCAGACGCTGCTTCGGTGAGTGAAAAGAGCGACTTACCAGCAGAACTTCTCAAAGAAGCAGTCGATACAGCTCTTCCTTCAGAACAGGCAGAGTCAGCACCCAAAGCAAGCTTGGATACTACAAGCTCTCCAGAAAAAACGGATGTAGCTGCTAAAGATCAAGTAGTAGCACCTAAAGAAGAAGTGCAAGCAAAACCAGAGTCTAAGAAAGAAACAGAAGATGCGGTTAAACCTGCGACAAAACCTGCTCCTGCAGTTACTGGACAAGACCGTGAAGCAAATGAAGCTCAACCAGCAACCACTCCAGCCGAAGTACAAAAAGGCGTAGCCGACAATACCAAAGACACAGTAGACGTTCCAGCCACTTACTTGGATAAGGCTAACTTCCCAGGTCCATTCACAGCCGGTGTCAACCAAGTCATTCCATACGAATTCTTCGCAGGTGACGGCATGTTGACTCGCCTTATCTTGAAAGCATCCGACAAGGCTCCGTGGTCAGACAACGGTTCAGCTAAAAATCCAGCTCTCCCACCAGTAGAAAACTTGGGCAAAGGACTCTATTTCTATGAAGTAGATTTGGCAGGAACTCAAGGTAAATCTGACAAAGACCTTCTTGATCTCTTGAAACAAAACGGCACTCAAAGCTACAAAGCTACCATCAAAGTGTATGGCGCTAAAGACGGCAAGGCAGACTTGAGCAACCTCGTAGCGACTAAGGATTTGACAGTAAACTTGAATGGCTTAACCACTCCAGCTGAAGTGCAAAAAGGTGTGGCTGATAACACCAAAGACACGGTAGACGTTCCAGCTACTTACTTGGACAAGGCCAACTTCCCAGGTCCATTCACAGCCGGTGTCAACCAAGTCATTCCATACGAATTCTTCGCCGGTGACGGCATGTTAACACGCCTTATCTTGAAAGCCTCAGACAAGGCTCCATGGTCAGACAACGGTTCAGCTAAAAATCCAGCTCTCCCACCAGTAGAGAAATTGGGCAAAGGCCTCTACTTCTATGAAGTGGACTTAGCCGGTACTCACGGAAAATCAGATAAAGATTTGCTTGACTTGTTAAAACAAAACGGTACTCAAAGTTATAAAGCTACTATCAAAGTGTACGGTGCGAAAGACGGCAAGGCTGATTTGACAAATCTCGTAGCGACAAAAGATTTGGATGTCAATTTGAATGGCTTAACCACTCCAGCTGAAGTCCAAAAAGGTGTGGCCGACAACACTAAAGACACAGTAGATGTTCCAGCTACTTACTTGGACAAAGCTAACTTCCCAGGCCCATTCACAGCTGGTGTCAATCAAGTTATTCCATACGAATTTTTCGCTGGTGACGGTATGTTGACTCGTCTTATCTTGAAATCTTCTGACAAAGCTCCATGGTCAGATAACGGTTCAGCTAAAAATCCTGCTCTTCCACCAGTAGAGAAATTGGGCAAAGGCCTCTACTTCTATGAAGTAGACTTGGCCGGTACTCAAGGAAAATCTGACAAAGATTTGTTAGACTTGTTAAAACAAAACGGTACGCAAAGTTACAAGGCAACTATTAAAGTGTACGGTGCCAAAGACGGCAAGGCCGATTTGAGTAATCTTGTAGCGACTAAGGATTTGACAGTAAACTTGCATGGACATCAGTCTCTTACTCCGATGCAATCAGGCTTCGTCCCATCTTCTAATGGTTCAACTATGCCGTCTCCAATGATGAATAGTCATCAAGATGCGTCTAAGATGAACGCTCAAATGCCAAGTGCCAATCAAGATGAGATGAAATCTCAAATGCCAGCTGCTAGCCAGGATAAGATGATGCCTAACAAAGAGCAGGACAAAACCATGAATGCTAGCCAGCCAATGGCAACACCAAGCATGAAACAAGATCAAGCTCCAGCAGCCTCAAGAAAAATGTCTGATGAAGGCAAGATGGCAGCTAATAACAAGGCGTCAAATCCAATGATGGCTGATCAAATGAAAGAGCAAAAAGACATGCTTCCATATACTGGTGAAGCCCAAACATCAATGGCTACTCTTGGATTCTTTGGCCTCGCCTTGGCTGGACTACTAGGTGGCCTTGGTTTGAAAACTAAAAAAGAGGAAAATGACTAGTCTAACTACAGACTTTCTATCTAGGATATGAGAAATCCAGATAGCGATTAGAATGTTCGTAAAGCGATTAAAATAGTGTTATACTATTGTGGTATAGCACTGTTTTTTTCAAAGGAGAGACAGATGGGAAAGACAATTTTACTCGTTGACGACGAGGTAGAAATCACAGATATTCATCAACGCTATCTGGTTCAGGCAGGGTATCAGGTTTTGGTGGCTCATGATGGAGTAGAGGCCTTGGAAATCTTCAAGCGAAAAGCGATTGATTTGATTATTACAGATATCATGATGCCTCGGATGGATGGTTATGATTTGATTAGCGAAGTTCAGTATCAGTCTCCGGATCAGCCTTTTCTCTTTATCACGGCTAAGACCAGTGAGCAGGACAAGATTTATGGCCTGAGCTTAGGGGCAGATGACTTTATTGCCAAGCCCTTTAGCCCACGTGAGTTAGTTTTGCGTGTCCACAATATCTTGCGTCGCCTTCATCGTGGAGGTGAGACAGAGGTTGTCAGTCTCGGGGATTTACGGATGAATCACGGTAGCCATGAGGTCCAAGTTGGAGATGTAGCGCTTGATTTGACAGTCAAATCCTTCGAACTTCTATGGCTTTTAGCCAGCAATCCAGAGCGGGTTTTCTCTAAGACAGACCTCTATGAAAAGGTCTGGCAAGAAGATTATGTGGATGATACCAATACCTTGAATGTTCATATTCATGCTCTTCGACAGGAGTTGGCTAAACATGCCAGTGCAGAAACGCCTACCATCAAGACCGTCTGGGGCTTGGGCTACAAAATTGAGAAAGCACGAGGTAGTCAATGAAATTAAAAAGTTATATTTTAGTGGGGTATATCATTTCAACACTTCTAACGATTATCGTGGTTTTTTGGGCTATCCAGCGCATGTTAATTGAGCAAAGAGAAATTTATTTCCTGATTGGCATGACTTTAATCGCAAGTTTTGTCGGTGCTGGGATTAGTCTCTTTCTCCTGTCGCCAGTCTTTACATCATTGGCCAAACTTAAGGAACATGCCAAGCGGGTAGCGGACAAGGATTTTCCTTTAAATCTGGAGGTTCAAGGGCCTGCAGAATTTCAGCAGTTAGGGCAAGCCTTCAATGAAATGTCCCATGATTTGCAGGCAACCTTTGATTCTTTGGAAGAAAGCGAACGAGAAAAGGGCTTGATGATTGCCCAGCTGTCGCATGATATCAAGACCCCCATCACTTCGATCCAAGCGACGGTAGAAGGGATTTTGGATGGGGTTATCAAGGAAGGAGAACAGGACCATTATCTAGCAACCATTGGGCGTCAGACGGAAAGACTCAATAAACTGGTTGAAGAGTTGAATTTTTTGACTCTAAATACAGCTAGAAATCAGGTGGAAACTACCAGCAAAGACAGCATTTTTCTGGATCAGCTCTTGATTGAGTGCATGAATGAATTTCAGTTCTTGATTGAGCAGGAGGAGCGAGATGTCCACTTGCAGGTGATCCCAGAGTCTGCCCGGATTGAAGGAGATTATGCCAAACTTTCTCGCATCTTGGTGAATCTGGTCAATAACGCTTTTAAATATTCAGCTCCAGAAACCAAGCTGGAAGTGGTGGCTAAGCTGGAAAAGAACCAGCTTTCAATCAGTGTGACGGATGAGGGACAGGGCATTGCACCAGAGGACTTGGAGAATATTTTCAAACGCCTTTATCGTGTCGAAACTTCGCGTAATATGAAGACAGGTGGCCATGGCTTAGGACTTGCGATTGCGCGTGAATTGGCCCATCAATTGGGTGGAGAAATCACAGTCAGCAGCCAGTACAGCCTAGGAAGCACCTTTACTCTCCTTCTTAACCTCTCTGGCAATGAAAATAAAGCTTAAAACCCCTTTACAAATCCAGCTATTCATGGTAAAATGGATTTTGTGTGAAATATCAGCAGGAAAGCATGAAGCTCGTCAACAGGTGTCTTATGATAAGTAACCTTGGCTGTTTAGGCGAAGGGCATCTGCACGAATCAGGGCTTTCTAAGTGACTATTTCCACCGAAATATTATTTATATCAGGAGGACATTCACATGTCACGTTATACAGGACCATCTTGGAAACAAGCTCGTCGCCTTGGCCTTTCACTTACAGGTACAGGTAAAGAATTGGCACGTCGTAACTACGTACCAGGACAACACGGACCAAACAACCGTTCTAAATTGTCAGAATACGGTTTGCAATTGGCTGAAAAACAAAAACTTCGTTTCACTTACGGTGTAGGTGAAAAACAATTCCGTAACTTGTTCGTACAAGCTACAAAAATCAAAGGCGGAATCCTAGGTTTCAACTTCATGCTTCTTTTGGAACGTCGTTTGGATAACGTTGTTTACCGTCTTGGTCTTGCGACTACTCGTCGTCAAGCTCGTCAATTCGTAAACCACGGTCATATCCTTGTTGACGGAAAACGCGTTGATATCCCATCATACCGCGTAACTCCAGGTCAAGTGATCTCAGTTCGTGAAAAATCATTGAAAGTTCCAGCAATCCTTGAAGCAGTAGAAGCTACTCTTGGACGTCCAGCATTCGTATCATTCGACGCTGAAAAATTGGAAGGTTCATTGACTCGCTTGCCAGAACGCGACGAAATCAACCCAGAAATCAACGAAGCACTTGTCGTTGAATTCTACAACAAAATGCTTTAATTTTAAGAAATATCTTACAGAAAGCCTACAACAGTAGGCTTTTTGCTTTGTCTTAAAAAGTTGATTTCTGGGTTTGTCCCCCTTTTTGTCCCCCTTCACAAAGAACTTACAGCTTTCTCATAAAATGAGACGGCTGTTTTTGCTTTTTCTTTGGAGAGATGACTGTAAGTGTCCATAGTCATAGCTAGTGTAGAATGACCTAGACGGTGTTGTAATTCTTTATATGGTATTCCAGAGTTTAGCAAGAGACTAGCGTGTGTGTGTCTAAAACCATGGAATCCAATATTAGGTACACCAGCATGTTTGAAACGTGTGTTTAAACGAGTTGCTAGTGTTTTATTGTTTGGGTATTTATGAATAAAATCTGAGAAGACAACAGTTTCAGTCCGACCAAGTTTCCAAGCTTCTTGCCTTTGTCTTTTTTGATACATTTTTAAGACCTCTATAGTTTGTGGGTCAATATCAATTGTACGATAACTTGCCTCCGACTTTGGGCTGTTAATCTCACCTAAATGGTTTAGTGTTTTTGTAATATTCACAGTTGCATTATTTAGGTCAATATCTGACCAGTGTAGAGCTAAGGCTTCATTAATACGGCAACCAGTAGCAAGAAGAAACTTATACAAAGTAATTTCATAGATATTTCTATATATTGCTAAGTTAGCCTCTTCCAAATAACTGAGAAATTGCTTTAACTCTAAGTTATTAAAGTGCTTGACTTTGTTTCTACCCTTTTTTATTTTACGAGGAAGAATAACTTCACGAGCTGGATTTATATCAATAATCTGCATTGTCACAGCATATTGTAGGATACGTTTATTTAGCGCGTGAATTTTATCATAGTGTAGAAATGCTCCCTCTTCTCTTTTGTTAGCACGTAGAGCTAGTTGATTAACAATGCGTTGGATAGTTGGAGTGGTTAACTTATCTAACCTATAAGAACCAAATAGAGGAATCACATGGTTAGCTAGTAGTCGTTTTACTGAATCTTGTGTATTTGGTTTTACTGTGTGTTGATAGCTTTCCCACCATAATTGAGCTACTTCTTCATAGCTTGTTAGTGGAATGGTTTCCTTCTTAGTAGAGCCATTATTTTGGAATTCGGCTTTAGCTAATTGAGCTTTTTTCTTCAATTCAGTTTTAGTTCTAGCTGTCAGATTAGCCTTTATTTTTTTTCCTGTGAGTTTATCTACTCCTAAGTATACTTTTGCACGATATACAGTGTCACCGTTTTGTTTCTTGATTTCTGCTATTTTCATTTCTTAACCTTTCTAACATCAGTAGGCAAGCTGTAAAAGGTTATGAAAAAAGTTATGAAAAAAGTTATTATGATTTGTGTCTAGAACGAATACCTTCAATTAGTATTTGTAGAGCGGTTAAGTCCTCAGTTGTGAGTGCTTGACCATCAATAGTTATTTTTACATTCTTCCTAAAGATATAATCAAGGTTGATTTTAATCTTTTCCCCATTGATAATATCTTGGCTAATATCTTTGTATGTTGTGGATACCCATGGTAAAGATGATGTTTTATCATTGAATTCTATTAAGTCTTTTAACATCTGTTTTTCTTTATCATTATGGATTGAATCCAGATTAATATTTTTAATTATCTCATCAATATAAGAGCTAGCTAATGTTTGATATTCTATATAGTACTCCTCAGAATTTAATCCATCTTGTTCGCATTTTTCTTTTATAGAGCATGCAGCAATACATTCAGTGATTTCAAAGAGCCTCTTTACGCTGGGAATCTTTTTCTCATTTTCAATTTGTGAGACATAAGACTGTGATACTTTCAGATATTCAGCAAGTCTTTTAGTAGTTACGTTACCTTCTGTACGGTATTTTTTAAGATATGCTCCTATCATTTTAACCTCCGTTTAATAACTTTAGTAAAATTTTAACATAAAACTCTTGACATGTAAACAGAAAACTGATAAAATTCAAAACACAACCCAAGTTAATTAACCTAGTTAACTTGGTTAACAGGCAAGCTGTAATAGTTATGAGATGATAGTTGTGAACAAATAGAAAAGAAGGAGGATATATGTATAGTATACCACAAGGGATATTATCTCAAGAAGCAGAACTAGCATTGTTGGGAAGGATTGAGTTTTTAATAGATGATTATCTATCAAACGCAGTGCTTCCAGCTCACAGTGACTCGTTCGGCTTGATTCAACAGAAAGAGTTAATCAAAGAACTAGGTATTAGTTTAGTAACTCTGCATGAATGGGAGCGTTTGGGGTTAACCAGATACTGTCCACCGATAGAAGGAACTCGCAAAGTTTTCTATAAGAAATCAGATGTTATGAAGTTCCTCTCAATTACTAAAAAGGAGTAACTATATTGTATGAAAAAATAAAAAATATAGATGAAAATTCCTGTGCTTACTTGAGATACATAGGAAGTTGTCGCCATATTGAATCACAGATTCAATTGCTCAAATACACTATACAGTGTGATATTTATAAACAGAAGGAACATGAATATGTCAATAATTAAGATTAAAGCGAAAGATTCTGTATTAGAATCAGACTATGAATTTGAAACTTACCCTGAGAGTGCTATTCAAGATTTTGCTAACGCTGCTCCAATAGATAAATATAAAGAAGCATGGCGAATCTATAAAAATGAGGTAATTGATTCTGACCCTTATAAAGACGTTCCAGAAAAAGACAAGATGAAAAAGAGAAAACCTCCTTTTTATATTATGGCAGAATTTTTAATGGCTCATCTCATTGTGGTTAGTATAGCTGACATAGAGGATACTGGTGAAGGTAGCTTATTTGTGTACAATCCAAAAGAGGGGATTTATCAACCTGCTTGGGATATAGTTCCTAAATTAGTAAGAAGATTAGAACCTTCTTTTAGGAGTGCTGATATATACGAGATTATTTGTGCACTAAGTTGTAGCTGTAAAAATGTAAGTATATATCAAGGTTTACGTTACATAGCTTTAGGGAATTGTATTTATGATACTTATTATCGGTATGGAATGAAATACAGTCCTTCAATTGTGTTTACACATAAGGTACAAGTAAATTATAATTCAGAAGCAAATTCTCCAGTATTAGGTGGTTGGTCTATTGATTCATGGTTAGCTGAACTGTTTAATAATGATGATGAACTAATTCACTTAGCATGGCAAACAATTTTGGCAGTGATACGTGGTTATGCTGATGAGAGAATTATTTGGCTGATTGGAAAAGGAGGAACAGGTAAGGGCAGTTTCCAAGAGTTGTTAATTAACTTAGTAGGTAGGATTAATACAGCCTCCATGAAACTAATTGAATTAGATGGTAGAAACCGTTTTGCAACTTCACAGTTAATAGGTAAACATCTAGTTATTGGAGATGATAATGCTATTGATAAGGTGGTAACAGACCCTTCTACTATGTTTTCTCTAGTTACTCATGATATTGTCACAATCGAAAAGAAAGGCAAACAGGCCTATTCTGCTCGACTTACTCCTGTGATTGTTCAATCATCTAATCGATTGATTAAGATTCAAGGAGACAAAGAAGCTATAGCAAGAAGAACTTTCATACTTCCCTTCGTTTCTGAATTTAACAAAGATGGTTACAAGAGAGAAATAAAGCAGGTTTATCTAAAACGTCAGGATGTATTAGAATATGTATTGAAGAATGCATTAGAATATGATATCAGTGATGGATTCAAGGATATCAGTCACCACCCTGCTATCAAGGAAATTCATGGGAAGTCTATGACAAGTGTTGAACAGTTTTCATCTTATCTGTTTAGTCGTGTGAAATCTACTTTCTTGCCGAATTCATTTATGCTATGGGCATATGAACAATTCTGTGAAGGAAATGGTTTAGAACGAGAAACTAAGGAAGCCTTTCACAAAGAATTAAAAGATGCACTTCCATCAGACTGGGTATTTAAGCCAACATTATCTACTTGTAAAGATTTTGATGAGGGTGATTCTGTTTATTTTATTCATTCTGAGTCTTTTAATTTGGATTCTACAAAGAGATATAAAGGGTATGTAATGAAGTCATGCTCTTGATACACTTGAAACAGTAAATTTCATTTCTATTTTCAATTTTATTTGTTTTATTTATTCTAAGAAGTTAGAAATTAGTGTATCAAGTGTATCATTCTGGAGATATACAAAGTGTGAACGACTAGCCCGCCACGAGCGAAGGCAAAGGAGTGAAACACTTTGTTAAGTACCAAACACGCCTAATTTATTCCATGGTCTAATTGACAGCAAGAAACAAGGCACTCTCGTACAAATGAACTGTTCATCCGAAAAACTAAAGCCTTTCGTCTGAGACGTTCTTAGCGTACTTTGTGCCTACTTACTGTCAATTTGCTTTCACGGCATAAAGGCGTATGCTTGTGAGATAAAATAGAGAATAAAACTAGCTATTTAATAAGGATTTAGATTATAGAATTTAACATTTTTATAGTGTTGTCTTGATTCAGCTATCAGTTTTTTCTGTACAATTGTATCAATTTATCTTTTTGTGTTTGTGGTTAGTAATGCGCGTGATAATGGGATTTCTAAGGGGCGATTAAAAAATAGAATAGTAATGGATGTATGTGAATTTTGCTGTTCAGCGATTAACTCTCTATATCAAAAATGTGTTAGTAGTGTGGAATTGTCCAAAGGAGGTTCATGTGATATAAAGGATATACAAAATCCCTGCAATGAGTAATTGCAGGGATTTTCAGATGTTAAGGTATATCTTATAAGTAGAGTCAATTGTGATTTAGTCTGTTTTATAAAAAACCTGTTCGGATTTATCTGGAGCATTTTGTCCAGCTATAATTCTAATTTTTGTTTTATCAGATTTATCTTCAACTGATATCAAACGATTATTTTCAAAACGTTTAAAGGGGATACTTATACCAGGAGGATAAATGCCTATTCCGTATCCTGTAGGTCCTGTTCTGACATCAAATCCTATAACTCCTTCGTTTGAAATCCCTGCTTTACTTATCTGTCCTCCTTTTACTAAACCATTCTTATTAAATACTAATTCGTATCCTGTTTCATTCCTCCAAGTGCCAGCTATACTTGAGTAGTCTCCGTGTAGAATAGCCTGTGTATCAATTTCTTGTGTTGTATTTTTTGTGTGCTGTTCTTCTGTGGGAGTCGTGATAAGTGTGGCATCAGTAGCAACCCAGAATTGAAATTTTTCAGAGTCTTCCATGATTCTGACTGTGAAAGTAACGGTTGCTCCTTCTTGCCATCCTTCAATCATAGATTTCTTAATTTGTACTTGTACACCAGTTATAGGAGCATTACTAGCTTTTACCCAAATAGTATGGTATGCTTCTAGAGCTTTAAAATGTCCTACATATGCTTCCCAAAACTTTTGTCGTGTTAGTTCTGCTGTGAAGCGATATAGTTGACCAGTTTTTAACCTACCATCATTCTCCATGTCTCGAAGCTCTTCGGCTGTCGTATCTATTATACTATCTTCAGTTGAGCTAGAGCTTGTGGTAGATGTGCTGGATGAAGAGCTGAATGATGTAGAGGAACTAGAAGTAGTAGAGGAGCTTTGTTGTGAAGATTGACTATCTAATGTTTCTATATTTCTATCTGGATGTCTAAAGAATAAAAAAGTAGCTCCTATAATGGTAAGAAGTAGAAGTGTAATTGAGGTTATAAGAATCCAAAGCTTGTTGCTCTGTGGTAGAGGACAAACTACTACGTGATTCCGATTTTGGTAAACTTCAACAATATCGTTTACTTTAGGATTAAAAGTTAACTCATTGATAGGAACATTTAGAGTCTCGTTTGTGTGGAGTCGAATGATAACATGTGTATCTGAAACGTGAATAATTTGGTTATGTCTTTTATTTTTCATGTAGTATTAGTTTTCGTACATATAGGCAACCATGAGAGGCAGTGTTTTTGTTTCTTTGAAGATTGTTTCATAACTTTGTCTCCCTTTTACTAGTCTGTGCAATGTTATATGGTCATCTTCAGCTATGACTTTCTTATTGTATTCATAATCTCTCCTATTTATCTCTTTCATAGAAATAAGCAATCATAAATGGTCGCATTACTACAGAATCACCTGACGAATACTGCTTAACTCCATAAGTTTTCCCATACAAATCTAATTTATCACCTTCTACTATGATATCTGACAAGTAATCACCCGGAATAAACACAGAAACAGGCTCACCAAGTCCTGGACGACCTATTTCATTTAGAACTATTTGTATCAAAATACCTTTATCATCTTGGTCTTTGAGAATTTGTACAACTTCTCCTCTAACATGTAGTTTTAGATAGCGAGGAAATTCATCATGAATCCATTTATCATAGTCAAATGACGAGGAATATTTCTGCTTATCTGTCCTTTCTTCATAGTCTATTGTCAATAAATTCTTAGGAATATTTCCTGATATCGAAGATTTTGTGGAACTAGAGCTACTTTCTTGAGATGAAGAGGAGTTAGATTTATTCTTAGATGACAACGCAGAGGACTTAGAAGAACTAGAGATATTCTGTGATGTAGTTATTTTACTCATTATAAAATATGCACTAACCGACAAAACAATAACTATAAGAGCTATTAAAATAGGTTTTATCTTACTTGAGAATGATGTTTTTATAGAGTTATGCTTTTTAACTGTGCTACTTTCAACCTTTATAACAATATCACCATAAACCTCGACGTAATCACCTATTGCAGGTTCAAAGTCACAATCTTTAATGCCAATTTCCTTCAAACTGCCATCTTCATAACCTATGTAAGCAGTATCTTCAATTATTTTAATAATTTTTCCTTTATTCATTATTTACCCCCATACAATGGCTCCTAACCACATTCCAAAAATCATAGCACCAGTTGCACAAATCATTATAACAGTTCCTTGTTCTTTATCCCCTCTGCTTCTGATGAGATATCCTAAGACAATACCTATTACTCCAAAAATAAAAGGAAAGAAGAGCAGAGAGGTTGCTGTGCAAATCCATCCCCATATTTTCAACGTTTTAGTGTTATCGGGAGTATCTGAATTTATTATGAGTTTTCTAGTAATGATGTAGTTTCCATCATTGCCAAAAACTTCAACCTCTTCTCCGACCTCTGGAAGGAAGTCAAAGTATTTTCTTTCTATCTCTAGAAGGCTACCATCAGCCTTACCTAGATAAATTGTTTCAATATTGTCCTTAAGTATTTTGTATGTATTCATTATTTATTCCTTTCTTATAAATGATTTAATCACTTCAACACTAGCTTGACTTGCATTTTGTAATCTTTCATATGCTGTACCATTTGTGAAGTAAGTGAGATTGGGTATTGTTTTGAATCCTACGGTTGTCTTGAAGTTATTCCAACTAGTCTTGTCTATATGCTCACTATCCAAGTAATACACAGTTATCTTAGTTTTATCGACTGCTTTTGCTAGTTTTGGAGCAAATTTTTGACAATATGGGCAACCTTCTCTACCTGTATATAGATAAAAGCTTTCTTGATGTTGTATTTTCTGTTCTACAGCCTCTAAACTTATCTTTTGGAGTTTGCTTATAGCTATCTGGTAGTCTGTTTGTGGCTGAGTGGTTAAGCATGCTGTGAATGTGACAACTATAATAAGTAGTAGTGACAGTAGAATAAGAACTTTTTTACTATTCATCACATCCGTATCCGTCTTTATCTCTATCTAGCCATGGACCATATTGTGGGTCACTAGCAGGTATGTTTACACGTCCTGCTTTTCGTGCTTCCTTACAGTTTTTGAACGGTCTTAAATTTGATTGTGGAGCAGATGTAGACGATTGTGTAGGAGTGGTTGTGGTGTGAGATGAAGCTTGTTCTTGCTCTTTTACTCGTGAAGATGCTTTATTTTCTTCCTCTTTTGATTTAGAGGCTTCGATACTTGCTTTTTCTTCTTCTTGTGCTTTCTCTGTTTTTCTTACTTCACTGATTACTAACGAGCCTTTACCTATTGAATCATATTTCTCTATAGATACTGTGTTTCCTGTATAAACCATAAGTTCATTTATTTTCACAACTAGTGATTCAGGTGTACGGATAAGAAGCTTCTTGCCTGTTATGTTGTACTCACGGTATTCATCTTTTTCTTCAATCCCAATTACCTCGGCTTCAACTTCGTAAAGTTTATCTGTGTTAGAGAGTTTGTGTGCTATCTCTCTCACTGCTTTGGCTCGTAGTATGATTTTAATTTGTGGTGTATTTAGATAAGCGTCTACAGCTATATGTCCAGTTGGAGACCATTTCTCTATTTTAGAGCTAGTTTCACTACTGGATGATGAAGTAGAGGAAGAAGAACTAGACTGTTTGACAGAATCATTAGCCTTGGTTTGAGCTTGTGAGTGTTTAGTGCTACCGCTATTTAGTAGTGTGAAGAACAAAATGAGGATAAGCAATAGTACAATACCACCTATAATCTTTTGTTCTTTGCTTAATTCCTTAAGCTTTTTAAGCATATATAACCTCCAAATATTTAACTTTATTTAATGAAATAAAATAAATATTTCCTAATAGTTATAATTATATCACACAAACTTTAACAATAGAATATATTTTTAACTAATATTAAACTATAGAGAATGTAAACCTGATTGTTTAATCTATAAGATAGATAGTAGATTTAACATAGAGGGTGAAGGAATGGATGATATATTAGAAACTATAAGTAATCAGATACGAGATTTACGAGTTTCAAAGAAGATTACACAGCAAGAATTAGCAGAAAGAACAAATCTAAGTGTTCCTTATATCAGTCAAATAGAGAATAGTCACAGAAATATCTCTTTGGAAACTTTTGTGAAGATTGTTGATGCTTTGGAAGTTCCGTTGAGTGATTTTTTCTTACCTTATTCTGTACCACAAGATACAGAGATGATGGAACTGTTATTGAAGATTCAGAAACACCCACAGCATAAGATGATTGTTCGTAAGGTGATGGAAATACTTGAATTAAGCCAAGATAGTTAGTGTAAAATAAAAAGCATCTAAAGCGTAATTAATCCGAAATATATCCAACCGTAGACAGTTACTTTAGTATCTATTGCTATTTCAATCATGATTCAGATTGTTATAGTCTCTTGTGAAGTAATTTTTAATAGTAATCTGTAGGTCAGGTAATTAGGTATTATCCGTACTTTTTGCATATTGTGAGGATTAAAAGTTACGTTATTTAGACAAGGAATGAGAATTATTTTTCTTTATTGAAGAGGTCGATTAAAAAACAAAAAGAAAAAAGAAAGCACTGAATCTGACTATCCAGCGCTTATCTATTACCTTAAAAAACGTGTTACCTATTAGCTGAAGCGACCTGTTAGACTGAATCTAATTACTAATGCAGTTATACCAGCAAAAAGAGAGGCTCCAAGCATAAAATTACCACTATCTTTCTCTCCTTTTTCTTTTAAAAGATGTCCCATTACAGCTGGAATTGAAACAAAAATAGGATTACCGAATAACGTTAACGCTATTCCAAGCCAAGCCATAACCTTAATATTTCTAACTGTCAGAAATTCTTTTTCTTCTTTCTGTTCTGTGGGAACTTCACTAGACTTTTTAGTTATGATATAGGTTCCTTCAGATTGATATACCTCTACTATATCCCCTAATTGTGGTACAAAATTAAAAGAAGTCTGTTCAACTTTTAGCAAAGTTCCGTCATCTTTACCTAAATAGATTAGAGTTCCTTCAATTTTAATAACTTTATATGTATTCATTACCTCATACCTTATTTCTAATTAGTTCTTTTCACGTCTAAATAACTACCACCTTGATTTGCTAACAACAAATCTAGTGAATCTGTCATTAACATCCCATAAATTCTAATATCATCACCTGATTTCAACCCTCTTTTTTGTTTAATAAATTCCTCTTCTGTCTGCTCAGTTAAAGCCAAGTGTATTTTTTTGCCATCTTCAAATTGGAATGGTGCATTATCATCATCAAATAAATCAATTGAATGAGGTTCTACAACAATCAATAAAGTTAATACATCGCTATCGCTCTTATTTATTTTATTAACTTCTTTTACAGTTGCTCGTAATTCAAATTTACTTTTTAATTCTATCCCTTTTTGCATATATTGTTCATAAGTTTGCCCTACTGTGAACACATCAAAAATTTCAAGTTGTGGTTTTCCTGACTCCTTTTTAACTTTTGCATTTAAACCTAGAGATTGACCACCTCTAAAAATATCTTTCCCTTTATAAACTGCCTTTATTTTAGGACTATGTTTAAATCCTTTGGAATCATATTTTTTATTATTAATAATGATTTTATCTGTATCTAGATAAATTTCATCATCATTAATCAATGTGATATTCCCTTTATAGTCTATCTTTTCACCTAAATTATTCTCTAAATAATTATTAAAATCAGCTGTTGCTTTCTCAGTATCATCTTCATTTGATTGAGTTATAGAACTATTCTTAGATGATGATTTAGAGGACTTAGAAGTGTTCTGTGATACAGTCTTCTTTGAATTTGGACTGAAATTATTACTTACATATAGAGTAGTAGATAAAATAAAAGTTATAATAGCTATAATCAAATACGTTATAGAGCTTTTTTTATTAACCTCATTCTTCTTAATAGATGAAATAATAAGAAGTATCAGATTTAATACAATCAGTAACAGTGAAACTACACAAAGGGATAGTATTGTAGCTTCTAATATTACTCCTCTATCATATAATAAACTAAATGAGATAGGAAATGAAACTATAGAGGCAAATATGTTTATTTTGCTTACTAATGAAATTTTTTTAGCCTCTGATTTTTTAACTGGAGTACTTTCCTTACTGCCTTCAACCTTTATAGCAATATCACCATAAACTTCGACATAATCACCTATTGCAGGTTCAAAGTCACAAGATTCAATAGGAATTTCCTTTAAACTTCCATCTTCATAACCTATGTACACTGTGTTCTCAGTTATCTTTAAAATTTTTCCTTTATTCATACTTTACCTTTTATCAGTGAAATTTATCTTTATCTATCTTGTAAGATATTATATCTCCTTGTAGTCTCACTATATAATAATCTTCATATTCAACTACCTGTGAGACTATCCCTGTAACCTTAACAGATTCAAATTCTTCAGTATCTAAATTCTGTTCTACAGTCCAGAAATATATTTCATCTCCAATTTCAATACGGTTTAGAGAACTTCTACATCCTGACAGCAAAGAGATAAATAGAATTACTAAAAGAACTTGAAATACCTTCTTAGTACTTTGTAGTTTTACTAACATTATTTATTTTGTACTCTAACTCCCAATATTTTCTTTTTATTCATAAAAAGCCTCCTGTTTTATATTTATGTTTAAAATATTGTTAAACACTACCCTAATTATACCACAGATACATATACATTAGTTAATTCTTTGTTATAATTTTTAACTAAAGTAAATGTAAATATATACCCTTAACCTATAAGATGAATAGGGTAAAATAAAAAGCACCTAAACGGTACTTCTTACTTGCCTACTGAACTCATCACCATGAAATTTGTACTCCTTTTTGTCCACCTTGGAGTAAAGTTTAATCTATTTTATTTAATATGTAAATTCTAAAAATACTACAGAATCAACATTTATAAAGCATAACAAAGTGTAATTTATACTAAATCTATTCTACAACAAAATGCTTTAATTTTAAGAAATATCTTACAGAAAGCCTACAACAGTGGGCTTTTTGCTTTTTCTTAAAATGTTGATTTCTGGGTTTACTTAGAGATTTGCCAGTGAGCTTATTTGTGTATCTAAGTCTATTTATTCCAAAAATTACACGATGTTGATGATATAAATCTGGTGTGATATAATATTTTGGCCCCTCAATTTAATGAAGGGAGGTGTTGCCGATGTTAGAAATTATCATCACAATTTTTCTAGCACCCTTAGTAGTCAATATTTTGACAACCTTGTTTGAGAAATGGCTTAACTCACGCAAGAAATAACCTTTAAGGGGCGATAAGCCAAAAAAACCTCAACGCTGGAACGTTGGGGCTTTTTGTTGCCTTGTTAGACAATTATCATCACTATAAACCCATTCTAACATACAAGTTTGGATATTTCAAGCTTTTGTTTTGATATTCCTCAGAGTGTATTTGTGGGCTTGAGGCCATTTTACTGAAATTAGAATCTGTGTCACCAAGACAGGTTAAATGATGAAAAAACTATTTTCCACATCATGTATAATACAGGTAAATAATGATGACATCGATTAACTAGAGTGCAGAAGAGTCCTAAAATTACCTGAATCAAATCAGTCTTACAAAAAAGATTGTAGGATAAGAAGAGTTTGAATTGAAATATAAGGTAGTTGATAAAAAGAAAAAACGCTTGAATGCGTTTTTCTTCTGTATTGATTCGTATTGAATGCTTACTTAACTTCTGTAAAAACAACGTGTTTGCGAAGTTTTGGTGAGTATTTCTTCAATTGAAGACGGTCTGGAGTGTTACGTTTGTTTTTAGAAGTAAGGTACAAGCGTTCACCAGATTCTTTGTGTTCAAGTGTAATATTTACGCGCATGGTATCTCCCTTCTATTATTCAGCTGATGCAGCTTTAGCGATTTTACGTCCTTTGTAGTATCCTTTAAGTGATACACGGTGAGAACGTGAGTAATCTCCAGTAGTTTCGTCAAAGTTTACAGATGGAGCTGTTACTTTGTAGTGTGTACGACGTTTGTTTTTCTTCGCTTTTGAAGTGCGACGTGCAGGTACTGCCATTTTGATTTCTCCTTTAGGTATTTATATTCGATTCAATCTACTGATTTTCATCAACCATACTAGGATAACACATTTTTTTTGTAAAGTAAAGTTACTTGACAAAAAAAGATGAAAAAATTCTCCTGTCCGACCTAGCAGACAGGAGAAGGTCTTAAATATCAATCTCAAATGGTTCGTCAATGGTTTCTGATACGTATTTTCCGTCTTTCTTCCGTTGTTTGACACATTCTGTGAGGAGATATTCGATTTGCCCATTGACTGAACGAAAGTCGTCTTCTGCCCATGATGCAAGTGCAGCGTATAACTTTGTTGAGAGTCGAAGGGGGATCTGCTTTTTTTTAGCTTCAGCCATCTTTAGTAAAGACTTCCTGTGTTGATAATTGGTTGTGCATCATGATTGCCACAGAGAACGACTAGGAGATTTGAAACCATGGCAGCTTTTCGTTCTTCATCAAGCTCTACCAATTCCCCTTCATTGAGACGTTCTAGTGCCATTTCAACCATTCCTACAGCGCCATCGACAATCATCTTCCGGGCATCAATAATGGCAGATGCTTGTTGACGTTGAAGCATGACGGCAGCAATTTCTGGTGCATAAGCTAGGTAAGTAATACGTGCTTCAAGGATTTCCAAGCCAGCATCCTCAACACGACTTTGAATTTCCTCACGAATACGGTTAGCTACAATTTCGCTAGAGCCACGAAGACTTCCTTCATCTGCTTGTCCATCCCCTGTAGTATCTACATTAGGAGACACATCGTAAGGATAGATGCGGACAATATTTCGGAGGGCACTATCACATTGCAATGAAAGATATTCTTTGTAGTTGTCAACGTTGAAGACTGCCTTAGCGGTATCGACAACTCTCCAAGTTACCGCGATACCGATTTCTACAGGATTTCCCAGACAATCATTGATTTTTTGGCGAGAATTGCTCAAGGTCATAACCTTGAGGGAAATCTGTTTCTTACCAATTTCAAGATTTACATCATTGCCATTTGATGTTTTCATGCCTGAAAAAGGAGATTTCGTGCTAACGTCACCACTTTGTCCAAGTCGAGTGTGGTTTGCAGGGTTAACTGCTACGCTGAAGGGATTAACAAAGTAAAAACCAGGTTCTTTGATGGTACCTGTATAGTTACCAAAGAGTGTAAGAACCAGAGCCTCCTGAGGTTTGACAACTTTTAAACCAGCATGAGCTAGGCCTGCAATTAAGCTTAATAAAAGTCCGATAATAATTCCAAAAATGTTTTCCGAACCAGCACCCATTATAACTATAAAGATACCAAGTACGAGTGTCAACTCAATGAGAATCAATGCGAATACACCATTTGGTTTTGAATTGATGAGTTTTTCAGTCATAAGAATGACCTCCTGTTATTTGATATCTAAATGATATCACTTTAATTTATAAAGTCAAGAAATAAATGTAACATTTTTAAAGAAAATATTTCTGTATAGAATTTTCTGAAAATTCAAGAATTTTCTTCTGTTCATTGCTTTTAAAATGTGCTATAATAGTAAAAACTGAAATGGGAGGGAACAAATGACTGAATTAGATAAACGTCACCGCAGTAGCATTTATGACAGCATGGTTAAATCACCAAACCGTGCCATGCTTCGTGCGACTGGTATGACAGATAAGGACTTTGAAACACCGATTGTGGGAGTGATTTCAACTTGGGCGGAAAATACGCCATGTAACATCCACTTGCATGATTTTGGGAAATTAGCGAAAGAAGGTGTCAAATCTGCAGGTGCTTGGCCTGTACAGTTTGGAACCATTACCGTAGCGGACGGGATTGCCATGGGAACGCCTGGTATGCGTTTCTCTTTGACATCTCGTGATATCATCGCGGACTCCATCGAGGCGGCTATGGGTGGTCACAATGTGGATGCCTTTGTTGCTATCGGTGGCTGTGATAAGAATATGCCTGGTTCTATGATTGCCATTGCAAATATGGATATCCCAGCTATTTTCGCCTATGGTGGGACTATTGCACCTGGAAATCTTGATGGCAAAGACATTGACTTGGTTTCTGTCTTTGAGGGAATCGGAAAATGGAACCACGGTGACATGACAGCTGAGGACGTGAAACGTCTTGAATGTAATGCCTGCCCTGGCCCTGGTGGCTGTGGTGGTATGTACACAGCTAATACCATGGCGACTGCTATCGAAGTTCTCGGTATGAGTTTACCAGGATCTTCATCTCACCCAGCTGAATCAGCTGACAAGAAAGAAGATATCGAAGCAGCAGGACGTGCTGTTGTTAAGATGCTGGAGCTTGGTCTCAAACCATCTGATATCTTGACTCGTGAAGCCTTTGAAGATGCCATCACTGTAACCATGGCTCTCGGTGGTTCTACAAATGCCACTCTTCACTTGCTTGCCATTGCTCATGCGGCTAATGTTGACTTGTCACTTGAGGACTTCAATACAATCCAAGAGCGTGTGCCTCACTTGGCCGACTTGAAACCATCTGGTCAGTATGTCTTCCAAGACCTCTACGAAGTTGGTGGTGTGCCTGCGGTTATGAAGTACTTGCTGGCAAATGGTTTCCTTCATGGAGATCGCATCACATGTACTGGTAAGACTGTTGCTGAAAACTTGGCTGACTTTGCAGACCTTACACCAGGTCAAAAAGTTATCATGCCACTTGAAAATCCAAAACGTGCGGATGGTCCGCTTATCATCTTGAACGGGAACCTTGCTCCTGATGGTGCGGTTGCCAAGGTATCAGGTGTTAAAGTGCGTCGTCACGTTGGACCAGCTAAGGTCTTTGACTCAGAAGAAGATGCTATTCAGGCCGTTCTGACAGATGAAATCGTTGATGGCGATGTTGTCGTTGTTCGTTTCGTTGGACCTAAGGGTGGTCCTGGTATGCCTGAGATGCTCTCACTTTCATCTATGATCGTTGGTAAAGGTCAAGGAGACAAGGTTGCCCTCTTGACGGATGGTCGTTTCTCTGGTGGTACTTATGGTCTGGTTGTTGGACATATCGCCCCTGAAGCTCAGGATGGTGGACCGATTGCTTACCTCCGTACAGGCGATATCGTTACGGTTGACCAAGATACCAAAGAAATTTCCATGGCCGTATCGGAAGAAGAACTTGAAAAACGCAAGGCAGAAACAACCTTGCCACCACTCTACAGCCGTGGTGTTCTTGGTAAATATGCCCACATCGTATCATCTGCTTCACGCGGAGCCGTGACAGACTTCTGGAATATGGACAAGTCAGGTAAAAAATAAACTCATACTCTTCGAAAATCAAATTCAAACCACGTCAACGTCGCCTTGCCGTACTCAAGTACAGCCTGCGGCTAGTTTCCTAGTTTGCTCTTTGATTTTCATTGAGTATCAAAAAGCAAGCCAATTTCGGCTTGCTTCTTTTCATCTTCAAAAGTAATTTTCTTGCTTAACGAGGTGGCAGTCCAAGGGCAATACGGCCGTAACGACTGATTCGTGTGATTTTCCAGGCAGGCGACCAGGTAACTTCAACCTTTACATCTTCGATACCCTCGATTTGTTTCAGACCTGCAACGATTTCGATAGGCAAACTTTCTGCACAATCGCAGGCGGTGTCAGTGAAGGTCATGACAATCTTACAGAGACCTGTTTCATCCAAATTGATTTCATAAATCAGTCCTAGATTGTAAACATCCAATTCCACATCTGTATCAAAAACCTTCTCTAGTTTTTCGATAATTTGGTCTTGTAAGGCCAAAGCGCGGTCATTGATTTTGATATCGTCTCTCATTGCAGTCCCTCCACGTGATAAATATCCTCTATTTTCTCATAATTCTGACAATTTGGCAAGTTTTTGATGAATTTTCTGAAAAGACTCTTTCGAGATTTTCTTCTCTTACTGTTTTAATCCCTCTATTTATGGTAAAATAAGACTATTAAGTTTAAAGAGGATTCCCTATGAAATTACAAAAACCAAAAGGAACGCAGGATATCTTGCCTGCTGAGTCTGCCAAATGGCAGTACGTTGAGGGCTTTGCCCGTGAGATTTTCAAGCGCTACAACTATGCAGAAGTGCGCACGCCTATTTTTGAGCATTACGAGGTTATCAGTCGCTCTGTCGGAGATACAACGGATATCGTAACCAAGGAAATGTATGACTTCTATGACAAGGGTGACCGCCATATTACCCTCCGTCCAGAAGGAACTGCGCCTGTTGTCCGTTCTTATGTGGAAAATAAACTCTTCGCCCCAGAAGTGCAAAAGCCAAGCAAGTTCTACTACATGGGCCCTATGTTCCGCTATGAGCGTCCACAGGCAGGTCGTTTGCGCCAGTTCCACCAGATTGGTGTTGAGTGCTTTGGCTCTAGCAATCCAGCTACGGATGTGGAGACCATCGCTATGGCAGCTCATTTCTTGAAAGAAATCGGTATCCAAGGTGTCAAACTACACCTCAATACGCTTGGAAATCCTGAGAGCCGTGCGGCTTATCGCCAAGCCTTGATTGACTATTTGACACCGCTTAAGGAGACTTTGTCTAAGGATAGCCAGCGTCGCTTGGAGGAAAACCCTCTCCGTGTCTTGGACTCTAAGGAAAAAGAAGACAAGGTGGCAGTGGAGAATGCGCCTTCTATCTTGGACTTCCTTGATGAAGAAAGCCAAGCACACTTTGATGCTGTGCGTCAGATGTTGGAAAATCTTGGAGTAGACTATATCATCGATACCAATATGGTGCGTGGTCTGGACTACTACAACCACACGATTTTTGAGTTTATTACTGAGATTGAGGGCAATGACCTGACCGTCTGTGCGGGTGGTCGTTACGATGGTTTGGTTGCTTACTTTGGAGGCCCTGAAACTGCTGGATTTGGTTTTGGACTTGGTGTAGAGCGCCTGCTTCTCATTCTTGAAAAGCAAGGTGTGGCCCTCCCTATCGAAAACGCCCTAGATGTCTATATCGCAGTCTTGGGAGAAGGAGCAAATGTCAAAGCTTTGGAATTGGTACAAGCTCTTCGCCAACAAGGATTCAAAGCAGAGCGTGATTATCTCAACCGTAAGCTCAAAGCTCAGTTCAAGTCAGCCGATGTCTTTGCGTCTAAGACCCTTATCACTCTAGGAGAGAGTGAAGTCGAAAGCGGACAAGTGACGGTCAAGAACAATCAAACCCGAGAAGAAGTGCAAGTGTCACTTGAGACAATCAGCCAAAACTTCTCAGAAATCTTTAAAAAATTAGGCTTTTAATAGTAGAAAAACTGGTCAGGACCTTATTCCTGACCTTTTTCTTTTGCAAAATGACAAAAATCATAAACTTTTTGACAAATATGCTTGTCAAAAAGAAAAAGATGTGTTACAATAAATTCAAGTTAAGAGAAAAGGAGAAAGGAATGATTATGTGGGCATTAGGATTTGTACCTCTTGTGATTATGTATTATATCTACCATTCCCAAAAGGTCAAGAAACTGGAGAATAAAATCAAAAGAATTGAGCAAAAACAGAAAGGAAATAAAGAAATGACAAGAATTTTAAAAGAATTGATTGGGAAAAAACCAACAATCGTTGGACAAGTGTTTGGAACAGACAACTGGGAAGTTGTGGATGTTGATGAGGAATGGGTCAAGCTACGCCGTGTTGATAAAAAGGGAAAAGAAAAATTCAAACTACAACGCATTGAGGATATCCAAACCGTTGAATTTGACGGAAAGTAGGTCTGTGACATGCAACTTAAAAATCGTTTAAAAGAGCTGCGGGCTCGTGATGGTCTCAATCAAACCGAACTAGCCAAGCTAGCAGAAGTTTCCAGACAGACCATTAGCCTACTAGAACGGGACGAATACACCCCGTCCATTATCATTGCCTTGAAAATATCTCAGATTTTCAACGAAACAGTCGAATCGGTATTTCGCTTGGAGGAGGATGAGTGATGAACATGTATAGAGTGGTTTATTATATGAGTGTTCTTGCTCTTATTGTGAATGCCTTGGCTATGATTGGAACATTACTGGGGTGGTTCTATTTTGTTGAAAGTAAGTATTTGTTTTGGATTAACTTAGTCCTCTTGTCCATTTTCAATCGGTTGAAGAAGAAGGAGAAAAATGATGAACAAGTATAAAGTAATCTATTATGTAGTTGCCATAGCTCTATTAGTCAGCGTGTTTCTACTGATTGGGATGGACCTAGGCTGGTTTAGTCCCTATCAAAGTGACCAATTTATTTGGGCTTACTTTGCCCTCATCCCAGTAGTTGAATGGATTGAAAAGAAATCCAAAAATCTAGCAAGTGAAAAAGGAGAATGAATATGAAAGAGTTTTTAGCAGGTTTTCAAGTAGATACTGAGAACAAAGAACTTGCAGGTGTCTGTGCAGGTTTAGGAAATTATTTTAATATCAAGACTAACATCATCCGTTTAGTAGCCATTTTGTTGTTTCTTTCGTCAACAGAGTTTGGAATTTTAACAGTCATCCTATATGCTTATCTAGCAGGTTGGCTTGGGAGAGACCCTTTAGGAGAAGGGGCGAAAAAAACAAGAAACCAAGCTATTCTCTTGTTTGCTGTTTGTTTGATTTTAGTATCACTGGGAACAGAGGGCTTGACAGCTATTTATGAATCAGGTAAAGCCTTTGGTCAGTGGTTAGTTGGATTGGTTTAGTTTAGAAAGAGAATGAATATGAAAAAGAAAAATAAACGTGGATTGTTGTTATTTTTAATGTCTGTTGTCTTGGGAGGTTTCTTGGGCATGTTTGTAGGGATGTTTAAGGCACGTGCCGAATCCCACGAAATTATGTTAGATGTGAAAGTCTTGATACCATGGATATCAGGTATTTGTTTACTGATAGGTTTCATTAGTCTTCTTTTGACTTTCAATTTCCTAAAGAAAAGCAGAAAATTTCACTCCTTGTATCAAGAGGAAATGGATGATGATCTGAATGAAGCCTATTATGTGCAGATGTATCGGAATCTCGAGTTTGGAACCATTGCTTTTAATAGTGCAAGCGTAGCGATTTTATTGGCTCTCTTCATTTCAGGAAGTGAAGTAATTGTACTCGATATAAGCCATATAACCTTATCCCTTTCCTTTTTGGGATTAGTGTTGGTTTTCAATGCTCAAAATTATCTTTTTAAGACTATTGCGATTGTTCGTCAGATTGGTTTGGTGTTTTTCTCTACACCAAAGGATATCTTGGAGCATTTCGATTCTTACGATGAAGGGGAGCGCAAGGCTAATTTGGAACAGAGTTTTCGGATTTTATTCCAATTAAATAACTATGTCTTGCCAGCTTTGTACTTTCTGATTGCTCTCTTTTCCTTACTGACAGGAGAGATTCAGTTACTAGCCTTCTTGCTTGTAGGAGCTATCCATGTTTATATCAATGTGATGCAGTTACCTATGGTGAAACGTTATTTCAAATAGGAGATATTTATGAAATTACTTAAAAACCTTGGCTGGTTTCTTCTAGCTGTTCTATCCTTTTTCTTTGGCTATGGTCTGGTTCAGAGCATGGCGCTGTCAGCTCTTGGACTAGGGGCTTCAATCTTTGGAGTCTTACCACTTTATATCGCCCTGTCAGGAGCCTATGTTTATGGAATTTACAGATGGTATCAGACAGAAAAGGTTAGCGTCCAGACGACTGCTTTTAATCGTCATATCTGGTTGCCTACTCTGGTTTTGCTAGTGGCTATTACAGCCCAGTTCTTTTTACCAGAAGATCCGTCGGTCAGTCAACAAATCGTATCTCAACTGACAGTGGAACAGCCTGCATTTGCTTTCTTTATGGTGGTGGTCTTTGCTCCTTTGACGGAAGAACTTATCTTTAGAGGGATGTTGGCACGCTATCTCTTTCCTAAGCAGGACAAGAGCAAACAGGTTCTGTTTCTTCTGGTATCTAGTGTTCTATTTGCCTTGATTCATTTCCCAGGAACTTTGCAACAGTTTTTAGTTTATGCTAGTCTAGGACTGAGTTTGGGTCTGGCTTATGTAAGCCGAAAAGGTCTTCTTTACAGCATTTCTCTCCACGCTTTGAATAATTTAGTCAGCTTTTTGATGATTCTCATGCTATAATAGAGTCAGGAGGTCACATGAAACGAGTAATTTTATTAGCAGTGATTCAAGCAGTTGTTCTATTTTTCATCATTGGAGCGCTAGCTTATGCCTTTAAGGGAGATTTCTTCTATAGCCATTTAGCAGTGGTCTTTGCCCCTATTGCCGGTATCTGGCGTTTTGGGACAGCTTACACAACGGAAATCGTCTTGCCTCGAAAGGCAGCCGAAATTGCTGAAAAGCGTAAAGCAGGCAAAAATTCAAAATAAAAGAGTCCGATGAAGTTCATCGGATTTTTGTATGGACGCTAATTTTTAGGACCTTCACCTGATTTTTAAAGACTGTCAAACTTTTCTGCTGATTTTCATGAAGAGCCTGCGCTTTTATGGTAAAATAGTAACAGAATAAAAGAGGAGAGAAACAATGAAACGTAGTATGTATGCTGGTCGTGTTCGTGAGGAACACATCGGACAAGAAATTACCTTGAAAGGATGGGTTGGACGTCGTCGTGACCTTGGTGGTTTGATCTTTATCGACCTTCGTGACCGTGAAGGAATCATGCAGTTGGTTATCAACCCTGAAAAAGTATCTGCAGAGGTCATGGCAACAGCTGAAAGCCTTCGTAGTGAATTTGTTATTGAGGTGACTGGACAGGTCGTTGCGCGTGAGCAAGCCAATGATAAGTTACCAACTGGTGCAGTTGAGTTGAATGTGACAGCTCTTACTGTGCTCAATACAGCCAAAACAACACCATTTGAAATCAAGGATGGCATTGAGGCCAATGACGATACGCGTTTGCGTTACCGTTACCTTGACCTTCGTCGTCCAGAAATGTTGGAAAATCTTAAACTTCGTGCTAAGGTGACCCACTCTATCCGTAACTACTTGGATGAGTTGGAGTTTATCGACGTGGAGACACCATTCCTTTCTAAGTCAACACCAGAAGGGGCGCGTGACTATTTGGTACCGTCTCGTGTTAATAGAGGGCATTTTTACGCGCTTCCTCAAAGTCCACAAATCACTAAGCAGTTGTTGATGAATGCTGGTTTTGACCGTTATTATCAAATCGTTAAATGTTTCCGTGACGAGGACTTGCGTGGAGACCGCCAGCCTGAGTTCACTCAGGTCGACTTGGAAACTTCATTCCTTACTGAGCAAGAAATCCAAGATATCACAGAAGGATTGATTGCCCGAGTGATGAAGGAAACAAAAGGCATCGAAGTAACCCTTCCATTCCCTCGTGTGAAGTATGACGATGCCATGGCTCTTTACGGTTCTGATAAACCTGATACCCGTTTTGTCATGTTACTTCAGGACTTGACCGAAGTGGTCAAAGGTGTGGACTTTAAAGTCTTCTCAGAAGCACCTGCTGTGAAAGCCATTGTGGTCAAAGGAGCTGCGGATAACTATTCACGTAAAGACATCGACAAGATGACCGAAGTAGCCAAACAGTACGGTGCCAAAGGTCTTGCTTGGGTCAAGGTTGTGGATGGAGAATTAAATGGACCAGTTGCTAAGTTCTTGACTAGCATCCAAGCAGACTTGACAACAGCGCTTGCTCTTGAAGATAAAGACTTGGTTCTCTTTGTGGCAGATACGCTTGAAGTAGCCAATGCAACACTCGGTGCCCTTCGTGGACGTATTGCCAAAGAGCTTGGTTTGATTGACAATGATAAATTCAACTTCCTTTGGGTGGTTGACTGGCCAATGTTTGAATGGTCTGAAGAAGAAGGCCGTTACATGAGTGCCCACCATCCATTCACCCTTCCACAGGAAGAGACTGCTCACGAATTAGAAGGTGATTTGGCTAAAGTACGTGCCATTGCTTACGATATCGTCTTGAACGGTTACGAGCTTGGTGGTGGTAGTCTTCGTATCAACCAAAAAGACCTTCAAGAACGCATGTTCAAGGCTCTTGGTTTCTCAGCTGAAGAAGCCAATGACCAGTTTGGTTTCCTTCTTGAAGCCATGGACTATGGATTCCCACCACACGGTGGTTTGGCTATCGGGCTTGACCGATTTGTTATGTTGCTTGCAGGAGAAGAAAATATCCGTGAAGTTATTGCCTTTCCTAAGAACAACAAGGCAACTGACCCAATGACACAAGCTCCATCAACAGTCGCTCTCAAACAACTAGAGGAACTCAGCTTACAAGTAGAAGAAGATGAAACAAGCAAAACGAATTAAGCGATGGCGCTATTATCTGCGCCGCTTTGCTTATCAGATAAAAATTTTACGTGTCTTACAAAGCATCTCTCGGGAAAAATATGACGAAAAGATTTCGGCCTCTCTGGTATATGGCTTTCTATCAGCAGTAGCGGTCAATTTCTTTTTCCAACCAGGGCATGTGTATTCGAGTGGTGCGACAGGTTTGGCACAGATTATTTCTGCCTTGAGTAATCACTGGTTTGGTTTTCATATTCCTATTTCGCTGACCTTCTACGCTATTAATTTTCCTTTGATGGTCTTAGCCTGGTATCAGATTGGGCATAAGTTCACTATTTTTACCTTTATCACGGTGTCCATGAGTTCCTTCTTTATCCAGTTTGTCCCTGTGGCGACCCTGACGGAGGATCCTATTATCAATGCTCTTTTTGGGGGTGTTGTCATGGGCTTGGGGATTGGTTTTGCTCTTCGAAACAATATCTCCAGTGGTGGGACGGATATTGTCAGTCTGACTATTCGCAAGAAAACGGGTAAGAATGTTGGCAGTATCTCTTTCTTGGTAAATGGGACTATCATGCTGATAGCAGGTTTGACCTTTGGTTGGAAATACGCTCTCTACTCTATGATTACCATCTTTGTATCTAGTCGTGTGACAGACGCTGTCTTTACTAAGCAAAAACGTATGCAGGCCATGATTGTGACCAATCATCCAGACAAGGTAATTGAAAAAATCCATAAAAAATTGCACCGCGGAGCAACTATGATCCACGATGCGGAAGGAACTTATAATCACGAGCGAAAGGCAGTTTTAATCACTGTCATTACACGTGCAGAGTTTAATGAATTTAAACAGATTATGAAACAGGTGGATCCAAGCGCCTTTGTCTCTGTATCGGAGAATGTTCATATTCTGGGACGATTCGTTGAAACAGAAAATTAGTGATCAAAAAAACCAGCGCGAGCTGGTTTTTATTTTTCGATAATTTTGTGGGCAATCAATTGGCGGTAACAAATTTGTTTATTGCTTTTAGCATCATTGATAATCTGAAGAATCGTTTCAAATGATGTTCGACCAAGTTCTAGGCTATTAATATCGACATAGGCTGCCAAGTTGAGCTTGGGATTGACCGAGTCGAAGCTGAGAACAGGGACATCCAGTTGGTGCTTAGCGATGTAGTCACAGACCCCTTCAGCTAGGAGGCTATCAGTTGTGATGATAGCATCAATCATAGGATCGTGTTTAAACAAACGCTTACTGAATTGATAACCTTTTTCTTCTAGAAATTCGTTCGCAAAATAGGTCAAGTTACTATCAAGAGGCAGTTGGTACTGTTTGAGTGCTGACTCATAGCCTGTTAAACGGTCTTGTGTTACGAAGAGTCTCTTAGTCCCTCCAATAAAGGCAATTCGTTTGCAGCCTTTTTTGATAAAATATTCGGTTGCATCAAAACCAGCTTGAACATTGTCATTATCGACAAGTGGAATGAAGGGGGACAGAGATTTTCCGAGGATGAGGAAGGGGAACTGCTCATCAGCCACCAGTTTGACTAAAGGATCTTCCTCTTCGGCATAAAGGAAAATTAAACCGTCTACACGTTTACCATAGACCATTTGTGAGATGGCAGTAAGACGCTCCTTGGCATCTTTACCTGTTGCAATCTGAATGGCATAGTGGTTTTCAGATGCGACTTGAGAGATGCCACGTAGGACTGATGGAAAGAAAGGGTTTTGATAGAAGGCGTCTGAGTCGTCAGGAAGCACCAAGCCAATAACTTGGGTATAACTGCTCACCAAGCTACGAGCGTTGAGGTTGGGGTGGTAATTAAGCTCCTTCATAGCCTTGCGAACGCGTTTTTTTGTTTCGTCGCTAATGGTTGATTTATTTTGAATAACACGGGTTACGGTTGAAGGCGAAACACCAGCAGCCTTGGCCACGTCTTTAATCGTAACGGGCATAAAAATCTCCTATTTATGGTAATCTGGATCACGGAAATGCGTTTTATAAAAGATAGTGACCAGATATAGAACAAAAAGAATGTTTTGTACAGTAATCAGAGTTGTCATATTTTGGCCAAATAATCCCAAAATAAGTGTAATCAGAGTTGGTAATCCTAAACAGTTCAAGATAAAATGGTAGCACTCTTTAAAGGTTTTAAATGAAAAGAGGCGTGATTTCTTAGTGATATAAAGGAGAAGACTAGCTCCTAGAGAGACGATAAAGAAATTCAAACCAAAGAGGAAGCTAGCACCGAGAACTAGGAAGAGACTGATATAGACACGGTTTTGTTGGTACCAGTCTTTAGAAATTGCTTGGGTCAGGCTATCCTTGTTTTTGAAACTCTCAGTCTGAATGGCTCGGTAAGAGATGCGGGTCAATTCCTTACTTTCCTTGCTGATGACCAGTTCTTTTGTATCGAAATGCAGTTGCAAGTCTTTAGGTAATTCCTTGCTTGGGCTTGGACCAATCACAATAGAAGGTGCTTGACTGGCAGTTCCTGTATAAGTTAAATTACCGTCAACAATTCTAGCATGTTCAGAGAGGTCTTGGACAACTCCATCTGTCAGAGGTTCATAGACATTATCGATAAAGGTTTCTAGCGGATAAGTCTCCTGTGAGCTGTTTTGGATGGCAATAGGTACCATAGACAAGCTGATAAGGAAGATACTGGTAAAGAGTAGTTGAAACCAGTTGAGCCCGAAACGTTTGGACAGGGGCTTACGAAATCCCCAAATACTTGAAAAATAGGAAAATGGATATGGAA
The DNA here is from genome assembly GCA_905221035.1 of bacterium. Taxonomy (GTDB): domain Bacteria; phylum Bacillota; class Bacilli; order Lactobacillales; family Streptococcaceae; genus Streptococcus. Next base: position 47,842 of record CAJNBP010000007.1, on the reverse strand, counting down.
GCATAGGTATCTTTCTAAAAGGTGTTTTCTATATGAGTATTATTATATAGAGAAATGTGCTTTATTTCAAGTCTAGGAGAGAAATTGCTTACTACAAGGATATTATTTACAGTCACAAGCTCCAAAATGAAAAAGGGTGGCGGGGATATATTATCCCTTGTCGCCACCACTTGTAAGTCCTGAAACAAAGTTCTTTTGTAGGAAGAAGAAGAGAATACAGATTGGAAGGGCGATGAGGATAGCACCTGCTGAGAAGTAGGCAATCTTCATGTTTTTCGCATTGTTAACGAAGGTTTGGAGACCAACGGCAACAGTAAAGTATTCTTTCTCACGAAGCAAGAAACTAGAGAGGATGTAGTCTCCGAAAGGTCCCATGAAGGCCCAGAGAGCTTGTACGGCAACCATCGGGCGAACAAGTGGAAGAACAATTTGCCAGAAGCGGCGGAAGTGTCCTGCACCGTCTAGTTTTGCAGATTCGTCTAGAGACATTGGCACTGTATCGAAGTAGCCTTTCATGAGCCAAGCATTCATCGGGATACCACCACCAACGTAGAGGAAGATGAGGAACCAGCTGTGGTTAAGGGCGTTCAACATAAGCGCCATAACGAAGAAGGCTGTCAAAGCGGCCATTGTTGGCACCATTTGGATAATCAAGAAGAAGACCAAACTTTGTTTACGAGCCAAGAAGTTGTAACGGCTGTAAGCATAACCAGCAAGTACGATGATACTTGTTTGAACAGCCATAGTAATCAAGGCGATGATCAAAGTGTTGAGGTACCAAGTACCGTACAAGGTTTCAGAGAAGAGCCCTTGGAAGTTAGCAAAACTAAAGTCGACGTTGCTGTCTAGTTTAAAGGCTACTACGTTACCAGTCTTGAAGGCTGACATAATGGTAATCAAAAGTGGATAGATAATCACGATTGAGAGACCAATCAAGTAAAGGTATGTAAGGGTTTGAGTCAGTCTACGTTTGAGTTTAATTGAGTTATTCATCTTAGACGTCCTCCATATCAAATGCGTGTAGTTTCTTGAATGCGATCATAGAGATTGAGATGACAATGATAGAGATAATCAAGGTAACAGCTGCCGCCATAGAGTATTGAGGAGATGTACCTGTTGTCAAACGGTAAATCCATGAAATCAAGATATCGGTTGAACCAGCTCCACCACCGACACTACCAGGTCCTCCAGCGTTGAAGAGGTACATGATAGAGAAGTTGTTAAAGTTGAAGGTGTATTGACTGATCAAAGTAGGTGCCGCAACGGCCAAAATCATTGGGAAAGTGATGTTGCGGAATTTTTGCCAAGCATTGGCACCGTCAATATAAGCTGCTTCGTAAAGGTCGTTAGGAATAGATTGCAAGATACCCAAGGTCAAAACGTAGATGTATGGGAATCCGAGCCAACCTTGCATCATAATCAAGGCAATTTTAGTCCAAGTTGGGTCTGTTTTCCAAGGAATAAGAGCCCCATCAAGGAAAGGAAGGAATTTAGCCAAGATTGGCAATACTTGAGTGTTGATAGCACCGACACTATCGTTAAACATGTTTGAGAATGTCAAGATAGTGATGAAGGCTGGGACAGCCCAAGGAAGAAGGAAAATAACACCGAAGATACGTTTTCCTTTGATAAACGGTTGGTTAGCAATGATAGCTGTGAAGATACCGATGACGATTTGTAAAGTAGAAGCTGCCAAAGCCCAGATGATAGTCCAAGAAAGAACGGCACCAAAGGCTGAACGGAAGGTACTCAAGCTCCAGATGTTTGTAAAGTTTGTCAAACCAACCCAGTCCAATAATTTGTTTGGTGGCAAGTGTTGGAAGTCGTAGTTAGTAAAGGCGATCATCAAGGTTACGATAACTGGGAAGATAATCGCGAATGTCATAGCAACATAAGATGGGATGATCAAGAGGTAAGGGAAACCATTTTCATAGATTCCTTTGACCATATCTTTGAGGCTACGTGGAACTGGAATTCCATTGTTAATGCGTTTTGCAATTGTATGTGCATCTTTGATATTTGAGAAATAAAAGAGTACATAAACGACTACAAAGATTAAATGGAAGGCACCACGAATCAGCATAAAGAGGGAATTATCACGACCTGGTTTGTCACCAAGAGTGATGAGATTGCTCAATTCAGGGGCTGCAAGTGATAGGAAGTAAAGGACAAATACAAGGGTTACACCAAGGAAGATAAAACCTTTTGCTTTTTGTTTATTGTAAATCTGTCCTAACCCAGGAATGATAGACAGCAGGGCTGCTTTACTAGGTTGTTGCTTTTCCATAATAACTCCTTTCATAGGATACTGGTTTTTAGATAAAACCTAAACTATTTATGTTTCTATTGATAAATTCAAAGGGGGATTTGATTTCCACCCCCCTTGAACAAATTTTTTATTCACCAAATTTTTGTTTGATTGTTTCTTTGATCAATGTTACAGCATCGTTAGCAGCTGTTTTAGCATCTTTCTTACCACTTACAGAGTCAAAGAGCATGTTAGCAGCTGGTTCCCAAACTGCAGACATTTGAGAGATGTTTGGCATTGGTTGAGCGTTCTTGAACTGTTTGATAACAGCTGTTGTCAACTCATCGTTTTTACCTTCAGCGTATGAACGAGCTTCAGTGTTAGCTGGGATTTCGTTAGTTGCATCGTAGAAGGCTTTTTGTTGTTCAGTTGAAACAAGGAAGTCTACAAATTTTTGTGCGCCTTCAAGGTTCTTAGTGCTTGATGGGATGATCCAAGCTTTACCACCACCGAATGCTGAGTAGTCTTTTCCGTTTGGAAGAGTTGGGATAGTTGCAACACCGTAGTTTACTTTAGCATCTTTGAAGGCTTGAGCTTTCCAAGGTCCGTCGATGATAGCAGCTGTTTTACCTTCTTGGAATTGAGTTTGGATTAAGTTTCCAGCAGCAGTACCATCTTGCATACCTTTAGGCCATTTTTCGTACCAAGATTTAGCGTAGTTGATACCTGCGATAGAACCGTCGTTTGCAAGACCGATGTCTTTAGCATCTTTACCATTTTGACCGAATACGTAAGCACCGTTACCAGCAAGAAGTCCGTATGCATAGTAGAAGTTTGTCCAGTCAGCTAGGAAAGCAGAAGTTTTTCCATCTTCTCCAGCGAATGCGTATTTGCTATCTTTAGCAAGGTTTTCCAAGTCAGCAAATGTTTTTGGAGCTTCTTTTACCAAGTCTTTGTTGTAGTACATAACAAGTGACTCGATAACGGCAGGAGCACCGTAAACTTTACCGTCAGCAGCTGTTACAAGAGATTTAGTTTTATCATCTGTTTTAGCGCCGTCGCTCAATTTAACTTCTGAAAGTTGGCCGTCAGTACCAAGGCTACCTACACGGTCGTATGGAGCCATCATAACGTCAGCAGCTTGACCTGATTGGTTGTCAAGAGAAAGTTTGTCAAGACCACCAAGTTGGTCACCAGATTTGATGTTGACTTTTGTTCCTGATTCTTTTTCATAAGCTTTAGCAACTGTTTCAGCATAAGCTTTGTATTGGTCTTCAACGTAAAGAGTGATTTCTTTCGCTTCAGATGAACCAGAATCAGCAGGCTTATCAGCAGTTTTGCTTCCGCAAGCTACCAAAAGCAAGCTAGCAAGTGTAGCAGTTCCAAGCACAGCAGCGCTCTTCATGAATTTAGATGACATAGTGTATTCCTCCTAAAGAATAACAAATTTTATAATGAGGAAACGCAAACGTTTTCCTTTATGGGACTAGTATAGCACAAACAGAAAACGGTTGCAAGTGTTTTTTGTAAAAATTTTAAAAAAATTCCACGAAAAGGGTAAGCGTTTTATTTGTTTATAATAGAAGAAAAGTCAGAAAATATATTTTCATGATTTTACTGAAATTATTTAGGGAAACGATTGCCTAGATTTCGAACAAAAAATAAATTGCTCTAGACCAAAAGTAAGCTAAGTTGGGCCTTTTATTTGTAGTTGAAGAAGATTTTGTAAATAGAAAAGGAAAATGTATATGTATACATAAAGAAGGACAACTTTTTTAAAAAAATAATCAAAAGTTTTTTTAAAAACGCTTGCAATTATTCCAAAAATGAAGTATACTTATCTTAACGCAAACGTTTGCGTCCAAAAATGAAAATTTAAACTACAAATACACGAGGTGTTGTTTATGAAAAAACGTCAAAGTGGTGTGTTGATGCACATCTCTTCTCTCCCGGGAGCCTACGGAATCGGATCATTTGGCCAAAGTGCTTATGACTTCGTTGATTTCTTGGTTCGTACCAAACAACGTTACTGGCAAATCCTTCCATTAGGAACAACTAGTTACGGAGATTCTCCTTACCAATCTTTCTCAGCCTTCGCAGGGAACACTCATTTTATCGATTTGGATATCTTGGTGGAGCAAGGTTTGTTGGAAGCAAGTGACCTTGAAGGAGTTGACTTTGGTAGCGATGCGTCTGAAGTTGACTATGCTAAAATCTACTATGCACGTCGTCCTCTTTTAGAAAAAGCTGTGAAACGTTTCTTTGAAGTCGGAGATGCTAAAGATTTTGAGAAATTTGCTCAAGACAACCAATCATGGCTTGAGCTCTTTGCTGAGTATATGGCTATCAAAGAGCATTTTGACAATCTTGCTTGGACTGAATGGCCAGATGCAGATGCTCGTGCTCGTAAAGCTTCAGCACTTGAAAGCTACCGTGAACAATTGGCAGACAAGTTGGTTTACCACCGTGTGACTCAGTACTTCTTCTTCCAACAATGGTTGAAATTGAAAGCTTACGCTAACGACAACCACATCGAAATCGTTGGGGACATGCCAATCTACGTAGCGGAAGATTCAAGCGATATGTGGGCAAATCCACATCTCTTCAAGACAGATGTCAACGGTAAAGCAACTTGCATTGCAGGATGCCCGCCAGATGAGTTTTCTGCAACTGGTCAGCTTTGGGGTAACCCAATCTATGACTGGGAAGCAATGGACAAAGACGGCTACAAATGGTGGATTGAACGCTTGCGTGAAAGCTTCAAAATCTACGATATCGTTCGTATCGACCACTTCCGTGGTTTCGAATCTTACTGGGAAATCCCTGCTGGTTCCGATACAGCAGCACCTGGTGAGTGGGTCAAAGGTCCGGGCTACAAGCTTTTTGCAGCCGTTAAGGAAGAACTTGGTGAGCTAAATATCATCGCTGAAGACCTTGGCTTCATGACTGATGAAGTTATTGAGTTGCGTGAACGTACTGGCTTCCCAGGAATGAAGATTCTTCAATTTGCCTTCAACCCAGAAGACGAAAGCATCGATAGCCCACACTTGGCACCTGCTAACTCAGTTATGTACACAGGAACTCACGATAACAACACGGTTCTTGGTTGGTACCGTAACGAGATTGATGATGCGACTCGTGAGTACATGGCTCGCTACACTAATCGTAAAGAATACGAAACAGTGCCACATGCTATGCTTCGTACAGTCTTTTCATCAGTTAGCTTCATGGCAATTGCAACTATGCAAGATTTGCTAGAATTGGATGAGACAGCTCGTATGAACTTCCCATCTACCCTTGGTGGAAACTGGTCTTGGCGTATGACTGAAGAACAATTGACACCAGCTGTCGAGGAAGGTTTGCTTGACTTGACAACAATCTATCGCCGAATTAATGAAAATTTGGTAGAATTAAAGAAATAATACAATATCAGGAGACATCTTAAACATGTTATCACTACAAGAATTTGTACAAAATCGTTACAATAAAACCATTGCAGAATGTAGCAATGAAGAGCTTTACCTTGCTCTTCTTAACTACAGCAAGCTTGCAAGTAGCCAAAAACCAGTTAACACTGGTAAGAAAAAAGTTTACTACATCTCAGCTGAGTTCTTGATTGGTAAACTCTTGTCAAACAACTTGATCAACCTTGGTCTTTACGACGATGTCAAAAAAGAACTTGCTGCTGCAGGTAAAGACTTGATCGAAGTTGAAGAAGTTGAATTAGAACCATCTCTTGGTAATGGTGGTTTGGGACGTTTGGCTGCCTGCTTTATCGACTCAATTGCTACTCTTGGTTTGAATGGTGACGGTGTTGGTCTTAACTACCACTTTGGTCTTTTCCAACAAGTTCTTAAAAACAACCAACAAGAAACAATTCCAAATGCATGGTTGACAGAGCAAAACTGGTTGGTTCGCTCAAGCCGTAGCTACCAAGTACCATTTGCAGACTTTACTTTGACATCAACTCTTTATGATATTGATGTTCCTGGTTACAAGACAGAAACGAAGAACCGCTTGCGTTTGTTTGACTTGGATTCAGTTGATTCTTCTATTATTAAAGACGGCATCAGCTTTGACAAGACAGATATTGCTCGCAACTTGACTCTCTTCCTTTACCCAGATGATAGTGACCGTCAAGGTGAATTGCTCCGTATCTTCCAACAATACTTCATGGTTTCAAACGGTGCGCAATTGATCATCGACGAAGCAATCGAAAAAGGTAGCAACTTGCATGACCTTGCTGACTACGCTGTTGTACAAATCAACGACACTCACCCATCAATGGTTATCCCTGAATTGATTCGTCTTTTGACTGCACGTGGTATCGAGCTTGACGAAGCAATCTCAATCGTTCGTAGCATGACTGCCTACACTAACCACACAATCCTTGCTGAAGCCCTTGAAAAATGGCCTCTTGAATTCTTGCAAGAAGTGGTTCCTCACTTGGTACCAATCATTAAAGAATTGGACCGTCGCGTGAAAGCAGAAGTGAAAGATCCAGCTGTTCAAATTATCGATGAGAACGGACGTGTTCACATGGCTCACATGGATATCCACTACGGATACAGCGTTAACGGGGTTGCAGCACTTCACACTGAAATCTTGAAAAATTCTGAGTTGAAAGCTTTCTACGACCTTTACCCAGAAAAATTCAACAACAAAACAAACGGTATCACTTTCCGTCGTTGGCTCATGCATGCTAACCCAAGCTTGTCTCACTACTTGGATGAGATTCTTGGAGAAGGTTGGCACCATGAAGCAGATGAGCTTGAAAAACTCTTGTCTTACGAAGACAAAGCAGCTGTCAAAGAAAAATTGGAAAGCATCAAGGCTCACAACAAACGTAAATTGGCTCGTCACTTGAAAGAACACCAAGGTGTGGAAATCAATCCAAACTCTATCTTTGATATCCAAATCAAACGTCTTCACGAGTACAAACGCCAACAAATGAACGCTTTGTACGTAATCCACAAATACCTTGACATCAAAGCTGGTAACATTCCTGCTCGTCCAATCACAATCTTCTTTGGTGGTAAAGCAGCTCCAGCCTACACAATCGCTCAAGACATCATCCACTTGATCCTTTGCATGTCAGAAGTTATTGCTAACGATCCAGCAGTAGCTCCACACTTGCAAGTAGTTATGGTTGAAAACTACAACGTTACTGCAGCAAGCTTCCTTATCCCAGCATGTGATATCTCAGAACAAATCTCACTTGCTTCTAAAGAAGCTTCAGGTACTGGTAACATGAAATTCATGTTGAACGGAGCTTTGACTCTTGGTACTATGGACGGAGCTAACGTGGAAATCGCTGAGTTGGTTGGAGACGAAAACATCTACATCTTTGGTGAAGATTCAGAAACTGTTATCGACCTTTACGCAAAAGCAGCTTACAAATCAAGCGAATTCTACGCTCGTGAAGCTATCAAACCATTGGTTGACTTCATCGTTAGCGATGCAGTTCTTGCAGCTGGAAACAAAGAGCGCTTGGAACGTCTTTACAATGAATTGATCAACAAAGACTGGTTCATGACTCTTCTTGACTTGGAAGACTACATCAAAGTCAAAGAGCAAATGCTTGCTGACTACGAAGACCGTGACGCATGGTTGGATAAAGTCATCGTTAACATTTCTAAAGCAGGATTCTTCTCATCTGACCGTACAATCGCTCAGTATAACGAAGATATCTGGCACTTGAACTAAGCTACAAATTTATACTAATAAGATTTGTAAAAAGCGAATTTCGATTGAAATTCGCTTTTTTTTTGAAAGCTGTAGATTTGGGTCAATCTTGTCTAAAAATAGGGAAATTATAGATACAGTGAAGGCTTTAAATGCTGGTTTTTACGGTCTTTCAGCTTCAAAATCTACTTAAAAATCACCTCAAATTTCTTGTATTCGCTTACATAAAGTATTATAATATGATTATAAGAAAGAAGGTGTTCTTATGTGGAAAAAATATTTTTCAAAATATAAATGGACTGATTTATTTTGGATACTATTTGTTATTTTGACATGCCTCTTGACGGGTAATAATACTCTTTTCCCCCTTACCCATCAAGAAATCTCTTATCATGGGTGCTTATTGGGAATTACACTTGCCTTATATCACTTGCTATTTATTGATAAGTTTGTTATCTCGAATCGAAAATAAAGATTAGGGCTATGCTTAACTGTGTACTTTTAGAATTTATTTTGGAGGGAAGATTTTGTCTCTATTATTTATTATTTTAAATTTATCTATTTTGTACAAGATCTATTCTTTGAGGCGGGAGAAATCGAAATACTTGATTTATACGGCCTATATCATATTTGGGGTAAATGTACTATATGGTATTCAATGGTTATTAAGAGAACTGATTTCAACTAATTCCCCTTAATGTGTATGGAAACTATAACAAAACGCATACTACCAAGTTTTTTGAGTACTGACCCCAAAAAGTTAGACAATTAATTTATTCAAAGGATTTAGTTCTGTATTGCACAGGACTAAGTCCTTTTAGTTTTACCTTAATTCTCTTGTTGTTGTAGTAATCAATATAGTCTACAATAGCTTGTTCCAATTGCTTAAGCGACTGAAACGACTTCTCATAACCGTAAAATATTTCCGATTTCAGAATTCCAAAGAAGGACTCCATCATACCGTTGTCTGGACTGTTACCCTTACGTGACATGGATGCTTGAATTCCCTTACCCTCAAGAAACTGATGATAAGAATCGTGTTGATATTGCCAGCCTTGGTCACTATGGAGAATCGTATTCTCGTAGCGTTTCTCTGTGAATGCCTGTTCCAACATTGTTTGTACTTGTTCTAAATTAGGCGAACAAGAAAGATTAAAAGCAATAATTTCGCTGTTAAAGCCATCTAAAACTGGTGATAAGTAAAGCTTTTGAGTACTTGCTGGAATGGCAAATTCTGTCACATCTGTGTAGCACTTTTCCATTGGTTTGGCTGCTTCAAATTGGCGTTGAATAAGATTATCTGCTTTCTTGCCAACGTCTCCTTTATGAGAAGAATATTTTCGTTTCTGTCGCATTTTAGCTTGTAAATTGAGTACTTTCATCAAGCGTTGAACTCTTTTATGATTTACCAGATATCCACGATTTCTTAGTTCTAAATGAATCCGACGATAACCATAATTTCCCTTGTGTTCGATAAAAATGGATTGAATTTTAGCTTTAAGCTCTTGGTCCTTATCTGGTTTATCTAGCTGTTTCAAGTGATAGTAGTAGGTCGAACGAGCTAGTTTAATGGCTTTTAGAAGAATATCTAACGAAAACTCAGTCATTAATTCTTGAACAATTTCTGTCTTTCTTCTTTCTCTTTTTCCTCCTTCAATCGGAGTTCTCTTAACTTTTTTAGGATAGCATTCTCCGCTCTCAGGTACTCATTTTCTGCTTGAAGACGTTCTAATTCTGTCCTCTCTTCAGGTCTCGTTTTTGGCTTACGTCCCATTTTAGGTACTCTCCCTCTTGTTTTCTCAACAATAGTATACCCGTTTTTCTTGTATTGTGCTAGCCAATTAAGAAGTATCGTACGACTTGGGAGGCCGTATTCAAGAGAAACTCTATCTTTAGTCCAGCCTTCATGTAAGACTTTATGAATCATTTCTTGTTTTAAATCGGGAGAATAGTAACGATTTTTTCCTTTTTTGACGAACTCTATTCCGTAACGATCAATCAATTTAATCATGTACCTAAGATTAGAATTGTTTATCCCGAATTTATTTGAAAGCTTCTCTAAGCTATATCCTTGTTTTCTAAGTTTATAGATCTGAACTTTATCATCATAAGTTAATTTCATAATAAAAACACCCCAAAAGTTAGATTTTTTCTGTCTAACTTTTGGGGTGCAGTTCATTCACTAAATTACCGTTTTTTATTTGAATTCTATTACTATTAACTACCTATTATTACTAATATTAGTACTAATATTATTACCAACAGTACTAATATTAGTACTAATTACCCTGAGGCCATCGTTTGTAAATTGACCCAAAACGTCAAATCCGTCATAAATTCCTTTATAAATAAAGAGTCCTAAAATTATAGATGAAATAATAATACTTGCACAAATAAAATATGTACGTTTTTTTTCGTTCATAATATCAATCCTCCTTTTTATTTGTATCCGCTTACATTTTATCATATAATGTTATTGTAGTCAAGAAAATGTGCTATTATGTTAAAAAATATTTTTCAAAATATAAATGGACGGATTTATTTTGGATTGTATTTGTTATTTTGACATGCTTCTTGATGGGTAATGATACTCTTTTTCCACTTACCCATCAAGAAATCTCTTATCATGGGTGCTTATTTGGAATTACACTTGCATTATATCACTTACTATTTATTGATAAGTTTGTTATCTCGAATCGAAAATAAAGTTTAGAACTTAGAATTGGTAAATTTCCTAAATTTTTCGGATAGATAGTTTAAAAATTGAAATTTAAAACCGCAGATCTTTTTGAAATGCGGTTTTTTGTGCCAATTACAGTACTTTCCCAATCAGAATCTCAGCTTCAATAGTAATCTCTGTCAATTGGCTCCAGTCAATCTTGCTCTGGTCGACGTGAAAGAGGAGTGGAGTCATACTGAGTAGGGCTTGGAGCTGATCTGCTGTGATAGTCTTAGTCAGAGAGGCAGTTTGACTAGATAGGATGGTAAAGTGTTCCTGGAAATGCTCCTTGATATCTTGGTTAGAATAGTCCTTGTTTGTCAGTTGGTCCTGTACCCTTTGACGGATTTCTTTGAGGTGATTTTCAGTTGGGATAACCTTTATCAAGATACCGTCTTTGGATAAAACACGGCGAAATTCTCCATAGTTGGCAGGCGAAAAGATATCAAGCAGAATATCCATACTAGTGTCTTTTATAGGAAGACGAGCCAAGTCGCCAACGAACCAGTTGACTGCCCAGTTGGGTTCACTCTTGGCAGCGATTTGGACGGAATCTTTGGAAATATCAAAGGCATAGAAGGTTTTGTCAGGGTGACTTTCTTGGAGTTTTCGAGAATAGAAACCTTCACCACAACCGATATCCAAAATTGTTGTGGTAGTTTTTGAGCTTGCAAGCAAGTCAGATACAGCATCTAAGATAGCTTGGTAAAAGCCGGATTCTAGGATTTGTTGGCGGTTTTGAAAGTTTTCTTTGTCGTAGTTGGCAGATTGCTTGATTTGAGGTGCCAGATTGACATAGCCAAATTTAGCCAAGTCAAAAGAATGGCGATTGTTGCATTTGAGACTAGTCTCTAGCAGAGTCAGATTTTCTTGGCAGATAGGACAGGCAAAGGCAGTCGCAGAAGCAAAACGCTGAAGTTTGGGTTTGAGATTTGTATTCATAGTTTAAGTGTATCAAAAGAGACCAGTGAAAGCAACTTTAGGATGATTTGTAATAGAATTAAATAGTAGTATCATTACTTTTCAAAGTACCAAAATTAAATTGCTTTTATATCTAAATTGATATATAATAATAGCTAGGAGGAAATAAGTATGTTAAAAGAAGTATTAAGCGTCGCAAAAGTTGCGAAAAAATCATCACTCTTTTTGGGTGGTGTCGCATTTGGTACCCTTGGTTTGAAAATCTTGGCAAGTAAGGAAGCTAAAAAAGGTTATTCTAAAGCTTTGGCTAAGGCTTACAAGTTGAAAGACGGGCTAGATGCATCTGTTTCTGTTGTGAAGCAACATGGAGACGATGTCTTGCAAGATGCCAAATATTTGTACGAGCAAGAGAAAAAAGAAGAGCAATTAGATAGCCTTATAGGAGAATAATATGTCTTTTAAAGTGCTACATAGAGGATACCAACATATCAGACTATCATCTTCTTTTTCACTCACCTTGGATATTCAAGACTATCTTCGTTCCTTGGCGAGAGATGAAAAGGGGATTGAGTCTATCCAGTTTTACATGGATCAACAGCACTTTACTCTACGCATAAAAGAAGGCTTTTCTGTATTAGATAATGCAGAAGCCTTTTTAAAAAGAATTGATAAAGGGAAAGTTTCTGAGTTGATGACTCTTCCCATTCGTAGAGAAGAGAGTGCTTATTCTATTGTTTCAGGTGCAGCGGTTAAGCGTATACTTTTTCGTAGTTTTGTGCCGTATCCTATTCGCTATATATGGACTTGTTATCAGGCTTTGGGTTATATTAGAGAAGCCTATCAAACACTAGCGCGTAAGGAATTAACGATGGAAGTCTTGGACTGTTCGGCGATTTTATTGTCCTTGTTTATGAACCAATCCAAGACTGCCAGCAACATCATGTTTATGCTTGATTTGGGGAATCATTTAGATCAATGGTCCTTGAAAAAAACTGCAACAGATTTAGAACAGAGTCTTCTTGCAAAAGAGAGCGATGTATTCTTAGTGCAGGGCGATACGGTCGTTAGTATCAAGAGTTCCGATGTTCAAATAGGAGATGTCTTGGTCCTATCTCAAGGAAATGAAATTCTGTTTGATGGACAAGTGGTTTCAGGTTTAGGTATGGTCAACGAAAGTTCCTTGACAGGAGAGAGTTTTCCAGTTGAAAAAAGAGAGTCTGATTTGGTTTGTGCAAATACAGTATTAGAAACTGGAGAGTTACGCATTCGTGTAACCGATAATCAGATGAACAGCCGGGTTTTACAACTGATTGAGTTGATGAAGAAATCTGAAGAAAACAAGAAAACGAAACAACGCTATTTCATCAAGATGGCGGACAAGGTCGTCAAATATAATTTCTTGGGGGCTGGTCTGACTTACCTATTAACAGGTTCTTTTTCTAAGGCTATTTCTTTCCTATTGGTCGATTTCTCCTGCGCTTTGAAAATTTCTACTCCTGTAGCTTATTTGACAGCTATCAAGGAGGGGTTGAACCGTGAAATGGTGATTAAGGATGGAGATGTTCTGGAGAAATATCTAGAAGTTGATACTTTCTTATTTGATAAGACGGGAACAATCACAACTAGCTATCCGATAGTTGAAAAGGTGTTACCTTTTGGGGACTATAGTGAGGAAGATATTCTCAGAATCAGTGCCTGTCTTGAGGAACACATTTATCATCCTATTGCTAATGCCATCGTCAAGCAAGCTGAAATAGAGGGAATTGAACATGAGGAAATGCATGGGAAACTCCAATATATCGCAAGCAAGGGGATCAAATCTCATATAGATGGGCAACCAGTTCTTATTGGGAATTATGTTTTAATGCAGGATGAACAGATTCATATCAGTTCAGAACAAAATGCTTTAATTGAAGAGTACAAGAGTCACTACAATCTCTTATTCTTGGCTTATCAGAATGAATTGATTGGAATGTTCTGCATTCATACTCCTTTGAGAAAAGAAGCAAAAGCAGCCTTGGAGAAACTTAAGGCACAAGGGAAAAAATTGATTCTGGCAACAGGGGACACCTTGGTTAGGACAGAGGAATTAGTCAAAGATTTGCCCTTTGATCAGGTTTATACAGATTTGAAACCTGATGGGAAATTTGAGTTAGTAGAGGAACTGCAGAAAGCAGGTCACACTATTTTGATGGTTGGGGATGGGTTGAATGACTCAGCTGCTCTAACCCTATCAGATATCGGTGTGGTGATGAATGAGAGCGCAGATATTTCTAAGCAGATGAGTGATATCTTATTGTTAGATAATCGTTTGGATTTCTTCCAAGAGTTGGATTGGCTATCATCATCTTTGCAAACACTCATCAAGAAGAATATTCAAGATACCGTTGTCGTAAATAGTAGTTTGATTGGCTTTGGCTTGTTTAATTGGCTCAGTCCTTCAAATCTCTCTATCTTACATAATCTAACAACCTTGCGCATAGTCCTGCGTAGCCTGTCTATTAAGGGATAGGTGGGGACTATTAACAGCAAAAAGGAGTTACCTTTCTCGAGGGTAGCTCCTTTTTTTATAGGTAAATGTTGAACAGTTTAGTAAGTCAATACAAAATATTTTTTCTTCCCACGACGGATAACAGTCAGTTCATTCTCTAACTTATCTGCGTCACTCAAGACATAGTCAAGGTCTTGGATGCGGTCACCGTTTACGTAGATAGCACCGTTTTGAACGTCTTCACGGGCTTGGCGTTTTGAGTTAACCACACCAGATGACACGAGCAGTTCTACGATATTATGGTTTTCGTCTGCCTGTACTTGGTAGTTTGGTACACCACGAAGTCCTTGTTTGAGCTCTTTGACAGAAAGGTTCTTGATATTTCCAGCAAAGAGTTGCTCAGTGATGTTGAGGGCTTCTTTGTAAGCTTCTTCGCCGTGAACAAGTGTGACCACTTCACGAGCCAAGACTTTTTGAGCCAAGCGTTCGTGTGGAGCAGCTTCGAACTGTTTGCGGATGTCTTCAATCTCATCAAGTGACAAGAAAGTAAAGATTTTCAAGAAGCGAACAGCGTCAGCGTCCATCACATTCATCCAGAATTGGTACATTTCGTATGGCGAAGTTTTTTCAGGATTGAGCCAGACTGCGTTTCCTTCTGATTTACCAAATTTCTTACCAGTTGCATCTGTGATCAGTGGAACTGTGATAACGTGTCCAGTTTTGTCAGCCTTACGACGAAGCAATTCAGTACCAGCTGTCATATTTCCCCACTGGTCAGAACCACCGATTTGTAGCGTTACGTTGTGGTCTTGGTTAAGAACGAAGAAGTCGTAACCTTGCATGATTTGGTAAGCGAACTCAGTGTAAGAAATTCCAGTTTCAATCCGTTTTTTCACAGACTCCTTACTCATCATGTAGTTGACCGTGAAGTATTTTCCAATATCACGGAGGAAGTCAATGAAGCTGATGCTGCCAAACCAGTCGTAGTTGTTGACCATGACAGCTTTATTTTCACCATTTTCAAAGTCAAGAAAACGAGAAAGTTGTCCTTGGATAGACTTGACCCAGCCATCTACTGTGTCTTTTGTTTGGAGACTACGCTCAGCATCTTTGAAGGACGGATCTCCGATGAGACCTGTAGCACCGCCAACAAGCGCATAAGGTTTGTGACCTGCTAGTTGCAAGCGACGACTTGTCAAGATTGCGACAAGGTGGCCTAGGTGAAGGCTGTCAGCAGTTGGATCGTAGCCAGTATAATAAGAAACTTGACCTTCTTCTAGGGCTTTACGCAAAGCTTCTTCATCAGTCGTTTGAAAAATCAAACCACGCTCTTTTAGCTCATCAAAAATGTGCATGTGTCTTTTCTCCTTTTTAAAATTATTGTTTCTACCTATTGTATCACAAACTTGGGCAATAGCCTAGCAGAATAGGGAAGAAAGTGGCTATTTTATTGAAAGTTTCCCTTTTGTGGTATAATAGATAGAGTGAGGAAATCCATGCAAAATCAATTAAATGAATTAAAACGAAAAATGCTGGAATTTTTCCAGCAAAAACAAAAAAATAAAAAATCAGCTAGACCTGGAAAGAAAGGTTCGAGTACCAAAAAATCTAAAATCTTAGATAGGCCAGCCATTTTTCCAGCTATTTTACTGAGTATAAAAGCCTTATTTAACTTACTCTTTGTGCTTGGTTTTATAGGAGGAATGTTGGGAGCTGGGATTGCTTTGGGGTACGGAGTTGCCTTATTTGACAAGGTTCGGGTGCCTCAGACAGAAGAATTGGTGAATCAGGTCAAGGACATCTCTTCTATTTCAGAGATTACCTATGCAGATGGGACGGTGATTGCTTCCATAGAGAGTGATTTGTTGCGCACTTCTATCTCATCTGAGCAAATTTCGGAAAATCTGAAGAAGGCTATCATTGCGACGGAAGATGAACACTTTAAAGAACATAAGGGTGTAGTGCCCAAGGCGGTGATTCGTGCGACCTTGGGGAAATTTGTAGGTTTGGGTTCCTCAAGTGGGGGTTCAACCTTGACCCAGCAACTGATTAAACAGCAGGTGGTTGGGGATGCGCCGACCTTGGCTCGTAAGGCGACAGAGATTGTGGATGCTCTTGCCTTGGAACGCGCCATGAATAAAGACGAGATTTTAACGACCTATCTCAATGTGGCTCCCTTTGGTCGAAATAATAAGGGGCAGAATATTGCAGGAGCTCAGCAGGCAGCTGAGGGGATTTTCGGTGTAGATGCCAGTCAGTTGACGGTTCCTCAAGCAGCATTTTTAGCAGGACTTCCACAGAGTCCCATTACCTACTCTCCTTATGAAAATACTGGGGAGTTGAAGAGTGATGAAGACCTAGAAATTGGCTTAAGACGGGCTAAGGCAGTTCTTTACAGTATGTATCGTACAGGTGCCTTAAGCAAAGACGAGTATTCTCAGTACAAGGATTATGACCTTAAACAGGACTTTTTACCATCGGGCACGGTTGCAGGAATTTCACGAGACTATTTATACTTTACAACTTTGGCGGAAGCTCAAGAACGTATGTATGACTATCTAGCTCAGAGAGACAATGTCTCCGCTAAGGAGTTGAAAAATGAGGCAACTCAGAAGTTTTATCGTGATTTGGCAGCCAAGGAAATTGAAAATGGTGGTTATAAGATTACTACTACCATAGATCAGAAAATTCATTCTGCTATGCAAAGTGCGGTTGCTGACTATGGCTATCTTTTAGACGATGGAACAGGTCGTGTAGAAGTAGGGAATGTCTTGATGGACAACCAAACAGGTGCTATTCTAGGCTTTGTAGGTGGTCGTAATTATCAAGAAAATCAAAATAATCATGCCTTTGATACCAAACGTTCGCCAGCTTCTACTACCAAACCTTTGCTGGCCTACGGTATTGCTATTGACCAGGGCTTGATGGGAAGTGAAACGATTCTATCTAACTATCCAACAAACTTTGCTAATGGCAACCCGATTATGTATGCTAATAGTAAGGGAACAGGAATGATGACCTTGGGAGAAGCTCTGAACTATTCATGGAATATCCCTGCTTACTGGACCTATCGTATGCTTCGTGAAAAGGGTGTTGATGTCAAGGGTTATATGGAAAAGATGGGTTACGAGATTCCTGAGTACGGTATTGAGAGCCTGCCAATGGGTGGTGGTATTGAAGTCACAGTTGCCCAGCATACCAATGGCTATCAGACCCTAGCTAATAACGGGGTTTATCATCAGAAGCATGTGATTTCTAAAATTGAAGCAGCAGATGGTAGAGTGGTGTATGAGTATCAGGATAAACCGGTTCAAGTCTATTCAAAAGCTACTGCGACGATTATGCAGGGCTTGCTGCGAGAAGTTCTATCTTCTCGTGTGACAACAACCTTCAAGACGAATCTGACTTCTTTAAATCCTAATCTGGCTAATGCAGATTGGATTGGGAAGACTGGTACAACCAACCAAGACGAAAATATGTGGCTCATGCTTTCGACACCTAGATTAACCCTAGGTGGCTGGATTGGGCATGATGATAATCATTCATTGTCACGTAGAGCAGGTTATTCCAATAACTCTAATTACATGGCTCATCTGGTAAATGCGATTCAGCAAGCCTCCCCAAGCATTTGGGGGAACGAGCGCTTTACTTTAGATCCTAGTGTCGTAAAATCTGAAGTCTTGAAATCAACAGGTCAAAAGCCAGGGAAGGTTTCTGTTGAAGGAAAAGAGGTAGAGGTCACAGGTTCGACTGTTACCAGCTATTGGGCTAATAAGGCAGGAGCGCCAACAACCAGTTATCGCTTTGCTATTGGTGGAAGTGATGCGGATTATCAGAATGCTTGGTCTAGCATCGTGGGGAGTCTACCAACTCCATCAAGCTCCAGCAGTTCAAGTAGTTCAAGTAGTAGTTCTAGCGATAGCAGTAACTCAAGTACTACACGACCTTCTTCTTCAAGGGCGAGACGATAAGTTCTATAAACTGTGCTAAATGAAGTGGCTAATCAATGGATTGCCACTTTTTTCTTTTTTCCTTTCGTGTTACAATAAAGATATGAATCAGTATCAGAAAAAGATTGTTAAAGGAACCATTTATTCGCTCCTATCTGGCTTAATATGGGGAATCTGTGGAATTTTAGGAGAATATTTCTTTACTAATTATCAAGTGTCTTCTGGCTGGATTACCTCTATGCGTTTGACACTGGCAGGGGGTCTTGTGCTCATTTGGTCTGCGATGAAATTAAAATCGCAAGTGTTTGATATTTGGCGAGACAAGAAAAATTACCTGCCCTTTTTGGCCTATGCTATTTTGGGAATTTTCTCAGTTCAGTATTTTTTCTATCTCTGTGTAGAATACTCAAATGCAGCGACAGCAACTATTTTACAGTTTATCAGTCCTGTTTTTATCCTCTTTTACAATCGCTTGGTTTATCAAAAACGAGCGTCAAAAAGCGCTATTTTCTATGTTTTGATTGCCATGTTGGGTGTTGGCTTGATGGCGACAAAGGGGGATCTCTCTCAATTATCCATGACACCGTTAGCACTTGTGACGGGTTTGCTGAGTGCCATGGGGGTCATGTTTAATGTTATCTTACCTCAACCTTTCGCAAAGAGATACGGTTTTGTTCCCACAGTTGGGTGGGGGATGATTTTGGCAGGTCTATTTAGCAATGTCCTCTCGCCGGTTTATCAGCTTTCCTTTACTCTTGATATTTGGAGTATCTTGATTTGCCTCATTATTGCTTTCTTTGGAACGGCTTTTGCTTTTTTTATTTCCATGAAGGCTGTGTCCTTGGTTTCTCCTTTGGTGGTTTCCGTTATCAGTGCCAGTGAACCTCTCTCTTCTGCTCTCTTGAGTGTTTTGTTCTTAGGATTGGTAGTGGACTGGTCCCTTCTTCTAGCGATGGCCTTGATTATTTTGCCCATGATTTTCCTATCGGTAGAAGAAGCGAAAGAAAGTAGATAAAAAGTCTTTTCTTAATTCTAAAAGTGTGCTATACTAGAATAGTCAATAAAACACGGGGAGATAGTTGTGAAGATTGTTTTTAGGTTGTATCGGTAGGGGCTTGCTTTTACCGACAGCACGTTTTATCTCACATCCCTAAAAAATCATACCTAAAAACAGACAAAAAGGCTTCAAATTTGAGGCCTTTTTTGGTAGAATAGGTATCATTAAAATGAACTAGGAGGCGCCTATGACTGCTACAAAAATGAACGCACAAGAAATTATCCAATTTATCGCCAATGCTGAAAAGAAAACCAGTGTGAAGGTAACCTTTGAGGGGGAACTTGCAACTGCTGTACCTAACTCTGTTGTTAAACTAGGAAATGTCCTATTTGGAGACTGGAAGGACGTAGCTCCTCTTCTCGATGGCTTGGTAGAAAACCAAGACTATGTTGTCGAGCAAGATGCTCGCAATTCTGCAGTTCCTTTGCTAGATAAACGTGATATCAACGCTCGTATCGAGCCAGGTGCGATTATCCGTGATCAGGTTGAAATTGGTGCCAATGCTGTTATCATGATGGGAGCAGTTATCAATATTGGTGCTGAAATCGGTGCAGGAACCATGATTGACATGGGTGCCATCCTTGGTGGCCGTGCTATCGTTGGGAAAAACAGCCACGTTGGTGCAGGTGCAGTTTTGGCAGGTGTGATTGAGCCAGCTAGCGCCGAACCAGTCCGAGTTGGAGACAATGTTCTTATCGGTGCCAATGCAGTGGTTATCGAAGGGGTCCAAATCGGTAGTGGTTCAGTTGTCGCAGCAGGAGCTATCGTTACCCAAGATGTCCCAGAAAACGTGGTGGTAGCAGGTGTTCCAGCTCGCATTATCAAAGAGATTGATGCCCAAACCCAACAAAAAACAGCGCTAGAAGATGCGCTTCGCACCTTGTAATTGCAAAAGACAAATAGAGGCGGAACTCTTTTCCAGCCTCTTTCTGCTATATAGGAGGATAGATAAATGTTAGATTTGATTCAGACTAGACGAGATTTGCACCAGATTCCAGAGATTGGCTTGGAGGAGTTCAAGACTCATGCTTATTTGATGGATGTGATTGAGAAATTGACTACGGGCAAGGATTTTGTCCAAGTTCGTACTTGGCGGACAGGAATTTTGGTTTATTTGCAGGGAAGTCAGCCAGAGCGGACCATTGGTTGGAGAACAGATATTGATGGTCTGCCTATCGTCGAACAAACAGGACTCCCTTTTGCTTCTCAGCACCAAGGTCGTATGCATGCTTGTGGCCATGATTTTCACATGACCATTGCCTTGGGTTGTCTTGAGCGTGCACTGGAGGAGCAACCAAAGAACAATCTGCTCTTCCTATTTCAGCCTGCTGAAGAAAATGAAGCTGGTGGGATGCTCATGTATGAGGACGGCGCTTTTGGAGACTGGTTGCCAGACCAATTTTATGGTCTCCATGTCCGTCCAGATTTGAAAGTCGGCCAGATCGCGACCAATACCCATACGCTCTTTGCAGGGACCTGTGAGGTGAAGATTCGTTTCAAAGGAAAAGGAGGACATGCAGCCTTTCCACATGAAACCAATGACGCTTTGGTAGCGGCTAGTTACTTTGTGACCCAGGTGCAGTCAGTGGTCAGCCGCAATGTCAACCCAATCGAGGGAGCGGTGGTGACCTTTGGAGTTTTCCAAGCTGGAACCACTAACAATGTCATCACAGACACAGCCTTTTTACATGGAACTATTCGAGCTTTGACACAGGACATGAGCCTCTTGGTGCAAAAGAGGGTTAAAACAGTTGCAGAAGGCGTTGCAGCTGCCTTTGATATGGAAGTCGAAGTCGAACTTAAACAAGGGGGCTACCTACCTGTTGAGAACCATCCAGCCTTGGCGCGTGAACTGATGGACTTCTTTGAAGAAAAAGAGGGAATCGAGTTAATTGATATCGAACCTGCTATGACAGGTGAGGACTTTGGTTATCTCCTTTCGAAGGTTGATGGCGTTATGTTTTGGCTGGGTATTGATAGTCCCTACGCCCTTCATCACCCTCAGATGAGTCCTAAGGAAGAGGCTCTAGCAATTGGGGTGGATGCGGTCTCTAGTTTCCTGAAAAAGAAGGCGGCAGAGTAGAGGAATTACCTATGAAAGCAGAACTACGCAAGCAAGTCTTGCAAGACATGAGGGCTATCCCTAGAGAGCAAAAACAGGCTATGGATCAAGCTTTAACGGTGCGATTTCTGAAACATCCCTTTTACAATGAGTCTAAGATTATCGCAACCTATCTCTCTTTTCCTCATGAGTTTCAAACGCAGGAACTGATTGAGCAGGCGCTGAAGGATGGGAAGAAGGTTCTGATACCCAAAACCTATCCCAAGGGGCGCATGGACTTTGTAGTCTATGATCCGCAACAACTGGTCAAAACTTCCTTTGGCTTATTGGAACCACAAGGAGAGTTGGAGGTGGCGGATGCCTCTCAGATTGATTTGATTCATGTTCCTGGTCTGGCTTTTACGACAGAGGGCTATCGGATTGGCTATGGTGGGGGCTATTACGACCGCTATCTGAAACATTTTATTGGTCATACTTTGAGTACGGTTTATCCTTGTCAAATTCGGAATTTTAGCCCTGAAAATCATGATATTCCTGTTCAGGAGGTTTTGGTTGATGAAGGAAATCTTTGACAGACGTTATCCTGTGACGAGTTTCTTCCTATTAGTGACGACCTTGGTATTTCTACTAATGTTGGTGACCACAGGTGGAAATTTTGACAGGGCAGATACCCTATTTCGATTTGGAGCCATGTACGGACCTGTCATTCGCCTCTTTCCAGAGCAGGTTTGGCGTCTCTTTTCGGCTATTTTTGTTCATATTGGGTGGGAGCATTTCATTGTCAATATGCTTTCGCTTTATTATCTTGGAAGGCAGGTAGAGGAGATTTTCGGATCCAAGCAGTTTTTCTTTCTCTATCTCTTATCAGGAATGATGGGTAATCTCTTTGTTTTTGAGTTTAGTCCCAAATCCTTAGCAGCAGGAGCATCCACCTCTCTTTATGGTCTTTTTGCCGCGATTATCATTCTTCGCTATGCTACGCGCAATCCTTATATCCAACAGCTAGGGCAATCTTATCTGACACTTTTTGTGATTAACATTATTGGAAGTGTTCTGATTCCAGGAATCAGCCTAGCTGGCCATATCGGAGGTGCAGTTGGTGGAGCATTTC
The DNA here is from genome assembly GCA_905221035.1 of bacterium. Classification (GTDB taxonomy): domain Bacteria; phylum Bacillota; class Bacilli; order Lactobacillales; family Streptococcaceae; genus Streptococcus. Next base: position 25,598 of record CAJNBP010000007.1, on the reverse strand, counting down.
TAGCAATTATCTTTCCAGTTCGAGGAGAAAGACGGATGTATAGCTCTAGTCAGAGATTGGTAGCGACAGTACTATTTGTAGGACTCGCAGTTTTTCTTTTCTACAAGGGAATGGGGTTGTGACGACTAATATGTAAACTTGAATAAGAAAAAAGCTACTTAAAAAATGAGTAGCTTTTAATGTGTTTCGGAACCATTCGAAACAAACAGCTCTAAAACTTTCATGTCCGTTGCCGTTCCACTATCAGGTTTTGGAACCATTCGAAACAACACAGCTCTAAAACTTCAATGCTGATTTCCTACGTCAACAAGGTGTTTTGGAACCATTCGAAACAACACAGCTCTAAAACTTGAGTGGGCATGAACCTGACGGTATGGCGGTTTTGGAACCATTCGAAACAACACAGCTCTAAAACAGAAGAATGATATATTTCGAAATATATTTTGTTTTGGAACCATTCGAAACAACACAGCTCTAAAACAATAGTACTTCAGTTATCAAGCTGTGAGGAGTTTTGGAACCATTCGAAACAACACAGCTCTAAAACAACATTCATAAGAATTCGGAAGGTATAAATGTTTTGGAACCATTCGAAACAACACAGCTCTAAAACCTTGTATTTAACATATCTTATATTTTGTGAGTTTTGGAACCATTCGAAACAACACAGCTCTAAAACATGAGGATACCCTTCTAATACTTTCTTGGCGTTTTGGAACCATTCGAAACAACACAGCTCTAAAACACACAATCGTGTTTGAAGCCTCTAAGAGTCGTTTTGGAACCATTCGAAACAACACAGCTCTAAAACATAGCATATAATACACTACCAAATGAATTAGTTTTGGAACCATTCGAAACAACACAGCTCTAAAACAAAGCTCCTGGTTCTCGTAGATGTTGCCGAGTTTTGGAACCATTCGAAACAACACAGCTCTAAAACGTTAGCAAGGTGATTTCTATATTAGGGTAAGTTTTGGAACCATTCGAAACAACACAGCTCTAAAACTTCTGATTTTATTATAGCAAAAAGGGGAGAGTTTTGGAACCATTCGAAACAACACAGCTCTAAAACTTCCACGTTAAATAATCCTGATATGGTATGGTTTTGGAACCATTCGAAACAACACAGCTCTAAAACAACGGCTTTTCATTAACATAAATCAAGAACGTTTTGGAACCATTCGAAACAACACAGCTCTAAAACATAATTTCTCTAAGCCATGTTAGAGTATCAGTTTTGGAACCATTCGAAACAACACAGCTCTAAAACATGTCTACAGACAAGTCAGGGATACCTTGAGTTTTGGAACCATTCGAAACAACACAGCTCTAAAACGTTAAAAAGCTAGGTTCAACAAATTGTTCTGTTTTGGAACCATTCGAAACAACACAGCTCTAAAACATGGTTAATTGACAATGGATATACTCTGATGTTTTGGAACCATTCGAAACAACACAGCTCTAAAACTAACCAAGATTATTACCGTGTTCGTCGTAAGTTTTGGAACCATTCGAAACAACACAGCTCTAAAACAGTCAATAACCATATCACCAGCATATAGAAGTTTTGGAACCATTCGAAACAACACAGCTCTAAAACGTTGCAGCACGCATTGGAGAAATGCAAAACGTTTTGGAACCATTCGAAACAACACAGCTCTAAAACTTGCTTGCAAAATTCTCTACAAGTTCAGCGGTTTTGGAACCATTCGAAACAACACAGCTCTAAAACTTATTATCGATCCGATTTATAAAGTACTAAGTTTTGGAACCATTCGAAACAACACAGCTCTAAAACTTAAAGATTTGGATAAAGCTTGGGGAGGTAGTTTTGGAACCATTCGAAACAACACAGCTCTAAAACCTCGTAGAAAAATTTTTCTCACAAAATTTCGTAATCGCGCCATTCGTCCCAGCCAGACTTCAGATCGTCAGGTTCCAATTGTTACTCTTATTATACCATATTTTCAGGGTTCAAGAAATAGTCTTGATCCAATACATACTGCGGAAAATCATAGATTTTCCGAGGCTCAACAAACAAGACGGACAGTTGATTGAGTTGGATATACTCTATCAAATTTACTAACTCATCCTTTGATAGATAGGCGGATGCATTGATGAAAACAAGGAGTTTCTTTTTAGAAAGATATTTAAAAACCTGGACAATTTCTAGCATCTTTTCAAAAGGTGTATCACTCAGGGTTTCGACTTTGACACCAAGTGCATCGATTAACTCTAGAATGGTAATTTCATCATACTCTAGGTCTAACTCGTTTTCTAAACACTCAAATGCTAGCAATTCTGTAATCGTAGCAACCAGCTTTTCAATCATGGATTTGACTTCGGGCTTGTCATTGAGCTGATTTTCAAGATCTGCATGTATCAGCTTGAGCATCGCAGGTGAGTTGAGATTGTATCCTAAGACATCCGTTATCACTAGTAATTCAGCTTCTTTCAGATCTTTTAGATTTCTATCAAACAACTTCAACTCCCCATCATCAGTATATTGGTAGAATTGCTTGACGATAGTTGAAAAGGTAAACTGGTCCTCCAACACTAAAAAAGTGGCATTTTCAATAGCTAATGGTTCATCCAGTAGTGGGAAATTAATCTTCATCTCTAGGCTCCTCTCCTAGAAAGACCAAGCGTGCATCGGAATTTGCTATGCTGGTATTTCGCTCGCCATTTAAGTAAATCATACGAGAAAACTGCTTTTCTGTAACGGTTAAGAGAGTAATGTTCCCTTTTTTAGGGTTATGAGTCTTGAGTCGCTCAATCATGGCGTTATTAGCAGAATTATTGAGCAAGAGCTTGCTATAGATGGAGAATTGGTGCATGATAAATCCCTCATCTATGAGGAACTTCCGAAATTTCCGATAGGCCTTGCGTTCCTCTACGGTATCGACTGGCATATCAAACATTAAAATCATACGCATATATCGATAATTCATATCCTAAACTCAGGAACTCCTTTCTCGGGTTGATTGAGAGCTTGGATGACTTTCTTAGTATAGTCACTGATGATATTGGACAGGTACATATCTTTACCATTGTAGTGGAAGGTGTCTGAGAAAATAGTAAAAAGTTCTCGTTTGATTTTGATAAAAGAGCTGTTTCGATTTTCATAGACAATTCTGTCAATAATCGGACGGAAAGGCTCCATAATATCACTGGCTAGGTTGAATTGATTGAACTGATTGGCATGTTTCAAGCCAAACTGAGTCATACAGCCAGACAAAACAATCTCACGCGCAAACATACTCAAAATCAAAGTGTAGCCATAGTCTAAGGCAGCATTAACATCACTATCTTGCTCACGATTAAAATCATTTCCAAACAAGGTGTTGAAATAAATACGAGCTGCGTGTCCCTCACGGTTACTAGGATCAAACAAATCCAATCCATGATAGAGATCGATGACGGACTGGCTCTTTTCCAGAAAACCACAACTCCCCAGATAAAAAGCTTGATTGAGAATTTTTTGTGCAATGATGGTTGTCCATATTTCCGCCTTCACATCTTCATTCCAAGCAATTTGACGAGAGAGTTGCAAACTGGAATCATGACGACCATAGTAAGGCATTAAATATGCCGTTGGTAAGCGTTTATCATCACAAAAGATGACCAGAATATTTTCATCCACCAAGCGCTTTATCAGCATAGTGGAGAGAACAATATCTGTCGTCTCCAAAAGCAGGATGTCCACCTCGGACAGGTGAATTAACTCTGTCCGAGAGGCGTCTTTAAAAATCAAGTGGTTATTCTTGTAGGAGAGTTTAGAGTGCGTATTGACTACAACAGTTCTCCATCCCATTAGTCTTCTCCTAATTTGCTTAAGTCAATCCGAGTCTCGTAGAGACCAGTGATGGATTGGTGGATGAGGGTGGCGTTGAGGAGTGAAGAAGGTGTATAGTCTCTGTATCGTGGAATTTTTACTCCCAAGAACTCGAAGTCAGAAGCACTTCCTTGTGAAGTTAACTCGAATAAACCAGCATTTTTACTATTTCTTGGACCAATGAAACTGAAACATAACTTTTCGATATCAACTGTTTCCCAATCAATAAATGCTTGTCTGATTCTTTCTCCATTTTTTAATGCGCCTACATACTTATCGTTAAAATCAAGTACAGATTCTAAAAGTTTAGCAAAATCATTTCGATGTTTCTCAACATACTCTAAGTGTTCTGGTTCAAGTGTTTTATTAATATTCTTAGCATGATACAAAAGAGTCGTATACTTTTCGGAGATGACCAATTCATTACCTTTATGAATTTCTCCTCGTTTATTGTTTGTCGATAGAATACTTGCTAGTCTTCTTCTTGTACCATCAGGAAACTCAAACAAACTATATTTAGGTAAAGTAATAGTTGATAGAATTTTTATGTATCCTTTTTCAAGAAGATAGTTTTCTTTGTTCTTTTCAAAATTTATTTTATCTAAAATAGAGATACCTTGAAATTCAAGAACTGTCTTTTGTTGTTTTTTCGCTCCTTTTTCAATAATAGCTTTAACTAAGACCGCGTATGAGTTAGAAATACCAGCGTAACCACCGTATTTTCGTGGGTCAAGCCCTTGTTTAATTGGGACAAGATTTTCTTTACTATCTTCTGAAGGTTTAGGAGATGGATTGGAATTGAACAATCCTCTAGGTTTACCTCTATCTAGACCATGTGTTTGAATCTCTGTCTTCTTCACAATATTCACCTGCGGAAGTGAAAGAACTTTTTTTATTGTAGCGAAATCTTTTTCTTTATTCCAAGCGATTTCTCCAGTATCCTTAGAGTATTCGATATTCTCTCGTTTTACGATGGTTCCGTCTGCGTAATGCACCTCTTCTTTAAAGAAGTTCAACAAGTTTGAGTAGAAGAAATACTTTTCAGTTGCTTTTTCAACATCTTTAGGATCTTTGGCTCTTGAGATGTAGCGCTTAAGATCGTACTTTTGATAGTCACCATAGACGAATTCAGGCTCTAGTTTAGGATATTTCTTAAGGATGGCCTTAGCCACTACTGCATTTAAGTAGGCATCATGTGCATGGTGGTAGTCATTGATTTCCCGCACCTTATATAACTTAAATTCTTTACGGAAGTTGGAAACTAGATTGGATTTCAAAGTGATAATTTTGACCTTACGGTTCTTCTTATCCTTCTCAGCCACTTCTGTATTAAAACGGGCATCCAAAATCTGAGCAATATGTTTTGTGATTTGCCGTGTTTCAACTAGTTGGCGTCTGATAAAGACAACTTTATCTCGCTCATCTAGCCCACCACGTTTAGCCTTGGTTAAATTATTAAATTTACGTTCTGAAATCAATTTGGAATACAGTAATTGTTGCCAAAAAGCTTTTCTTTTTTGAACAACCTCTAAACTTGGAACATTATCAGATTTACCACGATTATCCTTTGAACTAGTCAAGACACGGTTGTCTAGAGAATCATCTTTTATAAAAGCCTGTGGGACGATATGGTCAATGTCATAGCTACTTAGTTGGTTGATGTCAAGAGGTTCCCCAGTGTACATATCCTTCCCATTTTGGAGATAGTAAAGGAAGAGACGGTCGTTTTGAAGTTGAATATTATCTGTTGGATATTCTTTTAATATATTTGAATCAAGTCCAGGTGCTAAATTTTTTAGTGCATCTTCAATGCGTTTATATCTTTGTTGGGAATTCTTTTTCCCTCTGGCAGTTGTCTGATTTTCTCGTGCCATCTCAATCACAATGGACTCGGGAGCGTGGCCCATAACTTTGACAAGCTCATCGACAAGTTTGATACTTTGTAAAATTCCCTTTTTAATGGCAGGGCTTCCTGGAAGCTCTTGGACAACTTGCTTCACATCGTTTGTCTTACCAACTACTTGTGCTTTTTGAATAATGTCTTTGAAGGAAAGCCCGTCATCATTGATTAACTGCATAAAATTACGATTGCTGTAGCCATCATCAATCAAGTAGTCAAGAATTGTTTTACCAGTTTTTTTATCACAGATACCGTTGATTAGCTTAGCAGAGAGTTTTCCCCAACCAGTATAATGTCGACGAATCAGTGCTTTAATCACTTTTTCATCAAAGAGAGAGTCATATTGAGCAAAGCGTTGCTTGATCATCTCACGATCTTCAAAGATAGTGAGCGTGTGGATGATATTTTCAAGAGTTGCTTCATTTTCAGCATCATCCATAAACGCTTTATCCTTGATTATTTTAAGTAAATCATGATAAGTAGAAAGACTAGCGTTAAATTGTTTTTCAATTCCTTTTAGTTCGATTCCATCGTAGCCATCAACATTGTGTAGGTACTGAATGATGTCTTTTTCAGTTACTTTTCTTTTCTCTTTGAATAATTGATTGACAATTTGCTTCTTTTGCCCACTATCAAGGAATTGATAGTCTCTCAATCCTTCTGCAATAAATTTTACTTTTGTTAATTCATTGTAGACAGCAAATGTTTCATACAAGAGACTATGTTTGGGTAAAACTTTTTCCTCTGGCAGATACAAGTCATAGTTAGTCATCTTATGGATGAAGTCTTCTGCAGAGCTTGCTTGGTCAACAATTTCTTCAAAGTTCCAAGGCCGGATTGCTTGGTCAGAATTTCGAGTAAGCCACGCAAAATTACGATTGCCACGAGCCAATGGGCCAACATAGTATGGAATGCGGAAAGTCAAGATTGTCTCAATCTTTTCTCTATTTTCCTTCAGAAATGGATAGTGTTCTCTTTGACGACGGAGAATGGCATTCATCTCTTGGAGGTGAATTTGGTGAGGAATAGAACCGTTATCAAAGGTGCGTTGTTTCCTCAAGAAATCTTCACGTTCAATTTTATCAAGGAAATAATCTGATCCTTCGAATTTAGAGAGAAGATTTTTGATGTACTTGTAAAATGCTTCTTGAGTGGTTTTGCCATTGATGTACCCAGCATACCCATCTTTAGATTGGTCAGAGAAAACTTCATCATATTTTTCTTGAAGATTGTTTTTGATGAATTGTTTTAAAGCTGCTAAGTCTTTTTGGTGGTTTTCATAGCGCTCAATCATAGACGCCGATAATGGAGCCTTGGTTGATGGATCTGTGACAGTCAAAATTCCAGATAGAAGAATGGCGTCATAGAGTTTTTTAGCAACTATGAAAAGGTCTGCAAAATCATCTCCAATTTGTCCGAGTAAGTTTTCCAAATCCTCATCAAAGGTATCTTTAGAGAATTGTAGTGGAGCTTTTTCTTCTAGTTCAAAATGTTTCTTGAAATCAGCTTGATTTCCAACAATTAGCTTGAGAAATTCTGAAAACAAACCAGTGGACTTTTCGTCAGGAAAGAGTTTCAGGACACGTTCTCTCTTTGCAGATTTACTAATTTTATCAGTAAAAATTGCTTCTACTTGTGCGTTTTGTCCACTAAGTGAACTTCCTTCAAATGTGTTATCGTAAATACTTATAAATTCATTAAAGATTTTTTGTATATCATTGTTTTTAATATCGAAAGATTCTTCATACAAAAAATGTCCGCGGTATTTAATCATATGAGCTAATGCTAGATAGATTAAGCGCAAGTCAGCTTTTTCTTTTGAGTCCGCCAGGTGTTTTCTCAAATGATAGATAGTTGGAAATTTCTTGTGATATTCTTTTTCTTCTGTCAAGGTAGCAAAAATAGGGTATTTACTTCCTCTTTTATCCTCAGGAACTAAGAAGGAGTCATCTAATCGATGGAAGAAACTACTATCCACCTTGCTCATTTCTTCAGAAAAGATTTCTTGAAGATAGCGAAGACGATTTTTTCGACGAGTATAGCGACGGCGTGCTGTTCGTTTGAGACGTCTATCTTCAGCAGTAGTTCCTTCATCAAATAATAAAGCTCCAATTAGATTTTTCTTGATAAAGTGTTTATCAGTATTGCCTAGAACTTTCATCTTTTTCGATGGCACCTTATAGTCATCCGTAATGACGGCCCATCCGACGCTGTTTGTTCCGATATCGAGTCCGATAGAGTAGGATATGTTGCTCATTTAGTGTTCTCCTTTTATTAAGTTTTTTGTTAGTAAATGATAATACAATACTTTCAGATGAATTTCTAATATAAAATATTATTCCATTTTATTTACATTTCTCTTGCTAATTTTAAAAGAATAATATACAATACAAGTGTTGGAACCATTCGAAACAACACAGCAAGTTAAAATAAGGCTTTGTCCGTATACAACTTGAAAAAGTGCGCACCGATTCGGTGCTTTTTTGTTTTACTATACTAATTTATTGTACTCTTATTTTAATGAAAAGACAAATGCAAGTATAACGCTTTCAATAATTTTTATGAAATTGCTAGATTCAAGTATAGAATTTGCTTAATTGATGTGTGTCTAATCTTGATATATAAAAGGCTCTATAATATTTGTAGTGGGTAAATCCCCTGTAGATATTATGGAGCCTATTTTTGTGTAGAAAAAAAGTCCCATATGACCTATAATGAAAAGCGACAAAACAACTTATTAGAAAGATTCATATGGAACAATTACATTTTATCACAAAACTGCTCGATATCAAAGACCCTAATGTCCAAATTATGGATGTTGTTAATAGAGATACCCACAAGGAAATCATCGCCAAACTGGATTATGAGGCCCCATCTTGTCCTGAATGTGGAAGTCAAATGAAGAAATATGACTTCCAAAAACCATCGAAAATTCCTTACCTCGAAACGACTGGTATGCCTACTAGAATTCTTCTGAAAAAGCGTCGTTTCAAGTGCTATCAGTGCTCGAAAATGATGGTCGCCGAGACCTCTCTCATCAAGAAAAATCACCAAATCCCTCGTATTATCAACCAAAAAATTGCGCAAAAGTTGATTGAAAAGACTTCTATGACCGATATTGCCCATCAGCTGGCCATTTCAACTTCAACTGTCATACGCAAGCTTAGTGACTTCCGTTTTAAGACTGATTTTTCTCGTCTTCCTGAGATTATGTCCTGGGACGAGTATGCCTTCACTAAGGGAAAGATGAGTTTCATTGTACAAGATTTTGATAATCTCAACATCATCACTGTTCTTGAAGGCAGAACACAGGCTATCATCCAAAATCACTTTCTGCGCTACGATAGAGTCGTTCGCTATCAGGTGAAAATCATTACTATGGATATGTCTAGTCCTTACTATGCCTTAGCTAAACAGCTTTTTCCATGTGCTAAAATCGTTCTAGATCGCTTTCACATTATCCAACATATCAGCCGTGCTATGAGTCGTGTCCGTGTCCAAATCATGCATCAATTCGATAGAAAATCCCATCAATACAAGGCTATCAAGCGCTACTGGAAGCTCATTCAACAAGATAGTCGTAAACTCAGCGATAAACGATTTTATCGCCCTACTTTTCGTATGCATCTAACCAACAAAGAGATTCTAGACAAGCTTTTGAGCTATTCAGAAGATTTGAAACACCACTATAATCTCTATCAGCTCTTACTTTTTCACTTTCAGAACAAGGAGCCAGACAAATTTTTCGGACTCATTGAGGACAATCTTAAACAGGTTCATCCTCTTTTTCAGGCTGTCTTTAAAACATTCCTCAAGGATAAAGAAAAGATTGTCAACGCCCTTCAATTACCCTATTCCAACGCCAAATTGGAAGCAACCAATAATCTCATCAAACTTATCAAGCGAAATGCCTTTGGTTTTCGGAACTTTGAAAACTTCAAAAAACGGATTTTTATCGCTCTCAATATCAAAAAAGAAAGGACGAAATCCGTCCTTTCTAGATCTTAGCTTTTCTTCAACCCACTACAGTTGACAAAGAGCCATATAAAAGAAGAACTAGGATGCTGAATGTTCCTAGCTCTTCTTTTATACAAATTATTTTATTCCTTCTCAGCTAATTCTTTTCCAAGTTGGATGAGGTAATCTTTTAAGTCATCTTTGACTTGTGGATGTTTGAGGGCGTAGTCAATAGATGTTTTCATAAAGCCAAACTTATCCCCAACGTCGTAACGAGCTCCTGTAAATTCACGTGCGAAAACACGTTGTGTTTTATTAAGGGTATCAATAGCGTCGGTAAGCTGTATTTCATTTCCAGCGCCAGGAGCTTGCTTTTCGAGAATATCAAAAATCTCAGGTGTCAGAAGATAGCGACCGATAATCGCTAAATCACTTGGTGCATCCTCGGGAGCTGGTTTTTCAACGAAAGTTTCAACGCTATAGAGTCCATTGATTCCTTCTCCTTGAGGAGCGATAACCCCATATGATGAAACGTCTTCGTGTGGTACGGGCATGACAGCAATGGTTGATGCGTGTGTCTTTTCGTAATCATTCATCAGTTGTTTTGTCAAAGGAACGGCATTCTCGTCTGTGATGTCCATAAGGTCATCACCCAGCATAACAACGAAGGGTTCATTCCCCACAAAAGCTTTGGCTTGTAGGACAGCGTCTCCAAGACCACGAGGGTGAGTTTGGCGAATGAAATGGAGGCGCATACCAGTTGCTTCATCTACCAATTTTAACAAATCCGTTTTGCCTTTTTCTTTGAGGTTGTACTCAAGTTCAAAGTTTGAATCAAAGTGGTCCTCAATAGAACGTTTTGATTTACCAGTGACAACCAGAATATCTTCGATACCTGATTTAAGAGCCTCTTCTACGATAAACTGGATAGTTGGTTTATCTACAATTGGCAACATTTCTTTGGCAAGGGCCTTGGTTGCTGGTAAAAATCGAGTTCCTAGTCCAGCGGCAGGAATGACTGCTTTTCTAACTTTCAGTGCCATAATAATCCTTTCTATAGAGGGCTAAGACCACTCATTTTCTGCTTTAAATTCATTGTTCATGATGTCATAAATGGCATCTTTGATATTGGTTCCGTGGTAGATAACTTGGTAAATGGCTTGTGTAATTGGCATATAGACTCCAAGTTCTTGGGCTAGTTCATAGGCTGCTCGAGTCGTTGAAATACCTTCAATTACCATGCCCATGTTGTCTTCGATATCAGCTAGGGATTCTCCACGACCAAGGGCATCGCCAGCTCTCCAGTTACGAGAGTGGATGGAGGTTCCCGTTACAATCAAATCTCCCACACCAGATAAGCCACTATAGGTCAATGGACTGGCACCGAGTGCCACCCCTAGGCGGGTAATTTCTGCCAAGCCTCGAGCGATGATGGCTGCCTTAGCATTGTCACCAAATCCCAGACCATGTAAGGCTCCGGCACCGACAGCAATAATATTCTTAAGAGCACCAGCAGTTTCAACTCCAATAACATCCGTATTGGTATAAAGTCGGAAGTAGTGATTGCTAAAGAGTTCCTGAACGTATTGAGCTGTCTGTAAATCTTTAGAAGCAGCAGTGATTAAAGTCAGGTCACGCACAATGGTTTCTTCTGCATGACTAGGCCCTGAAACAACGACGATATCACTACGGAGATGCTCAGGAATTTCTTCTTCAAGGATGGTTGATAATCGTTTATGGCTATCAGGTTCTAAGCCCTTTGATGCGTGCATGATGATAGCCTTATGGTCTAAGGTTTGAGCAACTTGTTGGGCAACAAGTCGTGTCACTTTTGTTGGAACAACAAACAAAATCGCATCTACATCTTTCAATGCCTCTGCTAAGTCAGTGTAGGCAATGATTTTGTCATCTAGAACGACATCTTTAAAGTAATGTTTATTAGTATGGTGTGTATTAATTTCATTGATTTGTTCGGGAATATTTCCCCAAATACGTACCTCGTGTCCATTGTCATTTAAGACTTGTGAAAGGGCAGTCCCCCAAGAACCAGGCCCCAAGACGGCGACGGTTTGTTTTTCCATGATTTCCTCCTTAATAGAGTCCTTTTCATTATTCTATCATATTCTAGAGGATTTTGCACTTGCATTACTGGGGGAGTGGTTGCTTTGTTACTTGAAAAATACATAAAAACCGAGATGAAGGGATAAACTTTTAGTCTCGGTTTTGATATTTCTTAAAGAATATCTCGGTTTATTTTAATTGATCTGTAATGTCTTTTGATAGTAACATTCCCAGATGGTAAGTTTTATTGATATAAGCAATGACATCATTGATGTTTTCAGTCGTTTGAATTTTCTCTTTGATGTCAGCCCTAAATGTTTCATCCTTCAAAAGTTGTTCTTGGTAGAGTCTTTGAAGTCTCTCCTTCTCGTACTTATTGAGCAGAAAAAGGAACACCAAGCTAATCACAACGAGGATATAAGCATATTGGCTCATAGGAAATCTCCCTGTATGATAAAGAAGTAGTAGTGAGTAGATTGAATTGGTAAAGCGCCTAACCAAAGTCCGAATAGGATTTGGCGTTAGTTACTTAGATTGCTCCGCAATCAAGTAACTTTGGCGATTTACATCTTCTCTGGCGCTTCTACTCCGAGCAAGCGAAGGGCTTCTTTGAGAACGACTGCAGTTGCGTAGCTGAGAGCTAGACGGCTGTCGCGTTCTGGGCTTTCATCCAAGATACGTGTATGTGCATAGTACTTGTTGAAGGCTTGAGCCAGGCTAATTGCAAATTTAGCAATGATAGAAGGTTCAAAGTTATCCGCTGCACGGTTGATAATACGTGGGAAGTCTTGGATGAGTTTGATGATTTCCCAACTTTCAGCATCATTCAAGCTATAGTTGCCAGCTGTTTCTGGTTTGAAATCGGCTTTGCGTAAGATAGATTGGATACGAGCGTAGGCATATTGTACATAAGGACCAGTTTCCCCCTCGAAGGATACCATAGCTTCTAGGTCGAAATCATATCCATTTGTACGGTCGGTCTTGAGGTCATAGAATTTAATGGCCCCAACCCCAACAGCATGCGCTACTTGGTCCTTGTTTTCAAGTTCAGGATTTTTTGCTTCAATTTGGGCTTTGGCACGGCTAACAGCCTCTGCAACTGTAGGTTCTAGCAAGATGACATTCCCTTTACGAGTAGAAAGTTTCTTCCCTTCTTTTGTAACCAAACCAAAAGGAACGTGAGTAATGTCGTCACTCCAGTCGTAGCCCATCTCTTGCAAGACAGCTTTGAGCTGTTTAAAGTGGGCAGATTGCTCTTGACCAACGACGTAGATAGATTTAGCAAATTGGTATTCGTTTTTACGGTAAAGGGCTGCAGCCAAGTCACGTGTGATATAGAGAGTTGCACCATCAGATTTTTTGATAAGGGCTGGATGTTCAATTCCATATTTCTCAAGATTGACAACTTGGGCACCTTCTGACTCAACAAGAAGGCCTTTTTCAGAAAGAATGTCTACAACGGCATCCATCTTATCATTGTAGAAGGCTTCTCCATTGTAGCTGTCAAAGTCAACCTTCAATTCATTATAAAGGCGGTTAAATTCCACCAAACTTTCATCACGGAACCATTGCCAAAGTGCAAGAGCTTCCTCATCTCCATTTTCCAGTTTACGGAACCATTCGCGCGCTTCTTCATCCAAGCTAGGGTCGTTTTCAGCTTCAGCATTGATGCGAACGTAGAGTTTAAGAAGTTCATCGATTGGATGAGCTTTAACAGCTTCTTCGTCACCCCATTTTTTGTAGGCAACAATCAACATTCCAAACTGTTTACCCCAGTCTCCCAAGTGGTTGACCTTGACCGTTTGATAACCGATTTTTTGGAAAATATGTGACAAGCTATCTCCGATAACAGTTGAACGCAGGTGACCAATAGAAAATGGTTTAGCGATATTAGGACTAGACATGTCGATCACAACATTTTCTTGTTTACCAATGTTTTGGTCAGCATAGTGTTCTTTTTCAGTGATAACAGCTTGCAATACTTGAGCAGAGATGGCAGATTTATCAAGGAAAAAGTTAACGTAAGGTCCTGTTGCAACAACCTTTTCAAAGGCTTGACTGTTAATCTTTTCAGCCAGGTCAGCCGCAATCATTTGTGGCGCTTTACGTTCGACTTTTGCAAGAGAAAAAGCAGGGAAAGCGATGTCTCCCATTTCTGAATTTTTAGGGGTTTCAAGTAAATTTAAAATAGCCTCTTGGTCCAGGCTATCAATGATGCTAGCCAACTCGCTAGCAATCAATTCTTTTGTATTCATTAAGAGCTCCTTTTTGGACTTTTCTACTATTTTATCACAATTTTAAAGAAAGAAGAAAAAATTTTTGAAATCTCCTATTTTTTTGGTATAATATAGTTATAAAATTAGTTATAAATATTCACATAAGAGGATTTTATGAGAAAAAGAGATCGTCATCAGTTAATAAAAAAAATGATTACTGAGGAGAAATTAAGTACACAAAAAGAAATTCAAGATCGGTTGGAGGCGCACAATGTCTTTGTGACGCAGACAACCCTGTCTCGTGATTTGCGCGAAATCGGCTTGACCAAGGTCAAGAAAAATGATATGGTGTATTATGTACTAGCAAATGAGACAGAAAAGATTGATTTGGTGGAATTTTTGTCTCATCATTTAGAAGGTGTTGCAAGAGCAGAGTTTACCTTGGTGCTTCATACCAAATTGGGCGAAGCCTCTGTTTTGGCAAATATTGTAGATGCAAACAAGGATGAATGGATTTTAGGAACAGTTGCTGGTGCCAATACCTTATTGGTCATTTGTCGAGACCAGCACGTTGCCAAACTCATGGAAGATCGTTTGCTAGATTTGATGAAAGATAAGTAAGGTCTTGGGAGTTGCTCTCAAGACTTATTTTTGACAAGGAGAGACGGAAAATGGCGACAGAAAAGCTATCACCCGGCATGCAACAGTATGTAGATATTAAAAAGCAATATCCAGATGCTTTTTTGCTCTTTCGGATGGGTGATTTTTATGAATTGTTTTATGAGGATGCGGTCAATGCTGCGCAGATTCTGGAAATTTCCTTAACGAGTCGCAACAAGAATGCCGATAATCCGATTCCTATGGCGGGGGTTCCCTATCACTCTGCCCAGCAGTATATCGATGTGTTGATTGAGCAGGGCTATAAGGTAGCTATCGCAGAGCAGATGGAAGATCCTAAACAAGCTGTTGGAGTTGTGAAACGAGAGGTTGTTCAGGTCATTACGCCAGGGACAGTGGTCGATAGCAGTAAGCCGGATAGTCAGAATAATTTTTTGGTTGCCATAGACCGTGATGGGAATCAATTTGGTCTAGCTTATATGGATCTAGTGACAGGTGATTTTTATGTGACGGGTCTATTGGATTTTACGCTGGTTTGTGGGGAAATCCGCAATCTTAAGGCTCGAGAAGTGGTGCTGGGCTATGACTTGTCTGAGGAAGAGGAACAAATCCTTAGTCGTCAGATGAATCTGGTACTTTCCTATGAAAAGGAAGGCTTTGAAGACCTTCATTTACTGGATTCACGATTAGCAGCTGTGGAACAAACAGCCTCTAGTAAGTTACTCCAGTATGTTCATCGGACCCAGATGAGGGAATTGAACCACCTCAAACCTGTTATCCACTATGAAATCAAGGATTTCTTGCAGATGGATTATGCGACCAAGGCTAGTCTGGATTTGGTTGAGAATGCTCGTTCAGGAAAGAAGCAAGGCAGTCTTTTCTGGCTTTTGGATGAAACCAAGACGGCTATGGGAATGCGTCTCTTGCGTTCTTGGATTCATCGCCCCTTGATTGATAAGGAGCGAATCGTCCAACGTCAAGAAGTGGTACAGGTCTTTCTCGACCATTTCTTTGAGCGCAGTGATTTGACAGACAGCCTCAAGGGTGTCTATGATATCGAACGCTTGGCTAGTCGGGTTTCTTTTGGCAAAACCAATCCCAAGGATCTTTTGCAGTTGGCGACCACCTTGTCTAGTGTGCCACGGATTCGTGCGATTTTAGAAGGGATGGAGCAACCTGCTCTAGCCTATCTCATCACACAACTAGATGCCATTCCAGAGTTGGAGAGTTTGATTAGCGCAGCGATTGCTCCTGAAGCTCCTCATGTGATTACAGATGGGGGAATTATCCGAACTGGATTTGATGAGACTTTAGACAAGTATCGTCGTGTGCTCAGAGAAGGGACTAGCTGGATTGCTGAAATTGAGGCTAAGGAGCGAGAAAACTCTGGTATCAGTACGCTCAAGATTGACTACAATAAGAAGGATGGCTACTATTTCCATGTGACCAATTCGCAACTGGGAAATGTTCCAGCTCACTTTTTCCGTAAGGCGACGCTGAAAAACTCGGAACGCTTTGGAACCGAAGAATTAGCCCGTATCGAGGGAGATATGCTGGAGGCGCGTGAGAAGTCAGCCAACTTAGAGTATGAAATTTTTATGCGTATTCGTGAAGAGGTCAGCAAGTACATCCAACGTTTACAAGCTCTAGCCCAAGGAATTGCGACAGTTGATGTCCTGCAAAGTCTGGCGGTTGTAGCTGAAACCCAGCATTTGATTCGACCTGAATTCGGAGATGATTCGCGAATTGATATCCAGAAAGGGCGCCATGCTGTCGTTGAAAAGGTCATGGGGGCTCAGACCTATATTCCCAATACGATTCAGATGGCAGAAGATACCAGTATTCAACTGATTACAGGGCCCAACATGAGTGGGAAGTCTACCTATATGCGTCAGTTAGCCATGACGGCGATTATGGCCCAGATGGGTTCCTATGTACCAGCAGAAAGTGCCCATTTACCGATTTTTGATGCGATTTTTACCCGTATCGGAGCAGCCGATGATTTGGTTTCAGGTCAATCAACCTTTATGGTAGAGATGATGGAGGCTAACAATGCCATTTCGCATGCGACTAAGAATTCTTTGATTCTTTTTGATGAGTTAGGACGAGGAACTGCAACTTATGACGGGATGGCTTTAGCTCAGTCTATCATCGAATACATCCATGAGCACATCGGAGCCAAGACCCTCTTTGCGACCCACTACCATGAGTTGACCAGTCTGGAGTCTAGTTTAAAACACTTGGTCAATGTCCATGTGGCAACCTTAGAGCAGGATGGGCAGGTCACTTTCCTTCATAAGATTGAAGCAGGACCAGCTGACAAATCCTACGGTATCCACGTTGCTAAGATTGCTGGTTTGCCAGCAGACCTTCTAGCAAGGGCGGATAAGATATTGACGCAACTGGAGAATCAAGGGCAAGAGAGTCCCGTCCCAATGAGGCAAACAAGTGCTGTCACTGAACAAATTTCACTATTTGATACGCCAGAAGACCATCCTATCCTAGCAGAATTAGCTAAATTGGATGTTTACAATATGACACCTATGCAGGCTATGAATGTCTTGGTCGAGTTAAAACAAAAATTATAAAGCCAAGAATGACTAGTCATTCTAGCTGTATCAAGGAGACTTCTTTGACAAGTTCCCACTTTTTTGCTAGAATAACATCACACAAACAGAATGAGAAGGAGCTGACGCATTGTCGCTCCCTTTTGTCTATTTTTTAAGGAGAAAATATGCTGATTCAGAAAGTAAAAACCTACAAGTGGCAGGCTTTGGCCTCGCTCCTGATGACAGGCTTGATGGTTACTAGTTCACTTCTGCAACCGCGTTATCTGCAGGAAGTGTTAGACGCCCTCCTTGTTGGAAAATATGAGGCTATTTATAGTATCGGGGTTTGGTTGATTGGTGTGGCCTTGGTCGGTCTGGTTGCTGGTGGGCTCAATGTTGTCCTTGCAGCCTATATTGCCCAAGGAGTTTCATCTGACCTTCGGGAGGATGCCTTCCGTAAAATCCAAACCTTTTCTTATGCCAATATTGAACAATTTAATGCGGGAAATCTAGTCGTTCGAATGACCAACGATATCAACCAGATTCAGAACGTCGTCATGATGACCTTCCAAATTCTTTTCAGGCTTCCCCTCTTGTTCATCGGTTCGTTTATTCTTGCGGTTCAAACTTTGCCCTCTCTGTGGTGGGTGATTGTTCTCATGGTGATCTTAATTTTTGGTTTGACTGCTGTCATGATGGGGATGATGGGTCCTCGTTTTGCCAAGTTTCAAACCCTTCTTGAACGCATCAATGCTATTGCTAAGGAAAATCTGCGCGGTGTTCGTGTGGTCAAGTCCTTTGTCCAAGAAAAAGAGCAGTTTGCTAAGTTTACAGAGGTCTCAGACGAGCTTCTTGGTGAAAACCTTTACATTGGTTATGCCTTTGCGGTAGTGGAACCCTTTATGATGTTGGTCGGTTACGGAGCAGTCTTCCTCTCTATTTGGCTGGTTGCGGGGATGGTTCAGTCGGATCCGTCAGTTGTCGGCTCCATTGCTTCCTTTGTCAATTACCTGAGCCAGATTATCTTTACCATTGTTATGGTTGGATTTTTGGGAAATTCTGTCAGTCGTGCCATGATTTCCATGCGTCGTATTCGAGAAATTCTTGACGCAGAGCCAGCTATGACCTTCAAGGATGTCCCAGATGAAGATTTGGATGGAAGTCTTAGCTTTGAAAATGTAACCTTTACCTATCCAATGGATAAGGAACCGATGCTGAAAGATGTGAGCTTTACCATCGAACCTGGTCAAATGATTGGTGTAGTTGGAGCGACTGGTGCAGGGAAGTCAACCTTGGCTCAATTGATTCCACGTCTCTTTGACCCACAGGAAGGCTCTATCAAAATCGGAGGAAAGGATATTCGAGAAGTGAGTGAAGGAACCCTGCGTAAAACAGTGTCTATCGTTCTCCAACGTGCCATTCTCTTTAGTGGAACGATTGCAGATAACTTGAGACAGGGTAAGGGAGATGCCACTCTATTTGAAATGGAGCGCGCAGCCAATATTGCCCAAGCCAGTGAATTCATTCATCGTATGGAGAAAACATTTGAAAGTCCAGTTGAGGAACGGGGAACCAATTTCTCTGGTGGGCAAAAACAAAGGATGTCGATTGCTCGCGGGATTGTTAGCAATCCACGTATTCTGATTTTTGACGATTCGACCTCAGCCTTGGATGCCAAGTCAGAGCGCTTGGTGCAGGAAGCCTTGAATAAGGACTTGAAAGGGACGACCACCATTATCATCGCGCAAAAGATTAGTTCGGTTGTTCATGCAGATAAGATCTTGGTTCTGGATCAAGGACGATTGATTGGTCAAGGAACACATGCAGATTTGGTTGCCAATAACGCCGTTTACCGTGAGATCTATGAAACACAGAAAGGAAAGGAGGAGTAAAATGAAGACAGTTCAATTTTTCTGGAATTATTTTAAAGTCTATAAGCTATCATTTGTAGTTGTCATCCTGATGATTGTTTTAGCGACTCTTGCCCAAGCCCTCTTTCCGGTCTTTTCTGGACAAGCAGTGACGCAGTTAGCTAATTTAGTTCAAGCTTATCAAGATGGTAATCCAGAACTTGTTTGGCAAAGTCTATCAGGAATCATGGTCAATCTTGGCCTGCTGGTTTTGGTTCTCTTTATCTCCAGTGTCATATACATGTGTCTCATGACGCGCGTGATTGCAGAGTCGACTAACGAGATGCGCAAAGGCCTCTTTGGTAAGCTTGCTCGGTTGACGGTTTCTTTCTTTGACCGCCGACAAGATGGGGATATCCTGTCTCGTTTTACTAGTGATTTGGATAATATCCTCCAAGCCTTTAACGAGAGCTTGATTCAGGTCATGAGCAATATTGTTCTATATATTGGTCTGATTCTTGTCATGTTTTCGAGAAATGTGACGCTGGCCCTCATCACCATTGCCAGCACACCATTGGCCTTTCTTATGCTGATTTTCATCGTGAAAATGGCGCGCAAATATACCAATCTCCAGCAAAAAGAGGTAGGAAAGCTCAACGCCTATATGGATGAGAGTATCTCAGGCCAAAAAGCCGTGATTGTGCAAGGGATTCAAGAGGATATGATGGCAGGATTTCTTGAGCAAAATGAGCGCGTGCGCAAGGCAACCTTTAAAGGAAGAATGTTCTCAGGAATTCTTTTCCCTGTCATGAATGGGATGAGTCTGGTTAATACAGCCATCGTCATCTTTGCGGGTTCAGCTGTACTTTTAAATGATAAGACTATTGAAACAAGTACAGCCCTCGGTTTGATTGTTATGTTCGCTCAATTCTCTCAGCAGTACTACCAGCCTATTATTCAAGTTGCAGCTAGTTGGGGAAGCCTTCAGTTGGCATTTACTGGTGCTGAACGGATTCAGGAAATGTTTGATGCAGAGGAAGAAATCCGACCTGAAAACGCTCCGACCTTCAGTCAGTTGCAAGAAGGTGTTGAAATTAGTCATATTGATTTTTCATACTTGCCTGATAAACCTATTTTGAAAGATGTCAGCATTTCTGCCCCTAAAGGCCAGATGACAGCGGTTGTTGGTCCGACTGGGTCAGGAAAAACCACTATTATGAACCTCATCAATCGCTTTTATGATGTTGATGCTGGTGGTATTTACTTTGATGGCAAAGACATCCGTGACTATGACTTGGATAGTCTCAGAAGCAAGGTGGGGATTGTCTTGCAAGATTCGGTTTTATTTAGCGGAACCATTCGAGACAATATCCGTTTCGGTGTGCCAGATGCTAGTCAAGAAATGGTTGAGGCAGCAACCAAGGCAACCCATATTCATGACTATATCGAAAGCTTGCCTGATAAATACGACACGCTTATCGATGATGACCAGAGCATCTTCTCAACAGGGCAGAAACAATTGATTTCCATCGCTCGAACTCTGATGACAGATCCAGAAGTTCTCATTCTCGATGAAGCCACTTCAAACGTAGATACGGTGACAGAAAGTAAGATTCAGCATGCCATGGAGGCGGTTGTAGCAGGCAGAACTAGTTTCGTCATTGCCCACCGTTTGAAAACCATTCTTAATGCAGACCAGATTATTGTTCTCAAAGATGGAGAAGTGATTGAACGCGGTAACCACCATGAACTCTTAAAACTAGGTGGTTTCTACTCAGAACTCTATCACAATCAATTTGTTTTTGAATAAGAAAAAAGTTGTCCTATGTGGGCAGCTTTGTCTTATCCATAAAAAATTTTTATCACAGCCTTAAAAAAAACATATTAGACGAAAGGCGTTTTGAGTGATATGATAGGACTATCGTTATACTCAATGAAAATCAAAGAGCAAACTAGGAAGCTAGCCGCAAGCTGTACTTGAGTACGGTAAGGCGACGCTGACGTGGTTTGAATTTGATTTTCGAAGAGTATTAATATTCGAAAGGAGAGACATCATGCCTAGAACGGTTGTAGGGGTTGCTGCAAATCTGTGTCCCGTAGACGCAGAAGGAAAAAACATTCACTCATCTGTATCTTGTAGATTCGCAGAGAGCATTCGTCAAGTCGGTGGTCTCCCTTTAGTCATTCCTGTTGGTGATGAGTCCGTTGTACGCGATTATGTGGAAATGATTGACAAACTCATCTTGACAGGCGGTCAAAATGTCCATCCTCAGTTTTATGGAGAGAAAAAGACCATTGAGAGCGATGATTACAATCTGGTCCGTGATGAATTTGAATTGGCACTCTTGAAGGAAGCGCTCCGTCAGAATAAACCAATTATGGCAATCTGCCGCGGTGTCCAACTTGTCAATGTTGCCTTTGGTGGAACCCTCAATCAAGAAATCGAAGGTCACTGGCAAGGACTACCTTTCGGAACATCTCACTCTATTGAGACAGTGGAAGGAAGCGTGGTGGCTAAGCTATTTGGAAAAGAAAGTCAGGTTAACTCTGTCCATCGTCAGAGTATTAAAGATTTGGCACCTAATTTCCGTGTAACGGCTATTGATCCAAGAGACCAAACAATCGAAGCGATTGAGTCTATCGACGAACACCGCATTATCGGTTTGCAGTGGCATCCAGAGTTTCTGGTCAATGAAGAAGATGGCAATTTAGAATTATTTGAGTATTTATTGAATGAACTGTAACGACTGGAACATCTGGTCGTTATTTCTTTTGTTATTTCAAAATTTTTGGAATGTGGGATTTTTACGCAAACGTTTGAATTCTGATAAAAATTGGAGAAATTCGACAAAAAAACTTGAAAAAAACGAAGGTAAGCGTTATGATAGAAAAGAAGAAATATTGGAGGAATAACATGTCACATATTAAATTTGATTATTCAAAAGTTTTAGACAAATTTGTTGCACCACATGAAGTGGAATACATGCAATCACAAGTAACAGCAGCAGATGAATTGATCCGTAAAGGAACTGGTGCTGGTAGCGACTTCCTAGGATGGTTGGACCTTCCTGAAAACTACGACCGCGAAGAATTTGACCGCATCTTGAAAGCTGCTGAGCAAATCAAATCAGACAGCGATGTCTTGGTTGTGATTGGTATCGGTGGATCTTACCTTGGTGCCAAAGCAGCAATCGACTTCTTGAACCACCACTTTGCTAACTTGCAAACAAAAGAAGAACGCAAGGCTCCACAAATCCTTTACGCTGGAAACTCAATCTCATCTACTTACCTTGCTGACTTGGTAGAGTACGTAGCTGACAAAGACTTCTCAGTAAACGTGATTTCTAAATCAGGTACAACAACTGAACCAGCTATCGCTTTCCGTGTCTTCAAAGAACTTTTGGTTAAGAAATACGGTCAAGAAGAAGCAAACAAACGTATCTATGCAACAACTGACCGCCAAAAAGGTGCTGTTAAGGTTGAAGCAGACGCTAACGGTTGGGAAACATTTGTGGTTCCAGATGACATCGGTGGACGCTTCTCAGTATTGACAGCGGTTGGTTTGCTTCCGATCGCAGCATCAGGAGCTGATATCAAAGCCCTTATGGAAGGTGCTAACGCAGCTCGTAAAGATTACACTTCAGACAAAATCTCTGAAAACGAAGCTTACCAATACGCAGCAGTTCGTAACATCCTTTACCGTAAAGGCTATGCAACTGAAATCTTGGTAAACTATGAGCCATCACTTCAATACTTCTCAGAATGGTGGAAACAATTGGCTGGTGAATCAGAAGGGAAAGACCAAAAAGGTATCTACCCAACTTCAGCCAACTTCTCAACTGACTTGCACTCACTTGGTCAATTTATCCAAGAAGGAACACGTATCATGTTTGAAACAGTTGTTCGTGTTGACAAACCACGTAAAAACGTGATCATTCCTACATTGGAAGAAGATCTTGACGGGCTTGGTTACCTTCAAGGAAAAGACGTTGACTTTGTAAACAAAAAAGCAACTGACGGTGTTCTTCTTGCCCACACTGATGGTGATGTACCAAACATGTACGTGACTCTTCCAGAGCAAGATGCTTTCACTCTTGGTTACACTATCTACTTCTTCGAATTGGCAATTGCCCTTTCAGGTTACTTGAATGCCATCAACCCATTTGACCAACCAGGTGTTGAAGCTTACAAACGTAACATGTTTGCCCTTCTTGGAAAACCAGGATTTGAAGAATTGAGCAAAGAACTTAACGCACGTCTATAATAGAAGAAAAGAGTGGTTTGTCCACTCTTTTTACTCTCTTTATCCATAGAAATTGGACTCAGCCAAGACTTGTGATATAATATAGAGAGCAAAAAGGCAGACGCCTAGAGACTTTATAGGAGAAACTATGTCAAAAGATATCCGCGTACGTTACGCACCAAGTCCAACAGGACTACTACACATCGGGAATGCCCGTACAGCATTGTTCAACTACTTGTATGCACGTCATCATGGTGGAACTTTTATTATTCGTATAGAAGATACTGACCGTAAACGTCATGTCGAGGATGGTGAACGTTCACAGCTTGAAAACCTTCGTTGGTTAGGTATGGATTGGGATGAAAGCCCAGAAACACATGAAAATTACCGCCAGTCTGAGCGTTTGGACTTGTATCAAAAATACATCGACCAATTACTAGCTGAAGGAAAAGCCTACAAATCTTATGTTACAGAAGAAGAGTTGGCAGCTGAACGCGAACGCCAAGAAGCAGCTGGTGAAACACCACGCTACATCAACGAATACCTTGGTATGAGTGAAGAAGAAAAAGCAGCTTACATCGCAGAACGTGAAGCTGCTGGTATCATCCCAACAGTTCGTTTGGCTGTCAATGAGTCAGGTATCTACAAATGGCATGACATGGTCAAAGGCGATATCGAATTTGAAGGTGGCAATATCGGTGGTGACTGGGTTATTCAAAAGAAAGACGGTTACCCAACTTACAACTTTGCCGTTGTTATCGATGACCACGATATGCAAATCTCTCATGTTATCCGTGGAGATGACCACATTGCTAATACACCAAAACAGCTTATGGTTTATGAAGCACTTGGTTGGGAAGCTCCAGAGTTTGGTCACATGACCTTGATCATCAACTCTGAAACTGGGAAAAAATTGTCTAAACGTGATACCAACACCCTTCAGTTTATCGAAGACTACCGTAAAAAAGGTTATTTACCAGAAGCAATCTTTAACTTTATTGCTCTTCTTGGTTGGAACCCAGGTGGCGAAGATGAGATTTTCTCTCGTGAAGAATTGATTAAACTTTTCGATGAAAACCGCCTCAGCAAATCTCCTGCAGCCTTCGACCAGAAAAAACTTGACTGGATGAGCAATGACTATATCAAGAATGCAGATCTTGAAACCATCTTTGAAATGGCAAAACCATTCCTAGAAGAAGCGGGTCGATTGACAGACAAGGCTGAAAAATTAGTTGAGCTCTATAAACCACAAATGAAATCAGTAGATGAGATTATCCCATTGACAGATCTCTTCTTCTCAGATTTCCCAGCATTAACCGAAGCAGAGCGTGAAGTCATGGCGGGTGAAACAGTCCCAACAGTTCTTGAAGCCTTCAAAGCAAAACTCGAAGTGATGACAGATGATGAATTTGTGACAGAGAATATTTTCCCACAAATTAAAGCAGTCCAAAAAGAAACAGGCATCAAAGGAAAAAATCTCTTCATGCCAATTCGTATTGCTGTTTCAGGTGAAATGCATGGACCAGAATTGCCAGATACGATTTTCTTGTTAGGCCGTGAAAAATCAATCCAACATATCGAAAATATGTTAAAAGAAATCTCTAAATAAGAAGGAATCAATAATGGACATCTGGGAAAAGATGTACGAAGAAGCACAGAGACTATACGATCCACATGAAGTATCTGATTTTGTTTATGCCAACCATGTTGTAGCCGCAGTAGAAGCAGAAGATGGACAAATATTTACAGGTTTCTGTATGGAGGGAACCTGTGGTGTATTCCATCTCTGCGCAGAGCGCGCGGCACTCTTCAATATGTACCAATTTTCAGGACAAACTAAGGTTAAGAAAGTATTAGCCTTTCGAGACAAACCACCGTATGGTGGAAGTTCGGGCATGCCCTGTGGAGCTTGTAGAGAATTCCTTTTAGAGTTGAACGTTGAAAATAAAGATGCAGAATTCATGATGGACTACGATAGAAGAAAGATAGTGAAAGTCGCAGAACTAATGCCCTATTGGTGGGGAGAAGAACGTGTTTCTAAGTTTAATGAACAATAGAAGAGTCAGTACAATTCTGGCTCTTTTTACTATAATGGCACATTCGAATCACAAAAATGAAAAAAATTAGAAAAAGATGTTGACAAAAAATAAAAAGTCGGTATAATAGTAAGAGTTGAAAATAACAACTCAGGTCCGTTGGTCAAGGGGTTAAGACACCGCCTTTTCACGGCGGTAACACGGGTTCGAATCCCGTACGGACTATGGTATGTTGCGGTGGTAACACTTGATGAAAAAACTTAAAAAAGTTTCAAAAAAGTGTTGACAAGCGAAAGCGACTGTGATATACTAATATAGTTGTCGCTTGAG
>CAJNBP010000006.1 GCA_905221035.1 bacterium | reverse complement strand
ACTTTGTCGAGTAGAGGGCAAGGAAGGTTATCGCATGTAGACTCTCGGACTTGTTTGTTTCGTTTGACTTCTTTGGAGACAGTTGTCGGATCTTTTAGAATGGATTGTCCAATAGCTTTGAAGGTTTCACCGCGCTCTAAGCCTAATTGGATATCATTACGGTCTGAAAGGGTAAGGTGTTTATGTTTTGTCATAGTAGACCTCATTTCTAACTCAAACGTCTCATACTTAATTCCACCATAAAAATCCGTTTTAGACTAATTTCCACTTTGGTTGGGCAAGTGGAAGTTACTTTGAGAAGTTACCAAAGAGGTAAAATTAACAATAAAAAAGAAAAACATCTTGACAAGCAAGGGAAAATTTTGTTACAATAATAGACGGTACTTTTTACTTTTGGTCTCTCAAGAGTGTACAGGGACGTGCTGACAAATGTTGCAAAAGTACACACAGATGATAGCTGTCACCAAGTGTATCATCACCAAAAATAAAAAAACACAGGAGAATGTAGATGCCTACAATTAACCAATTGGTGCGCAAACCGCGTAAATCAAAAGTAGAAAAATCTAAATCACCAGCTTTGAACGTTGGTTACAACAGTCATAAAAAAGTTCAAACAAACGTTTCTTCACCACAAAAACGTGGTGTTGCAACTCGTGTTGGAACAATGACACCTAAAAAACCTAACTCAGCCCTTCGTAAATTCGCTCGTGTACGTTTGAGCAACCTTATCGAAGTTACTGCCTACATCCCAGGTATCGGACACAACTTGCAAGAGCACAGTGTGGTGCTTCTTCGCGGTGGACGTGTAAAAGACCTTCCAGGGGTACGTTACCATATCGTCCGTGGTGCACTTGATACTGCAGGTGTTAACGATCGTAAACAAGGCCGTTCTAAATACGGTACTAAACGTCCAAAAGCATAAGGAAAGGGGATAAAGAGAAATGAGTCGTAAAAATAGAGCTCCAAAACGTGACGTATTGCCAGATCCGCTTTACAATTCACAACTAGTTACTCGTCTTATCAACCGCGTTATGCTTGACGGTAAACGTGGTACAGCTGCTTCAATCGTTTACGGTGCTTTTGAGCAAATCAAAGAAGCTACTGGTAACGATGCACTTGAAGTATTTGAAACAGCTATGGAAAACATCATGCCTGTACTTGAAGTACGTGCACGTCGTGTTGGTGGATCTAACTACCAAGTTCCAGTTGAAGTTCGTCCAGAACGTCGTACAACACTTGGACTTCGTTGGTTGGTAACAATCGCTCGTCTTCGTGGTGAACACACAATGCAAGACCGTCTTGCAAAAGAAATCTTGGATGCTGCTAACAACACTGGTGCAGCTGTTAAGAAACGTGAAGACACTCACCGTATGGCTGAAGCTAACCGTGCATTCGCACACTTCCGTTGGTAAGACTAAGATACTAAGGGCGTTAAAAAAGCTACTGAAAATTAGGAAGCTTGACGCGGAATCAAAGATTCTAGGAAAACTTATCTATTTTCCAAGCTTTTAGACCGAGTTCAATTGAGCTCGATCAGCTCTTAGCAACAACTCAACTTACCATCTCGTAAGTTGAAACCAACAATAGCATGAAAACATTGAGAACGGGTAGGTCCTGCCTATCCGTTTTTATTAAAATCGTGTTATAATAGAATAGAAATCAAAAATAAATAGGAGAAACAAACCTCATGGCACGCGAATTTTCACTTGAAAAAACTCGTAATATCGGTATCATGGCTCACGTCGATGCTGGTAAAACAACAACTACTGAGCGTATTCTTTACTACACTGGTAAAATCCACAAAATCGGTGAAACTCACGAAGGTGCGTCACAAATGGACTGGATGGAGCAAGAGCAAGAACGTGGTATCACTATCACATCTGCTGCGACAACAGCTCAATGGAACAACCACCGCGTAAACATCATCGACACACCAGGACACGTGGACTTCACAATCGAAGTACAACGTTCTCTTCGTGTATTGGATGGTGCGGTTACCGTTCTTGACTCACAATCAGGTGTTGAACCTCAAACTGAAACAGTTTGGCGTCAAGCAACTGAGTACGGAGTTCCACGTATCGTATTTGCCAACAAAATGGACAAAATCGGTGCTGACTTCCTTTACTCTGTAAGCACACTTCACGATCGTCTTCAAGCAAATGCACACCCAATCCAATTGCCAATCGGTTCTGAAGATGACTTCCGTGGTATCATCGACTTGATCAAGATGAAAGCTGAAATCTATACTAACGACCTTGGTACAGATATCCTTGAAGAAGACATCCCAGCTGAATACCTTGACCAAGCTCAAGAATACCGTGAAAAATTGATCGAAGCAGTTGCTGAAACTGACGAAGAATTGATGATGAAATACCTCGAAGGTGAAGAAATCACTAACGAAGAATTGAAAGCTGGTATCCGTAAAGCGACTATCAACGTTGAATTCTTCCCAGTATTGTGTGGTTCTGCCTTCAAGAACAAAGGTGTTCAATTGATGCTTGATGCGGTTATCGACTACCTTCCAAGCCCACTTGACATCCCAGCAATCAAAGGTATCAACCCAGATACAGACGAAGAAGAAACTCGTCCAGCATCTGACGAAGAGCCATTTGCAGCTCTTGCCTTCAAGATCATGACAGACCCATTCGTAGGTCGTTTGACATTCTTCCGTGTTTACTCAGGTGTGCTTCAATCAGGTTCTTACGTATTGAACACTTCTAAAGGTAAACGTGAACGTATCGGACGTATCCTTCAAATGCACGCTAACAGCCGTCAAGAAATTGACACTGTTTACTCAGGTGATATCGCTGCTGCTGTTGGTTTGAAAGATACTACAACTGGTGACTCATTGACAGATGAAAAAGCTAAAATCATCCTTGAGTCAATCAACGTTCCAGAACCAGTTATCCAATTGATGGTTGAGCCAAAATCTAAAGCAGACCAAGACAAGATGGGTATCGCCCTTCAAAAATTGGCTGAAGAAGATCCAACATTCCGCGTTGAAACAAACGTTGAAACTGGTGAAACAGTTATCTCTGGTATGGGTGAGCTTCACCTTGATGTCCTTGTTGACCGTATGCGTCGTGAGTTCAAAGTTGAAGCGAACGTAGGTGCTCCTCAAGTATCTTACCGTGAAACATTCCGCGCTTCTACTCAAGCACGTGGATTCTTCAAACGTCAGTCTGGTGGTAAAGGTCAATTCGGTGATGTATGGATTGAATTTACTCCAAACGAAGAAGGTAAAGGATTCGAATTCGAAAACGCAATCGTCGGTGGTGTGGTTCCTCGTGAATTTATCCCAGCGGTTGAAAAAGGTTTGGTAGAATCTATGGCTAACGGTGTTCTTGCAGGTTACCCAATGGTTGACGTTAAAGCTAAGCTTTACGATGGTTCATACCACGATGTCGACTCATCTGAAACTGCCTTCAAGATCGCGGCTTCACTTGCCCTTAAAGAAGCTGCTAAATCAGCACAACCAGCTATCCTTGAGCCAATGATGCTTGTAACAATCACTGTTCCAGAAGAAAACCTTGGTGATGTTATGGGTCACGTAACTGCTCGTCGTGGACGTGTAGATGGTATGGAAGCACACGGTAACAGCCAAATCGTTCGTGCTTACGTTCCACTTGCTGAAATGTTCGGTTACGCAACAGTTCTTCGTTCTGCATCTCAAGGACGTGGTACATTCATGATGGTATTTGACCACTACGAAGATGTACCTAAGTCAGTACAAGAAGAAATCATTAAGAAAAACAAAGGTGAAGACTAATCTGTCCTCACTCTAGAAGGAAGTCACTTAGTGGCTTCCTTTTGTCTTTAGAAAATACCTCTAAATATGGTAAAATAGTAGGAGAATAATGTGAGGAAAATGAATGTCAAACAGTTTTGAAATTTTGATGAATCAACTGGGGATGCCTGCTGAAACGAGACAGGCTCCTGCTTTGTCACAGGCTGATATTGAGCGAGTTGTAGTTCATAAAATTAGTAAGGTATGGGAGTTTCATTTCGTATTTTCTAATATATTACCGATTGAAATCTTTTTAGAATTAAAGAAGGGTTTGAGTGAGGAATTTTCTAAGACAGGTAATAAAGCTATTTTTGAAATCAAGTCTCTGTCTCAAGAATTTTCAAACCAACTTTTACAAGCCTATTATAGAGAAGCTTTTTCTGAAGGGCCGTGTGCTAGTCAAGGCTTTAAATCTCTTTATCAGAATTTGCAAGTTCGTGCTGAGGGCAATCAACTCTTTATTGAAGGCTCAGAGGCGATTGATAAGGAACACTTTAAGAAAAATCATCTTCCTAATTTAGCTAAACAACTTGAAAAATTTGGTTTTCCTACTTTTAACTGTCAAGTAGAGAAGAATGATGTGCTGACTCAAGAGCAGGAAGAAGCCTTTCATGCTGAAAATGAGCAGATTGTTCAAGCTGCCAATGAGGAAGCGCTCCGTGCTATGGAGCAACTGGAACAGATGGCACCTCCTCCAGCGGAAGAGAAGCCAGCCTTTGATTTTCAGGCCAAAAAAGCTGCAGCTAAACCGAAGCTGGATAAGGCGGAGATTACTCCTATGATCGAAGTGACAACTGAGGAAAATCGTCTGGTCTTTGAAGGGGTTGTTTTTGATGTAGAGCAAAAAGTGACCAGAACAGGTCGTGTTTTAATCAACTTTAAAATGACGGACTACACTTCAAGTTTTTCTATGCAAAAGTGGGTTAAAAATGAGGAAGAAGCTCAGAAATTTGACCTCATCAAGAAGAATTCTTGGCTCCGAGTGCGTGGGAATGTAGAGATGAATAACTTCACACGCGATTTGACTATGAACGTGCAGGATGTGCAGGAAGTTGTTCACTATGAGCGGAAGGATTTAATGCCAGAAGGTGAGCGTCGGGTTGAGTTTCATGCCCATACCAACATGTCGACCATGGATGCTCTACCAGAGGTTGAAGAAATCGTTGCGACAGCTGCTAAGTGGGGACACAAGGCGGTTGCTATCACCGATCACGGGAATGTTCAATCCTTCCCACACGGCTATAAGGCGGCTAAGAAAGCAGGAATTCAGCTGATCTATGGAATGGAAGCCAATATTGTTGAGGATCGTGTTCCTATCGTTTACAACGAAGTGGAGATGGACTTATCAGAAGCGACCTATGTGGTTTTTGACGTGGAAACGACGGGGCTTTCAGCCATCTATAATGATTTGATTCAGGTTGCGGCTTCTAAGATGTACAAGGGGAATGTTATTGCCGAATTTGATGAATTTATCAATCCTGGACATCCCTTGTCAGCCTTTACCACAGAGTTGACTGGAATTACAGATGATCATGTAAAAAATGCCAAACCACTGGAACAAGTTCTGCAAGAATTCCAAGAATTTTGCAAGGATACAGTCTTAGTCGCCCACAATGCCACCTTTGACGTTGGCTTTATGAATGCCAATTATGAGCGTCATGGTCTGTCGAAGATTAGTCAGCCAGTTATTGATACGCTGGAGTTTGCTAGAAATCTCTATCCTGAGTATAAACGTCATGGTTTGGGGCCTTTGACCAAGCGTTTTGGTGTGGCCTTGGAACATCACCACATGGCCAACTACGATGCGGAAGCTACTGGTCGTCTGCTTTTTATCTTTATCAAAGAGGTAGCAGAAAAACATGGTGTGACTGATCTGGCTAGACTAAATATTGATTTGATTAGTCCAGATTCTTATAAAAAAGCTCGAATCAAGCATGCGACTATTTATGTCAAGAATCAGATAGGTTTAAAAAATATCTTTAAGCTGGTTTCTCTGTCCAATACCAAGTATTTTGAAGGGGTGCCACGGATTCCGAGAACGGTTCTAGATGCCCATCGAGAGGGCTTGATTTTAGGTTCAGCCTGTGCAGAAGGTGAAGTTTTTGATGCAGTCGTTTCTCAAGGTGTGGATGCGGCGGTTGAGGTGGCCAAGTATTATGACTTTATCGAGGTCATGCCACCAGCTATCTATGCTCCCTTGATTGCCAAGGAGCAGGTCAAGGATATGGAGGAGCTCCAGACTATTATCAAGAGTTTGATAGAGGTTGGAGACCGCCTTGGTAAGCCTGTTCTTGCTACGGGAAATGTCCACTATATCGAACCAGAAGAAGAAATTTACCGTGAAATTATTGTCCGTAGTTTGGGACAGGGGGCGATGATTAACCGAACCATTGGTCACGGTGAACATGCTCAACCAGCTCCTTTGCCAAAGGCTCATTTTAGAACGACTAATGAGATGTTGGATGAATTTGCCTTCTTGGGAGAGGAACTGGCACGTAAACTGGTTATTGAAAACACCAATGCCTTGGCAGAGACCTTTGAACCTGTTGAGGTCGTTAAGGGTGACTTGTACACGCCTTTCATTGACAAGGCTGAAGAAACAGTCGCTGAACTGACTTACAAGAAAGCTTTTGAGATTTATGGAAATCCGCTGCCAGATATTGTTGATTTGCGAATTGAAAAGGAATTAACTTCTATTCTGGGGAATGGATTTGCCGTGATTTATCTAGCTTCTCAGATGCTGGTACAACGTTCCAATGAACGGGGCTACTTGGTGGGCTCTCGTGGATCTGTCGGATCTAGTTTCGTTGCGACCATGATTGGGATTACAGAGGTTAATCCTCTCTCTCCTCACTATGTCTGTGGTCAGTGTCAGTATAGCGAGTTTATCACAGATGGTTCGTACGGTTCAGGTTTTGATATGCCCAATAAGGACTGTCCAAACTGTGGTCACAAACTCAGTAAAAACGGACAGGATATTCCTTTCGAGACCTTCCTCGGTTTTGATGGGGACAAGGTTCCCGATATTGACTTGAACTTCTCGGGAGAAGACCAGCCTAGCGCCCACTTGGATGTGCGTGATATCTTTGGTGAAGAATATGCCTTCCGTGCAGGAACGGTTGGTACGGTGGCTGCTAAGACTGCCTATGGATTTGTAAAGGGCTATGAGAGAGATTACGGGAAGTTTTATCGTGATGCAGAGGTGGAACGACTTGCTCAAGGTGCTGCTGGTGTCAAGCGGACGACGGGACAACACCCGGGGGGAATCGTTGTTATCCCTAACTACATGGATGTCTATGATTTTACGCCTGTCCAGTATCCAGCAGATGACGTGACGGCTGAATGGCAAACGACTCACTTTAACTTCCACGATATCGACGAAAACGTTCTGAAACTTGATGTATTGGGACATGATGATCCGACCATGATTCGGAAATTACAGGACCTGTCTGGAATTGATCCCAATGAAATTCCTATGGATGATGAAGGCGTGATGGCCCTATTTTCTGGGACTGATGTGCTAGGGGTGACTCCTGAACAAATCGGAACGCCGACGGGGATGTTGGGAATTCCAGAGTTTGGAACCAACTTTGTACGTGGGATGGTAGATGAGACGCATCCGACGACTTTTGCAGAGTTGCTTCAGCTCTCTGGTCTGTCCCACGGTACCGATGTGTGGTTGGGAAATGCCCAGGATTTGATTAAGCAAGGGATTGCGGATCTGTCGACCGTTATCGGTTGTCGGGACGACATCATGGTTTACCTCATGCATGCTGGTCTCGAGCCTAAGATGGCCTTTACCATCATGGAAAGGGTGCGTAAGGGCTTGTGGCTGAAGATTTCAGAAGAGGAACGAAATGGCTATATCGAAGCTATGAAGGCCAACAAGGTGCCAGAGTGGTATATCGAGTCCTGTGGAAAAATCAAGTATATGTTCCCCAAAGCCCATGCGGCAGCCTACGTTATGATGGCTTTGCGTGTGGCCTACTTCAAGGTTCACCATCCCATTTATTATTACTGTGCTTACTTCTCCATCCGCGCCAAGGCCTTTGATATCAAGACCATGGGTGCAGGCTTGGATGCTATCAAGCGCAGAATGGAAGAAATTACTGAAAAACGGAAGAACAATGAAGCCTCTAATGTGGAAATTGACCTCTATACAACTCTTGAGATTGTCAATGAAATGTGGGAACGTGGTTTTAAGTTTGGCAAACTTGATCTCTACCGTAGTCAGGCGATAGAGTTCCTCATCGATGGGGATACCCTCATTCCGCCATTTGTAGCAATGGATGGTCTGGGAGAGAACGTTGCCAAGCAATTGGTGCGAGCGCGTGAAGAGGGAGAATTCCTGTCTAAAACAGAACTACGCAAACGTGGCGGACTTTCCTCAACTTTGGTTGAAAAGATGGATGAAATGGGGATTCTGGGCAATATGCCAGAGGATAACCAGTTGAGTTTGTTTGATGAGTTGTTTTAAGAATTAGAACGGAGAACATCTTTATGAAACTTAGAATCTTTGCGGAAGATAAACCTGCTGAAAAGGTTTTTGACTATCAGCTAGAGCTGGCAGATGAAACAATTCTTCTATCGACAGCACTCTTGTCAGGTGCTATTGCTTTAGCAGGATTATTTTCTGCTTTGAAAGAAAAATAAACAAATAGAAAAGGAAGAATAGAATGGTTTTACCAAATTTTAAAGAAAATCTAGAAAAATATGCGAAATTGTTGGTTGCGAATGGAATCAACGTACAGCCTGGTCACACTTTGGCTCTCTCTATCGATGTGGAGCAACGTGAGTTGGCTCACTTAATCGTCAAAGAAGCTTATGCTTTGGGTGCACATGAGGTTATCGTTCAGTGGACAGATGATGTGATCAACCGTGAGAAATTCCTCCACGCACCGATGGAGCGTTTGGACAATGTGCCAGAATACAAGATTGCTGAGATGAACTATCTCTTGGAGAACAAGGCTAGCCGTCTCGGTGTCCGTTCTTCTGATCCAGGTGCCTTGAACGGAGTGGATGCTGACAAGCTTTCAGCTTCTGCTAAAGCTATGGGACTTGCTATGAAGCCAATGCGTATTGCAACGCAATCCAACAAGGTCAGCTGGACGGTAGCAGCCGCTGCTGGACTTGAGTGGGCTAAGAAAGTCTTTCCAAATGCTGCGAGCGATGAAGAAGCAGTCGATCTCCTTTGGGATCAAATCTTCAAAACTTGCCGTGTCTACGAAGAAGATCCTGTTAAGGCCTGGGAAGAACACGCTGCTATCCTTAAGAGTAAAGCTGATATGCTCAATAAAGAACAATTTTCAGCCCTTCACTACACAGCGCCAGGGACAGATTTGACACTTGGCTTGCCTAAGAATCACGTTTGGGAATCAGCTGGTGCTATTAATGCACAGGGCGAAGGATTCTTGCCAAATATGCCGACAGAGGAAGTCTTTACGGCTCCTGACTTCCGTCGTGCAGATGGCTATGTCACTTCTACAAAACCACTTAGCTATAATGGAAATATCATCGAAGGCATTAAAGTAACCTTCAAGGATGGACAAATCGTAGACATCACTGCTGAGAAGGGGGATCAGGTCATGAAAGACCTTGTATTTGAAAATGCTGGTGCGCGTGCCTTAGGTGAATGTGCCTTGGTACCAGATCCAAGCCCAATTTCTCAGTCAGGCATTACCTTCTTCAACACCCTTTTTGACGAGAACGCTTCAAACCACTTGGCTATCGGTGCAGCCTATGCGACTAGCGTCGTTGGTGGAGCAGAGATGAGTGAAGAAGAGCTTGAAGCTGCGGGGCTTAACCGTTCAGATGTGCACGTGGACTTTATGATTGGTTCTAACCAAATGGATATCGATGGTATCCGTGAGGATGGAACACGAGTACCTCTCTTCCGTAGCGGAGATTGGGCAAATTAAGGAGATAATATGTTAGGAAGTATGTTCGTTGGTCTCCTAGTGGGATTTTTAGCAGGTACTCTGACCAATCGTGGAGAACGCATGGGATGTTTTGGGAAAATGTTCCTCGGCTGGATTGGTGCCTTTCTGGGGCACTTGCTCTTTGGAACGTGGGGGCCAGTTTTATCAGGAACAGCCATTATCCCAGCGATTTTAGGTGCCATGATTGTCTTAGCAATTTTTTGGAGACGAGGAAGTTAATTTCCTAAATCTAAAACGAAAAGGAGTTTGGTTATTGAGATGGCCTCCTTTTGATATGGTATAATGATTCTATGAGATTAGATAAATTTTTAGTTGCCTGCGCTGTGGGGAGCCGGACTGAGGTCAAAAACTTGCTCAAGGCTGGGCGCGTGACGGTAAATGGTAAAAAAGAAAAGTCAGCAAAACTGCAGATTGACGAAGAAAGAGATGAGATTCGCTTTGATGGGCAAGTGTTGGAGTATGAAGAATTTGTCTACTACATGATGAACAAGCCCCAAGGAGTTATTTCAGCGACTGAGGATCCCAAGCACAGAACTGTTCTGGACTTGCTGGATGATATTGCTCGGAGCAAGGAAGTTTTCCCAGTAGGGCGTTTGGATATTGATACGCATGGACTCCTGCTCTTGACCAATGATGGTCAGCTGGCCCATGCTTTGCTTTCACCTAAACGTCATGTGGATAAGACTTATCTAGCTCAGGTTAAGGGAATTATGACCCAAGAAGATGTAGAGATATTTGCTAAGGGTATTCCTCTCAAAGACTTTACCTGTCAGCCTGCTAAACTGGAGATTATGTCGGTAGATTCAGAAAAGAATCAGAGCCAAATCCGTGTGACTATTGCAGAAGGGAAGTTCCACCAGGTCAAACGAATGGTGGCCTATTGTGGCAAGGAAGTAGTAGACCTACAGCGTTTGACTATGGGAACTCTGATTTTAGATGAGAACTTACAAAGAGGGGAATGGCGTCGCTTGACCAAGGAAGAGCTAGAAGCTCTCCTTGCTAGTGTTGATTAAGTCAATGTATTTTAGTAAAAAGGTAGGGAGAATATCCCTGTCTTTTATGTTTTTCAGTTGCTTACTTTGTGAAAAGAGTTATAATAGACTGTAGAATAAAAGGAGGAATCTATGAACGCGATTCAAGAATCATTTACTGATAAACTATTTGCCAACTATGAAGCAAATGTAAAATACCAAGCGATTGAAAATGCTGCTAGCCATAACGGAATTTTTGCAGCCCTAGAACGTCGCCAAAGCCATGTAGACAATACACCTGTTTTCTCATTGGATTTGACCAAGGACAAGGTAACAAATCAGAAAGCGTCTGGTCGTTGCTGGATGTTTGCGGCTCTCAACACCTTCCGCCACAAGCTCATCTCACAATACAAACTGGAGAATTTTGAGTTGTCACAGGCTCATACATTCTTCTGGGACAAGTATGAGAAATCCAACTGGTTCTTGGAGCAAGTCATTGCGACTGCAGACCAAGACTTGACAAGCCGTAAGGTTAAATTCCTACTTCAAACACCTCAACAAGACGGTGGTCAATGGGATATGGTCGTTTCTCTCTTTGAGAAATACGGTGTCGTGCCTAAGTCAGTTTACCCTGAGTCAGTTTCATCAAGCAGTAGCCGTGAGTTAAATGCAATCCTTAACAAATTGCTTCGCCAAGATGCTCAAATCTTGCGTGACTTGCTTGCTTCTGGTGCAGACCAAGCGACTGTCCAAGCTAAGAAAGAAGACCTCTTGCAAGAAATCTTTAACTTCCTTGCTATGTCATTAGGCCTTCCACCACGTAAATTTGACTTTGCTTATCGCGATAAGGATAACAACTACCAAAGCGAAAAGGGAATCACACCACAAGAGTTTTACAAGAAATATGTCAATCTTCCTCTAGAAGATTACGTTTCTGTTATCAACGCCCCAACTGCTGACAAGCCTTACGGCCAATCTTACACAGTTGAGATGTTGGGAAATGTTGTTGGTAGCCGTGCAGTTCGTTACATCAACGTACCGATGGAGCGCTTGAAAGAATTGGCGATTGCTCAAATGCAAACAGGTGAGACTGTTTGGTTTGGTTCTGATGTCGGCCAGCTCAGCAACCGCAAAGCTGGAATCCTTGCGACAGATGTTTATGACTTCGAATCAAGCATGGACATTCAACTCACTCAAGACAAGGCCGGACGTTTGGACTACAGCGAAAGCTTGATGACCCACGCCATGGTCTTGACAGGTGTGGATTTGGATGAAAATGGCAAGTCAACTAAGTGGAAGATTGAAAACTCATGGGGAGATAAGGTCGGTACAGATGGTTACTTTGTTGCCTCAGACGCTTGGATGGACGAATACACTTATCAAATCGTTGTTCGCAAAGAATTGCTGACAGCAGAAGAACAAGCTGCTTATGATGCAGAACCAATCGTACTTGCACCTTGGGATCCAATGGGAGCCTTGGCAGAATAATACTCAATGAAAATCAAAGAGCAAACTAGGAAGCTAGCCGCAGGCTGTACTTGAGTACGGTAAGGCGACGCTGACGTGGTTTGAATTTGATTTTCGAAGAGTATAAAAGCATAGAAAAAAGGAATCAGGCTTAGAACCTGGTTCCTTTTAAGTTGCTTAATTACATGATACCGAAGAAACGAGCTGCGATACCTACTGCAAAGAGTGCAAGGATGATTGAGATTGGTGATACTTTTTTCTTAAGCAACCACATGCAAAGGAAAGTAAGGAGAAGTCCCATCAATCCTGGAATTAATGAGTTCAACTGACCTTGAAGGGTTTGTGGTTGAATCTTATCTAAGCTCAATCCACCAAGTGCTTGACCAAGGATACCTTTCAATTCAGCACCTGATACAGGACCTTCTGGGAAGTTGATATAGGCACCTTCTGCCAATTGTTTACCTGGAAGGTTAACAGTGAAGTTGATAGATACCCAACGTTGTACAAGAACGGCAAGAATGAACATACCAAGGATAGAAGCTCCTTTAGTGATGTCTTTCAAGATACCACCAGACATATCTTTAGTGATTTCAGAACCAGCCTTGTAACCAAACTCTTGTGTGTACCATAGGAAGGCCATACGGATCGCATTCCATCCGAAGAAGAAGAGAAGTGGACCAACCAAGTTACCAGATGCAGCAAGTGATGCACCAAGAGCTCCAAGGATAGGACGAACTGTAAACCAGAATACTGGGTCACCGATACCAGCAAGAGGTCCCATCATACCGATTTTAACCCCTTGAATAGCAGCGTCGTCGATTTCAACACCGTTAGCACGTTCTTCTTCAAGTGCAAGAGTAACCCCCATGATTGGAGCAGCTACGTATGGGTGAGTGTTGAAGAACTCAAGGTGGCGCTCAAGAGCAGCAGCTTGGTCTTCTTTAGTAGTGTACAATTTTTTGATAGCTGGGATCAATGAGTAAGCCCAACCCAAGTTTTGCATACGCTCGTAGTTCCAAGAACCTTGAAGGAATTGTGAACGCCACCAAACTTTTTTACGATCTGATTTTGATAATTGAAGTTTTTCAGTCATGATTGTTCCCCTTTCTAGTAGTCTTCTAGGATATCACCGATTGGGTCGTTAGAAGTAGCAGCTCCTCCGCCACCGTTACCACCTTGTTTTGAAAGGTTAAGGTAGATGAAGGCAAGGGCAACACCGACTACACCAAGGGCAATCAAAGTCAATTGAGAAATCGCAGCAAAAGCAAAACCGATTGCGAAGAATGGCCATACTTCACGAGTTGCCATCATGTTGATAACCATAGCGTAACCAACGGCAACGACCATAGCACCACCGACAGCCATACCACCATTCAACCAGTCTGGCATCAATTTAAGAGCATCTTGAACGGCAGAAGCTGGGATAGCGATAAGGAAGGCAGCAGGGATTGCAATACGAAGACCTTGAAGAAGAAGTGCGATAAAGTGAGCACGCTCAACAGCTGCAATATTTCCTTCTTTAGCAGCAGCGTCAGCAGTGTGAACCAAACCAACTGAGATTGTACGAACAATCATTGTCAAGAAAAGTCCAGCTACGGCAAGAGGGATAGCTGTTGCTGTTGCAACGGCGATACCTTCAGTAGTAAAGTTACCACCTTTGATCAAGATGATTGCTGCGGCAACAGATGCAAGAGCAGCGTCAGGAGCTACGGCAGCTCCGATGTTTGCCCAACCAAGGGCGATCATTTGAAGTGATCCACCAAGCATAACACCTGCTTCGAGGTTACCAGTTGCAAGTCCGATAAGGGTACATGCGACGATTGGTTGATGGAATTGGAATTGGTCGAGGATACCTTCAAGACCTGCAAGGAAGGCAACAACTACAACCAAGACAGCAGAAATAATTGAAATATCTGACATGGTTTTATTCCTTTTCTATTTAATGATAATAAAGTGAAAAATTTTCTTAGAATTCTTCGATAGTTACTGATGTCTATTATTGAACGTTGGCTTTGTTAATCAAGTCAAACAAATCTTTTTTGGTGTCGTTTGGTACTTTACGTACATCAAATTCAACACCGAGGTCACGCATTTTCTCAAATGTAGCAACGTCATCTTTGTCCATAGACAAAACGTTGTTGACCATTGTTTTACCTGTTGAGTGAGCCATTGATCCTACGTTAAGAGTCTTGATTGGCACGCCACCTTCGATTGCACGAAGAGCATCTTGAGGTGTTTCAAACAAGATAAGGGCATGTGTTTCTCCAAATCGTGGGTCTTTTGCAACCTCGATCAATTTTTGAATTGGGACAACATTAGCTCTGACATTATTTGGAGCTGCTTGTTTAATCAATTCTTTACGAAGATCGTCGTTTGCTACGTTATCTGAAGCAACGATGATACGGTCTGCTTTTGAATCTGGAGTCCAAGCAGTTGCAACCTGACCGTGAAGTAGACGAGTGTCTAGGCGAGCAAGATTGATTTTGAGTTTTCCATCTCCGATAACAGTTCCTTCTGGAATAGCAGCTTGAGCAACTGGAGCAGCTGCAGCGCTTGCTGTTTCCTCAGCTGGATTGAGCTCTTCTGGAAGAGCTTTGATGCCATCTTTGGCTTCTTTAATGATATTAGCAGCGACTTTTTCTACACCTGCAGCAGCGTCCATCAGGCGCTCTGTATAGGCTTGAATCAACATCGGTAAGTTAAGTCCTGTGATGATGGCAAACTTACGCTCAGGATTTTCTCCCATCACGCGGCTAGCTTGGTTAAATGGAGATCCACTCCAAAGGTCAGCCAAAACTAGAACCTCATCTTCTGCGTCAAATGCAGCAACAGCGTTATTAAACTTAGCGTATAGATCATCAGGACCTTCATTTGGCATAAAGGTTACAACTTGAACCTTTTCTTGTTCACCAAAGATCATAGATCCTGACTGATGAATACCCGCAGCAAATTCGCCGTGGCTCGCAATAATGATTCCGATACTCATTATTGTCATTCCTCCTTTTTGTTGTTTCAGTTTTCTTTTAAGAAAACTTTAAGACTTTTTAAGTATAAACCGTTTTCATCTAAAAATCAACTATTTATCATAAAATAATTAAAAAGATTACATCTGAAAATATTGATATATTGAGTTTTTGAGAAGTTTTTTTGAATCCTTATTTAAAAATTTAATATAAAAAAGTTGGAAGCGTATTCCAACTTTTAAAATAGGTTTTTATTAGATTAGTGGGTGAAGTCGAGTACCATACGTCCTTGAATTTGACCTTTTTCCATTTCGTCGAAAATTGCAACCGCATCTTCGACTGGACGTTTTTGGACAACTGGGACTACCAAACCTTCTGCACCGAATTGGAAGGCTTCTTCCAAGTCTTTACGAGTTCCAACAAGAGAACCGATAACTTGGATTCCATCTAGAACGGTTTTGACGATACTGAGTTCCATCATTTCAGAAGGAAGACCAACAGCGACGACGCGACCACCAGCACGAACGGAGTCAACAGCCTGGTTGAAGGCAACTTTAGACACAGCGGTTACGACAGCTGAATGAGCTCCTCCATCAGTTTTTTCCTTGATGAGTCCAGGTACATCTTCAACTTCTAGGCCATTAATAACGATATCCGCACCGACTTCTTTAGCAAGGGCAAGTTTGTCGTTGTTGATATCAACCGCGATGACATGAGCATTGAATACTTTTTTAGCATATTGAACAGCTAGGTTACCAAGCCCACCAGCACCGTATAGAACAACCCATTGGCCTGGTTCAACTTTTGCTTCTTTAATGGCTTTATAGGTTGTTACACCAGCACATGTGATAGAAGAAGCTTGGGCTGGATCAAGTCCGTCAGGAACTTTGACAGCATAGTCTGCAGTTACGATACATTGTTCAGCCATACCACCATCTACTGAGTAACCAGCATTTTTTACTGTACGGCAAAGAGTTTCACGACCAGTTGTACAGTATTCGCAAGTACCACATCCTTCAAAGAACCAAGCAACGCTGACACGGTCACCAACTTTAAGACTTTTAACATCTGGTGCAATTTCTTTAACGATACCAACACCTTCGTGTCCTAGGACACGTCCTGGTACTTGACCAAAGTCACCGTGGGCAACGTGGAGGTCAGTGTGGCAAACACCACAGTATTCAATTTCTACAAGTGCTTCCCCAGTTTCAAGTGGACGGAGTACTTTTTCTTCAACAGCAACACCAGTGCTTTCTGGATTTACAACAACAGCTTTCATAGCTATCCTCCTTGATATTGGCCGAGAACAGGGACAACAGGACTGGATTGATTTTGTTTCAACAGAGTCGAGTGTGACGAGCTCTCTTGTATTTATATGTGAAGTATATCACAAAAGAAAGCCTTTTCCAAGGTTTTGGAGGTAAAAAATAGAACAATCGATTAACTGGTTGATGAGACTGTGAAAAGAGCACAAAGACCAGCTCGTAAGCTGGTCAGAATGGACTATAAGAATAAGTCTTGCAGGGTTTTGGCAACCCCGTCTTGGTCATTGGTCAGGGAAATTTGCTCATCCGCATAAGGGAGTAGCTCCGGATTGGCATTTTTCATGGCATAACCCTTCCCAGCAAAAGCGAGCATTTCGGTATCATTGTGTTCATCACCAAAGGCAATCAAATCTTTTTTGTCACGATTCATTACCTTGAGCAAGTAGTCCAAGGCGAAGGCCTTGTTGACACCTTTGGGAGTACATTCAAGGATATTGAGCGGACCACCCCAGGTATTAATAGAAAGTTGATGCTGGTAGAAGGCGTTCATTTCTTTTGCCAAGGCATACTTGTCACTGGCTCTGGTCTGCAACAGAATACAGTTAGGATCCTTGGTCACCAATTCAGGCTGAAATTGATTTTCAGGCTGGAAAGCTTCTACACCAAATAGTTTGGGATTGGCGATTTCTTCATTAGGATTTGTAATGTAGAATTTTTTACGATATTCTCCAGCGATAAAATCGGCTTGAATATCCTCTGAACGTTGAACCATATCTAGCAGGTATTTTTTGTCTACGGTCAAACACTTTTCAAAGTCCCAATCCTGGTCTGGTAAATGAGTGAGGGATCCGTTGAAATTAATCATAGGAGTGTCTAAGCCTAGTTCACGGTAGAAATCTTTTGACATGCGGTAAGGGCGACCTGTCGTAATAATAACCTGATGGCCTTTTTCAGCAACTTTTTTAATGGTTTCTTTGGTAAAGTCAGAAATTTGACTGTCTGAGTTGAGCAGGGTTCCATCTAGGTCAACTGCAATAATTTTCTTCGTCATAGGGACCTTTCTAGTGTCTTTTCAGATAAGATGTCTACTATTATAGCAGAAA
Source organism: bacterium (assembly GCA_905221035.1). GTDB lineage: Bacteria > Bacillota > Bacilli > Lactobacillales > Streptococcaceae > Streptococcus. The sequence continues at coordinate 140,096 of CAJNBP010000006.1, read as the reverse complement.
GCAGGCAGAAAAGCAGATTCGAAACAAAAAATGAAATTTCATCAAATTCTTAAATAAATCAAACAAAGGTATTGAAAAAGTGAATGATAAATGATATAATTCTATTATTGTTCGTAAAAACTAAAAGGAGATTGATAATGGACAAATTATTTAAACTAAAAGAGAACGGTACAGACGTTCGTACAGAGGTTCTCGCTGGTTTAACAACTTTCTTTGCAATGAGCTATATTCTCTTTGTAAACCCACAAATTCTTTCGCAAACAGGAATGCCTGCTCAGGGTGTCTTCCTTGCAACGATTATCGGTGCAGTTGCTGGTACCTTGATGATGGCCTTCTATGCTAACTTGCCATATGCTCAAGCGCCAGGTATGGGACTCAATGCCTTCTTTACATTTACAGTTGTATTTGGACTCGGGTATTCTTGGCAAGAAGCCTTGGCTATGGTCTTCATCTGTGGAATTATCTCATTGATTATTACTTTGACAAATGTTCGTAAAATGATCATTGAATCGATTCCAAATGCCCTTCGCTCAGCAATTTCAGCTGGTATCGGTGTCTTTCTTGCCTACGTGGGAATTAAGAATGCTGGACTTTTGAAATTCTCTATTGATCCAGGAAATTACACGGTTGCAGGAGAAGGGGCTGACAAGGCTCAAGCTGCGATTACAGCAAATGCTTCAGCAGTTCCAGGATTGGTTAGCTTTAATAATCCAGCTGTTTTGGTGGCTCTTGCAGGACTTGCCATTACTATCTTCTTTGTTATTAAAGGGATTAAAGGGGGAATTATCCTTTCTATCTTGACAACAACTGTTCTTGCTATCGTAGTTGGTTTGGTAGATTTGTCTAGTATCGATTTTGCTAATAACCATGTTGGTGCAGCCTTTGAAGACTTGAAGACAGTCTTTGGTGCAGCTCTTGGTTCAGAAGGTTTGGGAGCTTTGATTTCAGATACAGCTCGCTTGCCTGAAACTCTGATGGCCATTCTTGCCTTCTCATTGACAGATATTTTTGACACGATTGGTACCTTGATCGGTACAGGTGAAAAAGTCGGTATCGTAGCTACAAATGGTGAAAATCATCAATCAGCTAAGTTGGACAAGGCTCTTTACTCTGATTTGATTGGTACTTCAATTGGTGCTATCGCAGGTACTTCAAACGTAACGACTTATGTTGAGTCTGCTGCTGGTATCGGTGCAGGTGGACGTACTGGTTTGACAGCCTTGGTTGTAGCTATCTGTTTTGCAATTTCAAGCTTCTTTAGCCCACTTCTAGCGATTGTACCAACAGCCGCTACAGCTCCAATCTTGATTATCGTTGGGATTATGATGTTGGCTAGCTTGAAAAATATCCATTGGGATGATATGTCTGAAGCGGTTCCTGCCTTCTTCACATCTATCTTTATGGGGTTCAGCTACTCTATCACTCAAGGGATTGCAGTTGGTTTCTTGACTTACACTTTGACTAAGCTTGTCAAAGGTCAAGCTAAAGATGTTCATGTCATGATTTGGATTTTGGATGCCTTGTTTATCCTTAACTACATCAGCATGGCACTATAAATGCTATAATATAAAAAGGGGTTCTCCCCTTTTTATATTATAGTTACTTGAAAATTGCTTCAAACTAGGTAGGTGATTTTGATTGAATGGTAGGAGTATGATTGATGATAAAAAAGAATATTTGGGGTGAAGTATTAAACCGGGGGAAGTGGTTAATAATCTTTCTAGTAGGGCTTTTGTTTTCTCAGTTTCCTTTAGCCCTAGCAACTTTTCTAACTAGCAGAAAATTTCCACTGCTTCAAACGGGACTATTAGTAGGGGCCTTATCTCTTGTGGTTTTAACTGTATTTATAATAGGTGCTAGGAAAACACAGTTGGCTAGTTTTGGTTTATCGTTTTTCAAGGCTAAGGATTTGGCTAGATTGGCCTTAAGCTATCTAGTGATTCTTGCCTTTAATATTCTTGGTGTGGTCTTACTGCATTTGATGAATGAAACAACAACCAGCAATCAATCAAATATTAATGATTTGATCCAGAATAGTTCCTTAATTTCCAGTTTTTTCTTACTGGTTCTAATAGCTCCTATTTGTGAGGAGATTTTATGTCGAGGAGTGATTCCTAAAAAACTCTTTCGTGGTAAAGAAAATGTGGGTTATATAGTCGGTGCTATTATCTTTGCTTTGCTGCATCTACCAACAAATCTGCCTTCTCTTTTAATCTATGGTGGCATGTCATCGGTTTTAACGTGGACTGTCTATAAAACCCAACGTTTGGAAATGTCTATCTTACTTCATATGATTGTTAACGGAGTAGTCTTTTGCTTGTTTGCACTTGTGATTATTGTTAGTAGAACCTTTGGTGTGCCTATTTAAGGTTCTCTACTTTAAAAGTTAAGGGCAATATTTTAGAAATGGGAGAAATGGTTCTGCTAAATGGAAGCAATTTTTCTTGAGGGAGAAATTGCCTCCTTCAACTGTGAAAAAGATGAATGCAATCGTGTTCATATTTTTCTTTTTATGGTAAAATAGAGAAATAATATGGTAAAAAGCCTTGAGGGAGTGAACGATATGCCAAGTAAAGCCAATCATGTCAAGACAACCATTTGCGGTATTATCAATGTAACACCGGATTCCTTTTCAGATGGGGGAAAGTTTTTTGCTCTTGAGCAAGCTCTTGAGCAAGCTCGTAAATTGATTGCCGAAGGAGCTAGTATGCTAGATATCGGCGGAGAATCGACTCGGCCTCGGCCGGGAAGTAGCTATGTTGAGATAGAAGAGGAAATCCAGCGTGTTGTTCCAGTGATTAAAGCGATTCGTAAGGAAAGTGATGTTCTCATTTCTATCGATACTTGGAAAAGTCAGGTGGCAGAGGCTGCTTTGGCTGCTGGTGCCAATCTGGTCAATGATATCACTGGTCTCATGGGAGATGAAAAAATGGCTCATGTGGTTGCTAAGGCTGGAGCGAAAGTGGTTATCATGTTTAATCCGGTTATGGCTCGACCTCAGCACCCTAGCTCGCTCATCTTTCCTCATTTTGGCTTTGGTCAAACCTTTACAGAAAAAGAGTTAGCTGATTTTGAAAAATTGCCAATTGAAGACTTGATGGGGGCTTTCTTTGACAGATCCCTAGCGAGAGCAGGTCAAGCTGGTATTGCACAAAAAAATATCCTGCTGGATCCAGGAATTGGCTTTGGTCTGACCAAGAAAGAAAATTTGCTCCTTTTACGGGACTTGGATAAACTCCATCAGAAGGGCTATCCAATCTTTCTTGGAGTTTCGCGCAAGCGATTTGTCATCAATATCCTAGAAGAAAATGGTTTTGAAGTCAATCCTGAGACAGAACTTGGTTTCCGTAATTGGGACACGGCCTCTGCTCATGTAACTAGTATCGCTGCGAGACAGGGTGTGGAAGTGGTTCGCGTGCATGATGTAGCCAGTCACAAGATGGCGGTTGAAATTGCCTCTGCTATTCGTCTAGCTGATGAAGCGGAAAATCTAGATTTAAAACAATATAAATAAGATGAAAGAAATTGAAAACAATCAGTGGATTGCCAACTACCGGACGGACCAACCGCATTTTGGCTTGGAACGCATGGTGGAACTGTTAGCTTTGCGTGGTAATCCCCATCTCAAACTCAAGGTCATCCATATCGGAGGAACCAATGGCAAGGGCTCGACCATTGCTTTTTTGAAAAATATGTTGGAAAAGCTAGGGCTGAGAGTTGGTGTGTTCAGCTCGCCCTATCTCATTCATTACACAGACCAGATTAGCATCAATGGAAAATCTATCCCAGAAGCGAGCCTAGAGGCTCTCATGGCAGACTATCAGTCTTTGATTGAGGGGGAATCGGCTGCCAATTTACAGGGGACAACTGAGTTTGAGATTATCACAGCCATAGCTTATGACTACTTTGCTTCAGAGCAAGTAGATGTGGCCATCATGGAAGTGGGCATGGGCGGGCTCTTGGATAGTACCAATGTCTGCCAGCCTATTTTAACAGGAATTACGACCATTGGACTGGATCATGTAGCCCTACTTGGTGATACCTTGGAGGCCATAGCAGAGCAGAAGGCAGGTATTATCAAACAAGGAATTCCTTTGGTAACAGGTCGTATTGCTCCAGAAGCGCTAGCTGTAATTGACTCTATTGCAGCAACTAAAAATGCACCGAGAGTGCGGTATGGGAGTGATTATCAGGTCAGTCACCAAGAGAGTGTGGGAACGGGTGAAATATTTGACTATACCAGTTCTGTCAGACAAGGTCGTTTTCAGACTGGTTTGCTTGGTTTGCACCAGATAGAGAATGCTGGGATGGCCATAGCTTTACTTGATACTTTTTGTAAAGAAGATGGTCGAGAACTAGCAAGCAATGACTTGATTGGTCAAGCCTTGGAAGAAACAAGATGGCCAGGGCGTTTGGAAATCGTGTCAAGAGACCCCTTGATGATTTTGGATGGAGCCCACAATCCTCATGCTATCAAGGCTTTATTGACAACCTTGCAAGAACGCTTTGCGGATTATCATAAGGAAATCCTCTTTACCTGCATCAAAACCAAGGCCTTGGAAGATATGTTGGATTTGTTGGGGGCAATACCAGATACCGAGCTTACTCTGACACGTTTTGACGATAGTCGGGCGACTGATGAAAACGTGCTGAAAGAGGCAGCTAAGTCTAGAAATCTCAGCTACCAAGGTTGGCAGGATTTTCTAGAGCAAAAATTGACAAATAAAAAGGAAGAGAAACAAACAGTTAGGATTGTCACGGGTTCCTTGTATTTCTTGAGCCAAGTGAGAGCCTATCTGATGGAGAGGAAGAAAGAGAATGGATACACAAAAGATTGAAGCAGCTGTAAAAATGATTATCGAGGCTGTAGGAGAGGACGCTAATCGCGAGGGCTTGCAGGAAACACCTGCTCGTGTAGCCCGTATGTACCAAGAGATTTTTTCAGGTCTTGGCCAAACAGCGGAGGAACATTTGTCAAAATCCTTTGAGATTATCGATGATAACATGGTAGTAGAGAAGGATATCTTTTTCCATACTATGTGTGAGCACCACTTCTTGCCATTTTATGGTAAAGCGCACATTGCTTATATTCCAGATGGTCGTGTGGCGGGCTTGTCTAAGCTAGCCCGTACGGTTGAAGTTTATTCTAAAAAACCACAAATTCAAGAACGTTTGAATATCGAAGTGGCCGATGCCTTGATGAAGTATCTAGGTGCTAAAGGAGCCTTTGTTGTCATTGAGGCAGAACATATGTGTATGAGCATGCGTGGTGTCAGAAAACCAGGCACTGCTACCTTGACAACAGTAGCTCGTGGTCTATTTGAAACAGATAAGGACCTAAGAGATCAGGCTTATCGTTTAATGGGACTATAAAAAGAATCCGCTTCAAGCGGATTTTTCTAGAAAGGACTAGTTATGGATCAACTGCAGATTAAGGATTTGGAAATTTTTGCCTATCATGGTCTTTTTCCTAGTGAGAAAGAATTGGGGCAGAAGTTTGTCGTTTCAGCCATCCTATCCTATGATATGACCAAGGCGGCTACAGACTTGGATTTAACAGCTTCTGTCCATTATGGAGAGCTGTGTCAGCAGTGGACGTCTTGGTTTCAGGAAACGAGTGAGGATTTGATTGAAACGGTAGCTTACAAGTTGGTAGAACGTACTTTTGAGGCTTATCCTCTTGTCCAAGAAATTCAGCTGGAACTGAAAAAACCTTGGGCGCCAGTGCATTTGCCGCTAGATACTTGCTCGGTAACCATTCATCGCCGCAAGCAACGAGCCTTTATCGCCCTAGGAAGCAATATGGGAGATAAACAAGCAAACTTGAAACAAGCCATTGACAAACTGCGAGCTCGTGGCATCCATATTCTCAAAGAGTCCAGTGTCTTAGCGACGGAGCCTTGGGGTGGAGTGGAGCAGGATAGCTTTGCCAATCAGGTGATTGAAGTAGAAACCTGGCTACCAGCACCAGTCTTGTTAGAAACCTTGTTAGCCATTGAGTCAGAGATGGGACGTGTGAGAGAAATCCATTGGGGACCTCGCTTGATTGATTTGGACTTGCTCTTTGTGGAGGACCAGGTCATTTACACAGACGACCTCATCTTGCCCCATCCTTACATAGCAGAACGCCTGTTTGTTCTTGAGTCTCTACAAGAAATTGCGCCTCATTTTATCCATCCGACATTAAAGCAACCTATCCGTCACTTGTATGATGCTTTGAAAAAATAGAAAAAACTCTAGTTTTCAGTCACTTGCTACTGAAAACTAGAGTTTTTAAAATAGGTCATTTTCTTCTGGGAGGAGGATAGTCTCTCTACCATCCATGTCTAAAACCAGGACTCTGGGGGGATAAAGAGGGTCGAAAGGGTGGTTAAAGTCAAAATCAATGGCTGTAGGGAGGTGTTGACTTGAAAAGTGGAAGGTAATCTTACCTTGGTTATTCAGCAATTGAAACTCAAGTTCTTCTTCCAATTCAAAGACATTTTTTAAGAAATGGTCGATGATATACCAAAAAGAGTCAATGACATCATCAGGCAAGCTGGTAACAATGCCAAAACTAGCAGACCGCATCTGGGTATTGGTAAAAGCCATATCTCTACCCCCTTTCTTTTCCCTTATCATACAGCAAATAGGATTAAAAATCAAGAAAAGGTCATTTTTTTCTTTAAAACTTAGGCTTTCTATGAAATTTTTTTCAAACAATCTTCAAAAAATACTTGAAAGTGTTTACAAATAGTGATAGAATGGAATAAGTAGAAACATGAAAACGAAATTTTCATACCGTCTCTTTTTTGGAGTCTCGTGAGGTATGATATAGAAAGGAAATGGAATGAATACAGACGATACAGTAACGATTTATGATGTCGCCCGTGAAGCAGGGGTTTCAATGGCGACGGTTAGCCGTGTAGTCAATGGCAATAAGAATGTAAAAGAGAATACTCGTAAAAAAGTGCTTGAGGTAATTGACCGTTTGGATTACCGTCCCAATGCCGTAGCGCGTGGTCTTGCAAGTAAGAAGACAACCACTGTCGGTGTTGTGATTCCAAATATTACTAATGGTTATTTCTCAACGCTTGCCAAAGGGATTGATGATATTGCTGAAATGTACAAGTATAATATCGTCCTTGCTAACAGTGATGAGGATGATGACAAGGAAGTTTCAGTTGTCAATACACTGTTTTCTAAGCAAGTGGATGGTATCATTTTTATGGGTTACCACTTGACTGAAAAAATTCGTTCAGAGTTTTCTCGTTCTCGGACACCAGTTGTTCTTGCAGGAACGGTGGATGTAGAACATCAACTTCCAAGTGTTAATATTGACTACAAACAAGCTACGATTGACGCAGTGACCTACCTTGCTAAAGAGAACGAGCGCATTGCTTTTGTTAGCGGTCCACTAGTGGATGATATCAATGGTAAAGTTCGTTTGGTTGGTTACAAGGAAGCCTTGAAAAAAGCAGGGATCTCTTATAGCGAAGGATTGGTATTTGAGTCTAAATATACTTATGAAGACGGTTATGCCTTGGCAGAACGTTTGATTTCATCAAATGCAACTGCAGCAGTTGTAACAGGTGATGAATTGGCAGCAGGTGTCTTGAATGGTTTGGCTGACCACGGTGTATCAGTGCCAGAAGAGTTTGAAATCATTACTAGTGATGATTCACAAATCTCACGCTTTACCCGTCCAAACTTGACAACGATTGCTCAACCTCTTTATGACCTTGGTGCCATCAGTATGCGTATGTTGACGAAGATTATGCACAAGGAAGAGTTGGAAGAACGTGAAGTTCTCTTACCTCATGGTTTGACAGAACGTCGTTCAACACGAAAACGTAAATAGAAAAAATCAGGGAATCGTGAAGATTTCCTGATTTTGCTTTCTAGAGAAGAGGTTAGCCTTCCATATAGTCTTTCAAAGCTTGACCTGTTAGTCCGGCATTGAGGGCGATGAGGAGTTTCAAACGGGCTTTTTGGGCGTTGAGTTCTTTAACAAAGAAGACACCTGCCTTTTGCAACTGCACGCCCCCACCTTGGTAGGCATAAACAGGTTCTGCAATACCGTTAAAGCATCGTGATACTAGAGCGACTGGGATTCCTTTTTGCAGAAGGCTTTCTAATTTTTGAGCCGTTTCTTTGGGAATATTACCAGCTCCGAAGGCTTGGATAATCAAGCCGTCCAATTGTTCCAAATCCAGCATATCAATCAGCTCATCTGTCATACCAGCATAAGCCGAGATGATAGGGACTAAGCCTTGTATGTGATCAAGGTCAAAGCGGACACGAGGTTCAGCTGTTTTGAAGTAGAGGATTTCGTGTTTCATGATTAGACCAAGTGGCCCGTGTGTTGGAGTCTGGAAGGTGCTGACGTTGGTTGTATGTGTTTTGGTGACATACTTGGCAGCGTGGATTTCATCGTTCATAACGACCAAAACTCCTTTGTCAGCAGCCCTGTCGTCGCTAGCCACTCGTAGAGCACTCAGATAATTATAGACACCATCACTACCGAGTTCGTTGGAGCTGCGCATGGCTCCTGTTAGTATGATAGGCATGTGGGGAACTTCCATGGTATCAAGGAAATAGGCTGTTTCTTCCAAAGTATCGGTTCCATGTGTGATCACCACCCCATCGTAGTTAGCAGCTTCCTCTTTGATTTTTTGGTAGAGGGCCAGCATATGCTTGGGTTTGATGTGGGGGCTTGGCAGGTTAAAAAAGTCTAGGGAGTGGACTTGGATTCCTTCAAGTGGATTGGACACATGGTTCATGGGATTATCTGAACTCGTCACAACAGCGCCAGAGGCATCGGCCTGCATGGAAATAGTCCCACCTGTATGTAAAACAAGGATTTTCTTAGGCATGATTTACTCACTCTTTCTGAAATGTGGTATAATCATTGTATCACAAAAGGGGAGATTGGGATAGGATGGAAGTCAAAGCTGTTTTTTTTGATATCGATGGAACCTTGGTTAACGATCGCAAGAGTGTTTTGAAATCCACTAAGGACGCGATTAAGATTGTCAAAGAACAAGGGGTACTGGTTGGCGTAGCAACAGGACGAGGACCTTTTTTTGTTAAGGAATTGATGGACGATTTGGATCTGGACTTTGCGGTAACCTACAATGGCCAGTATATCTTTAATAAAGACAGAGTCTTGTTCACGAGCCCAATTTCCAAGTTACATTTGCGCCAGCTCATTACTTATGCTAAAAAAGAGGGCAAGGAAATTGCCCTAGGGACCAAGGATGCCATGCTGGGGTCTAAAATCATGTCTTTTGGTCTGGGAACTTTTTCTCAACGAATCAGTCGCTTCGTTCCCTCTGTTTTAACTCGGACGGTGAGTCATTCCTTTAATCGTATGGTCAGCAAGGTTGTTCCCCAAAGGGAAGAAGACTTGCTTGATCTGATGAATCAACCTATCTACCAAGTCTTGATGCTGATGACGCCAGAAGAATCTGAGAAGGCGGCAGCTGATTTTGAAGATTTGAAATTAACACGTAGCAATCCTTTTGCTGCGGATGTCATCAATCAAGGAAATTCTAAATTGGAAGGTATACGCCGAGTCGGGAAAGAATATGGCTTTGACCTCAACCAAGTTATGGCCTTTGGTGACTCAGATAACGACCTAGAAATGCTGGCTGGTGTCGGTATGTCGGTCGCTATGGGAAATGGTAGTAGCAGTGTCAAGGAAGTTGCTAAGCACATTACCACCAGCAATCAGCAAGACGGAATCCACAAGGCCTTGGAACATTTTGGTGTTTTGGCTTCAGAAAAAGTCTTTGTCAGCCGTGACTATCATTTCAATAAGGTCAAGACCTTCCACCACATGATGGATGAACGAACCCAAGAAGAACCTCGAGCTTGGGATTTAGAAGGTGCAACCCATAGGGCTGGCTTTAAGATAGAAGAATTGGTGGAGTTTGTTCGGGCTGCTAGTCCTTCGGAAGAAGATTTTGGTCACGCTTTATCGCAACTTCATCAGGCCCTTGATAAGGCAGCAGATAAGGTAGCCAAGAAGACACCTGCTCAGCAAGATTTGGTAGGGCAGGTGGATGCCTTGATTGATACGCTTTACTTCACCTATGGTAGTTTTGTCTTGATGGGGGTGGACCCAGAACGTATTTTTGACATTGTCCATCAGGCCAATATGGGGAAAATTTTCCCAGATGGCAAGGCCCATTTTGATCCAGTGACCCACAAAATCTTAAAACCGGATGATTGGGAAGAAAAATATGCTCCAGAACCTGCTATTAAAAAGGAACTGCAGCGCCAACTCAAGGCTTATGAACGCCATAAAGAGAGAAATAATAGTCAATGAAAATCAAAGAGCAAACTAGGAAACTAGCCGCAGGTTGCTCAAAGCACTGCTTTGAGGTTGTAGATGAAACTGACGAAGTCAGCTCAAAACACTGTTTTGAGGTTGTGGATAGAACTGACGAAGTCAGCTCAAAACACTGTTTTGAGGTTGCAGATAGAACTGACGAAGTCAGTAACATATATACGGCAAAGCAACGTTGACATGGTTTGAAGAGATTTTCGAAGAGTATAAATAGTAAACAAAAAGGAGCGCTGAGCTCCTTTTCTTCGTGATTATAAAGTTTTTTCTTGTTCTCTCACAACCAGCAAATCGACCTTAGCATGGCGGAGGATGTATTCAGATGAAGAACCGACCAAGAGGCGTTCAAAGGCGTTGAGACCAGTTGCGCCAACGAGGATGAGGTCCACTTCCTCAGCATCAGGAATAGTACGTGCTAGTAGGGTCTTTGGATTTCCCATTTCAATGACGATGTGAACATCTGTCACACCAGCATCTTTAGCGCGTTTTTCGTACTCTTTCATCAAACTTTCAGCATCGACTTGGAGTTCTTCGTAAACTTCAGCATCAAAGGTGGATACGCTTTGGAGAGCGCGTGTGTCAATGACATGAGCGATGGTGAGTTTAGCATCGTTTCGTAGAGCAGAATGAACTCCCTTGACAAAAGCCAAGTCCGCTTCCTTAGAACCATCGATTGCGACCATAATATTTTGGTAACGTTGTGCCATAATGAAACCTCCTGAAATTTTCTTACTATAATTGTAAACCTTTTCACTATAGAAGTAAAGCAAAAAAAGTATTTTTCAAAAGAATGTTAGCGCTTAAAAACTATATAAATATATGATAAAATAAAAGAAAGGATAGCAGGAAACAAGTGAAGGGAGGGAGAATGATGAAAAACTCTTTTCAAAAATCAAATTTTCTTTATTATGGAATCATCCTAGCTTCAGTCTTGGTAGAAGTGATCATGATCTGGCAATTAGAGAGGCTGATTCCATTTCTCTATCCAGGTTTTATTGGCTTTTTAGTCTTTCACCTACTCTACCATCTGATATTATTCCTAGTTGCAAAACGAAGTGGTCGCTGGGATTACTTGATGATATGGGGGCTTTTCCTCATGTTTAATCTTCTCTATGACTCCTTTTTAGGCTTGCTTTTTCTAGGTTTATCTTTTGGTATGTGATGTGTCTCTCGCAAAATACCTGCTATCACCGCTGTCTCGGCCTCGCTTTTAGTGAGGCTTTTCTTCTATCCGAATCTAGTAACACATTTCAGCAAACTTGTCCCATTCTCTTTCTAGTGGTATAATGTTACTATCCTGATGAATTGAGGAAACAAGATGAAAGAATATAACAAGTCTAGTAAGTTAGAGCATGTTGCTTATGATATCCGTGGTCCTGTTTTGGAAGAAGCTATGCGGATGCGAGCAAACGGAGAAAAGATTTTACGTCTAAATACCGGAAATCCAGCAGAATTTGGCTTTACAGCGCCAGATGAGGTCATTCATGACTTGATTATGAATGCGCGTGATAGTGAAGGGTATTCTGATTCTAAAGGGATTTTCTCAGCCCGTAAGGCCATCATGCAGTATTGCCAGTTGAAGAAATTCCCCAATGTCGATATTGATGATATTTACCTTGGAAATGGTGTCAGTGAACTGATTGTTATGTCCATGCAGGGGCTTTTGGACAACGGAGACGAGGTCTTGGTACCTATGCCAGACTATCCTCTCTGGACAGCTGCTGTCAGCCTAGCTGGAGGAAATGCCGTTCATTATATCTGTGATGAGGCTGCAGAATGGTACCCAGATATTGACGATATCAAGTCAAAAATCACTTCCAATACCAAGGCAATCGTCCTTATCAATCCAAACAACCCAACTGGAGCCCTTTATCCTAAGGAACTTTTGTTGGAGATTATTGAGATTGCCCGTCAAAATGATTTGATCATCTTTGCGGATGAAATTTACGACCGCATGGTAATGGATGGACATGTGCATACGCCTGTGGCAAGCTTGGCACCAGATGTTTTCTGTGTCAGCATGAATGGTCTGTCAAAATCTCACCGTATCGCTGGTTTTCGTGTAGGTTGGATGGTCTTATCTGGACCTAAGACACACGTCAAGGGCTATATTGAAGGTCTCAATATGTTGTCCAATATGCGCCTTTGCTCTAATGTTTTGGCCCAACAAGTCGTACAAACTTCCTTGGGAGGTCACCAGTCAGTCGATGAATTGCTCCTTCCTGGTGGACGAATCTACGAGCAAAGAAACTTCATCTACAATGCTATTCAAGATATTCCAGGCTTGTCTGCTGTTAAACCCAAGGCCGGACTCTATATCTTCCCTAAAATCGACCGCAATATGTACCGTATTGATGATGATGAGCAGTTTGTCCTTGATTTCTTGAAGCAGGAAAAGGTTCTCTTGGTTCATGGTCGAGGCTTTAACTGGCAGGAACCAGACCACTTCCGCATCGTTTACCTTCCTCGTGTTGATGAACTAGCCCAAATCCAAGAAAAAATGACTCGTTTCTTGAAACAGTATCGTAGATAGGGCTTACATTAGAAAAAGCGCTAAAAAGCAGGAAACATTTGCCTAGAGCTATTGACAAAAGTGAAAGAATCAGATAGAATAGTAAAGTATGTTTAGTAACTGATCACTTTATAGCCGGCTAAACGAATACAAAATCTATGAGGAGGTATTCATCGTGAAACGTACTTATCAACCAAGTAAACTTCGTCGTGCGCGCAAACACGGATTCCGTAACCGTATGTCAACTAAAAACGGTCGTCGCGTATTGGCAGCTCGTCGTCGTAAAGGACGCAAAGTTTTGGCTGCATAATCCAAACGAACTATATCAAAAATCAGTAGGAACTCGAGTCTACTGATTTTTATTTTTGTAAAAAAGTACAAAAGGCTTTATATTTTTGCTCAAATGGTGTATAATATTTCACATACTGTAAAAAATGGAGAATAATCATGAAGAAATCAAAAGTTATGCTGTTTGGAGCTATGGCTTTGACAGCAGGTCTAGCTCTAGCGGCATGTGGATCATCTCAATCAAGTAATGCAGACAAGACTTACTCTTATATCTTTGTCAATAACCCAGACACCTTGGATTATATTACCTCTACACGAGACTCTACATCTAGTATCACAACTAACTTGATTGATGGCTTGTTGGAAAATGACCAGTATGGCAATCTCATCCCCTCTATGGCTGAGTCATGGACTGTGTCAAAAGATGGTTTGACCTACACTTATAAGATCCGTCAGGGGGCAAAATGGTACACTTCTGAAGGAGAAGAGTATGCGGATGTAACAGCTCATGACTTTGTGACTGGTCTCAAGTATGCGGCTGATAAAAAGGCTGAAAACTTGTACTTGGTGCAAGACTCTATCAAGGGGCTGGCAGACTATGTTGAAGGGAAATCATCTGATTTTGGAACTGTTGGTGTTAAGGCAGTGGATGATTACACACTCCAATACACCCTCATCCAACCTGAGACTTATTGGAACTCTAAAACAACAGCAAGTATCCTTAATCCTGTAAACGAAGCCTTCTTGAAGTCTAAAGGAGACGATTTTGGAAGTGTGACACCATCAAGTATCTTGTCAAATGGTCCTTACTTGTTTAAGTCCTTCACCTCAAAATCTTTGATTGAGTTTGACAAAAATCCTAACTACTGGGATAAGGACAATGTTAAAATCGAGAAAGTGAAGCTCTCTTTCTTTGACGGTTCTGACCAAGACAGCATTGCAAGAGGATTCTTGGAAGGCAACTATACAGATGGTCGTATTTTCCCAACAAGTTCAGTCTTTGCTGAACTCAAAAAGGGAAATGAGGACAAGATTACCTATACACCACAAAACTCAGTTACCTTCTACTATCTTTTCAACGTCAATCGCCAAAGCTACAAGCAGACTATGAAACAGTCTGATAAGGAAAAGACAGATGCACGCGCAGCTATGCAGAATAAAGATTTCCGTCAGGCTATCAACTTTGCCTTTGACCGTCATGCTTATGCAGCGCAGACAAATGGTGAAGATGGAGCAGACCGTATCTTGCGTAACACGGTTACACCAAGTAACTTTGTCCAAGTTGGTGATAAGAACTTTGGTGATATTGTCAATGAAAAAATTGTCAACTACGGTAAAGATTGGGCAAATATCAACCTAAACGATGGTAAGCAAGCCTTCTTGAACCCTGACAAGGCCAAAGAGAAATTTGCGAAGGCCAAAGAAAGCCTGCAAGCACAGGGAGTAACCTTCCCAATTCATTTGGATATGCCAGTTGACCAGACTGCTAAGCTAGATGTGCAACAGGCTGGATCTTTCAAGCAAACAGTGGAAGAAACTCTTGGTAAGGATAATGTAGTTATCGATGTTATCCAACTTTCTCCAGACGAAAAAGATCAGGCAACCTATTTCGCAAATACAGCAGAACAAAAAGACTATGACATCGACATCTCAGGATGGGGTGGAGACTACTCAGATCCTAAGACTTACCTAGCGATTCTAGATCCAGAGACAGGTTCTCAGTTGAAAAATATGGGCTTGTCTGAAGGAAAAGACAAGGAAGTCAAGGACAAGATTGGTCTTTCTGACTACAAGAAACTCTTGGATCAGGCCGACGCTGAAATCACTGATACTCAGGCTCGCTATGAAAAATATGCTGAAGCCCAAGCTTGGTTGACAGATAGCGCCTTGTTCCTACCAGTTCAAAGTGGTGGAGCCAACCCAATCTTCCGCAAGACTGTACCGTTTACAGGCCCATTCTCATTCGTTGGACACAAAGGAGATGCAGACAACTATAAATATGTTGAATTGCAAAAAGAGCCAGTAACTGCTAAACAGTACCAAGAACTCTATGAAAAGTGGCTAAAAGAAAAAGCTGAGTCAAATAAAAAAGCTCAGGAAGATTTAGCTAACCACATTCAATAATATTTCTAGTCATGCTTTTCAGTTAAGCATAGTGGATGGATTCAGAAAAAGGCCTTGCCAGAAGCTTCTTGCTTCTGGTAGGGCCTTTTCTTTATTCTCTTAAGTGATAAGAGTAGCTAGCGACAACGACGTCTTGGTGCCAACGGAGGGCATATTTGAGTTTGAGGCTCATTTGATTGTGTAGGATATTTTGCCAAGGTTTATTAGGGATAAACTGGGGTACCAGAACAGTGACTGTATAGTTCTTTTTTTGGGCATCCTCAGAGATTCGTTTGACATACTTGACAGTAGGGGTGATGATGTCGCGGTAGCTGGTCTTGATATTTTTCAGAGTAATGGTTGGGAAGTAATCGGCAAATTCTTGGAGAATTTCCTGGTCTTTTTCTGCTGTTTCCTTGGTAGAAATATGCATGGCTAGGACTTCGTCACCGATACTTTGAGCGTAGTTGATGGCTCCAACGCTGACGCGGGTGACATTTCCTACTAGGACGAGAACAAGATTACCATCGTAGGTACGTTTTTCGATTCCTTCATAGAGTCGCAGTTGTTGGGCCACTTTTTGGTAATGACTGTGAATGGCCAAGAAGAGTAGGGTGAGTACGAGAATGATCGGGAAGAAAGGCCAGATATCACTGAGACGGAAAAAGAGCAGGATCAGCACGATAGCGTAGCAAATGATAGCACCAAGAATATTGGCTAGGGCAGGTTTTAAGAAATTTGCCCCTTTTTCCTTTTTCCAATGGCGAATCATCCCAGTCTGAGAAAGGGCAAAGGGAACGAAGACACCGATAGTATAAAGAGGAATCAAACGTTCGGTATTACCATTAAAAATGAGAAGAAGAATCATAGCCCCAAATGCCAGAGTTAAAATTCCATTAGAGTAGCCTAGGCGGTCTCCTTTTTCCATAAAAAGATGAGGCATATATTTGTTTTTAGCCATATTGTAGGCTAGCATAGGGAAGGCTGAAAAGCCGGTATTTGCAGCTACGGCCAAAATCAAGGCTGTGGAGAATTGGAAGGTATAATAGCCAAGGTGACCTAAGAAAGAATCACCAAGGATTCCCTGAGCCATCTGTGAGAGGATAGTTTCTCCGTGTTGCGGCATAATCCCCATCCAGTAGTTTAGGAAGGTAATTCCTGCAAAAAGAAAACCTAAAATCAATGACATGATGGTCAAGGTCTGAGCAGCATTTTTTTCTTTCGGAGCCTTGAAAAAGGGAACGGCATTTGAAATAGCTTCAACCCCTGTCAGAGAGGCGGAGCCGCTGGTAAAGGCTCTTAGAATGAGAATGATAGACAGGCTCGGGACGGCATGTCCAATAGGAGAAGTAGCCTGATAGCTGAGAGATCCTGTCATTAGTTGAAAGATTCCATAGAGCAATAGAAAGACAGTACTGATGATAAAGAGATAGACAGGAATCATCAGTGAACTGGCAGATTCTTTCAACCCCCGTAAGTTCAAAAGCATGAGTAAGCAAACCAGAAAAATAGAGATGTGGAGGTTGTAAGGGTGAAGGGCAGGGAGGGCTGCTGTGATAGCGTCAGCTCCAGATGATACCGATACCGCCACAGTCAGCATGTAGTCAACCAGCAGACTACCTCCAGCAATCAAGCCTAGCTCGGGTGATAGATTTTCTCGAGTAACCATATAGGCCCCTCCTCCTTGAGGGTAGGCGTGGATGATTTGACGGTAGGAAACAGTCAGACTGGCCAGGAGTAGGAGGACAAAAAGGCCGATAGGAAGGCTCCACCATATAGCAAGTGGAGAGAGACTAGCCAAGACGAGGACTACTTGCTCAGGCCCATAGGCAATGGAAGATAGAGCGTCGCTTGACAACATGGCTAAGGCCTGCATTTTTCCCAGCAGCCCTCCCTCGCCTTCTGTTAAGGACTTAAGAGGCCGACCGATAAATGTATGTTTTAATTTTGTAAACATGGTCATTTCCTTTTCTGAAAATTTCAATAAGTGCTATTATACTGCTTTGAAGGGACATCGTCAAGCAGAGATGCTGGTTTTGTTCGGAATAAAGTGGAGGCGGGGAGGGTTCGAGATACCTCAAATGGATTATGTTATATTCTTAAATAAAAACCAATTAAAATTCATAAAACGGTATAAGTCATTATAAATAAAAAATAGCAAATAGGGTAAATTTTTATATATTTTAATTAAAGTAAAAATTAGGCTAAAAGTGGACGGGGGGGGGATTTCATGTTATAATGTACGTGGATTCTTATTACCTAAAGTGGATATATTATAATAAAATAGTATTATAGTTTATTAATTTTTGAATAAGAGGAAATAAAAATAAAAAATGGAGATCAAAGAATGAAGTACAAGAGAACTCAGAAACGCTCTAAGCAGATGTGGCAGCGTGTGGAAAAATTTTCGATTAGAAAGTTTAGTTTTGGAGCAGCGTCGTGTTTGATTGGGGCACAGTTTACGATGTTGAGTGGTATCAACACAGCAGATGCTGCGATGGTAACAACACGAAATGATAAAGGTGTCGTAACTTTATATGCAAATAGAGGGGAGTCTCCTTATGATGCAGATGCGATTGCTGTACATGACCGTATTAACGTTGATCAAGAAATTGTAGTAGATGTTGATTGGTCAAGTTACAGCAAGACAAATCCTTATGTAACAGTAACGTATAAATACAATGGTGGATTTGGAGCTTCGAATTATGTTGCTAACTATGGTGGTTCACGTCCAGATTATTGGTTTACTACACCAGTTGGAGCCCAAGAACCTTCAGAAATTCGTTTACAAACTGGTACGACTGACCGTGTAATGAAAAGCTGGAGTGCAGATGCTCCATGGGTTTCTTTTACAAACTCAGTAGGTTCACGTTATCAAACTAAAGACCAAGTAGATTCAATGGGGCTTGGAGATGATACAAAATGGGAACGTTATAATGATACTACTCAAGAGTCAGGAAAAACATTCCGAGGTGATATGGCAGGAATGTTTAGTCACAGAATAGGTACACAAATTTCTGATAGTCCATCAGATCAAGGTATCTTTGAGAGTTTCCGAACTAACACTAAGAGTATTTACTCTGACTGGGATTTAGCAAGAAATGACAGAGTTACTATTACTGCCAAATATAAAGTGGCAGATCCAACGCTAAAAAATGGTAGAAGAACATTAGATTTTGGTGCAGGGGTTAAAGTAGGACGTGCATTACAACAATTACGTCATTTTAAAGTTGTGACAACTGAAATTCCTGTGTTATACCAAGATAAAGAATTGTTTGAACCTGTATTACCAGAACGTATTGGAGTAGTAGATACTGCTAAATTAACAGCAGAAGAAAAAACACAATTAAAAAATAAAATTTGGGAGAAAAACCAAGATACAACGAGTGATGCTATTCCTGAACATTCACATAACAAATTTATAGAGAATGTTAAAGAAGGGGATGATGGTATTGCATCTGCAAACAGCAGTATCAGTATTGCAGATGATGGAACAGCAACTATCACTTATGGAGATGGAACACAAGACGTTATCCCTGGAACATCACTTGTTTATGAAAAACCACAAATCGATAATATTGAAACAACTCCAGCTCATGTAGGAGATTATAAATACTTAAAAAATCCACATGCAGTAGATAATATTAATAATATTACGGCTAGCGATATTGAAAGTGCAAGACAAAAATTCTTCCAAGTAAATGGAATGAAAACAACTAAGAATGAAGATAATGATGACGTTATTACTGCGGTAGGCGATCCTTCAAAAACTTCTCAAGATTTTGTTGGAACTAATTTAGAATATGACCCTAGAACACAAGGATTTGCTATACTTAGAAATTCACAGCCAACAGGTACAGTTATTCCAAAAGCAGATTTATTCAAAGCAAAACCTACGAAAGTATTCAGTGCTGCTGAAGCTATTGAAAAAGCTAAACAAGCCATTGATAATCTAACGTATTTATCACCAAAAGAAAAAGAGTACTATAAAGATCAATTAACTGGAAAAACAACTCAAGATGATATCAATACTGTTGTTAATGCAGCAATTGCTAAAAATTCAGAAAATGAAAAAGCAATTGAAGCTAAAAAACGTCAAGTAAAAGATAAAATCAACTCAGCTAAGTATTTAAAAGAAGCTGAAAAAGAAGCGTTAAGAAAACAAGTAGATAGCCAAGGTATTGAAGATCCAGCAAATGGTAATGGAACTGGAACTCAAGCTGCTGATTATACAAAAGAATTACTTGATAAGATTGGTCAACAAGCAGATGCTAAAAACTTAGAAAATGCTAAAAAATCTATAAAAGAAAAAATTGATCAAATTAAAGATTCTCTAAAAAATCCAACAGCTGATGAATACAAAACACAGATTGATGGAAAAACTACTGTAGCAGAGGTAGAAAAAGTTTTAGAAGAAGCTGAAAAGCAAAAATCTCAAAATGAAGCTCAAAAAGCACAAGAAGAAGCTGAAAAACTAAAAGAAGAATATAAGAAACAAATTGATCAAATTCCAGGATTATCAGAAACTGAAAAAGAGGAATATAAGAAACAAATTGATCAAGCTAAATCAAAAGATCAATTAGACACTATCTTAAATGATGCTAAAGCGCAAGCTACTCGTGGAAAAGCAAAACAAACAATTGAGGATTTACCACATTTAAATAAAGCTCAAAAAGATGAATTAAAAGCAAAAGTAGACAATGCATCTGATGAGAGTGAAGTAGATAATATTGTTTCAATTGCTCAAGGTTTAGATTCTAAAATGGATTCTCTACAAAAATTAGTAGCAGAAGCTGAAAAAGTAAAAGCTTCTGATAAATATACTAATCCTAATGTTCCTCAAGATAAGAAAACTGCTTTTGATAAAGCAAAAGACGCAGCTTCAAAAGTAGCTGATAAAAATACAGCTGAACCAGAAAACGCTGTAGGTGCATCAGAGGTAGCTACTTTAATTAATAATCTAGTAAAAGCAATTAAAGAGTTAACAGGGCAAGATGTTGCTGTACCTGTATCGAAAGATGCCTTAAAAGCAGAAATTGATTTAAACAAAGACGATGCTGTTAAAAAATCACCAGCTTATGCTAAAGAGAATGATGCCGCTAAGAAAAAAGCCTACGATGATGCTTTAGCAAAAGCTCAAGAAGTGTTTGCTAAGCAAGACGCTACACAACCAGAAGTGGATGAAGCTCTAGATAAATTACAACAAGCGCGTTTAGCTCTATCTGGTAAAGCAGAAGACTTTACTTTAGGAGTGAAAGATGGAGCAGCGGAAATCTCTGTAGAACCTACAGTAGGAGCAGAATTACCTGAAGCTGATAAAGATGTAGTAAAAGCTAAAGTAACAGCGAACGGAGAAGCACTTAAAGATACTGATACACTAACGTACGGAGCTATTGTAGATAAAAATGGTAAGAAAGTTGTACCGGTAATAGTAACACGTGATGGTGTAGCAAAAACAATTGATGTAGAAGTAACTAAGAAAGCGGAAGAGTTAACATTAGCTGTAAAAGACGAAACAAAACCAGCTAAAATTTCAAAAGTACCAGTAGCAGGAGAAAGCTTAACAGCAGAAGACCAAGCGAAAGTAAAAGAAAAAGTAACAGCGAACGGAGAAGCACTTAAAGATACTGATACAGTAAAATACGGAACTATTGCTGAAAAAGATGGTAAGAAAGTCGTACCAGTAACAGTAACACGCAACGGTGTAGAAAAAACAGTTGACGTTCCAGTAGAAGGAACTGAAGCAGCAAAATCTCCACTAAATGATCCAGAAAAAGTAAAAGTTAATAATGTAGCTGACTTATCAGAAGATGAAAAAGCAGCTGTTAAAGCAGCTGTTAAGAAAGCAAACACAAACTTAACTGATGATCAAATTTCAGTAGACAATACAGGGAAAGTAACAGTAACTTATTCTGATCAATCACAAAATGAACTTCCAGCATCTAAGACTGTAGAAGCGAAAACTGAAGCAGAAAAAGCATTAGACAAAGCTAAAGAGCAAGCGAAAGCAGACTTAACAGAAGAAGCTAACAAAGAAAAAGCAGAAATCGAAGCAGATAAAAACTTAATAGATCAACAAAAAGCAGATAAGAAAGCAGAAGTAGATAAGGTTAAGAAAGAACAAGAAGCAAATATCGATAAAGCGACAACACCAGAAGAAGTAGCGACAGTAACAGAAGACGGTAAAAAAGCAATCGATAAAGTGCATCAAACAGAGTTAGACAAAGCAAAAGAGAAAGCGAAAGCGGACTTGGCAGAAGCAGCTAACAAAGAAAAAGCAGAGATAGAAGCAGATAAAAACTTAACAGATCAACAAAAAGCAGATAAGAAAGCAGAAGTTGATAAAGTTAAGAAAGAACAAGAAGCAAATATCGATAAAGCTGGAACAACTGACGAAGTAGCAAAAGCAACAGAAGACGGTAAAAAAGCAATCGATAAAGTGCATCAAACAGAGTTAGACAAAGCAAAAGAGAACGCAAAAGCGGACTTGGCAGAAGCAGCTAACAAAGAAAAAGCAGAGATAGAAGCAGATAAAAACTTAACAGATCAACAAAAAGCAGATAAGAAAGCAGAAGTTGATAAAGTTAAGAAAGAACAAGAAGCAAATATCGATAAAGCTGGAACAACTGACGAAGTAGCAAAAGCAACAGAAGACGGTAAAAAAGCAATCGACGCAGTGCACCAAACAGATGCGGATAAATCAACTCCAACAGTTACAGCAGGAGAAGTACCAGTAAGTGTCGATCCGGCTACAGATAAAAAAGTAGCGGAAGCAGATAAAAAAGCAATTACAGAAGCTGTAGTAGTACCAGAAGGACAACCACAACCGACAGACAAACAAGTCAAAAATGACGGAGCAATTGTGGAAGGAACAGGAGCGAATACAGGTAAGAAAGTAGTTGTCGTAGAAGTTACTTATGGTGACGGATCAAAAGATGAAATCGAAGTACCTGTAAGAAAAGCAACTGATAAGGAAAAAGCAAAAGCGGACTTAACAGATGCAGCTAACACAGAAAAAGGTGAAATCGGAGGAGATACAACTCTAACTGATAAAGAAAAAGAAGACTTGAAAGCCAAAGTAGATGAAGTTAAGAAAGCTGCAGAAGAAAAGATTAATAATGCCAAAACATCTGAAGAAATAGTGAAAGCGACAGAAGAAGGTAAAAAAGCAATCGCAGATGTTTATAATCCACAAACTGCTAAAGGTCAATCAACAAATGTCTTCAAGCCAGAGTTAGACTTACAAACTGCTTTAGTATCCGGAAAAGTAACTGTAGAAAAAGGTAAAGACTTAACTGACGAAGAAATCCTAAAACAATTGGCACTAGCTGATGGAGTAACAGCGAAAGTTATTTCTAAACCAACTACAACTGAAACAGGAACTAAAGAAGCAGAAGTGGAAGTAACGCTCGCGGATGGTAACAAAGTAACTGTAAAAGTACCGGTTGAAGTAGTTGATTCCTTAGACACAGCTGATAAAGATAACGATCTTGCTAAGGCGAAAGAAGATGCTAAAAAACAAGTAGAAGAAGCTGCCAAAGCTAAAATCACTGAAATCAAGAAGGATACAGGTTTAACTGAAGAGCAAAAACAAAAAGCTGAAGAAGAAATCAATAAAGCTAAAGATGAAGCTAACAAAGCTATTGACGAAGCATCATCAGCAGGAACAGCTAAGCAAATTGCAGATCAAGCAAAAGAAAATATTGAAAAATATAATCCAAAAGCTGATACGGAAGTTAAGAAACCAGATGTAACAAACCTTGATGAAGAAAAAGCGAAAGCAAAAGCTGAGATACTAGAAGAAGCTCAAAAACGCATTGACGAAATCAAGAACAATAAAGATTTATCAGACGAAGCGAAACAAAAAGCTATCGAAGAAATCAATAAGGCCAAAGATAAAGCGATTGAAGACATCAATAAAGGTCAATCTAAAGATGAAATCAATGCAGCGAAAGAAGCTGGTATTCATAAGATAAATGAAGTTCAACCAGAGGGCTCTATTGCATCTAAATTCGAACCGAAAGTTCCTGAAAACAAAGTGGAAGTGGAAAATCCAGCAAAACTTTCAGATGAAGAAAGAGAACAAATTCGTCAAAACATCGAAGGTGCGAACACATTCCCAGATGGAACAACAGTAGAAGTAAAACCAGATGGAACAGCTGTTATCACATATAAAGATGGTTCAAGCGATACAATTTCCAAAGATAAATTAGTAACGCCGGCTAAGAAAGAGACAGGAACAATCGCGTCAAGAACTGAGCCAGTTATCCCAGGAAAAACACAAGTAGGAAACACTACTAAGTTAACACCAGAAGAACAAGCTACGGTTAAAAAAGCGGTTGAAGAAGCGAACAACTTCCCAGCAGGAACTACGGTAGAAGTAAGACCAGATGGAACAGTAGTCATCACCTATCCAGATAAATCTGTAGATACAATAACAGGGGATAAACTTGTTGAAAAAGGAAGTAAACAAGAAACTCCAAAAGTTCAGACAGATGCAGAGAAGAACCCAGCGCAAGTTCCAGGAAACTTTGTACCTGTTGAAAATACTCACAACTTGACACAGGCGGAGCAAGATACAGTAGCAGCTAAGGTTAAAGAAGCAAATCCAGCGGCGACAGATGTTAAGGTATCTAAAGATGGAACAGCGACATTGACATACTCAGACGGTTCAGTAAACACAATTCCAGGAACAAGTCTAGTAGTAGCCAAAGATACTGAAAATGAAGTTGCAACACAAGCTGCGCAAAATCCAGCTGTGGTGCCAGCAACAACTACAGAAGTTGGAAATGCTCATAGCTTAACACCTGAGGAACAAGCTGCAGTAACAGCTAAAGTACAAGCAGCCAACCCAGCGGCGACAGCTGTTAAGGTATCTAAAGATGGAACAGCGACATTGACATATTCAGACGGTTCAGTAAATACAATTCCAGGAACAAGTCTAGTAGTTCAAAAAGAGGAAACTTCAACACAAGAGCAACCAACAATCGCAGAGAAGACAAAAGTAATCATCCCAGCTAACCCTACAAAAGTAGCAGAGGCTACAAGATTAACAGATGCAGAAAAAGAAGCTGTTAAAAAAGCTGTAGTAGAAGCAAATGGATTCGGAAGCGATGTGAATGTAGAAGTAGCCGGAGATGGCACAGCGACAATCGTCTTTAAAGATGGTTCAGCTATTACAATTCCAGGAAATCAATTGGTAGCACAAGATCCAAAAGCACAAGATAGCACTAAACCAACTGCTGAAAAATCAACTGTTAAAGCGCCTGCTCAAAGAGTAGATGTAAAAGATATAACTCATTTAACAGATGAAGAAAAAGAAAAAGTTAAGGTTGCTATTTTACAAGCAAATGGTTCAGCATTAGACGGAGCGACAATCAATGTAGCCGGAGATGGCACAGCGACAATCACATTCCCAGATGGTTCAGTAGTGACAATTCTAGGAAAAGATACAGTTCAACAATCTGCAATTCAAGAACAAAAACCAGAATATACTCCAGAATCAACACCAGGTGGAGATAACGGAGGTAATACTGGAAGCTCAGATGCTAATGCGAATGCAGGCGGTGGTAGCCAGGCAGGCGGACAAGCTCACACAGGTTCACAAACCCCAGCTCAATCACAAGCTTCTAAGCAATTAGCAAATGCAAAAGAATCAGCTAAAAATGTCATTGAAAAAGCTGCCAAGGACAAGCAGGATGAAATCAATGGTGCACCGCTTTCTGATCAAGAAAAAGCAGAACTTTTGGCAAGAGTGGAGGCAGAAAAACAAGCAGCTCTCAAAGAGATTGAAAATGCGAAAACTGTGGAAGATGTGAAGGAAGCAGAAACGATTGGAGTGCAAGCCATTGCTATGGTTACAGTTCCTAAGAAACCAGTGGCTCCTAATGCTGCTCCTCAGGCAACAAGTGCACCGCAAGCAACTGCAGGAACAATGCAAGATGTTACCTACCAGTCACCTGCTGGCAAACAATTACCTAACACAGGTTCAGCATCAAGTGCAGCACTTGCTAGTCTTGGCCTAGTGGCGGCAACCGGTGGTTTTGCTTTGCTAGGAAGAAAGGCTAGACGTAGAAAATAGGACAGATAGAAAGTTATATTCTCTACTTAAAGTTAGATTATAAGGGGGATTTGGAGAAATCATCAATTCTAGTGATGGGTGAGAGAAGTGAGAACCCAAGATAATCACATACTTTAGATGAATAGGGATGTTCTATCAATATAGCCAATCTCTTTCGTCTCTAACTTGTGGGACAGGAGATGGGCAATATCGAGTAGAAAAGATAGCAGAATAGCTCTCTATGGAAGAGAGGAGGGAAACCGAAAAATTGGGTGCCCCTCCTCTTTTTTGGTATAATAGAAGATAGAAAACGAGGTTAGAAGAGATGATTTTTGATACACATACACACTTGAATGTAGAAGAATTTGCGGGTCGTGAGGCAGAAGAAATTGCCTCGGCTGCTGAAATGGGTGTGACACAGATGAATATTGTTGGTTTTGATGAACCGACGATTGAGCGTGCTTTGGAGTTGGTGGATGAGTACGACCAACTCTACGCAACTATTGGTTGGCATCCTACAGAAGCTGGGACTTACACAGAGGAGATTGAAGCCTACTTACTTGATAAGCTCAAGCATCCCAAGGTGGTTGCCTTGGGTGAGATTGGTTTGGATTATCATTGGATGACAGCGTCCAAAGAGGTGCAGGAGCAGGTTTTTCGCCGTCAGATTCAGCTATCTAAGGACTTGGATTTGCCTTTTGTTGTCCATACCCGTGATGCGCTGGAAGATACCTATGACATTATCAAAAGTGAGGGAGTTGGACCTCGTGGTGGCATCATGCATTCTTTCTCAGGAACACTTGAATGGGCAGAGAAATTTGTCGCGCTTGGTATGACTATTTCCTTCTCAGGAGTGGTGACTTTTAAGAAGGCAACCGATATCCAAGAGGCGGCTAGAGAACTTCCTTTGGACAAGATTTTGGTGGAGACGGATGCGCCTTATTTGGCTCCTGTTCCTAAACGTGGTCGTGAAAACAAAACAGCCTATACTCGCTATGTAGTAGATTTTATCGCGGATTTGCGTGGCATGACGACAGAAGAGCTAGCGGTGGCAACGACTGCAAATGCAGAGTGCATTTTTGGAATTAAGTATTAAAGGAGAAATTATAATGATTAATTTTATTAAAGAATATAATAAAGATTTTACAAATGAGATGATTAAAGAATCAATTTTTGTAATTGATAATAATTGCTTACTATTCCCTCTGAAAGATTATGTTTTGGGCGATAAAATAGTAGATTCGTTCAATATAATAAAAAATGATGTTTATATTCCATATGTAACACAAATTGAATATTTAGAAAATGAATCAAACACCATAAATAAGCGGAAGGAACAAGTAAAAAAAGCAAAAAAAATAATTTCGGACATTGAAGAGTCAAATCAACTATTAGATTTTAGAATAAAAAATACCATAAATAATAATCTTTTTAATGAAATTGAAAAATATAAAAAAGATGATGCTATGAGATCTATGTACGAACAAATTTCAAGTTGTAAAAATGAGTATATAGATAAAGTTAAAAATTATGAAGAAAAGTTGAAGTTGATAAATGATGAATTGGTAGAGGAGAAAAATAAGCTATTAAAAAATGTTGATTGGAAATTATCGACTACGAGTGTCGATGAAATAAAGAGAGTAATTGAGAAATTCCTAGATGAGGTAAAGCTAGGATTAGACTACACTGATGATATCTTGAGTAGATATACTGAAGCAATAAATGAGCGTTATAAGTCAAACATTTCTCCGGGATATGAAGATATTGATGGAAAATCTAACCGAACAATTTTTTTAGGAGGTAAATCAGTACCTAGACATTATTCAGATGCAATTTTTTGGTTAGATACGTTAGATTATATTACATGTAACCCAAATGTAACTAAAGATAAGAAATATTTGATTATTATTTCGAATGAAGGAAAACAAGACTGGGTTGTGGGAGGTAATAAAACAAAAATCAATCTTGATATGTATTCTGAATGCTATAGAAAAACAGGTTTGATTGTTAAAAAAATAGATATTTGGACACTCTTAAAAGTAACTGGAGTAGCGGATGGCAACTCAATTGAAATTTCCCGTAAAAATTATGAAAATGGAAAATATGATTTTAAGTTATACGGACAGGATTATATTGGTATAGAACAACAATCTAAAATGATGGAAATTATATTTGAAAAAATTATTTCAAAAATTGATGGATCGACTTTAAACATTCCGTGTGTCGTATCGTTTGAAGATTCACTGGAAGGCGTTAACACAACATTTGATAAATATCTAATGGTTAGAGATAGCCTAGGGAATGAATTTTTAGTAGGGACGTCTTTGAATTTTTCTCAAAAACTTAGATATATTTTTGATTTATTGGATTCTAGAGTTGAGGGTAGTGCACCGCAATTAAAATTTATGGACAGTAGTGTTCAAAGTGAGTGGGAAAAAATATGTCGTCGAAGAAAAAAATGAAAATTTCCCAAGTCATCGTAGTTGAAGGTCGCGATGATACGGCCAATCTCAAACGTTACTTCGATGTAGAGACCTATGAGACACGAGGTTCTGCTATCAATGACCAGGATCTAGAGAGGATTCAACGCCTGCACCAACGTCATGGAGTCATTGTCTTTACAGACCCAGATTTTAATGGGGAGCGGATTCGTCGTATGATTATGACGGCCATTCCAACAGTTCAGCATGCCTTTCTCAAACGAGATGAAGCTGTTCCCAAGTCCAAGACCAAGGGCCGTTCTCTGGGAATTGAGCATGCCAGCTATGAAGACCTGAAAACGGCTCTAGCTCAGGTGACGGAACAATTTGAACATGAGAGTCAGTTTGACATCAGTCGTAGCGACTTGATTCGCCTTGGTTTTCTAGCAGGAGCAGATAGCCGTAAGCGAAGAGAATATTTAGGAGAGGCTCTCCGAATTGGCTATTCCAACGGCAAGCAACTCCTCAAACGCCTAGAGTTGTTTGGGGTCACCTTGGCAGAAGTGGAAGAAGCCATGAAATCTTATGAGTAGGAAAGATGTAGCCGTTACAATTTTTTAAGTTTCACAGTATTTTTCGAAGCAGGTAGAAGAGGAGGCGTCTGATGTTAATTGGTCAAAAAATTAAAGAGATTCGGATAGAAAAAGGAATTAGTCGTCCAGATTTTTGTGGAGATGAGCAAGAACTGACGATTCGTCAACTATCGCGAATTGAAAGTGGAGCTTCGCAACCAAGTTTGCCGAAGTTAGACTATATTGCTCGCAGGCTAGGAGTTCCAGCTTATAGCCTTATGCCGGATTTTTCAGCTCTTCCTCCTGCTTATTTAGAATTGAAATACCAGATTTTACGTGAACCAATCTATGGTAAAGAAGAGGAGTACGATAAGAAGGAAGCGTGTTTGGAAGAGATAGAGAACTTGTTTTATGAGCAACTTCCTAGTGAGGAAAAAGTATGGTTTGAAGCTACTAGAGCAACGATAGATGTCATTCGAAGCGGACGACCAGAATATGGGGAAACCGTACTGGACGTTTATTTTAAAAGAATTTATGATAAAGAATTGTTTTTGATAAATGAATTAGAAGTCATCAATTTATATTTTGCTATAGTGCTTACAAAGATAAAACAAGGTCAAAATCAGATTGAAGAAATTAACAGAATTCATTCGTTTTTAGTTCGTTTGACAAATCATGTAGAATTAATTGCACCAGAATATCTGTTTGCTTTAAGTAACACTTTGTTTTCGGGTCTAGCCTGTTTGGATAATTTGTCGTCTTATGATTCACTAGAAGATTATATCTTTAGCCTTAATCATATAATGGAAAAAACACAAGATTTCCAGAAGAAACCAATTATATTAATGTTGGAGTGGAAATTATCTCTAATAATAAACAATGATTATGTTTCTGCCGAACAGTTCTATCAGAAATCGAAGCTATTTGCTGATATAATAGAAAATTCTTATTTAGTTACTATGTTGGAGAAACAATGGCAAGAAGATTTAAAAAAATATTTATAAACATAGTGAATCAGTGACAAAAATGTCCTTGTTCTAGTATTGAAATAGTTCTAAAGTTCGTCTTTAGGACTGTTTTTTTATATATAAGCTAAAAATGACACGAAATGGTTCTATTTTAAGGACATTGATGTCCTTTGAGTTTATTTAAGAATAATTTATAATCAATTAAAACGTGAAAGGAGATTACAATATGAACTTTTTTAGTTTATTTTATTTAGTTACTTGGTGGTTTAAATAAAATTTAGTTATGTCTACTTAGTTTCAAAATAGATTCTTTAGGGCAAAGTGTCAGTTTATTAGGATAGTTATGATAAAATGTATATTTCGAGGAGAAAATAAAATGAAAAATAAGATTTTAACAAAAACAGCAATTGTTTTAAGTTGCTTTTTAACATTAAGTACTGTTGCTCTCCCATCTGCAACTGCTTTTGCTTCTACATACTCAGTTTCGGATAAAGCAACTCAAGTTTCAAAACGTTCTACGGCAACTAATGGTGAAGGAAAGCATATCTATGTAGATAATGGACGTATATTAGAATTTAATAAAGATATAGTTTCTCAAGAGGATATCCAAGCTGCTAAAATGGACAGAGGAAAGTGGTCTTTTTCAGTTACAGCTATTCGAAAAGGTTATAGTAAACTCCCTTCGAATGTTAAAAGATGGATAAATCAATATATAGGATTGAATGCCATATTGAGTACACTAGAACACTTTACTGGTTGGATTGAATATGGAATCTACCAGGCTTGTAAGCGTGCAGGTATGCCAGATTGGATGGCTTGGACAGTAGCTAAAGCTTTGACCTTGATAGCACTATAGTTTATGAAAAAATTAAAAAAATACCTTCCATTCTTTTTCTGTCTACTATACCTAATACACGGAATACTTGATTTATCAACTTTAAATATTTTAGGTGCAATTTTTAAAATTATAATTAGTACTTTGGGTATAATAGTTACATATCCGTTTTATAAAGAAGGAAACGAATAATTTAAAGAAATAATTCTGTAATCAGTCTTATTTAGTTGTTCTCATAGTAGTAGGAATAATCCGTGTTTACCATTTGCGAGTAATAAACAATAATCCTAAAAAAGTCTCTGACAACTAGTGTTTGATTTTTCTCGAATTAGTTTCACACAATTGTTTATACGAATGATTGGAGATTATGTTAAATTTACTTTGTGGTATTTTGCAATCAGAGTACATCAAATAGGCACCTTTTTATGTGTCCTTCGTTTTATAATAAGGTAAGAATATTTATAAACATAGTGAAACAATGACAAAAATGTCCTTGTTCTTGCATCAAAACAGTTCTAAAGTTCGTCTTTAGAGCTGATTTTTTAGATATAAGCTAAAAATGACACGAAATGGTTCTATTTTAAGGACGTTGACGTCCTTGATAGTTCTTGAAAAAACGGATATAATGTATTTGAAGATGTTGCTAGCAGAAAGAACTTAATAAGCTTCTTAACATCGCAGTGACTGTGGTCATCTTCTCACTAAGTGACCAAGTAACTTTTTGGAGGAAGTGATGAAACGTTTATTTATTTTGATTTCAATGGTATTGGTATCGCTTTATATGGTGATAACTTCCGTTGACCATCGAGAAGAGATTTTATTTGGTAACTATCCCTCTGTTGATGTGACAGGAGTGATGATAAATCAACCAGTAGCTATTCGCGAAGAGGTGACAGAGGCTTTGAGTAACTTGGCGGTAGAGCACAATAGTCTCATCGCCCGTCGAATCGTTGAGCCAAATGAAGCTGGAGAAACACGCTTTACCTATGCCACTTATGGCCAGGGAGAGCTTCCAGAAGGTCTGACCATTTCCTCAAAGGAGAGTGCAGAAACGAGTGATTTATTAGGGTCTTACTTGATTGTGTCAGGAAGTTTGGATGGAGTGAGCTTACAGACCACCCTGCAAGAACTTGGTTATCAAGGCTTTGTTTCGAATGGAGAAGATCCATTTTCGATAGTCTTACTATTGGCTGCCACCCCTATGGTGCTACTGAGTTTAGCTATTTTTCTGCTGACCTTTATGAGTTTGACCCTGATTTATCGGATCAAGTCCCTTCGTCAGGCAGGGATTCGCTTGATCGCTGGTGAGAGCTTGTTTGGGGTGGTTCTCAGACCGGTGTTAGAAGATGTGAGACAGCTTATCTTCTCGATGCTGGTATCCAGTCTTTTGGGATTGGGGATTCTCTGGTATCAAGGTGCCTTGTTTATGGCAACGGTTCAACTTGTCATCATTGCTCTTCTACTTTATGGATTGATCTTGGCAGGGATTTCTACCTTATTAAGTGTAGTGTATCTACTTGGATTACAGGAAAATAGTCTGGTAGATCTCTTGAAAGGGAAACTCCCTCTCAAACGAATGATGACATTGATGATGGTGGGGCAACTCTTAGCCGTGCTGGTGGTCGGATCGAGTGCGACTGCTCTCCTACCCCACTACCGTGAAATGCAGGAGATGGAGAAGGCAAGTGATAAATGGAGCCAGTCCTCAGACCGTTACCGTCTATCCTTTGGTTGGTCTAGTGCATTTGCCGATGAAGAAGGAATGCGTAAGGATAATCGCGAGTGGCAGACATTTACTGGAGAACGGTTAGCCAATACAGACTCTTTTTATATTATGAGCAATGTTGACAATTTCTCAGATGGAGCAGAAGAGGATTTAGATGGCAATCGTCTCAATGACTACACACCGTCAGGGAATGTTATCTATGTCTCACCGCGCTATCTGATAGAAGAAAAGATTACCGTTTCTTCAGAGTTTATGGACAAGATGCAAAACTTGTCTGAGGGAGAGTTTGGGCTGATCTTGCCTGAGAGCTTGCGAGAGCAGTCTGCCTACTATCAAGGATTATTTACAGATTACCTGCAAAATTTTTCATCTGAAAGTGTAGAAACGACGAGTCAGAAACACTATCTCCCACAGGTAACGCTAGCTTTTACAGAAACAGGACAGGAACGTTTCCTCTATAACGATGGATACAAGACGACACGTCAATACCTAAAAGATCCGATTATTGTAGTTCTAACGCCGCAAGCGACTGGAACAAGACCTGTTGCAGGGATGTTGTGGGGAACTACAGCTAATAGTGCCTTGAAACTAGATCGATATGGAGACAGCATCACAGCTCTAAAAGAGCAAGGCCTGTATCACAAGGTCTCTTATTTGGTAAAAAGCCAGCTATTTTTTGCCAAGGTACTAAATGACAAACGGATGGAGTTTTACTCTCTCCTTATTGGGACGATTTTGACCCTGTCTACGGCTATTTTATTATTTGATTCCATGAATCTTCTCTATTTTGAGCAGTTCAGACGGGAAATTATGATTAAACGTCTTGCTGGCATGACAATCTATGAGCTTCATGGCAAGTACTTGCTGGCGCAAGGAGGAATTCTTTTGCTTGGCCTAATCTTATCTAGTGTTTTGACAGGAGATGGCTTGGTTAGCGCTCTAGTTGTAGCTTTGTTTACGCTTAACGCCCTCTTGATTTTAGTAAGGCAGGATAAAAAAGAAGAAGCTGGTAGCATGGCAGTATTGAAAGGAAAATAAGATGATTGATATTCAAGGATTGGAAAAGAAATTTAATGACCGAGCGATTTTCTCTGGTTTGAATCTCAAGCTGGAGAAGGGCAAGGTCTATGCCTTAATCGGGAAGAGTGGGAGCGGAAAGACGACTCTGCTGAATATCTTAGGGAAGCTAGAAAAGATAGATGGTGGAAGGGTTCTCTATCAGGGGAAAGATTTAAAAACCATACCCACTCGTGAGTATTTTCGAGACCAGATGGGCTATCTCTTTCAAAATTTTGGCCTCTTAGAAAACCAATCAATCAAAGAGAATTTGGATTTGGGCTTTGTTGGTCAGAAAATCTCAAAAGTAGAACGTTTGGAAAGGCAAGTGGAGGCTTTAGAAAAGGTTAATTTAGGGTATTTGGATCTAGAACAAAAAATTTATACTTTATCTGGGGGAGAGGCCCAACGAGTTGCCCTTGCTAAGACTATTTTGAAAAATCCACCCTTGATTTTGGCAGATGAACCAACAGCAGCTCTTGATCCTGAAAATTCAGAGGAGGTTATGAATCTCTTGGTGGGCTTGAAAGATGAAAATCGAATTATCATCATTGCGACTCATAATCCCCTAATCTGGAATAAGGCAGATGAAATCATTGATATGAGGGAGCTTGCTCATGTGTGAAAAAATCCGTATTCGCAGGGTATCTGATTATCCTAGTGCCAGAGGTGGTTTAGAAGATATCCTCATCATGGAAAATATGACCAATCATCTTCTTTTAGTTCAAATCCGAGTGAATGGCTATTTGCTTGATTTTGCTAGTATTGAAGGGCAAAGGCAAAAGCATTATCGCTTGAAAAATTTACCTCAGACGGTTGAACTGACAGTGGATGATGTGGAGGAGGATGTGGATTTGACCCTACCCGAAAATCGAAGTTATCAAGAAGCTGATTTTTTTGAACGCATGTTTCGAGAGAAGCGCTAAGCCCACTTTTAAAGATTTCCAAGACTATCTTTCTTCATGAGGAAAGATAGTTTTTTGGTATGATTTTCACCCCCAAAATACAAGGGGAATGTGTTACAATAGTAGTAACAGATAATAGAAAAGAGAATAGATGAGAATTGCAGATTATAGCGTGACCAAGGCAGTGCTGGAGCGTCACGGTTTTACCTTTAAAAAATCTTTCGGGCAAAATTTCTTGACGGATACCAATATCCTTCAAAAAATCGTGGATACAGCTGAAATTGATGACCAGGTTAATGTTATCGAAATAGGGCCAGGGATTGGTGCCTTGACAGAGTTTCTGGCTGAGCGTGCGGCTCAAGTCATGGCCTTTGAGATCGACCACCGTTTGGTGCCAATTTTGGCAGATACCCTGCGTGATTTTGACAATGTGACTGTAGTTAACGAGGACATTCTCAAG
This sequence comes from bacterium, assembly GCA_905221035.1. Lineage (GTDB taxonomy): Bacteria > Bacillota > Bacilli > Lactobacillales > Streptococcaceae > Streptococcus. Next base: position 105,861 of record CAJNBP010000006.1, on the reverse strand, counting down.
GTTGATTTGGCTCAACATATCCAGAATTTTAAAAATCCTGACCTGCCAATCAAGGTAGTAGCTAACTTGCCTTATTACATCACGACGCCTATTCTCATGCACTTGATCGAGAGTGGGATTCCTTTTAGTGAGTTTGTCGTTATGATGCAAAAAGAAGTGGCGGACAGAATTTCAGCCCAGCCGAATACCAAGGCTTATGGTAGCTTGTCGATTGCGGTTCAGTATTACATGACTGCCAAGGTTGCCTTTATCGTGCCGCGTACAGTCTTTGTGCCAGCGCCAAATGTGGATTCAGCTATTTTGAAAATGGTGCGTCGTCCAGAGCCAGCCGTAGCAGTGGAAGACGAGAACTTCTTCTTTAAGGTTTCCAAGGCAAGTTTCACCCATCGCCGTAAGACCTTGTGGAACAACTTGACAGGTTACTTTGGCAAAACTGAAGAAGTCAAGGATAAATTGACCAAGGCATTGGATCAGGCAGGCTTGTCTCCATCTGTGCGTGGTGAAGCTCTCAGCTTGGCAGAGTTTGCCAGCCTAGCTGATGCGCTTAAAGGACAAGGACTCTAAGATGCAGGGACAAATCATTAAAGCCTTGGCAGGATTCTACTATGTAGAGAGTGATGGCCAGGTTTATCAGACGCGCGCGCGTGGGAATTTCCGTAAAAAAGGCCATACCCCTTACGTTGGGGATTGGGTAGATTTCTCTGCCGAGGAAAATTCAGAAGGTTATATCCTCAAAATTCACGAACGGAAAAACAGTCTGGTTCGTCCGCCCATTGTCAATATCGATCAAGCTGTGGTAATCATGTCCGTCAAGGAACCGGACTTTAACAGCAACTTGCTGGATCGTTTCTTGGTTCTTTTGGAGCACAAGGGCATCCATCCTATTGTTTATATTTCCAAAATGGACTTGTTGGAAGATAGAGGAGAACTGGATTTTTACCAACAAACCTATGGTGACATTGGTTATGATTTTGTGACTAGTAAAGAAGAACTTTTGCCTTTGTTAACAGGAAAAGTGACGGTCTTTATGGGCCAGACAGGTGTTGGCAAATCAACCCTTCTCAATAAAATCGCACCGGACCTCAATCTCGAAACAGGAGAAATCTCAGATAGTCTGGGTCGTGGCCGTCATACCACTCGAGCTGTTAGTTTTTACAACCTCAATGGGGGTAAAATCGCAGATACACCAGGCTTTTCATCACTGGATTATGAAGTATCAACGGCTGAAGACCTCAATCAGGCTTTTCCAGAGATTGCTTCTGTCAGTCGCGACTGTAAGTTCCGTAGCTGTACCCATACCCATGAGCCGTCTTGTGCGGTCAAGCCAGCTGTAGAAGAGGGTACCATTGCGTCCTTCCGTTTTGACAACTACCTGCAATTCCTCAGCGAAATTGAAAATCGCAGAGAAACCTATAAAAAAGTCAGCAAAAAAATTCCAAAATAAGGAGAAACCTATGTCTCAATACAAGATTGCTCCGTCAATTCTGGCAGCAGATTATGCCAACTTTGAACGTGAAATCAAACGCCTAGAAGCAACTGGGGCAGAGTATGCCCATATCGATATCATGGATGGTCATTTTGTACCACAAATTAGTTTTGGTGCCGGTGTGGTCGAAGCTCTTCGACCACATAGTAAGATGGTCTTTGACTGCCACTTGATGGTAGCTAATCCAGAGCATCATTTAGAAGACTTTGCGCGTGCAGGGGCAGATATCATCAGCATCCATGTAGAAGCAACGCCTCATATTCATGGTGCTCTCCAAAAGATTCGTTCGCTCGGCGTTAAACCTTCGGTCGTTATCAATCCTGGTACGCCTGTTGAAGCCATTAAGCACGTGATTCACCTAGTTGACCAAGTCTTAGTCATGACAGTGAACCCTGGCTTCGGTGGGCAAGCTTTTCTACCTGAAACCATGGATAAGGTTCGTGAGTTGGTTGGCCTTCGTGAGGAAAAAGGCTTGAACTTTGAAATCGAAGTCGATGGCGGGATTGATGATCAGACCATTGCTCAGGCTAAAGAAGCTGGTGCGACCGTTTTTGTAGCAGGTTCCTATGTCTTTAAGGGAGATGTCAATGAGCGAGTACAAACTCTCAGAAAACAACTGGACTAAGGTTGCCGTTTTCGCAGGCGGAGACCGAGGTCATTACCGGACGGATTTTGATTGCTTTGTCGGTGTGGATCGAGGCTCGCTCTGGGTCTTGGAAGAAAATCTGCCTCTCGCTCTAGCAGTTGGAGATTTTGATTCTGTAACTGCAGAAGAGCGACAGGTGATTCAAAAACGAGCTCAGCATTTTGTCCAAGCCCAACCGGAAAAAGATGATACTGATCTGGAATTGGCTCTCTTAACCCTCTTTGAGCAAAATCCTCAGGCTCAGGTCACTGTTTTCGGGGCTCTTGGTGGTCGTATTGACCATATGTTGGCCAATGTCTTTTTGCCTAGCAATCCCAAGTTGGCACCCTTTATGCGTCAGATAGCGATTGAGGATGGGCAAAATTTGATTGCCTATTGTCCAGAAGGGACTAGTCAGCTTGAACTGCGTTCAGACTATGACTACCTAGCCTTTATGCCAGTTCGGGATAGCCAGTTGACCATTCTTGGTGCCAAGTATGAGTTGACAGAGGAAAATTTTTTCTTTAAAAAAGTGTACGCTTCTAACGAATATATAGATAGGGAAGTTTCGGTGACTTGCCCAGATGGCTATGTGGTTGTCTTGCATAGTAAGGACAGGAGGTAGGATGGAAAGTTTACTTGTTCTATTATTAATTGCCAACCTAGCTGGACTCTTTCTGATTTGGCAAAGGCAGGATAAGCAGGAAAAACATTTAAGGAAGAGCTTGGAGGATCAGGCAGATCATCTGTCAGACCAGTTGGATTACCGCTTTGAACAAGCCAGACAAGCCAGCCAGCTGGACCAAAAAGATTTGGAAGTGGCTGTCAGCGACCGTTTGCAAGAAGTGCGAATGGAGTTGCACCAAGGTCTGACCCAAGTCCGTCAAGAAATGACAGATAACCTCTTGCAAACTAGAGATAAAACAGATCAACGTCTCCAAGCCTTGCAGGAATCAAATGAGCAACGCTTGGAACAAATGCGCCAAACGGTCGAGGAAAAGTTGGAAAAGACCCTACAGACACGCTTGCAGGCTTCCTTTGAGACAGTTTCCAAACAACTAGAGTCTGTCAATCGAGGTCTGGGAGAAATGCAGACAGTTGCTCGCGATGTTGGAGCCCTCAATAAGGTTCTCTCTGGGACCAAGACGCGAGGGATTCTGGGAGAATTGCAACTGGGGCAAATCATTGAAGACATCATGACACCAGCCCAGTACGAACGAGAATTTGCAACGGTTGAAAACTCTAGCGAACGAGTGGAGTACGCTATCAAGTTACCTGGACAAGGCGACCAGGAATACGTCTACTTACCAATTGACTCTAAGTTTCCACTGGCAGATTATTATCGCTTAGAAGAAGCCTATGAAGCAGGTGATAAGGATGAAATCGAACGCTGTCGTAAGTCACTCCTAGCAAGCGTCAAGCGCTTTGCTAAGGATATCAAGAGTAAATATTTGGCGCCACCACAAACGACTAATTTTGGAGTCTTGTTTGTGCCAACAGAAGGTCTCTACTCAGAAATCGTCCGCAATCCTGTCTTCTTTGATGATTTGAGACGGGAGGAGCAGATTATTGTCGCAGGTCCAAGTACCCTATCAGCCCTCCTCAATTCCCTATCAGTTGGCTTCAAAACCCTCAATATCCAAAAGAGTGCTGACCATATCAGTAAGACCCTTGCTAGCGTCAAGACCGAGTTTGGCAAGTTTGGTGGGATTTTGGTTAAGGCACAAAAACATCTCCAACATGCCTCTGGCAATATTGATGAATTATTAAACCGTCGCACCACAGCTATCGAGCGGACGCTCCGTCACATTGAGTTGTCAGAAGGTGAGCCTGCGCTTGATCTACTCCATTTCCAAGAAAATGAGGAAGAATATGAAGATTAGTCACATGAAAAAAGATGAGCTGTTTGAAGGCTTTTACCTAATCAAATCAGCTGACCTGAGACAAACTCGCGCTGGGAAAAATTACCTAGCCTTTACCTTCCAAGATGATAGTGGCGAGATTGAGGGGAAACTCTGGGATGCCCAACCTCATAACGTTGAGGCCTTTACCGCAGGTAAGGTTGTTCACATGAAAGGGCGTCGAGAAGTTTATAACAACACTCCACAGGTCAATCAAATTACCTTGCGCTTGCCTCAACCCGGTGAACCCAATGATCCAGCTGATTTCAAGGTCAAGTCGCCAGTTGATGTCAAGGAAATTCGTGACTACATGTCGCAGATGATTTTCAAAATCGAGAATCCTGTTTGGCAACGAATTGTCCGAAATCTCTACGCCAAGTATGATAAGGAATTCTACTCTTATCCAGCAGCAAAGACCAACCATCATGCCTTTGAAACGGGTTTGGCCTATCATACGGCGACCATGGTGCGTTTGGCAGATGCTATTAGCGAAATCTATCCTCAGCTCAATAAGAGCCTGCTTTATGCGGGTATTATGCTACATGACTTGGCCAAAGTTATCGAGTTGACGGGACCAGACCAGACGGAGTATACAGTGCGAGGCAATCTCCTTGGACATATCGCTCTGATTGATAGTGAAATTACCAAGACAGTTATGGAACTCGGTATCGATGATACCAAGGAAGAAGTCGTTTTGCTTCGTCATGTCATCCTCAGTCACCACGGCTTACTTGAATATGGAAGTCCAGTCCGTCCACGTATCATGGAGGCAGAGATTATTCATATGATTGACAATCTGGATGCTAGCATGATGATGATGTCAACAGCTCTGGCTTTGGTGGATAAAGGAGAGATGACCAATAAAATCTTCGCTATGGACAATCGTTCCTTCTATAAACCAGATTTAGATTTATAATTTAAGAAAAATGAGCATTTTTTAGGATAAGAATGTTCGTTTTTTTATGTGAATATGGTATAATAAGTAAAAGACAAAAATGAATACTCTTCGAAAATCTCTTCAAACTAGGGTAGTATCGCCTTGTCGTATGTATATATGTAGGTATATTACGGACTTTGTCAGTTCTATCGACAATCTCAAAACAGTGTTTTGAATTACCAGCGACCAGCTTTCTAGTTTGCTTTTTGATTTTTTGAAGAAAAATAGAATGGGAAATAGAAATGAAATTAAGAAGAAGTGATCGGATGGTTGTCATTTCCAACTATTTGATTAATAATCCTTATAAACTAACTAGTCTCAATACTTTTGCTGAAAAGTATGAATCTGCTAAATCATCCATCTCAGAAGATATCGTGATTATCAAACGTGCCTTTGAGGAAATCGAAATCGGTCACATTCAGACTGTGACTGGGGCTGGTGGGGGTGTCATCTTCACACCATCAATCTCAAGTCACGATGCCAAGGAAATGGTTGAGGATTTGCGTGCCAAGTTGTCAGAAAGTGACCGTATCTTGCCAGGTGGCTACATCTATCTGTCTGATTTGCTTAGCACGCCAGCTATCTTGAAAAATATTGGTCGCATTATTGCCAAGAGCTTTATGGACCAAAAAATTGATGCGGTTATGACAGTAGCGACTAAGGGGGTGCCACTTGCAAATGCAGTTGCCAATGTCCTAAATGTTCCTTTTGTTATTGTGCGCCGTGACTTGAAAATTACCGAAGGTTCAACTGTCAGTGTCAATTATGTATCCGGTTCAAGTGGTGACCGCATTGAGAAAATGTTCCTTTCAAAACGCAGTCTTAAGGCAGGCAGCCGTGTCTTGATTGTAGATGACTTCTTGAAAGGCGGAGGAACTGTCAACGGGATGATTAGCCTCTTGCGTGAGTTTGATTCAGAATTGGCAGGTGTAGCGGTCTTTGCGGACAATGCCCAAGAAGAACGTGAAAAGCAGTTCGATTATAAGTCACTCTTGAAGGTAACCAATATTGATGTCAAGAACCAAGCCATCGATGTTGAGGTTGGCAATATCTTTGATGAAGACAAATAAGAGATAGAACTAAAGGTTGGAACGATTGTCCCAGCCTTTCTTTGCAAATAGAATAGAAGGAAGCTTATGAAAACACCATTTATCAATAGAGAAGACTTAGAAGCGATTGTTGCTGAGTTCCCAACTCCCTTTCACTTGTATGATGAGAAGGGGATTCGTGAGAAGGCAAGAGCTGTCAACCAAGCCTTTTCTTGGAACAAAGGCTTTAAGGAATATTTTGCAGTTAAGGCAACTCCAACACCAGCTATCTTGAAAATCCTCCAAGAGGAAGGGTGCGGTGTGGACTGCTCTAGTTATGTAGAGCTTTTAATGAGCCATAAACTGGATTTCCCTGGTTCTGAGATTATGTTCTCTTCTAACAACACGCCAGACAAGGAATATGCCTATGCGCGTGAATTGGGAGCAACCATTAACTTGGATGCCTTTGAAGATATTGAACATCTGGAGCATGCAGCAGGCATTCCAGAAATTATCTCTTGTCGTTACAATCCTGGCGGTGTTTTTGAACTGGGGACCGACATTATGGACAATCCTGGTGAGGCTAAGTTTGGGATGACTAAGGACCAGCTTTTTGAAGCCTTTGCGATTTTGAAGGAAAAAGGAGCCAAGACTTTTGGGATTCACTCCTTCCTAGCATCTAATACGGTTACCCATCTCTATTATCCAGAGTTGGCGCGTCAGCTCTTTGAATTGGCTGTTGAAATCAAGGAAAAGTTGGGCATTTCTCTAGATTTTATCAATCTTTCCGGCGGTATTGGTGTCAACTATCGTCCGGACCAGGAGCCAAACGATATTGTCTTGATTGGTGAGGGAGTTCGTAAGGTTTATGAAGAGGTTCTTACGCCAGCAGGTCTTGGTCAGGTTAAGATTTTTACCGAATTGGGTCGTTTTATGTTGGCACCTCACGGAGCTTTGGTCACAAGAGTCACTCATAAGAAGAAAACTTACCGTACCTATCTAGGTGTGGATGCATCAGCAGTCAACCTTATGCGTCCGGCCATGTATGGAGCCTACCACCATATTACCAACATAACTCGTCCAGAAGGAGCATCTGAGGTAGTAGACGTGGTCGGTTCTCTCTGTGAAAACAATGATAAATTTGCAGTGAATCGCGAACTGCCTCATACAGAAATCGGTGATTTGCTGGTAATTCATGATACAGGTGCACACGGTTTTTCAATGGGCTATCAGTACAATGCCAAACTTCGTTCTGCGGAAATCCTCTATACCGAAGAAGGTAAAGCGCGTCAAATCCGCCGTGCAGAGCGCCCTGAGGACTATTTTGCAACCTTGTATGGCTTTGATTTTGAAGAATAATTTGAGAATAGATTGAAAATGAAATTGAAAAACAGATTGCTTTCTAAAAAATAGGCAAAAATCTTGTTTTTCCTTCAAGTCATGATATAATAAAACTATAAAACGTTTTCAAGGAAGGTAACGATATGTCTGAAGAAACAATTGATTATGGACAAGTGACAGGAATGGTGCATTCGACAGAAAGCTTTGGTTCGGTAGATGGGCCTGGTATTCGCTTTATTGTCTTTTTGCAGGGCTGTCACATGCGTTGCCAGTATTGCCACAATCCAGACACATGGGCTATGGAGTCCAATAAATCACGTGAACGGACGGTAGATGATGTCTTGACAGAGGCCTTGCGTTACCGCGGTTTCTGGGGAAATAAGGGTGGTATTACAGTCAGTGGGGGGGAAGCCCTCTTGCAGATTGATTTCTTGATTGCCCTCTTCACCAAGGCTAAAGAACAAGGAATCCACTGTACCTTGGATACTTGTGCCCTTCCTTTCCGTAATAAACCACGCTACCTTGAAAAATTTGACAAGCTCATGGCTGTCACTGACTTGGTTCTCTTGGATATCAAGGAAATTAACGAAGAACAGCACAAGATTGTCACTAGCCAAACCAATAAAAACATTCTGGCCTGTGCTCAGTATCTATCAGATATTGGAAAACCTGTCTGGATTCGCCACGTGCTAGTTCCAGGATTGACCGACAGAGATGATGACCTGATTGAACTTGGGAAGTTCGTCAAGACCCTCAAAAATGTTGACAAGTTTGAAATCCTGCCTTATCACACCATGGGTGAGTTTAAATGGCGTGAATTGGGAATCCCTTATTCCCTCGAAGGAGTCAAACCACCAACAGCAGCCCGCGTCAAGAACGCTAAAAAACTCATGGATACCGAAAGTTATCAAGACTATATGAAACGTGTACATGGATAAAAAAGAAGCCTGATGGAAACATCGGGCTTTTAAGTTTACACAAATCTAGATAATTAAATGAAACAAAATTTTATACTCTTCGAAAATCTCTTCAAACCACGTCAACGTCGCTTTGTCGTATATATGTGACTGACTTTGTCAGTTTCATCTACAACCTCAAAACAGTGTTTTGAGCAGCCTGCGGCTAGCTTCCTAGTTTGCTCTTTGATTTTCATTGAGTTTTAAATCTTTTGACTCTTGAAATTCTGAAAAAAATCCGAAAATGAATGTGTAAGATATAGTTACGTTTAGAAATATTAAATAGAGTAGGAGAACATCATGGAACAAAGTATTACCATTAAAAAATTATGTAAGTCATATGGGCAAACTCAAATTTTAAATGATATTTCTTTTGAAGCAAAAGCAGGTAGAGTGACTGCTTTCTTGGGGCCAAATGGAGCTGGTAAAAGTTCAACCTTACGTATTTTATTAGGATTAGACAAAGCAACATCTGGTCTTACCAAAATTGGAGATCAAACTTATAAGGAATTAAAATTTCCTCTAAAGACTGTAGGAGCTTCATTTGACAGTGTAGGTGCTCCTGATGATCGGACTGTTTATCAACATTTGAAAATTGTTGCTACTAGCAATGGGATATCCAGTCAGCGAATTGATCAAGTCTTGGATATGGTGGATATTAGCCATAAGAAAAAATCTAAAATTGGAAAATTATCATTAGGCGAAGGACAACGCTTGGGAATTGCAACAGCTCTATTAGGAAATCCTCAATATCTGATATTGGATGAACCGACAAATGGGTTGGATCCAAGAGGAATTCGGTGGTTTAGAGAGTTTATAAAAAAACAAGCTCAAGAAGGGAAGACCGTCTTACTGTCATCTCATATATTATCTGAAGTGGAAGCAGTAACAGATGATGTAGTTATCATAAATAAAGGAAAAGTTCTTATAAAAGGGACTTTACAAGAAGTGATGAAAAATCTTTCCTCATTAGAAGAAGTCTTCTTTAATTTAACAGAGGGAGGAAAGTGACATGGCACTTATTTACTCTCTTCATTCTGAAATATTGAAATTACTTTATAGGAGAGCTACTCATGTTGTACTATTCTTGATACTGGTATTTCAAACGTTTTTAGCAAATATTGGCGCTTCTCAGATTGTTTCAGTTGGTATCCATGCTACACCAGAGACAAATCCAGATTTAGCAGAGGCCATACCTCCTATTGAATTTTTAGGTTTTGATGTCACTTTATTTGGTGTTTTTATTATGATTATCCTAGGATCAATTTACGGAGCCGAGGAGTACAAAGGCTCGGCTATTCGTACAAGCCTTCTCTCTATTACAAATCGAAGTACTTTCCTAGTTTCAAAAACATTAGTTTGGTTTATATTTTCTTTCATCATTTCCTTTCTATCAATATTCTTGACGATTAACATGACACATTATGTTTTAGGACAAGATGGCTTATTACTTTTTTCACTAAATGGGACAGTTTGGTTCTATATATTTTTAGCCAGTATAGCTTGGACCTTGTTGGGACTGCTGGCCTATATTATGGCTTTGACATTTAAAACAGCTATTGTTCCTCTATTATTTTTGCTTCCTCAAGTCTACAATTTAGGAACATTCTTAGCAAACTATATATCGGTTGCAAAATTTCTTCCAGTTGCATTGGGGCAAGGATTGATTGCTACATCTCCTCAAATTTTAGAACATAATAGTTTACAACATATTTTACTTTTACTTTGTTGGAATTTGTCATTCTTGGCTTTAGCAATCTACCGATTACTTAAGTCAGATATCGGAGGAGGTGAATAAGTTGAAAGAGCAACTTAAAAGTGAGTATCTCAAGTTTATTATGAATCCTTGGCACTGGTTGATTATAGGTGCTCTATTACTGTGTGTTCCGGCGATGGTTGTTTTTTTAAATAGTAAGCCAGACCAGTTGACTCTACAGTTTGTTTTGGAACAGCTACTGCAAAGTCTCTATTTAGGACAGGCAGGTTTCGTTAGTCTAGCGGTTCTATTTATAGGTCAAGAATTTACAGGTTCTAGCCTTCGTACCAGTTTTCTTACCTGTTCAAACCGTTTGAAATTTATAATATCTAAACTAGCTATTCTATTATGTATGGAAATTGTCCTATTGGTCGCTGTAATATCATTATGTGTACTACTCGCCCAAGGATACTACAATATCAATCTTTTGAGCGATATTAAAAATGTTCTGACAATCCTATTTCCAGCATGTATTTCTATTCTAACTTTCTCTCTTTTAAGTGGTATTTTTGTATTTATTTCCCAGTCTTTTATCTTAATTTGGGGAATCAGTTTATCCCTTTTATTGGGGTTGGGACAAATGTTACTACAATTCAGTTCTTTTTTTAGAAATTTACCATTACTAGCTAGTATGAATTGTTTTTATACCCATCCCTTGTCGCTTTATTATCCAGTGTGGCAAGGCTTAGGGATACAAATAGTTTGGTTATTAATTGTTTTTGTATTTGCTACACTGATGCTTATAGGAAGAAATGTAGGCTAAAGACGGGGGATATCCTGTCTTTTTCTCAGTTGGTGTTATAATATAGTTAGGAGGGTGAGTTATGGCTTATAAAATTTTGGTGGTAGATGATGATCTTGCTATTCTTCGCCTAATAAAAAAAGTACTAGAATATGAAAAATATGAAGTAGTCATACGAAGTAAGATAGAAGAGATTGATCTTTGTGATTTTACAGGATTTGACTTGATTTTATTAGATATTATGATGCCTGTTAGTGGTTTAGAAATCTGTCAGATGATTCGCGAGCAGATAACTGTTCCTATCTGTTTTATAACTGCCAAGGATATGGATGAAGATTTAGTAGCTGGAATCAATGCAGGTGCTGATGATTATATTATGAAGCCCTTTAGTATGCAAGAATTGTTAGCACGTGTTAAAATGCACTTACGTCGTGAAGAAAGGACTAAAGGAAATGTTCATCAAATAAAGATTGGGAAGCTTACACTATATACGGATAGTAAGGAACTATTTGTAAACGATGATAAGATTGCCCTGACAAGGAGGGAATTCGACATAGTGAATCTTTTGGCAAGCAACCCAAGTAAAATATATTCTATTGAGGAAATTTATAATTATCTATATCCACAAAGTTCCGAAGCTCTTTTACGTTCGGTTTCAGAGTATATTTATCAAATTCGTCAAAAGCTGAAACCTTATCAATTAAATCCAATTAAAACCTTGTACGGTGGAGGATATCAATGGGTAGAATCAAAAGTTTTAGACAATTAATTCGAGAAACCTGTTGGAGAATTATTTGGCAGTTTAGTCTTGGCTTACTAATAGCCTATATTATTCCCTTAGCTTCAGTATCTATACAAATAAATGAAGATGGGAAACCTCTAAACAATAGTGGTGTTCTATCAATCTTTTTTAATGTGTCATCATGGATATATATTTGTGTTTTATTGATTGTTCTAATAAGTTATCACATTGGAAAATTGTTGAAAAAACTGAGTTATGAAATGACTTTGATTTATGAAAATAGTATGTGGTTGGAGAAGGAATGTACAGAAAGTTTAACGGTTAAAGAATTTCGTGAGACAGGAAATCGGATTATTGTGATGCAAGATAGAATTCGACAATTAATAGTTGATGAGAAACAGCAGAAAGAAGATTTGATGTTTCAGGTTTCAGCAGCTTCTCATGATTTAAAGACTCCCTTAACCATTATTAAGGGGAATGTGGAATTTTTGCAGGCGATAACTGAAAACGACCAATCTCAAGAATGCTTAGCAGATATAGAAAGAGCTAGTCAACAGTTACTAGATTACTTCAATCAATTGATTCATTATTCGAAAACCTATTATGATGATGAGACAGGTTGGACGGAGTATTCCTCTTCAGATTTTATTAATGAATTAGAGAAAGAAGTTTCTTTTCTGATAAAAAATCAGATGAAGTTTTATTTTGAACAAAATGTGAAAGGAACTGAAAGATATTATATAAATCCATCTCTTCTGATTCGTGCCATACAAAATATTTTAACAAATGCTTTGGAATACGCCGACAAACAGAATCCTAAAATTAAAATTAGGGTAGAGCAAGAGGGGAAAGAATTGAAAATAGGTATATGGAATAATGGTTCGGAATTTCCAGATGAAGTTTTAAATAATTTTGGAAAGCTCTTTTATCGTATGGATAAAGCTAGATCGGTTAAAGAGCAACATTATGGTATTGGACTAAGTTTTGTATGTAGAGTTGCAAAACTGCATAAAGGCCGAGTTGAGCTTAGAAATAGAGACGAGGGAGCAGAAGTTTTAATAACTGTGAAGTGTATTAAATCATAGTGATTTACTTGTTAATTTATGATTGAATAGTTTTTATATGTGAGTTTTTAAACTATTTAACTTTTTCGATTAGTATAAGATGTAACGGTAGATAATAAAAACGAATGATGATATCTAGTTGATGAAAACTATTTATCATTCATTCGTTTTTTAATTATTGGATAATAGACTTAGCTTTATCTCGAACGTTGTTTTCCAGCGTTGCGATTTTTGTGTTTTTTCTTGCTTGTGATAGCAGTTGGTTGTTCAGGGGTAACGTCTTTTCGTCCGTTTGCTGTTGAGAAAGCACTTGCTTTTGGTGGGTTCTTAGCCAGTTCTTCACGGACTTTTTTGCGGAGTTTTGGACGAACGATATAGTTGACGATAAACTGTTGGAGAATCATCATGAAACCACCGACAACCCAGTAAAGTGTAACACTAGCTGGTGAGAAGAGGGAGAAGACGACGATCATGAGTGGGCTCATGTAAATCATTTTCTTGATTTGTTCTCTTTGCATTTCATCTTCTACTCCGTGAAGTGAAAGGAGTGATTGAAGATAGTAAAGGACACCAGCGCAGGCAACCAAAATCATACTTGGAGAACCTAGAGGAATTCCTAGGTAGCTTGCTTGAGCAACTCCTTCAGTATGTTGGGCAGCAAAGTAAATTGCAGAGAAGAAAGGCATTTGAAGGAGGATAGGGAAACATCCTACACCACCAAACATGCTGATACCGTGCTCTTTTTGAGCAGCAAAGAGAGCTTGTTGGGCTTCGAGTTTTTCTTCTTGAGTAGTTGCTTCTTTGAGACGTGTTTGGTGAGGCTCAAGGACGTGCTTGAGGGCGTTCATCTTTTCAGAGTGAAGCGTTGCCTTCCATGATTGGTAGATACCAAGAGGCAAGATAATCAAACGTACAATAATGGTTACGATAATGATACCAACCCCAAAACCAAGTCCCTTGTCATTGGCAAAGTACTTGATAGCTTCAGCCATTGGGGCTCCGATAGTATTCCAAATAAATCCTGTTGGCTGGCCTGTGGCTTTATCGACATTGACACAGCCAGTCAAGACAAGCAACATAGCCACTCCCATAGCTGAGAGTGCAAAACGTTTAATAGCTTTCAATTTGTTCATTCCTTCTTTTAAAAATAATACCTTTCTATTCTACTGTTTTTTTACAAAATATACAATAGTTCTAGAGACCTAATTTGCGATTTTAAAGTCAGGGTAAGGAGGAAAGTTGCTCAGTTTGACATCTAAGTAGCTGACTTTTGAAAAGGGTGTAGGTCCTTTTCGGATTTCTTGGATAAATTTCGCCATGATAGCAGATGAGTCTGCTTGGGCTAAAATCTCCACTGTGCCATCGTCATTATTCCATACTCGGCCTGTGATGCCACCAATTTCAAGTGCTAAGCTGTAAACACCCCAACGAAAGCCGACTCCCTGTACCCTACCTTGGGCAATCATTCTAACCTTTTGCATACCAATCCCCTTTGATTGTGTTATAATATTTCTATGACTATTATAACCTCAAAAGCCAATTCTGTGGTAAAAAATGCCAAGAAATTACACCAAAAAAAATACCGCAAGTCTACCTATTTGATTGAAGGTTGGCACTTGTTTGAAGAAACTGTTCAAGCTGGGGTGACGATTGAGAAAATCTTTGCCCTAGAAACTTACCGAGATCAGTTAGCTGCTTTTCCGCAAACTGTCTGGGTGTCAGAGGATATTTTGCTAGATTTGGCAGATTCTCAGACTCCACAGGGAATTGTTGCCGTGGTTCAAAAAGAAGAAGTAGGACAAGCTGACTTTAGTCAGGGCAAGTTCTTGTTTTTGGAAGATGTGCAAGATCCTGGTAATGTGGGAACCATCATTCGGACTGCGGATGCAGCAGGCTTTACAGGAGTGATTGTTTCAGATAAGTCGGCAGACATCTATAGTCTTAAGACCTTGCGTTCTATGCAAGGCAGTCATTTCCATCTGCCCATTTACCGGATGTCGAGCCAAGCGCTTCTCGATGAAGCTAAAAAGGCAGGTATCCCTGTGCTAGCAACCACACTTTCCAAGGATTCTAAAGATTATCGTGACTTGCCTCATTTTGACCAGTTTGTCTTGGTTATGGGAAATGAAGGTCAAGGAATTAGTCCCCTCATGGCTGAAAATGCAGACCAGTTGGTTCACATTAGCATGAAGGGGCAGGCAGAGAGTCTGAACGTTGCAGTTGCAGCAGGTATCTTGATTTTCCATTTAAGCTAATTTTAACTTTCTTTGCTATAATCAAGGAAAGACATTCATAGAAAAGGAGAAAAGATGAATCATACTATTATACAAGACCGTGCAGGTCTCAATCAATTTTACGCTAAGGTTTATGCCTTTGTTGGTCTGGGAATCGGATTATCCGCTTTGGTATCTGGCCTCATGTTGACAGTCTTTCAGTCTCAGTTGGTTTACTTTTTGATGCAGGGACGTCTCTGGTTGACCATTGCAACCTTTGCGGAGTTGGCCTTGGTTTTCGTTGCTAGTAACATGGCCTTAAAGAATAGTCCAGCTGCTCTTCCGGTATTTTTACTTTACTCCGTTTTAAACGGCTTTACCCTCAGTTTTGTGGTGGCCTTCTATACTCCCGGTACAGTTTTATCCGCCTTTGTGTCGAGCGCCCTTCTCTTCTTTGTCATGGCGGCAGTCGGTATGTTCACTAAGAAGGACTTGAGTGGACTTGGTCGAGCGATGATGGCGGCTCTTATCGGTTTGCTGATTGCCATGGTAGTCAATATTTTCTTGGCTAGCGGTTTCTTTGATTATATGATTAGCGTAGCCATGGTCTTGGTTTTCTCTGGGCTGATTGCTTGGGACAACCAAAGAATTCGCTATGCTTATGAACAATCGCAAGGTCGTGTAGCGACAGGCTGGGTTGTGTCAATGGCTCTCAGTATTTATCTTGATTTTATCAATCTTTTCCTAAGTATTTTACGTATCTTTGGTCGCAATGACTAGAGGGTTCATGACATCAGTGTTCCAAGGAGCACTGATTTTTTTAAATTTTCTCTTTTCTTTTCTTGGAAATAGGTGTATAATGCTTTTAATTAATTTTTGAGGAGTAGCCTATGAAGAAAAGTTTTATCCATCAACAAGAAGAAATTTCCTTTGTCAAAAACACTTTTACCCAGTATTTGAAAGATAAGCTAGAAGTTGTCGAAGTTCAAGGCCCTATCTTGAGCAAGGTCGGTGACGGGATGCAGGATAACCTGTCTGGTGTGGAAAATCCAGTATCTGTCAAGGTTTTGCAGATTCCTGATGAAACCTATGAAGTGGTGCATTCACTTGCCAAATGGAAACGCCATACCTTGGCTCGTTTTGGTTTCGGTGAGGGAGAAGGTCTTTTTGTTCACATGAAGGCCCTTCGTCCAGACGAAGATTCGCTGGATGCGACCCACTCTGTTTATGTCGACCAGTGGGACTGGGAAAAGGTCATTCCAAATGGCCAACGTAACATCGCTTACCTAAAAGAAACTGTTGAGAAGATTTACAAGGCTATTCGCCTGACTGAGCTAGCTGTTGAAGCCCGCTATGACATCGAGTCTATCTTGCCAAAACAAATCACTTTTATCCACACAGAAGAGTTGGTAGAACGCTACCCAGACTTGACTCCAAAAGAACGCGAAAATGCGATCTGTAAAGAATTCGGAGCGGTTTTCTTGATTGGTATCGGTGGCGAATTGCCAGACGGCAAACCGCACGATGGACGTGCACCAGACTACGATGACTGGACAAGTGAGTCTGAGAACGGCTACAAGGGTCTTAATGGAGATATTCTTGTTTGGAATGAAGCTTTAGGTGGAGCCTTTGAATTGTCCTCTATGGGGATTCGTGTTGATGAAGAAACCCTTCGCCGTCAGGTAGAAATCACAGGTGATGAAGACCGTTTGGAATTGGAATGGCACAAGGCTTTGTTGAATGGCCTATTCCCATTGACAATCGGTGGAGGAATTGGACAATCTCGTATGGCCATGTTCTTACTTCGCAAGAAACATATCGGAGAAGTGCAAACAAGTGTTTGGCCTCAAGAAGTCCGCGATACTTACGAAAATATTTTGTAGAGAATCGAACCGTAAGGTTCGGTTTTCTTTCTCTTTTCGCCCATAATTTGGTATAATAAACGGTATGAAAATCGTATCAGGAATCTATGGGGGACGCCCCCTCAAGACATTAGAAGGCAAGACGACGAGACCCACTTCGGATAAGGTTAGGGGAGCCATTTTTAACATGATTGGTCCCTACTTTGAAGGGGGGCGGGTTTTGGACCTTTATGCAGGTAGTGGTGGCTTATCTATTGAGGCAGTATCGCGTGGCATGTCCAGTGCTGTTTTGGTGGAGCGAGACCGTAAGGCTCAGGCTATCGTGGCTGAAAATATCCAGATGACCAAGGAAGTTGGAAAATTTCAACTCCTCAAGATGGAGGCTGAACGAGCCTTGGAGCAGGTATCTGGGCCTTTCGACCTCATTTTCTTAGACCCTCCTTATGCCAAGGAACAAATCGTAGCAGATATTGAAAAAATGGCTGAGAGAGAGCTTTTTTCTGAAGATGTCATGGTCGTGTGTGAGACGGATAAAGCCGTTGAACTTCCAGAAGAAATTGCCTGCCTGGGCATCTGGAAGGAAAAAATTTATGGAATTAGTAAGGTGACAGTCTATGTCAGATAAGATTGGCTTATTCACAGGCTCATTTGATCCGATGACAAATGGGCATCTGGATATGATTGAACGGGCTAGCAAACTCTTTGATAAGCTCTATGTGGGTATTTTTTTTAATCCCCACAAACAAGGATTTCTCCCTATCGAAAATCGTAAACGGGGGCTAGAAAAGGCTGTGAAACATTTGGAAAATGTTGCAGTCGTGTCTTCTCATGATGAATTGGTAGTTGATGTTGCAAAAAGACTGGGGGCTACTTGCCTAGTGCGTGGTTTGAGAAATGCGGCGGATTTGCAATATGAAGCCAGTTTTGATTACTACAATCATCAGCTGTCTCCTGATATAGAGACCATATATTTGCATAGCCGACCGGAACATCTCTATATCAGTTCATCCGGTGTTCGAGAGCTTTTGAAGTTTGGTCAGGATATTGCTTGCTATGTTCCTGAGAGTATTTTGGAGGAAATAAGAAATGAAAAAAAAGATTAGATGGCCTTTATACGTCATTGCGGCCTTAATTGTGACTTTCTTGGCATTTGTAGTGCCCTTGCCCTATTATATAGAGGTTCCAGGTGGTTCAGAAGATATTCGCCAAGTCCTTAAAGTCAATGATACAGAAGATAAGGAAGCTGGTGCCTATCACTTCGTTACGGTTGGTGTTCAGCATGCTACTTTAGCTCATATGATTTATGCTTGGTTGACGCCTTTTACAGATATTCGTAGTGCTCAGGAGACTACAGGTGGTTCTTCAGATGTAGAATTCATGCGGATCAATCAATTCTACATGCAGACATCACAAAATATGGCCAAGTATCAAGGTCTAAAAACAGCTGGTAAGGATATTGAACTTAAATACCTTGGGGTCTATGTCTTGACTGTGACGGATAATTCAACCTTTAAAGGGATTCTCAACATCTCTGATACGGTCACAGCAGTCAATGATCAGACCTTTGACAGTTCCAAAGATTTGATTGATTACGTCAATTCTCAAAAACTAGGGGACTCCGTTAAAGTGACCTATGAAGAGGATGGGCAAACCAAGTCTGCAGAAGGAAAAATCATTACTCTAGAAAATGGCAAAAATGGAATTGGAATCGGCTTGATTGACCGTACAGAAGTGACCAGTGATGTCCCAATTCGCTTTTCAACAGCTGGTATTGGAGGTCCAAGTGCAGGTCTCATGTTTAGTCTGGCTATCTATACTCAAATAGCTGACCCAGGCCTTCGCAATGGCCGTATCGTTGCTGGTACAGGAACTATTGACCGCGATGGTAATGTGGGGGACATTGGAGGTATTGATAAGAAAGTTGTAGCTTCGGCTAGAGAAGGTGCTGCGATTTTCTTTGCTCCAGATAATCCTGTTAGCGAAGAAGAACAAAAAGCGCATCCGGATGCGAAAAACAACTATCAAACAGCTCTGGAAGCAGCTAAAACAATCAAGACAGATATGAAAATCGTTCCAGTTAAAACCCTACAGGATGCAATTGATTACTTGAAAAACAATCCCTAGTTTTTGAGTGAAGTTTCCAAACTAGCGCACAAACAGAGAAGATGGTATAATAGTCAAATGGGTCAATTATTATTCACTCTAAGCAGTCACATGCTCTTTATTTATGTGAGTTTTTACCTTTTAAAGAATCTTGTTAGATGGGAAAAGGTCTTAAAAGCAACAGCTGAGAACACTGGTAAAGTTCGTTTATTGGTAGCTTTTTTCAGCATTGTAATGGGCTATATCTTGAGTTCTTTCTTTATTAGCCTGTATCAGTTGTGGCAAGAAGCACTTAGAGGATTATTATAAAATCAAATGTAAAGGAAATAAGTATGGAAAAAATTGTGGTTCAAGGTGGCGATAATCGTCTGGTAGGAAGTGTTACGATTGAAGGAGCAAAGAATGCAGTCTTGCCCTTGTTGGCAGCGACTATTCTAGCAAGTGAAGGAAAGACCGTCTTGCAGAATGTTCCTATCTTGTCAGATGTTTTCACTATGAATCAGGTGGTTCGTGGTTTAAATGCCAAGGTAGATTTTGATGAAGAAGCCCATCTTGTCGAGGTGGATGCGACTGGTGATATCACTGAGGAAGCTCCTTACAAGTATGTCAGCAAGATGCGTGCATCTATCGTTGTCTTGGGGCCAATTCTTGCCCGTGTAGGTCATGCCAAGGTATCCATGCCAGGTGGTTGTACGATTGGTAGCCGTCCTATTGACCTTCATTTGAAAGGTCTAGAAGCCATGGGGGCTAAGATTAGTCAGACAGCTGGTTACATCGAAGCCAAGACTGATCGCTTACATGGTGCCCATATCTACCTGGACTTCCCAAGTGTTGGTGCTACGCAGAACTTGATGATGGCAGCGACGCTGGCTGATGGGGTGACAGTGATTGAAAATGCTGCGCGTGAGCCTGAGATTGTGGACCTAGCCATTCTCCTGAATGAAATGGGAGCCAAGGTTAAAGGTGCTGGTACAGAGACCATTACAATTACTGGTGTGGAGAAACTTCACGGTACGACTCATAATGTGGTACAAGACCGTATTGAAGCTGGAACCTTTATGGTGGCTGCTGCCATGACTGGTGGTGATGTCCTGATTAAAGATGCTGTTTGGGAGCACAACCGTCCCTTGATTGCCAAATTGCTTGAAATGGGAGTGGAAGTGACGGAGGAGACTGAAGGAATTCGAGTTCGCTCTCAACTAGAAAATCTAAAAGCTGTCCATGTGAAAACCTTGCCCCACCCAGGATTTCCAACAGATATGCAGGCTCAATTTACAGCCTTGATGACTGTCGCAAAAGGCGAATCAACTATGGTGGAGACAGTTTTTGAAAATCGTTTCCAACACCTAGAAGAAATGCGCCGTATGGGCTTGCACTCTGAAATTATCCGTGATACAGCACGTATTGTTGGTGGACAGCCTTTGCAGGGAGCAGAAGTTCTTTCAACTGACCTTCGTGCCAGTGCAGCCTTGATTTTGACAGGTTTGGTAGCACAAGGAGAAACCGTAGTTGGTAAATTAGTCCACTTGGATAGAGGCTACTACCGTTTCCATGAGAAGTTAGCGCAGCTAGGTGCTAAGATTCAGCGGATTGAGGCAAGTGATGAAGATGAATAAGAAATCAGGCTACGTAGCCAAGCGTTTACTTTTAGTCATTCTGGTACTGATTTTAGGCCTTCTAGCCCTAGGAATCGGTTTAATGGTCGGTTATGGAATCTTGGGCAAGGGTCAAGATCCATGGGCTATCCTGTCTCCAGCAAAATGGCAGGAATTGATTCATAAATTTACAGGAAATTAGGCTGGGAGACCAGCCTTTTTCTAGAGATAAGGAGAAATATGAACAAAAAAACAAGACAGACACTAATCGGATTGCTGGTATTATTACTTTTATCTGCCGGTAGCTATTATATCAAGCAGATGCAGACGACAGCTAATAGTCCCAAAACCAAGCTTAGTCAGAAAAAACAAGCGCCTGAAGCTCCTAGTCAAGAATTGGCGGAAAGTGTCTTAACAGATGCAGTTAAGAGTCAAATAAAAGGGAGTCTGGAGTGGAATGGATCCGGTGCTTTTATAGTCAATGGTAATAAAACTAATCTAGATGCCAAGGTTTCAAGTAAGCCTTACGCTGATAACAAAACAAAGACAGTTGGCAAGGAAACTGTGCCAACTGTAGCCAATGCTCTCTTGTCTAAGGCAACTCGCCAGTACAAGAATCGTGAAGAAACTGGGAATGGTTCGACTTCATGGACTCCTCCAGGCTGGCATCAGGTTAAGAATCTTAAGGGATCTTATACCCATGCGGTCGATAGAGGTCACTTATTAGGCTATGCCTTAATTGGTGGTTTGGATGGTTTTGATGCTTCAACAAGTAATCCTAAAAACATTGCTGTTCAAACAGCCTGGGCAAATCAGGCGCAGGCCGAGGATTCGACAGGGCAAAACTACTATGAAAGCATGGTGCGTAAAGCCTTGGACCAAAACAAGCGTGTCCGTTACCGTGTAACCCTTTATTACGCTTCAAACGAGGACTTAGTTCCTTCAGCTTCACAGATTGAAGCCAAGTCCTCGGACGGAGAATTGGAATTCAATGTTCTAGTTCCTAATGTTCAAAAGGGGCTTCAACTGGATTACCGAACTGGAGAAGTAACGGTTACTCAGTAAAAGATAAGATAAACTCCTATGTCAGTTGTGGATGTAGGAGTTCTTTTTTGGACCATTTAAGTAGAGCTAGAATAGATACTGAGAAAAAATAATATGTACTGGACTAAATTTTGTGATATAATAGAGGGTAAGATACTATTTTAGGAGAAGAACTATGGAAGACCCAAGTAGTCAGAATTTGTTGCTACAATTTGTTTTATTGTTTATCTTGACGGTATTAAATGCCTTTTTCTCAGCCACAGAAATGGCCATGGTGTCACTAAACCGTGCGCGTGTTGAACAAAAGGCAGAAGAAGGAGATAGACGCTATATCCGTCTGCTGAAGGTGCTAGAAAATCCTAACCACTTTTTATCAACCATTCAAGTAGGAATTACCCTGATTACGATTTTGTCAGGGGCGAGTTTGGCAGAAACTCTGGGACGAGAAATTGCATCTTGGCTTGGAAATGGCGAAACAGCTTATGCCATTGCAAGTTTTCTATCTTTAGCATTTTTGACTTATATTTCCATCGTTTTTGGGGAATTGTATCCTAAGAGAATCGCTCTTAATCTAAAGGACGCTTTAGCGATTCGTACAGCGCCAGTTATTATTGGCCTGGGGAAACTAGTTAGTCCCTTTGTCTGGCTCTTGTCTGCGTCTACCAATCTTTTGAGTCGTTTGACTCCTATGACCTTTGATGATGCTGACGAAAAAATGACTCGTGATGAAATTGAGTACATGCTGACAAATAGCGAAGAAACACTAGATGCTGACGAAATTGAGATGCTACAGGGGATTTTTTCACTGGACGAATTGATGGCCAGAGAAGTCATGGTTCCTCGGACGGATGCCTTTATGGTAGATATTCAGGATGACAATCATGCTATTATTGAAAGTATTTTAAAGCAAAATTATTCTCGTATCCCTGTCTATGATGGAGATAAGGATAATGTAATCGGTTTGATTCATACCAAGCGCCTGCTCAATGCAGCCTTTGTGGATGGCTTTGATAATATTGTTTGGAGACGTATTTTACAAACACCGCTTTTTGTACCCGAGACGATTTTTGTGGATGATCTTTTGAAAGCCCTTCGCAATACGCAAAATCAAATGGCAATCTTGCTGGATGAGTACGGTGGAATGGCTGGTTTGGTAACCCTAGAAGACCTCTTAGAGGAAATTGTAGGGGAAATCGATGACGAAACAGATAAGGCTGAAATTGAAGTTCATCAAATTGGTGAAGATACCTATATTGTTCAAGGTACTATGAATCTCAATGATTTTAATGACTACTTTGACGTTGAACTGGAAAGTGATGACGTTGATACCATCGCTGGTTATTATTTGACAGGAGTCGGAACCATTCCAACGACTGAGAAACTCAGCTATGAATTGGTCAGCCAAAACAAACAGCTTATCTTAACCAATGATAAAGTGAAAAATGGACGTGTTACCAAGGTAAAAGTCCAAATCACAGAAGTCGAAATAGAAGAAGAAACAGAGTAAATTAGAGGCTTTTGTCATCATGAGTGACAAAGCTTTTTTCAGTTGATTTCAAAAGGGAATAGTATCCTCGAAAGACTCAGTCCCCAAATCCGCCCCAAAACTTTTCTAAATCTATCCTTATTTATCCAAAGAAAAAGAAAAAGCCCTTCAAATTAGGCTTTCTGTTCATGTGAAACCTGATAAATCAAGTTATAGAAGGCGGTAGACGGATTTGAACCGACGATCAAGCTTTTGCAGAGCCGTGCCTTACCACTTGGCTATACCGCCTTAACGTTTATTATTATACCTTGAAAATGATTTTCAGTCAATAGCTTTTTCATATTTTTTGTGTCAATAAGCCTAAATATTCTGAAAATTCGTTTACTTTTCTTAAAATCTATGGTATAATTGATGATAACCTATACTTTATAAGAGGAGTAAAGAAATGAAAAAAAGTCAAGTGCTTGCTGTAGCAGGAGCTACCTTATTAGCGTCAGGAGTTCTAGCTGCGTGTTCAAACACTAGTTCAAATAATGCTAAACTAGCAAAAGATTACCAATATGTTTATCAAACAGATCCAGAAACCTTGGATTATATCGTTAGCAATATTGATTCAACATCTTTCATCACAACAAATGCTGTAGATGGTTTGTTGGCTAATGATAAATATGGTAATTTAGTTCCTTCTATTGCTGAATCATGGACAGTTTCAAAAGATGGTTTGACTTATACCTATAAAATTCGTAAGGATGCTAAATGGGTAACTGCAGAGGGAGAAGAGTACGCTCCTGTCACTGCTAAAGACTTCGTTACTGGTTTGAAACATGCGGTAGATGGAAAATCAAAAGGACTTTCAATCGTTAGCTCTTCTATTAAAGGATTAGAAGCATACATCAAGGGTGAAACAAGCGATTTTTCAACCGTTGGAGTAAAAGCAGTTGATGATCAAACACTAGAATATACTTTGAACCAGCCAGAAACTTTCTGGAATGACAAGACAACTAGTGGTGTTTTGATGCCAGTTAATGAAGAATTCTTAGCTTCAAAAGGGGAAGGTTTTGGTGCCCCAACAGATGCAAACTCTATTCTTTATAACGGTCCATTTGTCTTGAAAGCTGTGACTCCTAAATCATCTATCGAGATGGCTAAAAATGACGCTTACTGGGATAAAGAAAATGTAAAAATTGAGAACGTTAAGTTCACTTTCTGGGATGGTAAAGATCAAGATGTAATTGCCAAAGGTTTTTCTGATGGTCAATATAGCAAAGCTCGTATCTTCCCTACAAGTTCTACATATGAAAAATATGCAGCCGACTTCAAAGATAACATTTACTTTAACGAACCAGGTGCGGGTGTTGCAACTGTCAGCTTGAACTATGGCCGTACAACTTATAACCACACTGCTAAGACAAGTGATGCTCAAAAGACATCTACTAAAAAAGCTTTGTTAAACAAGGAATTCCGTCAAGCCTTGAACTTTGCGGTAGACCGCAGTTCTTATTCAGCTCAAACAAATGGTACTGATGGAGCTGCAGTAGCCATCCGTAATACATTTGCACCATATAATCTTCAAGTTGGTAAGAAAACATTTGGTGAATTGGTACAAGATAGCTTGGCTAAGACAAATTCTTCTACTTGGTCAAACGTATCTCTAGCAGATTCTCAAAATGGCCTTTACAGTGAAGAAAAAGCGAAAGAAGTCTTTGCTAAAGCTAAATCAAGCTTGCAAGCTGAAGGTGTTGAATTCCCAATTCACTTGGATGCCTTGGTTATCCAAGAATCAACAGCGGTTGTAAACCGTGTGCAATCATTGAAACAATCAATTGAAAAAGTATTGGGTTCAGATAATGTTGTTGTAGACTTGCAACAAATGACTCAAGCGGAAGCTTTACCAATTTCGTTTAGTGCTCCAACAGCTAAAGAGCAAGACTGGGATATCCATACCTTGCTAGGATGGAACCCTGACTATCAAGATCCTTCTACTTTCTTGGATCAGTTCGTCCTTAAGGGAGGAAGTACTCGTCTTTACCTTGGTATTGACCAAAACACTGATGCATCAGTATTAAGCAAACTTGGTTTAGCTGACTATGGAAAATTACTTGATGACGCAAACAGCGAAAACCAAGACGTTCAAAAACGTTATGAAAAATATGCAGTAGCACAAGCTTGGTTGACTGACAATGCTTTGACAATTCCAGTAATGGCTTCTCCTAAAGAAACAGCCGTTTCATATGTTTCAAAAGTTCTACCATTTAGCTCTTCATATTCTGTAGCTGGTCTTAAAGGTGAAAATGCAGGATACTTGAAGTATACTGAAGT
Source organism: bacterium (assembly GCA_905221035.1). Taxonomy (GTDB): domain Bacteria; phylum Bacillota; class Bacilli; order Lactobacillales; family Streptococcaceae; genus Streptococcus. The sequence goes on along the minus strand of CAJNBP010000006.1, from coordinate 80,661 downwards.
TGGTGAAAAAGCAATCACCAAAGAAGAGTATGAAAAAGCTCGTGAAAAATGGTTGAAAGAAAAGACTGAGTCAAACGAGAAAGCTCAAAAAGAATTGGCAAGTCATGTGAAGTAAATAATTTTCAATAGAACTTTCTCTCCATGAGGAGAAGGTTCTTTTGGGATTTTTAAAGGAAATGATATGAAAAAATATATTTTTATGCGTGTTTTGCGGTCATTGGTTTCTATCTTCTTAGTAACAACCTTGACTTACACGATTATCTATACAATGGTTCCTCGAAAATTGATTTTCAAACAGGATACCAACTATAACAAGATTGCGACAACTGCTGATAAACGTGATAACTATGAAAATACTGTTTATGAGCGTATGGGCTATATCGAGTACTACGATACCAAAGAGTTGCAAGAAAAAGCTAGCCAGATGGATGCCTCTGTAACAGTTGAAGCTAATGATACCAACAAGGCTATCTATGAAAAATACATCAAACAAATCGGTCATGGTTGGACCCTGGGAGAATTTACTGAAAGTGGCCAATTCTACGCTACTCGTGAAATCCCGATTTTTGAACGTGTTTTCAAATTCTATGCTAACTTGATTGACATTGACCATACTAATAAAATTCAAGACCCTGAAAACCCAGACTTGAAACGTTACCTTCGTTTCGAAAATGATCCAGCGATCGGATGGTCATTGGTTGGTTCAGGAACTAAGCACAAATATCTCTTGTACTTCAACAGTCAGTTCCCATTTGTGCATCAAAACTTTGTGAACATCAATTTAGGTGACTCTTATCCAACCTATGCTAATAGCCCTGTTTTACAGGTTATTACTCAGGGACAAGGGCAAACAAAAACGGCTCAAGTTCAGTTCCCAACAGGTAAGAAAACTTCTTCTGTAAATATTTACTCAAGAACCTACAAATCACCTAGTCAGGCTGATTCTCGTGAAGTAGCCAACTACGGAAAAGATGATCCTTATACAGCTACTGAAAGTAACTACCAATATCCTTCTATGATTGCCAGCTCTGCTGTCGTTGGATTGATTGGTTTGGTGATTTCTTATGCGATTGCCGTGCCACTTGGTTCAGCTATGGCTCGCTTCAAGAATACTTGGATTGATAGCTTTTCAACAGGGGCTTTGACCTTCTTGATGGCTCTTCCAACAATTGCCTTGGTTTATATCGTTCGTTTGGCTGGTTCTTCAATCGGATTGCCAGATTCATTCCCTATCTTGGGTGCTGGAGATTGGCGTTCTTACGTTTTACCAGCAGTTATCCTTGGTTTGTTGGGGGCTCCTGGTACAGCTATTTGGATTCGTCGTTACATGATTGACTTGCAATCACAAGATTTTGTACGTTTTGCTCGTGCAAAAGGTTTGTCTGAAAAAGAAATTTCAAACAAACACATCTTTAAAAATGCCATGGTTCCACTGGTTTCAGGAATTCCTGGTGCCGTTATCGGGGTTATCGGTGGTGCAACCCTTACTGAAACAGTCTTCGCCTTCCCAGGTATGGGTAAAATGTTGATTGACTCTGTAAAAGCATCTAATAACTCTATGGTCGTTGGTCTTGTCTTCATCTTTACATGTATTTCTATCTTCTCACTTCTTTTGGGAGATATTTGGATGACCATTATTGACCCACGTATTAAATTGACTGAGAAAGGAGGCAAATAATGTCTACAATCGATAAAGAAAAATTTCAGTTCGTAAAACGTGACGATTTTGCCTCTGAAGCCATTGATGCGCCAGCCTATTCTTACTGGGGCTCAGTGTTTAGACAATTTATGAAGAAAAAATCAACTGTAGTCATGTTGGGAATCTTGGTAGCCATCATTTTGATGAGTTTCATCTACCCAATGTTTTCTAAGTTTGATTTTAATGATGTTAGCAAGGTAAATGATTTTAGTGCTCGTTATATCAAGCCAAATGCGGAGCATTGGTTTGGTACTGACAGTAACGGTAAATCGCTCTTTGACGGTGTTTGGTTTGGAGCTCGTAACTCTATCCTCATTTCTGTAATTGCGACAGTGATTAACTTGGTTATCGGTGTCTTTGTCGGTGGTATTTGGGGAATTTCAAAATCAGTTGACCGTGTCATGATGGAAGTTTATAACGTCATCTCAAACATCCCATCTCTTTTGATTGTTATTGTCTTGACTTACTCAATCGGAGCTGGATTCTGGAATCTGATTTTTGCCATGAGTGTGACAACATGGATTGGGATTGCCTTCATGATCCGTGTGCAAATCTTGCGTTATCGTGATTTGGAATACAATTTGGCGTCACGTACTTTGGGAACACCAACCTTGAAAATTGTTGCCAAAAACATTATGCCACAATTGGTATCTGTTATTGTGACAACGATGACCCAAATGCTTCCAAGCTTTATTTCATACGAAGCTTTCTTGTCATTCTTCGGTCTTGGACTACCAATTACAGTACCAAGTTTGGGTCGTTTGATTTCGGATTATTCACAAAACGTAACAACCAATGCATACTTGTTCTGGATTCCATTGACAACTCTTGTCTTGGTATCATTGTCCCTTTTCGTAGTTGGTCAAAACTTAGCGGATGCTAGTGATCCACGTACACATAGATAGGAGTAGAAATGACAAAAGAAAAAAATGTAATTTTGACTGCTCGCGATATTGTCGTGGAATTTGACGTTCGTGACAAAGTATTGACAGCCATTCGCGGCGTTTCCCTTGAACTAGTTGAAGGAGAAGTATTGGCCTTGGTAGGTGAGTCAGGATCAGGGAAATCTGTTTTGACAAAAACCTTCACAGGTATGCTCGAAGAAAATGGTCGTATTGCTCAAGGTAGCATTGACTACCGTGGTCAGGATTTGACAGCCTTGTCTTCTCACAAGGATTGGGAACAAATTCGTGGTGCTAAGATTGCGACTATCTTCCAGGATCCAATGACTAGTTTGGACCCAATTAAAACAATTGGTAGTCAGATTACAGAAGTTATTGTAAAACACCAAGGAAAAACAGCCAAAGAAGCAAAAGAATTGGCTATTGACTACATGAATAAGGTTGGGATTCCAGACGCAGATAGACGTTTTGATGAATACCCATTCCAATATTCTGGAGGAATGCGTCAACGTATCGTTATTGCTATTGCTCTTGCTTGCCGACCTGATGTCTTGATCTGTGATGAGCCAACAACTGCCTTGGATGTGACCATTCAAGCACAGATTATTGATTTGCTCAAATCATTACAAAACGAGTACCATTTCACAACAATCTTTATCACTCACGACCTTGGTGTGGTAGCAAGTATTGCGGATAAGGTAGCGGTTATGTATGCAGGAGAAATCGTTGAGTATGGAACTGTTGAGGAAGTCTTCTATGACCCTCGCCATCCATATACATGGAGTCTCTTGTCTAGCTTGCCTCAGCTTGCTGATGATAAAGGGGATCTTTACTCAATCCCAGGAACACCTCCGTCACTTTATACTGACCTGAAAGGGGATGCCTTTGCCTTGCGTTCAGACTATGCAATGCAAATTGACTTCGAACAAAAAGCTCCTCAATTCTCAGTATCAGAGACACATTGGGCTAAAACTTGGCTACTTCATGAGGATGCTCCAAAAGTAGAAAAACCAGCTGTGATTGCAAATCTCCATGATAAGATTCGTGAAAAAATGGGATTTGCCCATCTGGCAGACTAGGAGGAAGGAAATGTCTGAAAAATTAGTAGAAATCAAAGATTTAGAAATTTCCTTCGGTGAAGGAAGTAAGAAGTTTGTCGCGGTCAAAAATGCCAACTTCTTTATCAACAAGGGAGAAACTTTCTCGCTTGTAGGTGAGTCAGGGAGCGGAAAAACAACTATTGGTCGTGCCATCATTGGTCTAAATGACACAAGTAATGGTGATATCATTTTTGATGGTCAAAAGATTAATGGTAAGAAATCGCGTGAACAAGCTGCGGAATTGATTCGTCGTATCCAGATGATTTTCCAAGACCCTGCAGCAAGTTTGAATGAACGTGCTACTGTTGATTATATTATTTCTGAAGGTCTTTACAATCACCGTCTATTTAAGGATGAGGAAGAACGTAAAGAGAAAGTTAAAAACATTATCCGTGAAGTGGGTCTTCTTGCTGAGCACTTGACTCGTTATCCTCATGAGTTTTCAGGTGGTCAACGCCAACGTATCGGTATTGCCCGTGCCTTGGTCATGCAACCAGACTTTGTTATTGCGGATGAGCCAATTTCGGCCTTGGACGTTTCTGTTCGTGCCCAAGTCTTGAACTTGCTCAAAAAATTCCAAAAAGAACTTGGTTTGACCTATCTCTTCATCGCCCATGACTTGTCGGTCGTTCGCTTTATTTCAGATCGAATCGCAGTTATTTACAAGGGTGTTATTGTAGAGGTTGCCGAAACAGAAGAATTGTTTAACAATCCAATTCATCCATATACTCAGGCCTTGCTTTCAGCGGTACCAATTCCAGATCCAATCTTGGAACGTAAGAAGGTCTTGAAGGTTTACGACCCAAGTCAACACGACTATGAGACTGATAAGCCATCCATGGTAGAAATCCGTCCAGGTCACTATGTTTGGGCAAACCAAGTCGAATTGGCACGTTACCAACAAGGATTAAACTAATAATGGTTTTATAATTTCCATGTCAATTTTTATGGGAATTATAAACCTTTTTTTGTTGGACTTATTTGAAAAAAACTTTGAAAGAATTTTCGAAAAATTTTAAAAAATTCTGAAATATTCTTGACAGCTGATGAAAAAGGTGGTAAGATAGGAAACATCAAAAAAGAAAGCAGAAAGAGAAATGAATAAAAGACAAGCTGTAACAATGAATCAAAACTTTTACTTTAGCTACTTTAGATAGTGTTTGTAGACATGTCACCATGGATGCAAACAGTTCAAGCAATTTGTTTGTATCTATGTGGCTAAGATTTTTGATTGCGGTCCATATAGATGAATATCTAAATGGACTAGCTAAGTTATAACTTGTTAGATTATTTCAAGCATCCGTTTAGGTATTATCTAGGCGGTTTTTTGTTTTATTTTTTCTGAGAAGGAGTTTCATTATGAAAGTTGTTCGAAAATTACTAGCCCCCCTCTTGGTAGTGGGGATCCTCTTGACCTCTCTGATCAGTTTGCATCAGTTGAAGGCAGATAAGAAAAAAGATGTTTTTCGTATCGGTATTTCGCAATTTATTACCCACCAGTCCTTAGACGCTACTAGAGAAGGATTTGTGGATGAGCTGGCCAAGCAAGGCTATGTTGAGGGGAAAAATATTGAGATTGATTTGCAAAATGCACAGGGAGAACAAAGAAATCTAAAAACTATTTCCCAGCAACTTGCAGAATCTAGCGATGTCGTTCTAGCCATCGCAACGCCTTCTGCTCAGAGCTTGGCTAATACGACTCAAACGACACCGGTTATCTTTTCAGCTGTAACAGATCCTGTCAGTGCCAAGTTGGTTGAGTCAAGAGAGCATCCTGGGGGCAATGTAACTGGGACAAGTGACCAGTCATCAGATGCCATTTCAACCCAAATCAATTTGATAAAGAAAGTGTTGCCAAAGGCTAAAACAATTGGAATCCTCTATACTCAGAGCGAGCCAAACTCAGTTGTCCAAAAGGATGAAGCTAAGCGACTTCTGGAAGAAAAAGGCTTTACCGTTGTTGAAAAAACAATCTTGGACAGTAATAACGTCAAAGCGGCAGCAGAGAGTTTGATGGCAGAAGTGGATATGGTTTTTGTACCAACGGACAATATCATTTCGTCAACCATGGAAACAGTCAAGCAGGTTTCTATTAAACACAAGGTTCCAGTATTTGGTGGTTCAACAGAAATGATTGCTGTTGGTGGCTTGTATAACTACGGAACCAATTATGAAGAACTGGGACGGCAGACAGCCCGCATGTTGACTCGTGTTTTAAAAGGTGAGAAGCCAGAAAATATAGCAGTTGAGTTACCTGAAAAACTGGAATTGCATACTAATAAAGAAATGGCAGATGCATTGGGAATTGATATTAGTAAGTTAGAAAACAAGGAATAAGGAGGTTTAAGATGAGTTTTGTATTATCTAGTTTATCAGAAGGTTTGTTGTGGTCGATTATGGCCATTGGGGTCTACTTGACTTTCCGTATTTTGGATATTGCGGATATGACTGCTGAAGGAGCCTTTCCTCTGGGGGCAGCTGTCGTCGTATCGCAGATACAGGCAGGGGCCAATCCTTGGATTGCGACCTTACTTGCTTTGCTGGCAGGTATGATTGCAGGTCTTGTATCAGGAATGCTCCACACCAAGATGAAAATCCCAGCTCTCTTGACAGGGATTGTGACCTTGACAGGTCTTTATTCAATCAATATTAAAATCATGGGAAGTGTGCCCAATCTTTCCTTGGGAGATTCTTCAACTGTCTTTAAACAATTGGCGAGCTTGGGGCTGACAACTGAAGAAGCTGTTTTCTCATTCAGCTTGGCCTGTCTCTTACTTGTTTGTTTGGTCTTGACTCTTTTGATGAAAACGGAGATTGGCTTGGTCTTGCGTTCGACTGGGGACAATATTCCGATGAGTGAGGCCAATGGGGTCAATGTAGACACCATGAAGATTGTTGGTTACATGATTTCAAATGGTTTGATTGCCCTATGTGGTTCCTTATTTGCCCAAAATGATGGATTTTCAGATGTGACTTCTGGGACAGGGACCATCGTTGTTGGTTTGAGTGCAGTCATTATTGCGGAAGTCTTGATACACGACTTGACTATTGGAGGACGTTTGTTATCTATCGGAATCGGTGCTATTGTTTACCGTTTGATTATTTTAAATATCTATGAAATTCCAAATCTAGATCAAAATTTGGTTCGTCTCTTTAATGCAATCTTGTTAGCCTTGGTTTTATTTGCACCAGAATTACAAAAGAGACTAAAGATTCGTGGTTTGAAATTGAGAAATGAATAGGAGGAGAAAGTTATGGCAAGTTTGTTAACACTTGAAAATATTCACAAAACATTTGAAGCAGGGACGGTCAATGAGAACCATGTCCTCAAAGGATTAGATTTAGAGGTTGAAGAGGGAGATTTTATCTCTGTGATTGGTGGAAATGGAGCAGGGAAATCCACTTTGATGAATATCTTGGCTGGAAATCTATCTGTGGACGAAGGGGACCTTTTGTTGGAAGGGAAGTCCATTAAAAATCTGAGTGTACGAAAGAGAGCCAAGGATATTGCCCGTGTTTTTCAAGATCCTAAGATGGGGACAGCTTCTCGTTTGACGATTGAGGAGAATATGGCTATTGCCTTAAGACGTGGACAAAAAAGAGGACTTGGTTGGGGCGTGAAGGAGAAGGATAGAATCCAGTTCCAAGAGGCCTTGAAAGAGTTGAATATCGGTCTTGAAAATCGTTTGAAAGTGGATACTCAATACCTTTCAGGAGGACAAAGACAGGCCTTGACCCTAGTCATGGCAGCCTTGGTGAAACCTAAGCTCTTGCTGTTGGATGAACACACTGCGGCACTTGACCCGAAAACTAGTCAAATGGTGATGGATTTGACGCAAAAGATTGTGGAGCACCATCAGTTGACTACTCTGATGATTACACATGATATGAACCATGCGATTGAGTACGGCAATCGTCTTATTATGCTCTATCAAGGCAAGATAGTGGTTGATGTCAAAGGAGAAGAGAAAAAGCATCTGACAGTTGAAGACCTCATGCATCTCTTCCAGAAAAATAGTGGCCAAAGCCTGGTCAGTGATGAATTAGTGTTGGGATAAAGAAAAAGGCTGAAATCTAGTGTTTCAGTCTTTTATTAGGTACGACGGGCATGTCGTGCATCTGAGGTGTAAGTCCTCCGTGGGCACCCGCTACCGGTAAACCCAATAGCGACTCTCAAGCCTGACGCTGGAAATAATAATCGTCAGAGGAAGGGATAGAAAAATCGTGCCTATACGAACAGAAGTGTGATAGTAAGGCATATATAGTGTATAAGGTGTCTCAGAAATCTAAAGTATTTGAACGTTTTCGTAGTAGTGATGAAGATTATGTAACGATAACGTGGGAAAGAAATGTTCATATATCCTAAAATACTGATTTGTGAACAGTATCAAAACTAGAAAGGATAAGATCTGAATCAGACCTTATCTTTTTTGTTATATAGTGGATTGGAATAAAATATGAGCAAATCAATTAGGAAAGGAATATTAATTTATAGAAACATTTTAGCAGTCATATCGTACTGTTCTAGTTTCAATACGCTATATCTAAAGGTATTTCAACAAAAAATTATATTTTTTTATAAAAAAATATAATTTTTTGTTGAAAACGGATTCTTTTTGTTGTATAATGAAATTGTAAACGAGTTATAAAATTTTATAATAAAATAAAAAATATTTTCAAAAAGGGGGTCTATCTTATGGTAAATAAGATGCCGATAGTTGGAATCTCAGGTAGTGTTATGATTGATCAGGGAGGAATGTTTCCTGGTTATCATAGAAGCTATGTAAATGAAGATTATGTTAATTCTGTAATCCAAAATGGTGGGATACCAGTTATTATACCTGTATCAGATGTCACTGAAGTTTTAGATAGTTATATTGATAAAATTGATGCATTGATCTTATCTGGTGGTCACGATGTTTGTTCTATGAATTATAACGAAGAGCCTTGTCCTAAGATGGGAGATATATTCCCAGAAAGAGATAAGTTCGATTTTGCCTTGTTAGAACGTGCAGAAAAAAAACGCATCCCAATTCTTGGTATTTGTCGTGGAGCACAGGTTATTAATGTTTATCATGGCGGGTCTCTTTATCAAGATGTCTCAATGTGTGATACAGCAGCTGTAAAACATTGGCAAGGCCACTTCCCAGAACAAGTTACTCATTCAGTAGATATTGTTGATGATTCACTATTGCATAGGATTGTAAAAGTAAACAGAGTGATGGTTAACTCATTTCATCATCAAATTATGAAAAATGTAGCACCTGATTTTAATGTTGTGGCTAGAGCCGCGGATGGTGTTGTAGAAGCAATTGAACATAAGGATTACCCAATGTTAATTGGGGTACAATGGCATCCTGAAATGATGCACAAGAAATCAATGCAAATGAACTTGTTATTTAATGCATTGATTAATAATGCACGTAAAGATTGTCAAATGTGTGAAATTTAATAGGAGAAAAATAATGAAAAAAAAGCTAGGATTTTATTCGATTGTCCTTCTGACAATTAACTCTATTATTGGTACGGGAATTTTCCTTTCTCCTGGTGGTGTTGTTGCCAAAGCAGGAGATAAGGCGCTTATCATTTATATTATGGCAGCGGTATTTGCATCTGTTTTAGCAGTAACATTCGCATCAGCGGCTAAGTATGTTTCCAAAGGTGGAGCCTCTTATGCTTATTCTAAAGCTGCATTTGGAGATAACATCGGGTTCTATGTAGGGATTACTCGCTACATTGCAGCAAGTATTGCTTGGGGTGTGATGGGAACTGCGGTAGTTAAAACAGTTCTTAATATGTTTGGGTTTGATAATGGCAACTTGACCTACGTTACAATTGGATTCGTTATTCTAATGGGAATTCTTCTTGTAATCAATTTATTGGGAACACGTTTGTTTGAGCTTATCAATAACTTGTCTACTATTGGTAAAGTAGGAGCTCTTGTTACAACTATTCTCGTAGGATTAGGAATTGTGTTATTTACTGGTGTAAATGAATTTGATACAATTAAAAATCTGACTGATAGCACTGGGGCTAAGTTGGGCGAAAATATGGATATTTCAGCCTATGTAATGGCAGTTATTGCAGCATTTTATGCCTTCACTGGTTTTGAAAGTGTAGCCTGTGGTGCTCAAGATATGGAAGAACCAGAGAAAAATCTTCCAAAGGCAATTCCGTTGGCAATTGGGATAATAGCTGTCATCTATCTAGGTATTGTTGGGACAGCTATGATGATTAATCCATCTGCTATTGTGACGACAAAAGAAGTAGTAGCACTTGCAGCAGTATTCTCAAATCCAATTATTCGTACAATCATTCTTGTAGGTGCTTTGGTTTCTATGTTTGGTATAAACGTAGCTGCATCATTCCACACTCCACGTATCTTGGAAGCAATGGCAATGCAAAATCAAGTTCCAGAATGGTTTAAAGTTAGAACTGGCAAAGATTTTCCGCTTCGTGCATTTTTAGTGACGATTGGAGCAGCAATCTTACTTCCTATGGCATTCCAATATAATATGACTAGTATTATTGTTCTAAGTTCAATTTCACGTTTTATCCAATTTATCATAGTTCCTCTGGCTGTTATGGTATTCTACTTTGGAAAACAAAAAGAAGAAATTGTTGCAACTGCTAAGAAGAGCTTTGTATTTGATGTTATCGTTCCATTCTTTGGATGTATTTTAACAGTAATTTTATTATATAAATTTAACTGGGCATCACAATTTACAATCGTAAGTAAATCAGGAGACGTATCATTGAATACATTTGCTATCGTAGCAATGATTATTGGTTACCTTGTTTTACCAGTAGGATTGATGATTTGGAGAAATGTAAAAGAAAGAAAAGAGGCATAAAATGAAACGATTAAGTAGTGAAAAAATTCCAGCAGCAGTAGGTAGTTATTCACCAGCAACACTTGTAAGTAACCTTATTTTTACATCAGGTCAACTACCAATTAACCGTTCAACGGGGAAAATCGATGAAGATACTATTGAATGGCAAGTAAGTCAATCTCTTAACAATATCAAATCGATTTTAGAAGATAATCATTCCTCTATGGATAAGATTGTCAAAACAACTGTTTATTTGAGTAATATTACTGATTTTAAAGCGTTCAATGAGGTTTATCAAGGTTTCTTTAACGGAGATTATCCAGCGCGTACAGCGTTCCAAGTTGGAGCTCTTCCAATGGGGGCTTTGGTAGAAATTGAAGCAATTGCGGAGGTAGATGAATGAGAGAGAATACCAAACTATTACATGGCTATAAAGTATTAGATACTTATACTGGTGCTGCCTCTATTCCTATCTACCAAACATCAACTTTTCATAACAAACATCTCTATGACGATAGTCAAGAATATTTGTACACTCGTTTTTCAAATCCAACAGTAGACGCACTTGAAGATGGGTTTAGAAGTCTAGAGGATTCAAAATATGCCCTTAGTTTTTCATCAGGCATGGCTGCAATCTCGAATGTATTAATGTTACTTAATGCTGGAGAGCATGTTATCTTACCTAAAGAAGTATACGGGGGTACATGTCAGTTTGTAAATAATCTCCTGCCAAAATACAAGATTGAATACACTTTTGTAGATATGGCTGACATAGAGTCAGTAGAAAAAGCCATACGTGAGAATACTCGTATGATATATCTTGAAACTCCATCAAATCCACTTTTAAAAGTTTGCGATATTAAAAAGATTGTGGCATTAGCTAAGGAGCATGATTTGGTTACTGTGGCTGATAATACCTTTATGACATCTTTAGCGCAAGAACCTCTAAAACTCGGAGTTGATATAGTAGTTGAAAGTGTTACTAAATTTATAAATGGACATAGTGATGTCATTGCAGGTCTTGTTGCTACTAATTGTGAAACATACTATCAAGAATTAAAATTGTTTCAAAAGAACTTTGGGGGAATCCTTGGAGTTGAAGATGCTTGGTTAATTATGCGTGGTATGAAAACAATGGGAATACGTATGGATCATGCAGTTAAGAATGCCCAAAAATTGGCTGAATTCTTGCAAAATCATCCAAGGGTGAAACATGTTTACTATCCTGGATTAAAGGAACATCCGAATCATGAAGTACATATGGGTCAATCAAAAAATGGTGGAGCAGTACTATCGTTTGAATTGTCTTCAAAAGAAGAATTGATTGCTTTTACTGAAAAAATTCGTATTCCTATCTTAGCGGTTAGCCTTGGTGGAGTTGAATCTATCCTTTCTCATCCAGCAACAATGTCTCATGCCTGCCTTAGTCCAGAAGAAAGATTGGAGCAAGGTGTAGTGGATGGCTTATTAAGACTCTCTTGTGGTATTGAAAATATCGAGGATTTAATCGAAGATTTCAAACAAGCATTGGAAAGCTAAAGATCTAACACAAAATTTTACAATATCATTTGTATTGAATCTGTAAAATTTTGTGTTTTTCTTTTAATTATGGAGGTGTAAAGATGGAAACTATTAATTGGAAAAATGTAGTGGAAGATAGAAAAGAAGATCTTCTAAATGATATTGAACGCTTGCTTCGTATCAATTCGGTAAAAGGTGATCCGGTAGATGGTGCCCCACTTGGAGAAGGACCCAAACAAGCGATTGATGAAATCAAAAAAATGGGTTCTGAAGCCGGTTTTAAGGTAAATGATTACGGACCACTTGTTACTCGTATTGACTGGGGAGAAACTGGGGAGCCTTTTGGAGTTTTAGGTCATGTAGATGTGGTTCCTGTCGGAACTGGTTGGGATAGTAATCCATTTGAACCTACCTATAAGGACGGTAAATTAATTGCTCGAGGTAGTTTGGATGATAAAGGCCCTCTAGTTTGTGTTTTTTTTGCTATGAAGTTGTTGAAGGAACGTGGTTATCTTCCCAAAAGGAAACTACAACTGATTGTAGGCAGTGATGAGGAAACAAATTGGGAATGTTTGAATTATTATAAAACTATTGAAAAACTTCCAAGGGAAGGTTTCGTTCCAGATGCTTACTTTCCAGTGGTTAATGGAGAAAAAGGTATAATTCACTTTACGATAGAAGAGGGGAAAGATGACTCTCAAACTGGGACTTATTTTTTAGTAGAATTTAAGAGTGGCACTAAAGAAAATATGGTTCCAGGTCTAGCGGAAGCCCGTCTAAAAGGGGGATCTAAATCAGATATTACCGATAGCTTCCAAAGATTTTTAGTAGAGCACCCAAATGTATCTGGGCAAGTAGATCAGAATGATGAAGAGCTAAAGATTACTCTATATGGTAAATCTGCTCATGGTTCAACGCCAAGTAAAGGTGTAAATGCTGCGACTTATTTAGCAAAGTTTTTAAGTCAGCATCCTGTTAAAAATGGGAAGTCTTTTTTAAATCATATGGGAGAATCTTTTCATGAAACAACTGATGGTAAAAATTTAGGTATTAACCATCAATCAGAAATAGGTGAATTGACTTTTAATGTGGGAATTGCAAATTATGATTGTAGTTTAGGAGGGAGAATAGTTACTGACATCCGCTTTCCATTTAGTCAGTCATCTAGTGAAATTAAATCGAATTTAGAAAAGTATTTTGAAGATGAGGTTTTGAGTATTGTTGTTAAGAAAGATCCACATTTTGTATCTTCAGATACTAAGTTGGTAAAAACTCTTTTAAAAATTTATGAAAGTCAAACAGGTGATAAAGGATATACAAAAGTTATAGGTGGATCAACGTATGCAAGTTTGTTGTCAGAAGGAGTTGCATTCGGAGCATTATTTCCTAGTACAGAAGATACAATGCATCAAGCTAATGAGTTTATTCCGGTTAATGATTTAGTATTGATTACAGCTATCTATGCTCAAGCATTATTCGAACTAATTTGTAAGGCTGAATAAGCGTTTCAAATATTTGTAAAATTAATTCTAATATGATAGACTTTACGAAAAATGCATTAGATAGAGATAGGAAATATAATGAATAAGGATCTAAAAATATATATCCCTTTAATCAATTTTTTGGCAACTGTTCTAGGAAAAGATACAGAAGTTGTTCTACAAGATTTTACGAATGGTTTTGATCATTCCTTAGTCTATATTAAAAATAATTTATCAAATAGGGAAATAGGGTCACCTGCAACTGATTTTGTTTTAGATATTGTCAGAAATAAAATTTACATTGAGAGTGATTATTTAGTAAATTATCGGAGTAGAACTCATTCGGGTAAAAATCTATATTCTTCAAGCTACTTTATTAAAGATGAACTCAATGAATTGGTTGGGATGATTTGTATAAATAGTGATAAATCCAAAATGATATCTCTAAAAAAATTGTTTGAATCAGGAATATCTATCATTGATGAAAATCTACTCGGTGATGGTGATAATGATAAAACATCTGCAGATGAAACTATAGTAGAAAACTTTAATCACTCAGTTGATTCTTTAATAGATGATTTGATTTTTAAAGAAACAAATGGGAAAGACTTATCGCAATATAAATTAAGTAAATCTGAAAAAATTTCAATAGTTCAAGTACTAGATACAAAAGGTTTTTTTGAATTTAAAGATTCTATTTCAAAAGTTGCTTCTATATTTCAAATGTCAGAAGTTAGTATATATAAATACCTTCAAGAAGTCAGAAAGGGTGAATAAAATAATTGAGGAGTAAAAATGGATTTTGACCTATTCCTTTTAGTATGTAATTATATTGGAACAATTGCATTTGCAGCATCTGGTGCTATAAAAGGTTTTGATAAACATCTGGATATTTTTGGGATTAGTTTGTTGGCTATTGTCACAGCTGTCGGAGGCGGTATTTTACGTGATTCGATAATAAGTAGATTTCCTTCGGCACTTTTTGATCCCAGTTCGATTTATCTTGCGATATTTGTTGCAATTATAATGTATATTTTTGTTGTTTTAAATCGTTCAAATTATGGCTATAATTCAGAAACATATAGATGGTTACGCGAAGCCTACTTAATCTTTGACTCGATTGGCTTAATTATATTTTCTTTAATTGGACCGACAGTTTTAATTGAAGCTAAACTCAATTTAATGTCAGCTGGATTATTGGCATGTTTGACTGGAGCTGGTGGGGGTATAATAAGAGATTTATTAATTAATGAGGTTCCTAGTGTCTTGAAAGAGGATATCTATGCATTATTATCTTTTGCTGTAGGACTTTCGTACTATGGTTTGACCCATTTTATAGGTTTTTCTAGAATTTCGACGTTTATAATAATCTTCATTTTAGGTTTTATTATTAGGATGATTATTATTCGATTTAGATTATCTTTACCAAATATGGAGAATAGAGGATAAAGTTAAGTACCCAAGTGCTCTTTTGTGTAGAGTTTATTATGTTTGACCTTCTTTAGTATTAATTGTTGTCTTATTAGACTTGTTCGATAACTATTTGAAGCAAGATTAGCTGTTTAGAAATTGAATTTTTAATGTTCCAACTAGCCATTAGTTTTTACATATTTAAATTAGTTGGAATAATCTATAATAACACCTATAGATTGTAGTTGAAAAGATTCAACAAGATACCGAACAAGTCCATTCTAGTTGACTTAATTTGATGAATGAATTTTAAACACCTATAATTATCAGTGTTATTTATCATTTATGTAATTGCAATGGATAATAAGTTTTCTTATTCTAAACGAAAGTTTAATGAGTTAGATGCTAGCCAAGGAAATAATTTTCTTCTCTTTTGTTTTATCATTCCTATATTAATTTTATGGAACGCATTTATTTGATTTTAAATAACAAGACAAGAGAAGTGTCTGAAAAAATTCTGCTCAAACCTTATCAAACACTGGCTATTTATGTAAATTAAACGTAGCAAGGAGCCCTCTTTTGCAGAAAAGCAGGGTTCTTTTTGCTGTCTATTCCATCCTCGAAAGTGTAGAACAAACTGGTCAGGGTGGCTAGTTTATGGTATAATGAAAGGGACTCAAAAAGAAACAGGAGAAATATAATGGATTTACTATTAGCAATTGTATTGATTGTGCTAGCTTTTCTAGGAGGAGCTCTTGGAGGAATGTACTTGGTTCGTAAGCAAATTGAAAAAGAATTCGCTGACAACCCACGTTTGAATGCTGAAGCGGTTCGTACTCTTTTGAGTGCAAATGGTCAAAAACCAAGCGAAGCTAAGGTACAACAAGTTTACCACCAAATCATCCGCCAACAAAAAGCAGCCCTTGCTAACAATAAAAAGAAAAAATAAATAAGGAAAAGTCTGGGATGAAAGTTCCAGACTTCTCACTATGTTGGCAATGGTTTAGGGATGAGACTTTTTCCTTGCATTCTATTGATATTTGATTATGATTAAGAGAGATAGTTGTTGATGAGGTTGTTCTTCAGTTCTTAAAGACAAGTAATCATAATGAACTATCAATCAGAAAAAAGACTAGAAAGAAGACTGTATGGATAATCGACCAATTGGTTTTTTGGATTCGGGTGTCGGGGGCTTGACCGTTGTGCGGGAGCTCATGCGCCAGCTTCCCCATGAAGAAATCGTCTATATTGGTGATTCGGCGCGGGCGCCCTATGGTCCCCGTCCTGCTGAGCAAATTCGTGAATATACTTGGCAGCTGGTCAATTTTCTCTTGACCAAGGATGTCAAAATGATTGTCATTGCTTGTAATACTGCGACTGCGGTCGTCTGGGAAGAAATCAAGGCTCAACTAGACATTCCTGTCTTGGGTGTGATTTTACCAGGAGCTTCGGCAGCCATCAAGTCTAGCCAAGGTGGGAAAATCGGGGTTATCGGAACGCCCATGACGGTACAATCAGACATTTACCGTAAGAAAATCCATGATCTGGATCCGGACTTACAGGTGGAGAGTTTGGCCTGTCCCAAGTTTGCCCCCTTGGTCGAGTCGGGTGCCCTGTCAACCAGTGTCACCAAGAAAGTAGTTTATGAAACCCTGCGTCCCTTGGTTGGAAAGGTGGATAGCCTGATTTTGGGTTGTACACATTATCCACTTCTAAGACCCATTATTCAAAATGTCATGGGACCAAAGGTTCAGCTCATCGATAGTGGGGCAGAGTGCGTACGGGATATCTCAGTCTTACTCAATTATTTTGAAATCAATCGTGGTCGCGATGCTGGACCACTTCATCACCGTTTTTACACAACAGCCAGCAGCCAAAGTTTTGCCCAAATTGGTGAAGAATGGCTGGAAAAAGAGATTCATGTGGAGCATGTAGAATTATGACAAATAAAATTTATGAATACAAGGATGATCAGGACTGGTATGTCGGGTCCTATAGTATTTTTGGTGGCGTCCGGACGTTGACTGATGAAGACTTGGATTTCCCTCTGGTTGGATTGGCCAAAATCTTTCGAGACGAGGAACGAGGTTTCCCGATTTCAGTTACTGTTTTACGCTATGGTTCTCGCTACCGTTTATTGTCCTTTGTGGTAGATATCCTTAACCAAGAAATGGGACGTAACTTGGAAGTCATTCAACGTCAAGGGGCCCTGCTCTTGGTTGAAAATGGGCAACTCTTGTATGTGGAATTGCCCAAAGAAGGGGTCAATGTTCATGATTTCTTTGAGACAAACAAGGTTAGAGAAACCTTGTTGATTGCGACTCGTAACGAGGGCAAGACCAAGGAATTTCGAGCTATCTTTGACAAGTTAGGATACGATGTGGAAAATCTTAATGACTATCCTGACTTACCTGAAGTAGCAGAAACAGGCATGACCTTCGAAGAAAATGCCCGTCTCAAGGCAGAAACCATTTCACAGTTAACAGGCAAGATGGTTCTGGCAGATGATTCTGGACTTAAAGTCGATGTCCTTGGTGGCTTGCCAGGTGTCTGGTCAGCACGTTTCGCAGGAGTGGGAGCTACTGACCGTGAAAACAATGCCAAACTCTTGCACGAATTGGCCATGGTCTTTGAACTCAAGGACCGCTCGGCTCAATTCCATACAACCCTAGTCGTAGCCAGTCCAAACAAGGAAAGTTTGGTTGTTGAAGCAGACTGGCCTGGCTACATTAACTTTGAACCTAAGGGTGAAAATGGCTTTGGCTATGACCCTCTCTTCCTTGTAGGAGAGACAGGCAAGTCCTCAGCTGAATTAACCCTTGAAGAAAAAAATAGTCAATCTCACCGTGCCTTAGCCGTTAAGAAACTTTTGGAGGTATTTCCATCATGGCAAAACAAACCATCATTGTAATGAGCGATTCCCATGGCGATAGCTTGATTGTGGAAGAAATCCGTGATCGCTATGTGGGCAAAGTTGATGCCGTTTTTCATAATGGCGATTCTGAACTGCGTCCAGATTCTCCCCTTTGGGAGGGCATCCGCGTTGTTAAAGGGAACATGGACTTTTACGCCGGCTACCCAGAACGTTTGGTGACTGAGCTTGGTTCGACCAAGATTATCCAAACCCATGGTCACTTGTTTGACATCAATTTCAACTTTCAAAAGTTGGACTACTGGGCTCAGGAAGAAAATGCTGATATTTGCCTTTATGGTCACTTGCATGTGCCAAGCGCTTGGATGGAAGGCAAGACCCTCTTTCTAAATCCAGGTTCCATCAGTCAACCACGCGGGACCATAAGAGAATGTCTCTATGCTCGTGTGGAGATTGATGATAGTTACTTCAAAGTCGACTTTTTGACACGAGATCATGAGGTGTATCCGGGCTTGTCCAAGGAGTTTAGCCGATGATTGCCAAGGAGTTTGAGACTTTCTTGTTGGGGCAGAAGGAAACTTTTTTGACCCCTGCTGAAAATCTAGCTGTGTTGATTGATACCCACAATGCAGATCACGCGATCCTCTTGCTCAGTCAGATGACCTATACCCGTGTTCCTGTTGTGACAGATGAAAAACACTTTGTTGGAACTATTGGGCTCAGAGATATTATGGCTTATCAGATGGAGCATGATTTGAGTCAAGAAATCATGGCAGATACGGATATCGTTCATATGACGAGAACGGACGTAGCGGTCGTCTCGCCTGATTTTACCGTTACGGAGGTCTTGCACAAGCTGGTAGATGAGTCCTTCTTACCAGTTGTGGATGCGTCTGGTATTTTCCAAGGGATTATTACGCGCAAATCTATCCTCAAGGCAGTCAATGCCCTCTTGCATGACTTTAGTAAGGAATATGAGATTCGATGCAAATGAGAGACAGGATTTCAGCCTTTTTAGAGGAAAAGCAGGGCTTATCTGCCAATTCCAAGCAGTCCTATAAGTATGATTTGGAGCAATTTTTAGACATTGTAGGAGAGCGGATTTCTGAGACCAGTCTCAAGATTTACCAAGCCCAACTAGCCAATCTAAAAATCAGCGCCCAGAAGCGAAAGATTTCGGCCTGTAACCAATTTCTCTACTTTCTCTATCAAAAAGGAGAAGTGGATAGCTTTTATCGTTTGGAATTAGCTAAACAAGCTGAAAAGAAGACCGAGAAGCCAGAACTCATAGACCTAGACTCTTTTTGGCAGGAAAGCGACTATCCAGAGGGACGTTTACTGGCGCTTCTTATCTTGGAAATAGGGCTCTTGCCGAGTGAGATTTTAGCTCTTAAGGTTGCGGATATCAATCTGGATTTTCAGGTGTTGCGAATTAACAAGGCTTCCCAACAGAGGATTGTCACTATTCCTACGCCCTTGATTCCAGAGCTAGAACCCTTGATGGGACAGACCTACCTCTTTGAAAGGGCAGGGAAAGCCTATTCTCGTCAGTGGGCCTTCCGTCAGTTGGAGTCCTTTGTCAAGGAGAAAGGTTTCCCAACCTTATCAGCCCAAGCCTTGCGGGAACAGTTCATTTTAAGACAAATTGAAAACAAGGTCGATTTGTACGAAATTGCAAAAAAATTAGGATTAAAAACAGTCCTGACCTTAGAAAAATATAGATAATGGATATTAAATTAAAAGATTTTGAAGGGCCTCTGGACTTGCTTTTGCACCTGGTTTCCAAGTACCAGATGGATATCTACGATGTGCTCATTACGGAAGTCATCGAACAGTACCTAGCCTATGTCTCAACTCTACAGGCCATGCGTCTGGAAGTGACGGGCGAGTACATGGTTATGGCCAGTCAGCTGATGCTGATCAAGAGTCGCAAGCTCTTGCCAAAGGTGGCAGAAGTAACAGACTTGGAGGATGATCTAGAGCAGGATCTTCTCTCTCAAATCGAAGAATACCGTAAGTTTAAGCTCTTGGGTGAGCACTTGGAGGCTAAGCACCAAGAGCGAGCCCAGTACTATTCCAAAGCGCCAACAGAGTTGATTTACGAAGATGCCGAGCTTGTTCATGACAAGACGACCATTGATCTTTTTTTGGCTTTTTCAAATATCCTAGCCAAGAAAAAAGAAGAGTTTGCTCAGAATCATACAACTATCCTGCGGGATGAGTATAAGATTGAGGACATGATGGTCATCGTGAAAGAGTCCTTGACTGGACGAGCCCAGTTGCGCTTGCAGGATTTGTTCAAGGAAGCTCAGAATGTCCAAGAGGTTATTACCCTCTTTTTGGCAACCCTAGAGTTAATCAAAACCCAGGAGCTGATTCTCGTGCAAGAGGAGAGTTTCGGAGATATCTATCTCATGGAAAAGAAGGAAGAAAGTCAAGTGGCCCAAAGCTAGACTTGATAGAGAGGAAAGATGAGTACTTTAGCAAAAATAGAAGCGCTCTTGTTTGTAGCGGGTGAAGATGGGATTCGGGTCCGTCAGTTAGCTGAACTCCTCTCTCTGCCACCGACAGGTATCCAACAGAGTTTAGAAAAATTAGTCCAGAAGTATGAAAAAGACCCGGATTCCAGTTTGGCTCTGATTGAGACAGGGGGCGCTTATAGATTGGTGACCAAGCCTCAATTTGCAGAGATCTTGAAGGAATATTCCAAGGCGCCTATCAACCAGAGTTTGTCTCGGGCTGCCCTTGAGACCTTGTCCATCGTTGCCTACAAACAGCCCATCACACGGATAGAAATTGATGCCATTCGTGGGGTAAACTCGAGTGGGGCCTTGGCAAAGTTGCAGGCTTTTGACTTGATTAAAGAAGACGGGAAAAAAGAAGTGTTGGGTCGCCCCAACCTCTATGTGACTACGGATTATTTCCTAGATTACATGGGAATTAACCATTTGGAAGAATTACCAGTGATTGATGAGCTTGAGATTCAAGCCCAAGAAAGCCAATTATTTGGTGAAAGGATAGAAGAAGATGAGAATCAATAAGTATATTGCCCACGCAGGTGTGGCCAGTAGGAGAAAAGCAGAAGAGTTGATCAAGCAAGGCTTGGTGACGGTCAATGGCCAAGTGGTACGTGAACTAGCAACAACCATCAAGTCAGGCGACAAGGTTGAGGTTGAAGGTCAACCTATCTACAATGAAGAAAAGGTCTATTATCTGCTTAACAAACCACGCGGTGTGATTTCCAGTGTGATAGATGACAAGGGCCGCAAGACTGTTGTCGACCTCTTGCCCAATGTAAAAGAACGCATTTATCCAGTTGGACGTTTGGACTGGGATACATCAGGAGTCTTGATTTTGACCAATGATGGTGACTTTACGGATGAAATGATTCACCCTCGTAATGAGATTGATAAGGTCTATGTTGCGCGTGTTAAGGGTGTGGCCAATAAGGACAATCTTCGCCCCTTGACCCGTGGACTTGAGATTGATGGTAAGAAAACCAAGCCAGCTGTTTACGAAATTCTCAAAGTGGATCCAGTTAAAAATCGCTCAGTAGTGCAGTTGACCATCCATGAAGGGCGTAATCATCAGGTTAAAAAAATGTTTGAAGCTGTTGGTCTTCAAGTGGACAAGTTGTCGCGTACACGTTTTGGGCACCTAGACTTGACAGGCCTTCGTCCAGGTGAATCCCGTCGTCTTAACAAAAAAGAAATCAGCCAACTACACACCATGGCTGTAACCAAGAAATAATGAAACGAATTTTAATAGCGCCTGTGCGCTTTTACCAACGTTTTATCTCGCCAGCCTTTCCAGCCTCTTGTCGCTTTGAACCGACTTGTTCAAATTACATGATTCAGGCTATTGAACAACATGGCTTCAAGGGTGTCTTGATGGGCTTGGCTCGGATTTTACGTTGCCATCCCTGGTCGAAAACAGGTAAGGACCCCGTCCCAGATCACTTTTCCCTCAAACGAAATCAAGAAGGGAAATGAGGCTGGGTAAACAGATTTCAAAATGATAAAAACGCATCCTATCAGGTTTTCATGAACTACTTGATAGGATGCGTTTTATCATGTAAAGATGTGATTGAGTTTAAAGTAGCTTATTTCAAGGCTTTTTGTGCGTCTTCAATCATGAGTTTTGTTGATTCAAGCCCGCCTCCGCTTAGATACCAGAGGTCTGGTGTTAGTTGGATAATCTTGCCATTTTTAGCAGCAGGAGTTTCAGCGATGAGGGCATTTTCTAGGACACCATCGTTGCTAGAGTTGTCACCACCGATGGCAAGGGTACGGTTGATGACAAAAAGGATGTCAGGATTGATTTCTTTGACACTTTCAAAGCTGACTTCTTGTCCGTGGCGAGAGTCTTCAAATTGAGTGTCAGTTGGCTTGAATTTCAAGGTTTGGTACAAGAAAGAGAAACGAGATTGGGCACCAAAGGCAGCCATTTTTCCTTCATTGAGGAGGATGGCAAGGGCTTTTTTGTCAGAACTTTCGTTTTTAGTAGCGACTTCTTGGATGCTCTTGTCTAGCTTGGCCAATTCTTCTTTGGCTTTCTGTGTACCAGTTTCACCAAAGGAGCTTGCTAGGGATTCGATATTGGCCTTGGTAGAAGTCCAGTAGTCATCTTTGCCTGCTTGGAAGAGAACAGTCGGAGCGATTTCGTTGAACTTATCTACGAATTTTTGGGTACGTGGTGAAGCGATAATTAGGTCTGGTTCAAGAGCAGCAAGGGCTTCTAGGTCTGGCTCAACCATAGAACCAACATTTTTAACTTTTCCAGCTAGGTCTTTAAGATAAGTCGGAACAGTTTTTGTAGGCATTCCGACGATATTCTTTTCAAAACCTAAAGCGCGAATAGTATCCGCAGCACCGAGGTCAAAGGTCACAATCTTTTCAGGGACTTTTGAAAGTGTGACTACACCTAGTGAATTTTTAATGGTTACCTCTGTTGGAGCAGAGCTACTTGTCTCCGTCTGACTAGTGCTTGAGTTTGTGCTACATGCACCAAGTAGGAGCAAGAAGCTGGCTACTAGGGCAGTGAGGTAAAGTTTAAGGGATGTTTTCATGATTTCTCCTTTTTAAAATGTGATAACGATTTAGGGAGTCTCTTGGTCTTATTGACTAAGAGACTGAAGGTTCTCTAACTTGAGTTTCTATGTTACTAGCTATAGATACAGATTTTTTTGCCATTGATATCCGCCAGCGTGATGGGAATCTCATAGAGTTGACTGAGCAGGTCAGCCTGCATGATTTGAGCAGTAGTTCCCTTGCTAAAGACTCGACCGTCCTTGAAGGCGACAATTTCATCCGCATACTGGCTGGCCATGTTGATATCGTGGAGGACGATGATAATGGTCTTCCCTAGTTCCTCCACCAGTCGCCGAAGAATCTGCATCATGCTGACGCTTTGTTTGATGTCGAGATTGTTGAGTGGTTCGTCTAGCAAGATAAAGTCTGTATCCTGGGCCAGTACCATAGCGATAAAGACACGTTGCAGCTGTCCACCAGACAGACTATCGATGTAGCGGCCTTTTAAGTTTGTCAGTTCCAGATAGTCCAGAGTCTCTCTGATTTTTTCCCAGTCTTCTGCTCTCAGGCGTCCTCGGCTGTAGGGAAAACGTCCAAAACTGACTAATTCTTCAACAGTCAATTTGGCTTGGTAATTGATTTTCTGCTTTAGAATGGTTAGCTCTTTGGCTAGTTCTTGGGAATTCCAACTCTCGATTTCACGACCTTTGATACTGAGAATTCCCTGATCTTTCTTGGCCAGTCTGCTCATGATGGAGAGGAGAGTCGATTTTCCAGCACCATTTGGACCAATGAAGGCTGTCAGTTTCTGAGGACTGACTTCAAGCGTAATATCTTGCAAAATATCCTGTTTTTGAATGGATTTGTCAATGTTTTCTAGTTTCACTGACGCGCCCTCCTGTATAGTAAGATAAAGAATAAGAGACCACCCACGCTTTCGATGATCATGCTGATGCGAATTTCCAGTGCAAAGACTCGTTCAATCAGGGCTTGCCCCAAGGTCAAACTAATAAATCCAATTAGAACGGCTACGATAAAGAGCAACTTGTGCCGATAATCTTTGACAATCAGGTAGGTGAGGTTGGCCAGCATAAAGCCGAAGAAGGCCATAGGCCCTACCAAGGCAGTAGCCGTTGAAGTCAAAAGCACGATGCCCCAGAGGAGCTCTCTCTGTTCTTTTTCAACATCGAGTCCCAGTATCTGAGCCGTTTCTCTTTGTAGGTGCAAGACATCCAGAATGACTGCTTTTCGAAAGAAAAAGATTGTCAAGATGAGTATGATCAGAGAACCGATGGCTAGGATGGAAGTGTTGAGATGCTGAAAGGAGGCAAAGAGACTGTTCTGCAGTTTATCGTATTCATTTGGATCCATCAGGACTTGGAGGAAGGTACTGATATTTCGAAAGAGACTTCCGAGGGCTAGACAGATTAGCAGAATGAAGACCAGGTCTTGCTTCATCAGTGCCTTCAAGTAGCCTTGTAAGGCGAGAAAGAAGAGGGATTGAAGCAAAAGCAAGACTAGAAATTCTAAGATAGGAGACTTCCCAAGTTGAAGAAATTTGCTTTCAAAAACCAGTAGTAGGGTTTGTAGTAGGACGTAGAAAGATTCGATTCCCAAAATACTAGGTGTCAGGAAGCGATTTTCCGTCAGGGTTTGAAAACTAATGGTCGAAATACCTGTCGCGATGGCTACCAAGAGATAAACGATGATTTTTTGGGAACGCAGTTTCCAGGCAAAGGCAGACAGGTGGGTAATGGGCCAAAAGTAGAGAAGACAAGCTCCGATGGCCAGAATAATGAGAAGCCAGAAGAGCTTGGTATGTTTGCTTTTAGACGGCATCTTTTCGTCCCCCTCTCCAGAGAAGTAGAATAAAGACAAGGCTACCGATGATTCCTAGTAGGAGACTGACAGATAGCTCATAGGGTCGGATCAAGACTCGAGAGAGGATGTCGCAGGCCAGAACCAGATTGGCACCGACCAGTACGACCATGAGTTTGGTTTGACTCAAATTATCTCCGTAGCGCTTGCGAACCAGATTGGGAACAATGACCCCGAGGAAAGGTAAGCCACCTACGGTAATCATGGTGACGCTTGTCGTTAGCGCAACCAGAAAGAGGGCCAGTTTTTCAAGTAGGGAGTAAGAAATCCCCAAACTCTCACTGGTTTCCTTGCCTAGATTCATGATGGTAAAGGTTTGGGACAATTTCCAAACGGCAATCAGGATAATGAGGCCTAAGAAGAGCCACTCATACTGATGGGTCTGAATCATGGAGAAGGAACCCTGGGTCCAAGCAGTCATACTCTGAACCAGATTGAAACGGTAGGCGATAACTTCTGTGACAGAACCGATAATTCCACTATAGATGATCCCAATCAAGGGCAACATCCACCTTTCCTTTACGGTAAAAATAGTCATAAAGGCCAGAAAGAAGAGGGTAAATAAGATGGAGGAAACAAAAGCAAAGAGCATCTTTTGCGTCAGACTAGCCGACGGAAAGACAAAGAGACTCAGTACCATTCCTAGTTTGGCGGCTTCAGTGGTTCCAACTGTACTCGGAGCAGCAAACTGATTCTGAGTGATAGTCTGCATGAGAAGGCCTGCCATACTCATACTAGAGGCTGTTAGGAGAATACTAATCGTCCTTGGAAGACGCGATTCTTGAAAGAGAAGCCAAGTTTCATGATCCAGAGCAAAGAGTTTTCCCCATGAAAAATCACTGGTTCCAATGCTAATGGAGAGAAAGACCAGGAGTAGAAGTAAGCCAATTAAATAATGAGAAAGTTTCATGCCCCGTCCTTTTATGTAGATTTGGTATCGAAAGATACCTGCGGATATTACTGTAACACGATTTCTTTAATCTGTCAATGAATTTTCTGACAATTTAATAAACAAAACAAGGAGAGAGCACTAGGACTTTCTCCTCTGTTTTCCTATTCTAAAATATTTTTACCCTCTTTAACTCGCCAACGATAGTCTGATAAAAAAATATCTTCGAGGGAGTAGCTAGCTTGCCAATCAAGATAATGTTTAGCTTTTGATGCATCTGCCAGGACGCTAGCTGGATCACCTGCACGACGTGCAACAATCTCGTGTGGAATTTTTTGATCCAGCAATTCTTCAGCAGTTTTAAAGATTTCTTTGACAGTATAGCCTTTTTCAGTTCCTAAGTTAAAGATTTGAGAAGAACTGTCTTCTTGAAAGAGGTAATTCATCCCTTTAACGTGGGCTTGTGCAAGGTCCAAGACATGAATGTAATCCCGAATACATGAACCGTCACGTGTATCGTAGTCATCTCCAAATATTTTTAGGCTCTCATTTTGTCCCAATGCAGTCTTGTTGATGTTGGGAATGATGTGAGTTGGATTTTTCACACGCAGGCCGTTTGAAGCATCCATTTCAGCCCCAGCTACATTAAAGTAACGGAAAATGACATATTTCCAGTCGTAGCGATTGGCCATCCAGTAAATCATTCGTTCACCCATCAGTTTTGTCTCTGCATAAGGGTTGACAGGGTCGAGCAGGGTATCTTCAGTTGCAGGCTTGTCAATACAGTTATTACCATAGAGAGATGCAGTTGAAGAGAACATGATTTTTTGGATGCCAACTTCAGATAAGACTTTGAGAACTTGGTTCATACCAGCGACATTGGCAGTGAAGTATTTGCTTGGGTTTTCAATACTTTCGCTCACAACAATTTCACCTGCACAATGGAGAACAGCATCAATTTGATTTTCTTCTAAATAAGCTTTTAGGGTACTAGCATCATAAACATCCAGTTGTTTAAAGCTAGCACGACTATCCACAGCCGAACGATTTCCTGTAGAGAGATTATCTAGGACATGAACCTGATAGCCAGCATTTAAAAGAGCTTTAACGGTATGGGAGCCAATATAGCCAGCTCCACCTGTAACAAGGATTGTTTTTGTCATGATTTTTTCCTTTTCCTAGTTTTGTACTATTTTAAAGAAAGAGCAAGTAAAAGTCAACTATTTTCTGCAATTTTCATGAAAATACAAATAATCACAATCCAGAGTTGTTTTTTGTTTGGAAATAAAAGCTTGGGTTAATCTTGCAATATTTCTTAGATTTTACCACACAAGCAAGAGAATACAATCTTTTTCTAAGATATAGTAAGACTAAGATACTAATTTAGAAATCCACCTTCCCGCTATCCTTCTCCTATAAAAAGTGGTAAAATGGATGAAAGAAAGAAGGAACTGAAATGACAACATTATTTTCAAAAATCAAAGAAGTAACAGAACTTGCTGCGATCTCAGGTCATGAAGCGCCTGTCCGTGCCTATCTTCGTGAAAAATTGACACCGCATGTGGATGAAGTCGTAACAGATGGCTTGGGTGGTATTTTTGGGATCAAACATTCAGAAGCTGCGGATGCACCGCGCGTCTTGGTCGCTTCTCACATGGATGAAGTTGGTTTTATGGTCAGCGAGATTAAGCCAGACGGTACCTTCCGTGTCGTTGAAATCGGTGGTTGGAATCCAATGGTAGTCAGCAGCCAACGTTTTAAACTCTTGACTCGTGATGGTCGTGAAATTCCAGTGATTTCAGGCTCTGTTCCTCCACATTTGACTCGTGGAAAGGGTGGGCCAACCATGCCAGCTATTGCCGATATCGTTTTTGATGGCGGTTTTTCGGATAAGGCCGAGGCAGAAAGCTTTGGCATCCGTCCTGGTGACACCATTGTCCCAGATAGTTCTGCTATCTTGACAGCAAATGAAAAAAATATCATCTCAAAAGCTTGGGACAACCGCTATGGTGTTCTTATGGTGAGTGAGCTAGCTGAAGCTTTATCAGGTCAAAAACTCGGAAATGAACTCTATCTTGGCTCTAACGTCCAAGAAGAAGTTGGTCTGCGTGGTGCTCATACCTCTACAACCAAGTTGGACCCAGAAGTCTTCCTCGCAGTTGACTGTTCACCAGCAGGTGATGTCTACGGTGGTCAAGGCAAAATTGGAGATGGAACCTTGATTCGTTTCTACGATCCAGGTCACTTGCTTCTCCCAGGAATGAAGGATTTCCTTTTGACAACAGCTGAGGAAGCTGGTATTAAGTACCAATACTACTGTGGAAAAGGTGGAACAGACGCTGGCGCAGCTCATCTGAAAAATGGTGGTGTCCCATCTACAACTATCGGTGTCTGTGCCCGTTATATCCATTCTCACCAAACCCTCTACGCTATGGATGACTTCCTAGAAGCTCAAGCTTTCTTGCAAGCCTTGGTGAAAAAATTGGATCGTTCAACGGTTGATTTGATTAAAAATTATTAAACATAAGGAGGTGGTAGGGATGGTAGAACCAAACCTAGAAAGCCTTATAAAAGATCTTTACAATCATGCTCGACATGATTTGAGTGAAGATTTAGTTGTTGCTCTCCTAGAGACTGCTAAAAAACTGGCTACTACAAATGAGCAATTGCTGGCAGTCCGTCTCTCAGGACTGGTCAATCGTGAATTGCTCCTAAATCCCAAACATCCGGCACCTGAGCTGGTTAACTTGGCTCGTTTTATCAAAAGAGAAGAAGCCAAGTACAGAGGAACTGCAGCTTCTGCGCTTATGTATGGGGAGCTCTTTAAAATGCTTTGATTCCATTGTGAATCAAAGCATTTTTTCTATATGGAAAAACCCTATTCTTGATGAGAAGAAAAAGCCATCCCATTCAGGATAGCTTCTTTGATATTAGATTTGTTCAGCGATGACCTTTTCAGCAAGGTTCATGGCGTGGTCAGATACACGAGTATAGTGGGAAATGATGTCGATAAAGTTGACCCCAGCTTGTGTTGAACACTCGCCCTTGTTGAGGCGCTTGATGTGGGTCTTTCTGAGAACACGTTCCATATTGTTGATTTCTTTATGTCGTTCAATCAGACTTTGAGCTTTTTCGATGTCGTTGTTTTCCACGCTATCAAGGGCGTCCTTGATAAAGCCAGTGGTTTTTTGATAGATATCAGCCAATTCCTGTAAAGCAGCTTCAGAGAACTCAACATTTTTACGTTGAAGGTAGTCATTCAGATTGATTAGCGCTTCTGCGTGGTCCCCAATCCGTTCCAAATCACGGGATGAATCCAGGATATTGGTGAGCACTTCACTTTCTTTCTGGCTAAGGGCCTCGCTTGAAAGAGTAATAAGGTAACGAGTCAATTTTTCGTCAATGGTATTGATGGCTTCTTCTGTCTTGTGTCCTTTTTCAGCAACCTTTTCATTGAGGTCAATGATGTAGTTGTATGAAAGGTCGAAGGCTTTAGAAGCGTAATTTCCTAAGTGAAGGAGTTCTTTTTTCGCATTTCCGAGAGCGATTGATGGAGCTTGCTTAATCAAATGCTCATCAAGGTAAAGAGGCTCGTACTTGACAACTTCGTCTTCACCAGGGATGAGCTTGGTTACAAAGTAAGCCAAGGCTCCGATAAATGGAAATTGTACAATGGTGTTGCTTACGTTAAAGGCACCGTGCGAGAAGGCGATGGTCATCTCAGGTGAGAGGTGAAGGAGGGCTTGGAAGTACTCAATCATTGCAGTGAAGGGGCCTAATAAGATTAAGCAAAGAATAGTTCCTAAAACGTTAAAGGTAACGTGGGTTGCAGCAACGCGTTTCGCAGAGACATTGGCTCCTGCTGCCGCGATGATAACTGTTAAAGTTGTCCCAATATTATCCCCGAAGAGAACTGGTAGAGAACCTTTAAGGTCAAGAAATCCGCCTGCATAGAGCCCTTGCAAAATCCCGATTGTCGCAGAAGAGGCCTGGATGAGAACGGTAATTACCGCACCAGCAAAAACTCCCAACACAGGATTTTGTCCCAAGGTTACCATATATTCCTTGAATTGTGGTAAATCTTTAAGCGGACTCATACCGGCACTGATGAGGTTGAGGGCGTAGAAGATTCCCCCTACACCAAACAGGATGCGCCCAATATTGTTTGCTGTTCTGTTTTTTGTAAAGAAAAGGAACATGGTTCCAAGGAAAATCAGGGGTAAAGCATACTCGCCTAGTTTGAAACCAATGATAAAGGAAGTAACGGTGGTTCCGATGTTGGCTCCCATGATAATTCCGATAGCCTGTCTAAGAGTGAGAAGACTAGCGCTGACCAGTCCAACCGTGATAACTGTCACCCCTGTACTTGACTGAATCAGGGCAGTCACGACAATCCCGACTAGAACACCTAAAAATGGATTGCTAGTGTACTTGTCAATGTAAAAACGAAGGCGATCTCCAGCAGCTTGTTGCAAACCGTCTCCCATGGTCTTGATACTATATAAGAATAGTCCCAGACCACCTAAAAAGTGAAATAAAATTTCCTGCCAATTAATGGACATTTCTTTTTCCTCCGAAAAATAATAACGGAATTTCTCCTATTCTATTTTAAAGGATAAAAGTAAATCTAACAAGTGTTAAGCTAAGATTTTTGAAAGAAAATTCGTTAGGGAAGACCTCAATTATATTAATTTTACCAATTTCTAACCTAGATATAGGTATTTCCTTTTATATATTGACATTTAAAGGAAATATTTTAAAATGAGGGAGGAATTATCTTGGTCCCTGTGATTGGGATAAAAATTTTATCCAGAAAGTTAAGCGCTTTCTTTAAAAACAAAAAATAATCTTTTAGGAGGAGAAAATGAAGGATCCATTTTTTGAAAGACGTTGTCGGTACAGTATTCGTAAGTTATCAGTAGGGGCTTGCTCGCTGATGATTGGGGCTGTTTTGTTTGCTGGTCCAGCCTTGGCAGAAGAAACGGCTGTTCCTGAAAATAGCGGAGCTAATACAGAGCTTGTTTCAGGAGAAAGCGAGCATCCAGCTAGTGAAGCTGACAAGCAGAATGCAGGGGAACACGCTAGAGAAAACAAGCTAGAAAAGGCAGAAGGAGCAGAGACATCATCTGAAACTGCTTCGCCAGCAAGCAATGAAGCTGCAACTACTGAAACTGCAGAAGCAGCTAGCGCAGCTAAACCAGAGGAAAAAGCAAGTGAGGTGGTTGCAGAAACACCATCTTCAGAAGCAAAACCTAAGTCTGAAAAGGAAACAGAAGCAAAACCTGAAGCAGCTAACCAAGGGGATGAGTCTAAGCCAGCTGAAGAAGTTAATAAGGCTGAAAAAGAAGTTCAGCCCGATGTCCCTAAAAATACAGAAAAAACATTAAAACCAAAAGAAATCAAATTTAATTCTTGGGATGAATTGTTGAAATGGGAGCCAGGTGCTCGTGAAGATGATGCTATCAACCGTGGCTCTGTTGCCCTCGCTCCACGTCGGACAGGTCATTTGGTCAATGAAAAAGCTAGCAAGGAAGCAAAAGTTCAAGCCCTATCAAACACCAACTCTAAAGCGAAAGACCACGCTTCTGTTGGTGGAGAAGAGTTCAAGGCTTATGCTTTTGACTATTGGCAATATCTAGATTCAATGGTCTTCTGGGAAGGCCTCGTACCAACTCCTGACGTTATTGATGCAGGTCACCGTAACGGGGTTCCTGTATACGGTACACTCTTCTTCAACTGGTCAAATAGTATCGCAGACCAAGAAAAATTTGCTGAAGCTTTGAAGCAAGATGCAGATGGTAGCTTCCCAATTGCCCGTAAATTGGTAGACATGGCCAAGTATTATGGCTATGATGGCTATTTTATCAACCAAGAAACAACTGGAGATTTGGTTGAACCTCTTGGAGAAAAGATGCGCCAGTTTATGCTCTATACCAAGGAATATGCTGCTAAAGTAAATCACCCAATTAAGTATTCTTGGTACGATGCTATGACCTATAACTATGGGCGTTACCACCAAGATGGTTTGGGAGAATACAACTACCAATTCATGCAACCTGAAGGAGATAAGGTTCCAGCAGACAACTTCTTTGCTAACTTTAACTGGGATAAGGCTAAGAATGATTACACTATTACAACTGCCAACTGGATTGGTCGTAATCCTTATGATGTATTTGCAGGTTTGGAATTGCAACAGGGTGGTTCCTACAAGACCAAGGTTAAGTGGAATGACATTTTAGATGAAAATGGGAAATTGCGCCTTTCTCTTGGTTTGTTCGCCCCAGATACCATTACAAGTTTAGGAAAAACGGGTGAAGATTACCATAAAAATGAAGATATCTTCTTTACAGGTTACCAAGGGGACCCTACTGGTCAAAAACCAGGTGACAAAGATTGGTATGGTATTGCTAACCTAGTTGCAGACCGTACGCCAGCAGTAGGTCATACCTTTACTACTTCCTTTAATACAGGTCATGGTAGAAAATGGTTCGTGGATGGTAAGGTTTCTAAGGATTCTGAGTGGAATTACCGTTCAGTTTCAGGTGTTCTTCCGACATGGCGCTGGTGGCAAAAATCAACTGGTGATAAGTTGAAAGCAAGCTATGATTTTGAAGATGCTTATAATGGTGGAACTTCTCTTAAATTTGCAGGGGATCTTTCAGGTGCGACCAAGCAAGATGTTAATTTGTACTCTACTCGCTTGAAGGTGACAGATACAACCAAATTGCATGTTGCCCACAAAGGAGGTAAGGGGACCAAGGTCTATGTAGAATTTGCAACCAAGAAAGATTATACCTACGGTGATGAAGCTGCCCGTAAAGAATTGACAGTTTCAGATAACTGGACTACCGATGATTTTGATTTGAGTGCCTTGGCGGGCAAAACAATTTACGGTATTAAACTCTATTTTGAAAATGACAAAGACTTAAAAGGCTATCAATTTAACTTGGGGCAATTGACCATCAGCAATAATCAAGATGCTCCTCAGGCACCAACCACAGTAGCTGTAGCCAAACAAGTCCTTAAAAATGCCCAAGAAGCGGAAGCAGTTGTGCAATTTGAAGGAAACAAGGATGCAGATTTCTATGAAGTTTACGAAAAAGATGGAGACAGTTGGAAATTACTAACTGGCTCATCTTCTACAACTATTTATCTACCAAAAGTTAGCCGTTCAGCAAGTTCTCAAGGTACAACTCAAGAACTGAAGGTTGTCGCAGTTGGTAAAAATGGGGTTCGTTCAGAAGCTGCAACAACAATCTTTGATTGGGGCATGACTGTAAAAGATACCAGCCTACCAAAACCACTAGCTGAAAATATCGTTCCAGGTGCAACAGTTATTGATAGTACTTTCCCTAAGACTGAAGGTGGGGAAGGTATTGAAGGTATGTTGAATGGTACCATTACCAGTCTGTCAGA
This sequence comes from bacterium, assembly GCA_905221035.1. Taxonomy (GTDB): domain Bacteria; phylum Bacillota; class Bacilli; order Lactobacillales; family Streptococcaceae; genus Streptococcus. The sequence continues at coordinate 47,630 of CAJNBP010000006.1, read as the reverse complement.
CAAGTGGTCTTCTGGACAATTAAGTGGTAGTGTGGATATTCGTTTGACTCAGCCACGTACAGTTGTTAGATGGGTGATGGACCATGCTGGAGCTGGTGGAGAATCTGTAAATGACGGTTTGATGAACACCAAAGACTTTGACCTTTATTATAAAGATGCGGATGGTCAATGGAAGTTGGCTAAGGAAGTTCGTGGCAATAAAGCACATGTTACAGATATTACCCTTGACAAACCTATCACAGCTCAAGATTGGCGTTTGAATGTCGTTACTTCTGACAATGGAACTCCATGGAAGGCTATTCGTATCTATAACTGGAAAATGTATGAAAAGCTTGATACAGAAAGCGTCAATATTCCGATGGCCAAGGCTGCAGCTCGTACTTTAGGTAATAACAAGGTACAAGTTGGCTTTGCAGATGTTCCAGCTGGAGCTACCATTACCGTTTATGACAATCCAAATTCTCAAACTCCGCTTGCAACCTTGAAGAGTGAAGTTGGAGGAGACCTAGCAAGTGCACCATTGGATTTGACAAATCAATCTGGCCTACTTTACTATCGTACCCAGTTGCCAGGTAAGGAAATTAGTAATGTCCTTGCAGTTTCTGTTCCAAAAGATGATCGAAGAATCAAGTCAGTCAGTCTAGAAACAGGGCCTAAGAAAACAAGTTATGCTGAAGGGGAAGATTTGGATCTTAGAGGTGGTGTTCTTCGAGTTCAGTATGAAGGAGGAGCTGAGGATCAACTCATTCGTCTAACTCACGCAGGTGTATCCGTATCAGGCTTTGATACGCATCATAAGGGAGAACAAAATCTTACTTTACAATATTTGGGACAACCGGTGAATGCTAATTTGTCAGTGACTGTCACTAGCCAAGATGAAGCAACTCCGAAAACTATTTTGGGAATTGAAGTAAGTCAGGAACCCAAAAAAGATTACCTAGTTGGTGATAGCTTAGACTTGTCTGAAGGACGATTTACAGTGGCTTATAGCAATGACACTATGGAAGAACATTCCTTTACTGATGAGGGAGTTGAAATTACTGGTTACGAAGCTCAAAAGACTGGTCGTCAAACCTTGACACTTCATTACCAAGGGCATGAAGTTAACTTTGATGTTTTGGTATCTCCAAAAGCAGCACTAAACGATGAGTACCTCAAACAAAAATTAGCAGAAGTTGAAGCATCTAAGAATAAAGTAGTCTATAACTTTGCTTCACCAGAAGTAAAAGCAGCATTCTTGAAAGCAATTGAAGCGGCTGAACAAGTGTTGAAAGACCATGAAACTAGCACCCAAGATCAGGTTAATGACCGACTTAATAAATTGACAGAAGCTCATAAAGCCTTGAATGGTCAAGAGAAATTTACGGAAGAAAAGACCGAACTCGATCGCTTAACAGGTGAGGCTCAAGAACTCTTGGCTGCTAAACCAAACCATCCTTCAGGTTCTGCCCTAGCTCCACTTCTTGAGAAGAACAAGGTCTTGGTTGAAAAAGTAGATTTGAGTCCAGAAGAGTTTGCAACAGCGAAGCAAAGTCTAAAAGATTTGGTTGCCTTATTGAAAGAAGATAAACCAGCAGTCTTTTCTGATAGTAAAACAGGTGTTGAAGTACACTTCTCAAATAAAGAAAAGACTATCATCAAGGGCTTGAAAGTAGAGCGTGTTCAAGCAAGTGCTGAAGAGAAGAAATACTTTGCAGGAGAAGATGCCCATGTCTTTGAAATAGAAGGTTTGGATGAAAAAGGTCAAGACGTTGATCTCTCTTACGCTTCTATTGTGAAAATCCCAATTGAAAAAGATAAGAAAGTGAAGAAAGTATTCTTCTTACCTGAAGGCAAAGAAGCAGTAGAATTGGCTTTTGAACAAACGGATAGTCATGTCATCTTTACAGCACCACACTTCACTCATTATGCCTTTGTTTATGAGTCTGCTGAAAAACCACAACCTGCTAAACCAGTAGAAAAGGTTATTTCAAGTAAGGAACCAGCTGAAGGTGTCAAGAATTTGGTTGTAGATACTCCGAAATTGGAAATTGAAGAGACAAGTCTTGCTTTCGAACACCAAGAACGAACAAATCCAAATCTCCCAGTCGGTCAACGTCAACTTGTCCAAGCAGGAGTTGAGGGACAAATTCGCCGCTTGATTGAAGTAGATAGTCAAGGCAATCGTACTCTTCGCTCTACAGAAGTTTTGAAAGAAGCAAGTCCTGAAATCGTAGAAGTAGGTACTGGTCTCATCCCAGCCAATCCAGCACCACAAAACACAGACCTTCCAAAACCTTCTAATCAACCAGCGTCTGACCAACAAAAGGCTCCTAAATTGGAAGTTCAAGAGGAAAAGATTGCCTTTGACCGTCAAGAACATGAAAATTCTGAGTTGCTAGTTGGGGAACAACGAGTCATCATACAGGGACGAGATGGTCTGTTAAGACATGTCTTTGAAGTTGATGAAAACGGTCAGCGTCGCCTTCGTTCAACAGAGGTTATCCAAGAAGCCATTCCAGAAATTGTTGAAATTGGAACAAAAGTAAAAACAGAGCCAGCAGTAGCGCCTACACAAGAAAAACCAGCCCAAAATACAGCAGTTCAATCAGAAGAAGCAAGCAAACAATTGCCAAATACAGGAACAGTTGATGCTAATGAAGCCCTAATAGCAGGCTTGGCCAGCCTTGGTCTTGCTAGTTTAGCCTTGACCTTGAAACAGAAAAAAGAAGATGAAGATTAAATATCGAAAAATCTTGTGAAATCTTTCCTTATATTTCCAAAGTGTGATATAATAGTTTCGAATAAAATAAATAAAGGGGTTTTTGTAACATGGCAAAACTTACTGTTAAAGACGTTGACTTGAAAGGTAAAAAAGTCCTCGTTCGTGTTGACTTCAACGTACCATTGAAAGATGGCGTAATCACTAACGACAACCGTATCACAGCAGCTCTTCCAACTATTAAGTACATCATCGAACAAGGTGGACGTGCAATTCTTTTCTCTCACCTTGGACGTGTGAAAGAAGAAGCTGATAAAGCTGGTAAATCACTTGCTCCTGTAGCAGCAGACTTGGCAGCTAAATTAGGCCAAGACGTTGTCTTCCCAGGTGTAACACGTGGTGCTGAATTGGAAGCAGCTATCAACGCTCTTGAAGATGGACAAGTTCTTTTGGTTGAAAACACTCGTTACGAAGATGTTGACGGCAAGAAAGAATCTAAAAACGATCCTGAACTTGGTAAATACTGGGCATCACTTGGAGATGGTATCTTCGTAAACGATGCATTCGGTACAGCTCACCGTGCACACGCATCTAACGTTGGTATCTCAGCAAACGTTGAAAAAGCAGTTGCTGGTTTCCTTCTTGAAAACGAAATTGCCTACATCCAAGAAGCAGTTGAAACTCCAGAACGTCCATTCGTAGCGATCCTTGGTGGTTCAAAAGTTTCAGACAAGATCGGTGTTATCGAAAACTTGCTTGAAAAAGCTGATAAAGTCCTTATCGGTGGTGGTATGACTTACACATTCTACAAAGCACAAGGTATCGAAATCGGTAACTCACTTGTAGAAGAAGACAAATTGGATGTTGCGAAAGCTCTTCTTGAAAAAGCAAACGGTAAATTGATCTTGCCAGTTGACTCAAAAGAAGCTAACGCATTTGCTGGCTACACTGAAGTGCGTGACACTGAAGGTGAAGCAGTTTCTGAAGGCTTCCTTGGTCTTGACATCGGTCCAAAATCTATCGCTAAATTTGATGAAGCTTTGACTGGTGCCAAAACAGTTGTATGGAACGGACCTATGGGTGTATTTGAAAACCCAGACTTCCAAGCTGGTACAATCGGTGTGATGGACGCTATCGTGAAACAACCAGGCGTTAAATCAATCATCGGTGGTGGTGACTCAGCTGCCGCTGCTATCAACCTTGGCCGTGCAGACAAGTTCTCATGGATCTCTACTGGTGGTGGAGCATCAATGGAACTTCTTGAAGGTAAAGTTCTTCCAGGACTTGCAGCCTTGACAGAAAAATAAGATTTTATAAATGAATCAAAGAAGAGGGGAATGAAAGTTCCTCTTTTCTTTTACTGGAAATAAAAACGTTTCCTCTCAACTATTACTCATAAAAATCACCGATTTATGATAAAATGGAAATAGAAAGTTGAGATTATGAGTTATTTTAAAAAATATAAATTCGATAAATCCCAGTTCAAACTTGGTATGCGAACCTTTAAAACAGGTATTGCTGTTTTTCTAGTTCTCTTGATTTTTGGCTTTTTTGGTTGGAAAGGCTTGCAAATCGGTGCTTTGACAGCTGTTTTTAGCCTGAGGGAGAGTTTTGATAAGAGTGTTCATTTTGGGACTTCGCGTATTCTAGGAAATAGTATCGGTGGCCTCTATGCCCTCCTCTTCTTCCTATTAAATACCTTTTTCCACGAAGCTTTTTGGGTGACCTTGGTTGTTGTTCCAATCTGCACCATGTTAACCATTATGACAAACGTAGCCATGAATAATAAAGCGGGTGTCATTGGTGGTGTAGCGGCTATGTTAATTATTACCCTATCGATCCCGAGCGGAGAGACAATTTTGTACGTGTTTGCGCGTGTATCAGAAACTTTCATGGGAGTTTTTGTCGCAATTCTCGTAAATTACGATATTGATCGCATTCGGCTCTTTTTAGAGAAAAAAGAAAAATAATGTTACATTTTATAACATTATCAATTGACGTTTGTCTTTTTTTAGACTATAATAGACAGAAAGAAGGAAATTGTAAATGAAGGAAAAAGAATTTCGCCGAAATATGGCTGTTTTTCCTATCGGCAGTGTTATGAAGTTGACCGATCTATCGGCGCGTCAGATTCGTTATTATGAAGATCAAGAGTTGATTAAACCTGATCGAAACGAAGGAAATCGTCGCATGTATTCCTTAAATGACATGGATCGTCTGCTTGAAATCAAAGATTATATCTCTGAAGGTTATAATATCGCTGCCATTAAGAAAAAATATGCTGAACGTGAAGCGAAATCCAAGAAAGCGGTGAGTCAGACTGAGGTGCGTCGTGCACTTCACAATGAACTCCTCCAACAGGGGCGCTTTGCTTCAGTACGGTCACCTTTTGGTCGCGGTTAGGTAACCGCAAGTAGTCATACATTAAGGAGAAAACTCATGCCAATCACAGCTGCAGATATTCGTCGTGAAGTCAAGGAAAAAAATGTTACCTTTATTCGTCTTATGTTCTCAGATATTTTGGGAACCATGAAAAACGTCGAAATTCCTGCTACAGATGAACAGTTAGATAAAGTCTTGTCAAACAAGGCTATGTTTGATGGATCTTCTATCGAAGGTTTTGTACGTATCAATGAGTCAGATATGTACTTGTACCCAGACTTGGATACATGGACAGTCTTCCCTTGGGGAGATGAAAATGGAAGTGTTGCAGGTTTGATCTGTGATGTCTATACAACAGAAGGCGAACCATTTGCGGGTGACCCTCGTGGCAATTTGAAACGGGCTCTTCGTCACATGGAAGAAGTAGGATTCAAATCTTTCAACCTTGGTCCAGAGCCAGAATTCTTCCTATTTAAGCTGGATGAAAATGGAGACCCAACACTTGAAGTGAATGACAAGGGTGGCTACTTTGATTTGGCACCTACTGACCTTGCGGACAATACACGTCGTGAGATTGTCAATGTCTTGACCAAAATGGGATTTGAAGTAGAAGCGAGTCACCACGAGGTTGCGGTTGGACAACACGAGATTGACTTTAAGTACGATGAAGTTCTCCGTGCCTGCGATAAGATTCAAATCTTTAAACTTGTTGTTAAAACCATTGCTCGCAAACATGGGCTTTACGCAACCTTTATGGCCAAACCAAAATTTGGTATTGCTGGATCAGGTATGCACTGTAATATGTCCTTGTTTGATGCCGAAGGAAATAACGCCTTCTTTGATCCAAATGATCCAAAAGGAATGCAGTTGTCTGAAACGGCCTACCATTTCCTTGGTGGTTTGATCAAACATGCCTACAACTATACTGCTATCATGAACCCAACGGTTAACTCATACAAACGTTTGGTTCCAGGTTATGAAGCGCCTGTTTACATTGCTTGGGCTGGTCGTAACCGTTCGCCACTTGTGCGCGTGCCTGCTTCACGTGGTATGGGAACTCGTCTTGAGTTGCGTTCGGTGGATCCAATGGCAAACCCATACATCGCTATGGCTGTTCTTTTGGAAGTTGGTTTGCATGGTATTGAAAATAAAATCGAAGCACCAGCTCCTATCGAAGAAAATATCTACATCATGACAGCAGAAGAGCGTAAGGAAGCTGGCATTACAGACCTTCCATCAACCCTTCACAACGCTTTGAAAGCTTTGACAGAGGATGAGGTTGTCAGAGCAGCTCTCGGAGAACACATCTATACTAGCTTCCTTGAAGCCAAACGAATCGAATGGGCAAGTTATGCAACCTTCGTTTCACAATGGGAAATTGATAATTATTTAGATCTTTATTAATACTAATATTAATATAGAAGAAAGATTGCCTGAGGGCGGTCTTTTTTCTTGCTTTTTATATCGAGGTGTGATATATTTTATATAACGAGATGCGATATATCGAACTGAATAGGAGGTGAATGCAAATGGAATTAACGGATAAGATCCGTCGTGTTTATCTTCCGATGACGGAAACGGGCTTTTATATCTTGTTCTGTCTGCAAAAGGAAGGTCATGGTTATAGTATTACGCAAAAAGTCAGGGAAATGACAGATTCGCAAGTTTCGATTAGTCCTGGAACTATGTATGGAACCTTGTCAAAGATGGAAAAGGATGGTTTGATTTCCTTTGTCCGCGAAGAGGAAAAGCGGAAAATCTATCATATCACAGACTTGGGACGAAAAGTCTTAGAGATTGAATTGAAGCGTATTGAACGGCTCTATAGAAACAGTCGGGAGGAAGGATGATGGAAAAGAAAATTGTTTATCGGATTTTTACAATTGCGGATTATGATAGGGAGGCTCTATACTTTAGAGAAATGCATGCTAAGGGCTGGAAACTTAGAAAAGTAAGCTACTCTATCTTATTGTTTGCAGTTAAGTATACCTTTGAAAAGTGTCAGCCTGAGCAAGTGTCTTATCAGTTGGATTTTTACCCAATGGAAAAATCAGAGAGATCCTCTTATTTACAACTATTTAAAGACTGTGGCTGGGAGCATATTACAGACTTTAATAGTTTTTCCTATTTTAGAAAAGCGCATTCTGAAATTGAATCGGATGCAGAATTTGAAATCTATAATGACGCTGCTGGGAAGTTAGCTATGGTTAATCGCATTTTAAGACTGCGATTAGTACCTGTTTTACTTTTGCTAGCCATACATATACCATTCTTACTTAAATTGCTCAATAGGAGTAATGCGTATGGTCTATGGAGTTTTCTTGCGGTCGGGCTAGATGTTTTCTTGTCTTTAATCCTTTTGTTAATAGTTGCCTATATTAGCTGGAAGTTATGGCATAAAAAGAAGGAATTATCAGATTTATGATAGGATAGGTATGCTCAAAATTGGAGGAGAAGTCATGATAAATAAAAAGCAATTTCGGATTTTCACCATTGTTGATTTGGACAAGGAAGAAGAGTATTTGCATGAGATGCACTTAAAAGGTTGGAGGTATAGAACAAGTCATTTTAGTTTTTTCTATTTTGACCAATGTCAACCAGACGATGTTATCTACCGTATCTATGATTCTAGATTTCTTAAAAAATATCAGCATGAACTGCAAGATTTTAGAAATAGAGGTTGGGAATTGATAGGAGCAGGTTCTTGTTCAATTCTTCGTAAACCAGCTTCTGATATCCTTTCAGAGGATCGAGTTTATATGAGTAAGAGTCTTGGATGGGAAGTTATGCGATATAGGTTTCGTTCATGTACAGTTGCTTTCTCAGGTGGTCTTGTTGTTTGTATGAGTCAATTTAAAGAAGAGCTTTCTATATCTTTCTTTATTATTTTTCTTTTATATGCTTTAATGATTTCTTATCTAATCCATGGTTTTTTCAGACTTAAAAAGAAATACCGAGTAGATGGAAGGTAAAGCTCTAGGTCTTCAGACTGATTTTTAGCACTCTTGGTAAAAGAGTGCTAATTTTTTGAGTTTTTGTCTTGACATTCTCTTCTAAGGGTGTATAATAGAATCATGAGTTAGCACTTAAGCATGTTGAGTGCTAATTGATCAGACAGAGAGGAGCGATGAGATGGTTACAGAGCGTCAGCAGGATATTTTAAATCTGATTATTGACATCTTTACCAAAACGCACGAACCTGTCGGATCCAAAGCCTTGCAAGAGTCTATTAACTCTAGCAGTGCAACCATTCGTAATGACATGGCGGCTTTAGAAAAGCAAGGGTTGCTTGAGAAGGCTCATACTTCAAGTGGTCGGATGCCAAGTGTTGCTGGTTTTCAGTACTATGTAAAACACTCACTGGATTTTGACCGACTGGCTGAAAATGAGGTATATGAGATTGTCAAAGCCTTTGATCAGGAATTCTTCAAACTAGAGGACATTCTGCAAGAGGCTGCCAATCTACTGACAGACTTGAGTGGCTGTACGGTAGTGGCACTGGATGTTGAGCCCAGCAGACAACGGTTGACAGCCTTTGATATCGTGGTTTTAGGGCAACATACAGCCTTGGCAGTATTCACTCTAGACGAATCGCGAACGGTTACCAGTCAGTTTCTGATTCCAAGGAACTTCTTGCAGGAAGACTTGCTGAAACTGAAGGCAATTATTCAGGAACGTTTTCTTGGTCACACTGTTCTAGATATTCACTACAAGATTCGGACGGAGATTCCGCAGATTATCCAGCGTTACTTTACAACAACGGATAATGTGATTGATCTCTTTGAACACATCTTTAAGGAAATGTTCAACGAAAATATTGTGGTGGCGGGTAAGGTCAATCTCTTGAATTTTGCCAATCTGGCAGCCTATCAGTTCTTTGATCAACCGCAAAAGGTGGCCTTGGAGATTCGTGAAGGGCTGCATGAAGATCAGATGCAAAATGTTCGTGTTGCGGATAGTCAAGAGTCCTGTCTAGCAGACCTAGCAGTGATTAGTAGCAAGTTCCTCATTCCTTATCGGGGAGTTGGAATTCTAGCAATTATCGGTCCGGTCAATCTGGACTACCAGCAATTAGTCAACCAAGTCAATGTGGTCAATCGTGTTTTGACCATGAAGTTGACAGATTTTTATCGCTATCTCAGCAGTAATCATTACGAAGTACATTAAGATTGAAATCATTAAAGGAGGCGAAAATGGCTCAAGATATAAAAAATGAAGAAATAAAAGAAGAGGAAGTTGTTGAAACGACAGAAGAAACAACTCCTGAGAAGTCTGAGTTGGACTTGGCAAATGAACGTGCAGATGAGTTCGAAAATAAATACCTTCGCGCTCATGCAGAAATGCAAAATATCCAGCGCCGTGCCAATGAAGAGCGTCAAAACTTGCAACGTTATCGTAGCCAGGATTTGGCAAAAGCGATTCTCCCTTCTTTGGACAACCTTGAGCGTGCACTCGCAGTTGAAGGTTTGACAGATGATGTCAAAAAAGGATTGGAGATGGTGCAAGAAAGTTTGATTCACGCTTTGAAAGAAGAAGGAATCGAAGAAATCGCAGCTGATGCTGAATTTGACCATAACTACCATATGGCCATTCAAACTCTCCCAGCAGACGATGAACACCCAGCAGACACTATCGCCCAAGTCTTCCAAAAAGGCTACAAACTCCATGACCGCATCCTACGCCCAGCCATGGTAGTTGTTTACAACTAGGCAATAGAACTAAAAAAACTTGTCCGAAACGACAATAAACTATGAAAGAAAGATAAAAAGTAGTTCAGCTTTGCAATAGTGAGCGAAGCGAACCAAAGGCGATACTCTTCGCCGTGGCGCTATTTGCGCAAACTTTGAGACCTTAGGCTCAAAGTTTAGTCAAAGAGATTGACGAAGTCAAGCTCTGACGGCGCCGCCACCTAAGAAGAGTATCAAAAAGAAAGAATATAAAATTTAAGGAGAAAAACACATGTCTAAAATTATCGGTATTGACTTAGGTACAACAAACTCAGCAGTTGCAGTTCTTGAAGGAACTGAAAGCAAAATCATCGCGAACCCAGAAGGAAACCGTACAACTCCATCTGTAGTATCCTTCAAAAACGGTGAAATCATCGTTGGTGACGCTGCAAAACGTCAAGCAGTCACAAATCCAGATACAGTAATCTCTATCAAATCTAAGATGGGTACTTCTGAAAAAGTTTCTGCTAACGGTAAAGAATACACACCACAAGAAATCTCAGCTATGATTCTTCAATACTTGAAAGGTTACGCTGAAGATTACCTTGGTGAAAAAGTAACTAAAGCAGTTATCACAGTTCCAGCTTACTTCAACGACGCACAACGTCAAGCAACTAAAGACGCTGGTAAAATCGCTGGTCTTGAAGTAGAACGTATCGTTAACGAACCAACTGCAGCAGCTCTTGCTTACGGTTTGGACAAGACTGACAAAGAAGAAAAAATCTTGGTATTCGACCTTGGTGGTGGTACATTCGACGTATCTATCCTTGAATTGGGTGACGGTGTCTTCGACGTATTGTCAACTGCAGGGGATAACAAACTTGGTGGTGACGACTTTGACCAAAAAATCATCGACCATTTGGTAGCAGAATTCAAGAAAGAAAACGGTATCGACTTGTCTACTGACAAGATGGCAATGCAACGTTTGAAAGATGCAGCTGAAAAAGCTAAGAAAGACCTTTCTGGTGTAACTTCAACTCAAATCAGCTTGCCGTTTATCACTGCTGGTGAAGCTGGACCTCTTCACTTGGAAATGACTTTGACTCGTGCGAAATTTGACGATTTGACTCGTGACCTTGTAGAACGTACAAAAGTTCCAGTTCGTCAAGCCCTTTCAGATGCAGGTTTGAGCTTGTCAGAAATCGACGAAGTTATCCTTGTTGGGGGTTCAACTCGTATCCCAGCCGTTGTAGAAGCTGTTAAGGCTGAAACTGGTAAAGAACCAAACAAATCAGTAAACCCTGACGAAGTTGTTGCTATGGGTGCTGCTATCCAAGGTGGTGTGATTACTGGTGATGTTAAAGACGTTGTCCTTCTTGACGTAACTCCATTGTCACTTGGTATCGAAACAATGGGTGGAGTCTTCACAAAACTCATCGACCGTAACACAACAATTCCAACATCTAAATCACAAGTCTTCTCAACTGCAGCAGACAACCAACCAGCCGTTGATATCCACGTTCTTCAAGGTGAACGCCCAATGGCAGCAGATAACAAGACTCTTGGACGCTTCCAATTGACTGATATCCCAGCTGCACCTCGTGGTATCCCACAAATCGAAGTAACATTTGACATCGACAAGAACGGTATCGTATCTGTTAAAGCTAAAGACCTTGGAACTCAAAAAGAACAAACAATTGTCATCCAATCGAACTCTGGTTTGACTGACGAAGAAATCGATCGCATGATGAAAGATGCAGAAGCTAACGCTGAAGCAGATAAGAAACGTAAGGAAGAAGTTGACCTTCGTAACGAAGTAGACCAAGCTATCTTTGCGACTGAAAAGACAATCAAGGAAACTGAAGGTAAAGGCTTCGATGCAGAGCGTGATGCTGCCCAAGCTGCTCTTGATGACCTTAAGAAAGCTCAAGAAGACAACAACTTGGACGAAATGAAAGCAAAACTTGAAGCGTTGAACGAAAAAGCTCAAGGACTTGCTGTTAAACTCTACGAACAAGCCGCAGCAGCACAACAAGCTCAAGCAGGAGCAGAAGGCGCACAAGCAACAGGAAACGCAGGCGATGACGTTGTAGACGGAGAGTTTACGGAGAAATAAAATAGTCCAGTGGACTATTTTATCCCGAGCTTGAAAATCAGGCGAGTATAAGAAGAAATCCAGAGGTTGCAACCCAGCCTCTGTTTTTCGATAAAATAGAGGATGTTGCGTATGAAAAAAGTACTTTGTATCATTTATCCTAATTTTTCTCTTTATGAGATAACTACTTTAACGAGTACTTTAACTCTGTCTTTTGATATCACGATTGATTATGTCGCTTCTGAGAATTCGATGGTGGTCTCTGAGGATGGTTTGTCCTGTCAACCGACGAAAACATTGGATCAGATCCGTATAGAAGATTATTCTTGTGTGATTTTGCCAGGAATGGTAAATATAGGTCCTGCTCTACAAGATGAGAAATTGATCTCGTTTTTGAGAAGTCTTAATGAGCAAGATATCCTAATTGCAGCCATTTCTTCAGCGCCCCTTTTATTGGCGAAAGCAGGCTTGTTGAACGACACGAAATTTACAGGTGGAATTTGGCAAAACTTCTTTGACTATTTTGAATTTCTTCCACGTGAGAATTTCCAACCGAAAGTTCTTGTCCAAGATAAACAAATCATTACGGCTATTGGCTTTGCACATCAAGAGTTTGCAAGAAAAGTGATTCTTAGTCTAGGTTTGGCAGAAAATACGGACAACTATTTTAAAGAACAGAACGAGTATGCTGAAGAGGATTTGATATTTACTCTATCAGATGAAGAGTTTAATCAAGTGAAGCAGAGTATAGAAAATAGCCTCTAAAGATTTACATGAAAATTATAGAAAGGAACAAGGGTGTTCAGGGAATTGAACACGGGTTCCAAAATTTCTGACTCAATATAAAAGAAAGGAATTGAACCCGACCTAAATTCTCGGAAAAAAGATAAATCTGTCTAGGAGCATTGCTCCAGCGTCAGATTTCCTATTTTTCAGTCGAATTTTACGGTCTTGGTATCTTGTATGAACAATACTGAATTTTATGATCGTCTGGGGGTGTCAAAAAACGCTTCGGCAGACGAGATCAAAAAGGCTTATCGTAAGCTTTCGAAAAAATACCACCCAGATATCAACAAGGAGCCTGGTGCTGAGGAAAAATACAAGGAAGTTCAAGAAGCCTATGAGACTTTGAGTGACGACCAAAAACGTGCTGCCTATGATCAATACGGTGCGGCTGGAGCCAACGGTGGTTTTGGTGGAGCTGGTGGTTTCGGCGGTTTCGATGGAGCAGGTGGCTTCGGTGGTTTTGAGGACATTTTCTCAAGTTTCTTCGGCGGAGGGGGCGCTTCACGCAATCCAAACGCTCCTCGTCAAGGGGATGACCTCCAGTATCGTGTGAACTTGACCTTTGAAGAAGCTATTTTTGGAGCTGAAAAAGAAGTTAAATACAACCGTGAAGCTAGCTGTCGTACATGTAATGGCTCAGGTGCTAAGCCAGGAACAAGTCCAGTCACTTGTGGACGCTGTCATGGCGCTGGTGTCATTAACGTCGATACGCAGACTCCGCTTGGTATGATGCGTCGCCAAGTAACCTGTGATGTCTGTCACGGTCGCGGAAAAGAAATCAAAGATCCATGTACAACCTGTCACGGAACTGGTCATGAGAAACAAGCTCATAGCGTACATGTGAAAATCCCTGCTGGTGTGGAAACCGGTCAACAAATTCGCCTAGCTGGTCAAGGTGAAGCAGGCTTTAACGGTGGACCTTATGGTGACTTGTATGTAGTGGTTTCTGTAGAAGCTAGCGATAAGTTTGAACGTGAAGGAACCACTATCTTTTACAATCTGAACCTCAACTTTGTTCAAGCAGCTCTTGGTGATACAGTTGATATCCCAACTGTTCACGGTGATGTTGAATTGGTTATTCCAGAGGGTACTCAGACTGGTAAGAGATTCCGCCTACGTGGTAAGGGAGCACCAAGCCTTCGTGGTGGTGCAGTTGGTGACCAATACGTTACCGTCAATGTTGTGACTCCGACAGGCTTGAACGACCGCCAAAAAGCAGCCTTGAAAGAATTCGCAGCTGCAGGTGATTTAAAAGTCAATCCAAAGAAAAAAGGCTTCTTTGACCATATTAAAGATGCCTTTGATGGAGAATAAAGTAAAAAGAGCCGAGTGGCTCTTTTTATTTATAGATTTTTTATGACTTTCCTTAAGTAATGACGGACGGTAGCGACCTTCTTCGAAGTTCCATACCTAAACTTTGAGCCTAGGTCTCAAAGTTTCCGAACACCTGAAATCAAACTATTTCAGGTGTTTTCATTACGGCGGAAAGTCTGGGAAAGCATTCGACTCAGTTCTGAAACGATGAAAGAGTTGTCTAAATTGTGATGTATAGTTGCTGGGATATAACTTGTTTACGTTTTAAAAAGAGCCGTCGGGCTCTTTTACTTATCTTCAATTTCCTGTGTTTCTTTGATGACATCTAGTCTAGTCTGGATATCCTTTTCCAAGACCTTAAACTTGTAAGTCAGGTCTTCTTGGTATTCCTTGATCAGTTCTTTTTGCTGGTCGATGATTTGCAGGCTGTTTTGGATAATATCCACGTCATCCTTGATAGCTTGAACGCGGTCGGTAGTGTTCAAAACTTCATCTGTGATGACTTGGCGATTTTTTGTGACCAAATAACTTCCGGCTGCAGCTCCTGCAAATAGCAGTAGATTAGATAATTTCATGGCAACTCCTTAGGCGTTTTTGATAGTTTCAGCTACTTGAGCAAGTTTGTCAAAGTCTGGTTCGTGGGCGATAAAATCAATCTTGAGGTCATCGTCTGCACTGTAGCGAGGTACGAGGTGAACGTGGGTGTGAAAGACTGTTTGACCTGCGATTTCTTCACAGTTGGCGATGATATTCATGCCAGCAGCCTTGGTAGCTTTCATGACTTTTTGAGCTACTTTTGGTACTTGGGCAAAGAGTTGGCTGGTGCTCGTAGCGTCCATTTCCAAAAGATTGCGATAGTGTTCTTTGGGTACGACCAAGGTGTGTCCTGGTGTCACTTGAGAGATATCAAGAAAGGCAAGAACCTGCTCATCTTCATATACTTTTGATGCAGGAATTTCCCCTGCGATGATTTTACAAAAAATGCAATCTGACATAAAATCTACCTCTACTGTATTGAATTTTGATATAATATAGCTACATTATACCAGATTTGGAGAAAATATGTTAGAAATAAAAAACCTGACAGGTGGTTATGTCCATGTCCCTGTCTTGAAAGATGTGTCTTTTACTGTTGAAAGTGGGCAGTTGGTCGGTTTGATCGGTCTCAATGGTGCTGGTAAATCGACGACAATCAATGAGATTATTGGTCTGTTGACACCTTATAGTGGTTCCATCAATATCAATGGACTGACCCTGCAAGAAGATGCGACTAGCTACCGCAAGCAGATTGGCTATATTCCTGAAACACCTAGTTTGTATGAGGAATTGACCCTCAGAGAGCATATCGAAACGGTTGCCATGGCTTATGGTATTGAGCAGAAAGTGGCCTTTGAGCGAGTAGAACCCTTGTTAAAAATGTTCCGTCTAGACCAGAAATTGGACTGGTTCCCTGTTCATTTTTCCAAAGGGATGAAGCAGAAGGTCATGATTATCTGTGCTTTTGTGGTGGATCCGAGTCTCTTCATCGTGGATGAGCCTTTCCTTGGTCTCGATCCTCTGGCGATTTCTGACTTAATTCAGCTTTTGGAAGTGGAAAAGCAAAAGGGCAAGTCCATTCTCATGAGTACCCACGTGCTGGATTCGGCGGAGAAGATGTGTGATGCCTTTGTCATTCTCCACAAGGGAGAGGTGCGTGCTAAGGGAAATCTGGCGCAACTACGCGAGGCCTTTGACATGCCTGAGGCTAGTTTAAATGACATTTACTTGGCTCTGACAAAAGAGGAGGAGTTATGAAAGACTTGTTTTTAAAGAGAAAGCAGGCTTTTCGTAAGGAGTGTCTTGGTTATCTGCGCTATGTTCTCAATGACCACTTTGTCTTGTTCCTGCTTGTCCTGCTGGGCTTTCTAGCTTACCAGTACAGTCAACTCTTGCAACACTTTCCTGAAAATCATTGGCCTATCCTTTTGTTTGTAGGGATTACCTCTGTTTTGCTTTTGCTTTGGGGTGGGATTGCCACTTACATGGAGGCTCCAGACAAGCTATTTCTCTTGGTTGGAGAAGAGGATATCAAGCTCCACCTCAAGCGTCAAACTGGTATTTCCCTAGTCTTTTGGCTCTTTGTACAGACCCTTTTCCTGCTTTTGTTTGCCCCCTTATTTTTTGCCATGGGTTATGGCTTGCCAGTTTTTCTGGTTTATGTGCTTTTATTGGGTGTAGGGAAATATCTGCTCTTTCGTCAAAAATCCAGCAAATTTTTCACTGAAACTGGTCTCAACTGGGACTATGTTATTTCCCAAGAAAGCAAGCGCAAGCAAGTCTTGCTTCGTTTCTTTGCTCTTTTTACGCAGGTCAAGGGGGTTTCAAACAGCGTCAAGCGTCGTGCCTACCTGGACTTTATCCTAAAGACTGTTCAGAAGGTGCCTGGTAAGATTTGGCAAAATCTCTATCTGCGTTCTTATCTGCGAAATGGAGACCTCTTTGCGCTCAGTCTCCGTCTGCTCTTACTTTCCTTGCTGGCGCAGGTCTTTATCGAGCAAGCTTGGATTGCGACAGCGGTGGTGGTTCTCTTTAACTACCTCTTGCTCTTCCAGTTGCTGGCCCTCTATCACGCCTTTGACTACCAGTATTTGACCCAACTCTTTCCACTGGACAAGGGGCAAAAGGAAAAAGGCTTGCAGGCGGTAGTCCGAGGATTGACCAGTTTGGTCTTAGTGGTGGAATTAGTCGTCGGTCTTGTGACCTTCCAAGAAAAACTGGCCCTTCTAGCCTTGCTGGGTGCAGGTTTGGTTTTACAAGTTTTGTATTTGCCTTATCAGGTAAAACGTCAGATGCAGGACTAACATTGCTTATGTGAAACAAAAAAGAAGTTGAGTTCAGTTTGTCTCAACTTCTTTTATTTTCTACAAGATAATGGTTGGTCCGTAGAGACTCAACTTGGTCTTGACTTGGTCAAAGTGGAAACGGTCATAGGCCCGCCAAGCGGCGCGAGTAGGAGCATCTGGATTGAGAACGCTGAGTCCCATGAGAAGACTGGAAGTCTGGTAAAATTTTTCCAGTTCAATCAAGACTCGATTATCCACTGTCTCAGCCTTGGCTAGAAAACCAAGAATAGAATTTAATTGCTCCTGAAAGCGGACGTCGTCAGCTGTTGCCTGTTTGCATGCTTGGTAGGCTTTGTTTAAGTCCGTAATCAAAGTCTGAGCTGTTTTGATGGGATTTGTATCTGTCATGAGAATTCCTCCTTTAATCTGGGTGCTAGTCTTGGTTCTAGCAACTGTGTTTTGATACTGTCAGTTTATCACTTTTATCTCCTTTTTCACCATAAAATCTTTAATTGCCCTTGAAATTTCCTGAATGGTACTGTTAAGATTTTATGATAAAATAGTTGTAAGATTATCATACTTATCTGAGTAACAAGATACCTTTCAGGAGCTTTGAAGGCCTGTTTAAGATTTGGTGGGCTTGTGTCAGAGTATTTTTGCTATTCTCTTTTTAGGAAGAAATTGAAACAAGGAGAGTAAGAAGATGAGAATATTTGTTTTAGAAGATGATTTTTCCCAACAGACCAGAATTGAAACGACCATTGAGAAACTCTTGAAAGAACATCAGATTATTCCCAGCTCTTTTGAGGTCTTTGGCAAGCCAGACCAACTGCTGACAGAGGTGCATGAGAAGGGGGCGCATCAGCTATTCTTTTTGGATATTGAGATTCGAAATGAGGAGATGAAGGGCCTAGAAGTGGCTAGAAAGATTCGGGATCGGGATCCGTATGCCTTAATCGTCTTTGTGACGACTCACTCGGAGTTTATGCCCCTGTCCTTTCGCTACCAAGTGTCTGCTTTGGACTACATTGATAAGGCCCTTTCGGCAGAGGAATTTGAATCTCGGATTGAGACAGCCCTCCTCTATGCCAATAGTCAAGATAGTAAAAGTCTAGCGGAAGATTGCTTTTATTTTAAATCAAAATTTGCCCAATTCCAGTATCCTTTTAAAGAGGTTTACTATCTCGAAACGTCGCCCAGAGCCCATCGTGTCATTCTCTATACCAAGACGGACAGGCTGGAGTTTACAGCGAGTCTAGAGGAGGTTTTTAAGCAGGAACCCCGTCTCTTGCAGTGCCATCGCTCTTTTCTCATCAATCCTGCCAATGTAGTTCGTTTGGATAAGAAAGAAAAACTGCTTTACTTTCCCAATGGTGGAAGCTGTCTGATCGCGCGTTATAAGGTCAGGGAAGTGTCTGAAGCTATCAATAACTTACATTGAGCTAGGAGAATTTATGTATATTTTTTGGATGATATTGTATTCACTAGTTATTAGTGGGCTAGAAATTATCATGTTCTTTAAGGTAGATGGAATTAGTCTCACTTTCGATAGAATTTTTAAGGCCTTTCTTCTAAAATTTCTTCTAGCAGCAATTGTTACAACTTTTAAATTTTTAGTCTTGACTGACTATCTGTCATACTTTATAGAACCCTTGTTCGGCATCAGCTTATCTCTCTTATTGTTAAGAGGGCTTCCTAAAAAACTCCTTTTCTTTTATGGTCTCTTTCCAATTGTATTGATGGATATCTTTTACAGAAGTGTTTCCTATTTTGTGTTTCCGTTTTTGGGGCAAGGGATTGTAGATCGAGATGGAAATCCTCTCTTTTTGTTGATTATGCTATTCGTTTGCTTCATAGTATTAGTCTTTTTGAAATGGTTGGACTATGATTTTACTAGATTGAGAAAGGAGTTTCTCGATAAAGGTTTTCAACAGTCCCTGACTAAGATTAACTGGATAATGGGGGCTTACTTTCTAGTCATGGAAAATCTGTCTTACTTTGAATATGCATACGATATCCAATCAAAGACTGTTCGCCATCTTATCCTAGTTTTTTACCTCCTCTTTTTTATGGGGATTGTCAAGAAATTGGATACCTATTTGAAGGACAAACTCCATGAGAGATTGGACCAAGAGCAGGCCTTGCGCTACAGAGATATGGAACGCTATAGTCGGCATATAGAGGAACTTTACAAGGAAGTGCGGAGTTTTCGCCATGACTACACCAACCTCTTAACCAGCTTACGTCTGGGCATTGAAGAGGAGGATATGGAGCAGATAAAAGAGGTCTACGACTCGGTCTTAAAGGATTCTAGTGAAAAATTGCAGGACAACAAATATGACCTGGGCAGATTAGTGAATATTCGTGATAAAGCTCTCAAAAGTCTCCTAGCAGGAAAGTTTCTAAAAGCCAGAGATAAGAAGATTGTCTTTAATGTCGAAGTTCCTGAGGAGATTCAGGTTGAGGGGATGAGCCTGCTTGATTTTCTAACCATTGTGTCTATCCTTTGTGACAATGCTATTGAAGCCAGTGCAGAGGCTAGTCAACCTCATGTTTCAATCGCTTTTTTAAAAAATGGGGCACAGGAGACCTTTATCATCGAAAATTCCATCAAAGAAGAGGGCATCGATATTTCTGAAATCTTCTCCTTTGGAGCCAGTTCTAAAGGGGAGGAGAGAGGAGTCGGTCTCTATACCGTCATGAAGATTGTGGAAAGCCATCCCAATACCAGTCTAAATACTACCTGTCAAAATCAAGTCTTTCGTCAAGTTTTAACGGTTCACTTGATGTCAGTTGATGATTAGAAGACTTGTGGAAAGAAGTACTGCCTAAAGTCATCGATTAAAATACTATAGTATGCGAGGTATATTAAATGAACAAGAAATCCTTTTTTATCATCTGTTCTACGTTGATTATAGCATCAAATCTTCTCATGATTTCCGTGGTGAACAAGGGAGAAGAAACAGGGAGCAATCTGTTTGTGATTGCTATAGCCTGTGTTTTACTACCAGCCTTTTTATATGCGGTTGAAAATCAACTGACTTCATTGGTAAGAGTAGAATCAATACTCCTGATTCAGTTGACAGTTGTATCCCTACTCCGTCTTATCAACAGAATAGGGAGTACGCCTGAAATCCTCAACATTATCATTACCCTTATCGCTTTGGCAAGTGGGACAGCTGCTATCCTTGTTGCGATCATGAGAATATATGAGAACATACGGAAGTGAGGGTGAGTAGTTCTCTATTTTGTATTTTCACGTTGTCAAGTTCCCCCCAGGGCAAGTATGTTTTTCATGCTTGCTTTTTTTATTTTTACAATTCAAGATGTTTTGATGACCATTTATGATTTGGATGGAAAACTTTAAAAAATAGTAGTATACTAACGTTGTTAAGATTGCAATAGGACGAAAGTAAAAAGAGGTATTCCTCGTGAATGCAAAAACAATGTTACAATTGGCTATTATGGTTGCTTAAAGACTTGAGCTTGTGTACTTGGAGGTAATTATGGATTTCAAAAGTTTTCTTATTGGTTTAGTAGTTGGTATATTTGGTCCTTATATGGATGATTTAATTAGAAAAATATTTTCAAAATCTCCCAAAAAGGATACGGATAGTACCCCCTAAAAAATAAATTTCTCCCCTGTATTTGCTAGCTTAATTTACAGGGGAGTTTCTTTAATTTTGTTTAGCATGTCAAAATGATATGTGATAGCAGGATAAAAAATCTACAAATTAAGTTGGTATCAATAAGGTGTAAAGGGCAAGTATGTTTTTCATGCTTGCTTTTTAAATTTTTTACAATTCAAGATGTTTTGATGACCATTCGTGATTTGAGTGTTCCAAGGATAAAATGAGTGCTATACTAGCAGTATAAAGGTTGTAGCTAAACTAAGATAAAGCATACATTTAGGAGGAAATTTTATGAAGAAAAAAATACTTGTCATTTTCATCTTGTATCTAATCATGTCCATCTTTCTTTATCCGCTTAGGGAGAGTATTTGGTATCATCTATTTTATATCATAGCCTATATGATTGCGGTTGTGATCTATTTTGCTTTAACTAAAAAGAAAGGAGCAAAGAAATGAAAACTTTTCTTGCTAAAAAACGGAACATCTTCCTTGCGAGATTGTTCCTAGGTCAGTTGCCCTTGCTTGTCTCCACTTATCTATTTCTATCTCGTCAGTTTTTAAATTTTTCCTTGGTTTTCCAATTTCTCTTAGTGGTTATTAACTTAGCTTCCATTTTGCTCACTGTTTACCTCACTAGGGAAATGAGAATAAGAGAGTTTGAAGATGATGATTTGGTTAGTCCTAGAACCAATCAACTCATGTATATTGGCTTGACAGGTTTTATGTCTATCATTTGTTTGTATAGAGGTATTACAGCAGGAGAATCTTACCAACAAATAATCGCTTATATTGGCGCTATTCTCTGCTTGATTGTCATGTTTTTACTCATTTGGGGCTTGAAGTATTATAAAAAGTAGGGGATAATGAAGTTTTTGCAATTTAAGATGTCTCGATGACAATTCAAGATTTGGATGAAAAATTTTAAAAAACAATGATAGATTAAATTGGTAAAAGTTGCAACGGGTGCTGCTACATTCTGTTAAAAATCGCTCTTAATTGATAATCTGGATTTGTTAGGAAAGGAGTAAATAATTATGGATAAGAAAAAGATAGTTTCGACTATAATATGTATAGTATTTCTTGTAGAGTCAGTGGATAATTTTTTTAGAGACTTAACCCCGTTATTGTTCATTTTAAATATTATTGGCCTAACTTGTTTTTTAGTGTTAATATACACTAACATAAAAGAGATGCTCTTAAATATACGTAAATGATGATTTGGTTAGTCCTAGAACCAATCAACTCATGTTCATCGGCTTGACAGGTTTTATGTCTATTATTTGTTTGTATAGAGGTATTTCAGAAACAGAATTCTATCAACAACTAATCGCTTATATAGGTGCTGTTCTCTGCTTGCTCATCATGCTTTTGCTCATTTGGGGCTTGAAGTATTATAAAAAGTAGTTTGTCTTCCTCTTCTGACAGAATTTTTGATTAGAAGCTTCTATTAAATCGTTCGTGAAATAAATGAATGGAGGTATTTAATATGAAATACAGATTATTTTTTGTTATTTTCGTGAGTAGTATGTTGAATATTCTTTTAGGGACATTTTTACAAATCTCTAATGTGTCGATTGGGTGGCTTGTTCTCTACAGTGGCTTGTTTGAAGCAGGCGTTTTCCTTCTTGCTAATAAAGGGGTGGCGGTAAAAATCAAGGAAGTAGACATTCGAAACCGCTTTAAATTTATTTTTGGAAAAACGTTATGGTTTCAAATTCTTTTGCTCATCTTTTTGATGGTCAAACTTTATCTTGGTTTAGATGTGAGGTTGATTTTATTCTATGGCCATATTTTCATTGTCTTTAATGCCTTAATGTATCTATTATCTAGTAGTCAGGTCAGTCTTAAAAAGAACAAACTGTCTTCTTAATCTTGCAATAGTAGAGCCTGACAAGAGGAGGTCATAGTAGGGAGGGTTTCTATGAAAAAACACTCTATTCTTTTTAAAACGAGTGCCATTCTTTCTTATTTGTTTCTGTTTTTCGGATTGTTTTGGACAACCCAATTTTGGAGAAAATATTGGGAGTTCTCGTCTTGGGTAGGAAATCTTATCTGGATTCGAAACATCATCAGCCTTCTCTTTATCGGCTTGATGATTTGGATTTTGGTCAGGTCGGGTCATGCTTATCTCTTTCGTATTCCTAGGAAAAAGTGGTTGAGCTATTCTGTTATGACGGTGGTAGCAGCTGTTGTGCTTATCTGCTTTAACTATCTGACAGCTAAACACGTTCAGGGGACCAATGAAGGTTGGAATTTGTTTATTGCTTATAGTGAGACAAATTTTGCGGAGTTTGGTGTTTACCTAACCTTAATCGTACTAGGACCTCTGATGGAAGAATTGGTATATAGGGGCCTGCTTCAACATGCCTTCTTTAAGAATTCGAGGTGGGGACTGGATCTTCTCTTTCCGTCATTCTTATTTGCCTTGCCCCACTTTTCTAGCTTGCCAAGTCTCGCGGATATTTTTGTCTATACGGCAGTGGGCTGTCTATATGCCTGGCTGACACGTTATACGAAGAGTATCTATCCTTCTTATTCGATTCATATTGTTAATAATATCATCGCAAACTTACCATTTCTGCTCACTTTTCTACATAGGGTCTTGGGGTAAAAAACCAAAAGACTTGCTTTTCATCCATAGAGGAGGTCATCATGTATAAACACTTATTTTTCCTAGATTCAAAAACCTTAGACTGGTTGACACCTTATATTCTAGACTTGGCTTCTGACACCATTGCCTTCAATGTTTTTGTGCTAACCTTTGTATCTGTTGTGGTCTTTTATTTCCTAAATCCCATGCTATCTTTAATGGCTATCTTCTTAGGGGGTGGTTATGCGATCGTATTTTGGATACTCAAATGGTTTGTTTTGGAAAGGTTAGAGCTTAAGGATGACGTGTAGGGAAGTCTGTTTGTTGAGGAGGATAGTTTTATGGTCATTTTCAATAAATGTCATGCTTTGTTTTTGGGATTTTTAGTCTTTGCAATCGTTGGTGCAGCGGGTTATTCCATTAATCAAGGAGATTATTTTCAACACCAGTACACATTCATTGCTGTAAAGAGTCTCTTGCTTTTCCTTAGTTTTGGCTATGCGAAATGGTTTGATATGATTTCTTTTGGGATGTTAAGCAGGAAACAACTCTTGCTGTTCATTGGAATTTTTCTTCTCACTGTACTGGTAAATATTAGCTATCATGCTTTTTTCTCAGTTGTTTCTGGTGCTTCGGCTCAACATCTTGAGGAAGCTAGTAAAGAACTTTCGCTTTCCTTTATTGTAAGTGCCACAGTTTTGGCACCTATCCAGGAGGAACTCCTATTTAGAGGACTTCTTCAAGGTGCGGTTTTTGACAATTCTTGGTTAGGACTTGTGTTGACTTCCTCTCTCTTTTCTTTCATGCATGATCCTCATGATATGCCTTCGTTTTTCTATTATCTACTTTTGGGGGTGTTGCTGGGCTTTGCTTATAAAAAGAGTCAAAACCTATGGGTCTCCACTTTAGTTCATATGTTTTACAACAGTTTGCCACTCTTAACTTATATTTAATGAAAATCAAAGAGCAAACTAGGAAACTAGCCACAGGCTGCTCAAAGCACTGCTTTGAGGTTGTAGATAAGACTGACGAAGTCAGTAACCATACTTACGGCAAGGCGACGTTAGTATAAAATGGTTTGTTTTGGAAAGACTAAAGCTTAAGGATGACGTGTAGGGAAGTCTGTTTGGTGGGGAGGATAATTTTATGGAGTTTTTTGATAAATTTCATGCCTTGTGCTTTGGATTTTTAGTACTACTAATCGTCATTACAGTTCCTTATACGATTAACCATGGGGATTTTTTTCAAAATGAATCTGCATTGATTATTGTAAGTCTTCTAGTAACCTCGCTAAGTGTTGCTTATGCTAGAAAGTTTGAAATGATTTCTTTTGGGATGTTAAGCAAGAAACAACTTTTGCTGTTCATTGTAATCTTTCTTCTAAGTGTACTTGAGACGCTGGTTTATATTCATTTCTTTGCTGTTTCTTCTGGCGCAGGAGTTCAACACTTATCGGAAGTCAGCAGAGGAATTTCTCTGTCTTTGATTTTGACTTCCTCAGTTTTTGGCCCCATCCAGGAGGAACTCATTTTCAGAGGACTTCTTCAAGGTGCCGTTTTTGACAATTCTTGGTTAGGGCTTGTGCTAACTTCCTCTCTCTTTTCTTTCATGCATGGACCTTCTAATGTCCCTTCGTTTATTTTTTATCTACTTGGGGGCTTGTTACTGGGCTTTGCTTATAAAAAGAGCCAAAACCTATGGGTTTCTACTCTAGTTCACATGTTTTACAATGCTTGGCCACTCTTATATTATTTATAAAAATTATGAAAAGGTAAGCAGAAGATAGAGCTTGCCTTTTCTTTCTACAATGATACCCAAGCCAATCCAGAGGCTTTTCTTTGAGAATCGGGTGTGGAGCGGTTGACGAATAGCCCAAAAACTAGTAGAATAGTAAGGAAACTTTATACGGAGGAAAGAAATGGATTTGGGTGATAATGAGCTAACACTGACTCCCATACCTGGGAAAAGTGGCAAGGCTTATATGGGTAGCTATCCTGATGGAAAGCGTATCTTTGTAAAAATGAACACCTCTCCAATCCTACCTGGTCTAGCTAGAGAACAAATTGCTCCACAATTATTATGGAGCCGCCGTTTGGCAGATGGGCGTGATATGTGTGCTCAAGAATGGTTGACAGGCAAGATATTGACCCCCTATGATATGAATCGTAAGCAAATCGTCAATATTTTAACCCGCCTACATCGCTCACGTCCTTTGATGACACAGTTGAGTCGTTTGGGCTATGCCATGGAAACACCTGTAGACTTACTGCAGTCTTGGCAAGAAACGTCTCCAGATGCTTTGCGTAAAAATCATTTTATCAGTGAAGTGATGGCTGATTTACGTCAGACTATTCCAGGATTTAGAGAGGACCATGCGACCATTGTCCATGGAGATGTACGACATAGTAATTGGATTGAGACAGACAGTGGCTTGATTTATTTGGTAGATTGGGATTCGGTTCGCTTGACCGACCGCATGTTTGATGTAGCTCACATGCTCTGCCATTATATTCCAGAACATCAGTGGAAGGAATGGTTGACCTACTACGGTTACAAGTACAATCAGACGGTATTAAATAAATTGTATTGGTACGGTCAATTGTCTTATTTGAGCCAGATTTCCAAGTATTATATGAACCAAGATTTAGAAAATGTCAATCGGGAGATTCATGGCTTGCGTCACTTCCGAGACAAGTATGGAAAGAGAAGATGAGAGTTAGAAATCGTAAAGGGGCGACAGAATTACTAGAGGCAAATCCCCAGTATGTGGTCCTTAATCCCTTGGAAGCTAAGGGAAAATGGCGGGACTTGTTTGGCAATGATAATCCCATTCATGTGGAAGTAGGAAGTGGAAAGGGTGCCTTTGTTTCAGGTATGGCCAAACAAAACCCTGACATCAACTATATCGGGATTGATATTCAAAAGTCTGTTTTGAGTTACGCTTTGGACAAGGTGCTTGAAGTTGGAGTGCCTAACATCAAGCTCTTGTGGGTAGATGGTTCTGACTTGACTGACTACTTTGAAGACGGTGAGATTGATCGTTTGTATCTGAACTTTTCAGATCCATGGCCGAAAAAACGCCATGAAAAGCGTCGTTTGACTTACAAGACCTTCTTGGATACCTTCAAACGTATCTTGCCTGAAAATGGAGAAATTCATTTCAAGACAGATAACCGTGGCTTGTTTGAGTACAGCCTAGTGAGCTTTTCTCAGTATGGCATGAAACTAAATGGTGTCTGGCTAGACTTACATGCCAGTGATTTTGAAGGCAATGTCATGACAGAATACGAGCAAAAATTCTCAAACAAGGGTCAAGTTATCTACCGAGTTGAGGCAGAATTTTAAGAAATAGCCTGAAATCAGGCTGTATAAGTGCTTTTGCTTTACATAAGTTGGCAAACGTGCTATACTAAAGGTAAGAATATGAGAAAGTGAGGCGGGGAAATATCTTCGCCTCTTACTTATGAGGAGGTGGACGCAATCGCAACAATTGTAGAATTAGTCAGAGAAGTTGTAGAACCTGTCATCCAAGCTCCTTTCGAACTCGTGGATATCGAGTATGGAAAGATTGGCAGTGACATGATTCTCAGTATTTTTGTAGATAAACCTGAAGGAATTACCTTGAACGACACGGCAGACTTGACAGAAATAATCAGTCCTGTCCTAGACACTATCAAGCCAGATCCCTTCCCAGAACAATATTTCCTAGAAATCACCAGTCCAGGCTTGGAACGTCCTTTGAAAACCAAGGATGCCGTCGCTGGAGCGGTTGGGAAATATATCCATGTCGGGCTCTACCAAGCTATCGATAAGCAAAAGATCTTTGAAGGAACCTTGTTGGCCTTCGAAGAGGATGAGTTGACCATGGAGTATATGGACAAGACACGTAAGAAAACTGTCCAAATTCCATACAGTTTAGTATCAAAAGCACATTTGGCAGTTAAATTATAGAAAAAGAAAGGATAGCTTTTGAGGATTCAAAAGTGAAGAAAACATGAGTAAAGAAATGCTAGAGGCCTTCCGCATTTTGGAAGAAGACAAGGGAATTAAAAAAGAAGATATCATCGACGCAGTAGTAGAGTCGCTTCGTTCCGCTTATCGCAGACGCTATGGTCAATCAGACAGCGTAGCTATTGACTTCAACGAAAAAACAGGTGACTTTACAGTTTATACTGTCCGTGAAGTTGTTGATGAAGTATTTGATAGCCGTTTGGAAATCAGCTTGAAAGATGCTCTTGCCATTAATTCAGCCTATGAGCTTGGTGATAAAATCAAGTTTGAAGAAGCACCTGCTGAGTTTGGTCGTGTAGCAGCCCAATCTGCCAAACAAACCATCATGGAAAAAATGCGCAAGCAAACACGTGCCATTACTTACAATACATACAAAGAACATGAGCAAGAAATCATGTCTGGTACGGTAGAACGCTTTGACAACCGCTTTATCTATGTCAACCTCGGTAGCATCGAAGCCCAATTGTCAAAACAAGACCAAATTCCTGGAGAAGTTTTTGCTTCCCACGACCGTATCGAGGTCTATGTCTACAAAGTTGAAGATAACCCTCGTGGTGTGAACGTCTTTGTTAGCCGTAGCCATCCAGAAATGATCAAACGCTTGATGGAGCAAGAAATTCCAGAAGTTTATGACGGAACTGTTGAAATCATGAGCGTGGCTCGTGAAGCTGGTGACCGTACTAAGGTTGCCGTTCGTAGTCATAATCCAAACGTGGACGCTATCGGTACAATCGTTGGACGTGGTGGTGCTAATATCAAGAAGATTACGAGCAAGTTCCACCCAGCTCGCTACGATGCCAAGAGCGACCGTATGGTGCCAATCGAAGAAAACATCGACGTTATCGAGTGGGTAGCAGATCCAGCTGAATTTATCTACAATGCCATCGCTCCTGCTGAGGTTGACCAAGTTATCTTTGACGAAAACGACAGCAAACGTGCCTTGGTGGTTGTTCCTGATAACAAGCTTTCTCTTGCGATTGGTCGTCGTGGACAAAACGTTCGCTTGGCAGCTCACTTGACTGGTTACCGTATCGATATCAAGTCTGCTAGTGAATTTGAAGCCATGGAAGAAGCTGCTTCAGTAGAGTTGGAAGCAGAAAACGATACTGTAGAAGAATAAAAGCTGCTAGAGGAGGGAAAGATGAAAACGAGAAAAATCCCTTTGCGCAAGTCTGTTGTGTCCAATGAAGTGATTGATAAGCGTGATTTGCTCCGCATTGTCAAGAACAAGGAAGGGCAAGTCTTTATCGATCCGACAGGCAAGGCCAATGGCCGCGGCGCTTACATCAAGCTAGACAATGCAGAAGCCCTAGAGGCTAAAAAGAAGAAGGTCTTTAACCGCAGCTTTAATATGGAAGTTGAAGAAAGCTTTTATGACGAGTTGATCGCTTATGTGGATCACAAAGTGAAAAGAAGAGAGTTAGGACTTGAATAAGCAAAAGATAAGCAATCTCTTGGGACTCGCTCAGCGAGCAGGCCGAATCATATCGGGTGAAGAACTGGTGGTCAAGGCCATTCAAGATGGCAAGGCTAAGTTGGTCTTTCTAGCCCATGATGCTGGACCCAATCTGACCAAGAAGATTCAAGATAAAAGTCATTATTATCAAGTAGAAATTGTAACCGTGTTTTCAACACTGGAATTAAGCATAGCAGTCGGAAAATCGAGAAAGGTTTTGGCTGTGACAGATGCTGGATTTACAAAGAAAATGAGGTCTCTTATGGAATAGAAGAGGAGGACATGATTTGTCTAAGAAAAGATTGTACGAAATCGCAAAAGAACTTGGAAAAGAAAGTAAAGAAGTTGTAGCGCGTGCAAAAGAGTTGGGCTTGGATGTGAAAAGCCACTCATCAAGTGTGGAAGAAGCTGTCGCTGCAAAAATCGCTGCCAGCTTTAAGCCTGCTGCTCCGAAAGCAGAAGCAAAACCTGCAGCACCAAAAGCAAGTGCAGAAAAGAAAGCCGAAAAAGAGCCAGCAAAACCAGCTGTAGCTAAGGAAGAGGCAAAAGCGGCTGAGCCAGTTGCTCCGAAAACAGAAAAAGCAGCAGCTAAGCCACAAAGCCGTAATTTCAAGGCTGAGCGTGAAGCCCGTGCTAAAGAGCAGGCAGAGCGACGCAAGCAAAATAAGGGCAATAACCGTGACCAACAACAAAACGGAAACCGTCAGAAAAACGACGGCCGTAATGGTGGAAAACAAGGTCAAGGCAATCGCGACAATCGTCGCTTTAATGACCAAGCTAAGAAACAGCAAGGTCAGCAAAATCGTGGAAACGAGCGCCGTCAACAAGAGGACAAACGTCCAAATCAAGCGGCTCCACGCATTGACTTTAAAGCCCGAGCAGCAGCCCTAAAAGCAGAGCAAAATGCAGAATACGCACGTTCAAGCGAGGAACGCTTCAAGCAGTATCAGGCTGCTAAAGAAGCCTTGGCTCAAGCTAACAAACGCAAGGAACCAGAGGAAATCTTTGAAGAAGCGGCTAAGTTAGCTGAACAAGCGCAACAAGCACAGCAAGTTCAAGCAGTGGTTGAAGTCGTCCCTGAGAAAAAAGAACCTGCAGTGGATACACGTCGTAAAAAACAAGCTCGACCAGACAAAAATCGTGACGATTATGATCACGAAGAAGATGGTCCTAGAAAACAACAAAAGAATCGAAGTAGTCAAAATCAAGTGAGAAATCAAAAGAATAGTAACTGGAATAATAACAAGAAAAACAAAAAAGGCAATAACAAGAACAACCGTAATCAGGCTCCAAAACCTGTTACAGAACGTAAATTCCATGAATTGCCAACAGAATTTGAGTATACAGATGGTATGACCGTTGCGGAAATCGCCAAACGTATCAAACGTGAACCAGCTGAAATCGTTAAGAAACTCTTTATGATGGGTGTCATGGCCACACAAAACCAATCCTTGGATGGAGAAACCATCGAACTCCTCATGGTGGATTATGGTATCGAAGCCAAACAAAAGGTTGAAGTGGATAATGCTGACATCGAACGTTTCTTTGTCGAAGATGGTTATCTCAATGAAGATGAATTGGTTGAGCGTCCACCAGTTGTAACCATCATGGGACACGTTGACCATGGTAAAACAACCCTCTTGGATACTCTTCGTAACTCTCGTGTTGCGACAGGTGAAGCAGGTGGTATCACTCAGCATATCGGTGCCTACCAAATTGTTGAAAATGGCAAGAAGATTACCTTCCTTGATACACCAGGACACGCGGCCTTTACATCGATGCGTGCGCGTGGTGCATCTGTTACCGATATTACGATCTTGGTTGTAGCGGCAGATGACGGGGTTATGCCTCAGACAATCGAAGCCATCAACCACTCAAAAGCAGCCAACGTTCCAATTATCGTAGCCATCAACAAGATTGATAAACCAGGTGCCAACCCAGAACGTGTTATCGGTGAATTGGCAGAACATGGGGTTATGTCAACTGCTTGGGGCGGAGATTCTGAATTTGTTGAAATCTCAGCTAAATTCAACCAAAACATCGAAGAATTGTTGGAAACAGTCCTTCTTGTAGCTGAAATCCAAGAACTCAAGGCAGACCCAACAGTTCGTGCGATCGGTACGGTTATCGAAGCGCGCTTGGATAAAGGAAAAGGTGCAGTCGCAACCCTTCTTGTTCAACAAGGTACCTTGAATGTTCAAGATCCAATCGTTGTCGGAAATACCTTCGGTCGTGTCCGTGCTATGACCAACGACCTTGGTCGTCGTGTTAAGGTGGCTGGACCATCAACACCAGTTTCTATCACAGGTTTGAATGAAGCGCCAATGGCGGGTGACCACTTTGCCGTTTACGAAGATGAAAAATCTGCGCGTGCAGCCGGTGAAGAGCGTGCCAAACGTGCCCTCATGAAACAACGTCAAGCTACCCAACGTGTCAGTCTTGAAAACCTCTTTGATACGCTTAAAGCTGGTGAACTCAAATCAGTTAACGTTATCATCAAAGCTGATGTACAAGGTTCTGTTGAAGCCCTTTCTGCCTCACTTCAAAAGATCGACGTAGAAGGTGTCAAAGTTACTATCGTCCACTCGGCAGTTGGTGCCATCAACGAATCTGACGTGACTCTTGCCGAAGCTTCAAATGCCTTCATCGTTGGTTTCAACGTACGCCCTACACCACAAGCTCGTCAACAAGCGGAAGCTGACGATGTTGAAATCCGTCTCCACAGCATTATCTATAAGGTTATCGAAGAGATGGAAGAAGCTATGAAAGGGATGCTTGATCCAGAATTCGAAGAAAAAGTTATCGGTGAAGCAGTTATCCGTGAAACCTTCAAGGTGTCTAAAGTCGGAACTATCGGTGGATTCATGGTTATCAACGGTAAGGTTACCCGTGACTCTAAAGTCCGTGTTATCCGTGACGGTGTTGTTATCTATGATGGCGAACTCGCAAGCTTGAAACACTACAAAGACGACGTCAAAGAAGTTACAAACGGTCGTGAAGGTGGATTGATGATTGACGGCTACAATGATATCAAGACTGATGATGTGATTGAGGCTTATGTCATGGAAGAAATCAAACGATAATAGAGAAACGATAGCCGATTTGACTCGTCGTCAACAGCGCCTTGATGAACCTCAGTTCTATCTAAGGCTTGTTTCCTAGATTCAAATGGCTCTAGTTCCTCTATCTAATAAAAATAGCTAGGTCTGCTGGCCTAGCTTTTGGTTCAAAGTAGAGAAAGGAATATCATGGCAAATCATTTCCGTACGGATCGTGTGGGCATGGAAATCAAGCGTGAAGTCAATGAGATTTTGCAAAAGAAAGTCCGTGATCCGCGTGTCCAAGGCGTGACCATCACAGATGTTCAGATGCTGGGTGACTTGTCTGTTGCCAAGGTTTACTACACCATTTTGAGTAACCTTGCTTCAGATAATCAAAAAGCTCAAATCGGGCTTGAAAAAGCAACTGGTACTATCAAACGTGAACTTGGTCGCAATTTGAAATTGTACAAAATCCCAGATTTGACCTTCGTCAAAGACGAATCCATCGAATATGGAAACAAGATTGACGAGATGCTACGCAATCTGGATAAGAATTAAGAAGGAGGGGGAACCCTCTTTTTTGGTGGGTAAAATAGGTGGAATTTGAAATGGAAAAAATATTCTTTTAAAAAAGTGATTCTGTATTTTTAAAGGTTAGCTAAATAGAAAATGCTTTTTTTTTTTAGCAAATATGATATGATGATTTCATAAATAAAAGGAGATTCTATCAATGAATAATATAAAAAAAGTTTGTCGTTTAGCTTTGCTATGTCTTTCCGTCTCTACTCTAGCTGCTTGTAGTTCTCTTTCTGAAAAAACAAGTAGCTCTTCTAGTGAGAATCAAACAGAAGCTTCATCTAGTAGTTCTGAGAAGAAAGGGTTGTTTGCTAAAGCAAAAGAAAAACTCAGTTCAAGCGATTTTAACCCACAAGATGTTAGCGATACGACAATTGAGTCTATAAAAACCTATGAAGATTACTTGATTATGAATGAGAAAATAATCGATAATTACTATACAGAAGCAGACGAAGCCTTTAAAGGGACTGTTTTAGAAGATAGTGCTGCTATCCAAGAACTGAAAGATAGCACTAAAAAAGAGATGGAAGATCTGAAAAAACAATATGGTCCACTCAAGAAAGCACCGATTCAAGGAAAAGAAGAAGTGATTAAGACTCTAAAAGATTATCGTGATAATCTACATGAACAAGTGGAGCAGTGGAAAGCTAGTCTTTAATAGGAAGAGTGGAGTTCAATATGGATTATCAATTATTGCCACATGAATACATGGTTATGAATAGTGACCATGTGAGTTTTGGGAAAAATGGTTTGGCTACAGATGAATTAATTTTAACGAATCTACACTTAATACATATCAAAAAAAGTTTTTGGGGAGGGAAAAAAGACCAGGTTACCATTCCCATTAACCAGATTAAAATTTTTGAAGGGAAACCTCAAGTTTCAGTAACCAAAACCAATGGTATGAAACGGTTGGAAATTTATTATAATGGCGGGCAAGCTATCTTTTCATTTAATAATACTAAGGATACTGACAAGTGGGCTAGAAACATTATTAAATTGATTTCAGGTGATACAAGTAATTTTGAAACCTTGGGAGATAGTAGCTTGTTTGGAGCAGATGTTTTGGCAGAAACATTTAAGGATACATTTGACACTTTTAAAGCAGGGCTTGGGATTAAGGATGCAGAGCCAGAAAAGATTTCAACCAAGTGTAGCTTTTGTGGAGCACCTTTGTCAGGTCAAGTGAAGCAAACAGTGAGATGTGCCTATTGTGATATGGAGCAGAGTTTATAAGGGGGCAATTAAATGGGGTTGATAAAAGCAATCACAGATTCTATTGGTGGAACATTTGCAGATCAGTGGAAAGAAATTATCACAGTTCATGCTTTTGATGAACATACAGCTGTAAGTCCAGGTATTGTTCAAGAAAGTAATAATGGTAGAGGTGTCAATACGAAGGGATCTGTAGGTATTATTTCGAACGGATCCAAGATTTTTATTCCAGAAAATACTGCAGCCTTTATCTTTAGTCAGTCTGGTATCGAGGAAATTATTACAGAACCAGGTGGATATGAATACCAAAATGGCGAAAGCAGTGTTTTTAATGGTGATGGATTGAAAAAGTCACTGTTTGACAATGTTGTTAATCGTGTTGGATTCGGTGGTCAAAGTGATCAGCAAAAACAGATTTGTTTTGTTAATTTGAGAGAAATTCGTGATATTAAATTTGGGACTCGCGGTCCAGTCATGTATAATGATTTGTTTTATGGGACAGATTTAGAAGTACGTGCTTTTGGAACATTTTCTATCCAAATTACAGATGCTAAGCAATTTATCAGAAACTTTCTTCCTGCCAATGTGACTTATTATACCTTTGATAGCGCTCAAGCTAGATCACAAATAGTGACAGAATTTCTTCAATCTTTTATTGTTGCACTTAATTCTTTGTCAACAACTTATCGTATTTCACAATTACCCTCACAAGCTGCAGTTCTTGCGGAACAAGTATCAAATGATGGACAGTATGCAGGGACTTGGAAAGAACGTTTTGGATTTGAGATTGTAAAAGTTGCCATTGCTAATATTGAGTTCTCACCAGAATCTAAGGAACTGGTTAAACAATTTTCATCAAATAAGATGAATTTAAAAGCTTATGATGATGTATCGCAGAAATCTTCTAATATTGCAGCACAACAAAAAATTGCATCAGGAGTGGAGCAACATGGTCTAGGTGATAGTGCTGGAATGATATTTGGAATGAATATGGCTCAAAGTTTAGATGAAAAAGCCATGAAACCAAGTCTATCATTAGATGAGCAAATCGAAGCACTTACAAAACTAAAATCTCTTTTAGATGCAGGTATATTATCTCAGGAAGAATTTGATCGAAAGAAAAAAGAAATTATGGATTTATAAGATGAAGCTCGAAAGTTCATAGTTAGTGTGTATTCAAGGAACATTTTAGGTGAGACAATAATAGACTATCGTTCACAGATAGAATATCATGTTGTAAAGGTAGGGGTTGAATATTCGAGCTGTCTCTACAAAGACTATTAAAAATCTTTAACAAATAAGTTGCTAAGGATTTTTTGAAAATTTTTGAGGGGAATTTGAAAATACTTTAAAAGAGTATGCTATCATAGAATATAACTTACAGAAGTAAAAGGAGTTTGTATATGGCTGAACAAGAGTTGGCTATGCAAGTATTGCAACAAGTGGTGAAACTACCTGTTGTTAAGGTTGAACGTTCGAAATTTTTAGTGGATAAGTTTTCCAAAGAATTGGATCCACAGGACATTCCTACTTTATTAGAACAAGGCCCAACGTCTCTCTTATCTCAAGAAATCATAGATCGAGTGGCTAATGCCTGCATTAGGGATAATGTTTTATTGGCGAGTGGAACTTCTGTTTTGGCAGGATTACCTGGAGGGATTGCTATGGCAATTACCATTCCAGCTGATGTGGCTCAATTTTATGGTTTCTCTCTGAAATTGGCTCAAGAATTAGGTTATATTTATGGTTATGAGGATCTTTGGGCTTCTCGCGAGGAGTTGAGTGAAGATGCTCAAAATACCCTCTTGCTTTATCTAGGAGTAATGCTGGGGGTGAATGGAACCGCTGCTTTACTACGTGCTGGTGGTATAACAATTGCCAAACAGGTAATGAAAACAGTACCTAATAAAGCTTTAACAAAGACGCTTTGGTACCCTATTTTGAAAAAAGTCTTAAGAATATTTGGTGTGAATCTGACCAAGGGAGGGTTGGCCAAAGGAATGGGGAAATTCATACCTATCTTGGGAGGTATCATTTCAGGTGGTTTAACCTTTGCAACTATGAAACCGATGGGTGAAAGTTTGCAGAAAGAATTGTCTAAACTAGTCAATTATACTGAAGTTCAATATCAAGAAGATGTTGAAACAATCAGAAAAGAAGCTGAAATCATCGAAGGTGAGTAAAATGGGACTCATAAAAACTCTAGCTAAAACTTACGGGAATTACTTTTTGACCATGCAAGGTGTTAAAGTAATGAAAACGATAAAGAAAGATGACCATGCCGTTGTCGGTCTAGGTAAACTTTTTATTGCAGACAAGTTAATGGATACGGCTCGGTGGCTCATTAAGCCAGAGGAGAAAAAATGAAATTTTTCTGGGCACTTCTTGCCATTATTTTTATCAAACCGATTATTGGGATTTTGAAATTCTTTTGGATGATCATCTCTTTTGCAGTCCAATTGCTGTTTTACAAGCTATTATTTAAAATATTGGATTGGCTCTTTAAACTTATTTAGGTCGTAATTCAAGTCGCAGATAACTAGCAGGAACTCTACTGCTAGTTTTTTAATCTCTTTCCATATGGTATAATATAAGCAGTAAAATCATTTTAGAACATACAATGGAGGTCGTCATGGACAATATCATCGATGTGTCAATTCCTGTTGCAGAAGTAGTGGACAAGCATCCAGAGGTCTTAGAGATTCTAGTGGAGTTGGGTTTTAAACCCCTTGCCAATCCCTTGATGCGCAACACAGTCGGTCGCAAGGTATCGCTCAAACAGGGTTCCAAGCTTGAAGGAACTCCTATGGACAAGATTGTCCGCACACTGGAAGCAAATGGCTACGAAGTGATTGGATTAGACTAATGGCAGACGAACGGATTCATGTCCTACGGGATATTTTGTTAGAATTGCATAATGGCGCCTCCCCTGAGTCGGTTCAAGAGCGCTTTGATGCGACCTTTACGGGTGTGTCAGCCATTGAGATTTCCCTCATGGAGCACGAGCTGATGAACTCAGACTCAGGTGTCACCTTTGAAGATGTCATGGAGCTCTGTGATGTCCATGCCAATCTTTTTAAAAATGCAGTTAAGGGTGTCGAAGTAGAGGACACCGAGCATCCAGGTCACCCAGTTCGCATCTTCAAGGATGAAAATCTGGCACTCCGCGCTGCCTTGATTCGCATTCGTAGATTGTTAGATACCTATGAGTCTATGGAAGATGAAGAAATGCTTGTGGAGATGCGCAAGGGTTTGGTGCGTCAGATGGAACTTGTGGGTCAATTCGACATCCACTACCAGCGCAAGGAAGAACTCTTCTTTCCTATCATGGAGCGCTATGGACACGATTCACCTCCCAAAGTTATGTGGGGAGTGGATGACCAGATCAGGGAACTCTTTCAAACAGCTTTAGCGACAGCCAAGTCACTACCTGAAGTGCCGATTTCTACTGTAAAAGAAGATTTTGAAGCCTTTGCGACAGAGTTTGAAAGTATGATTTTCAAGGAAGAGTCCATCCTCCTCATGATTCTTCTTGAGTCCTTTACTCAGGATGACTGGCTTCAGATTGCGGAGGAGAGCGATTCCTACGGCTATGCCATCATCCGTCCGTCTGAGAAATGGGTGCCAGAACGTCAAAGTTTCGTTGAGGAAAAGAGCGCAGAGGATCCTATTCAGCTAGAAACGGCAGAAGGGCAAGTCCAGCAAGTTATCGATACGCCAGAAGGTCAGTTTACCATTACCTTTACCCCTAAGGAAAAGGAAGCGGTGCTGGATCGCCATAGTCAACAGGCTTTTGGCAATGGCTATCTCTCAGTTGAGCAGGCTAATCTCATCCTCAATCACCTTCCTATGGAGATTACCTTTGTCAATAAAGACGACATTTTCCAGTATTACAATGACAATACGCCGGCTGATGATATGATTTTCAAACGGACACCGTCTCAAGTTGGGCGTAATGTCGAACTCTGTCATCCGCCTAAGTACTTGGACAAGGTCAAGACTATCATGAAGGGGCTTCGTGAAGGTACTAAGGATAAGTATGAAATGTGGTTCAAGTCTGAGTCGCGAGGTAAGTTTGTCCACATCACCTACGCAGCAGTGCACGATGAAGAGGGAGAATTCCAAGGAGTGCTGGAGTATGTTCAGGATATCCAGCCCTACCGTGAGATTGATACGGACTATTTCCGTGGGTTAGAATAAGGAGAAAAAATGAGTTACGAACAAGAATTTATGAAGGAATTTGAAGCTTGGGTCAATACCCAGATTATGATCAACGACATGGCGCACAAGGAAAGCCAAAAAGTCTACGAAGAAGACCAAGACGAGCGTGCCAAAGATGCCATGATCCGCTACGAAAGCCGCTTGGATGCCTATCAGTTCTTGCTTGGAAAATTTGAAAATTTCAAGGCAGGTAAAGGATTCCATGATTTGCCAGATGGCTTATTCGGTGAGCGAAATTATTAAACGAGATAGATTCTTGATTTTTTACTAAAATCTTGATAGAATATTTATATTAAATCCTTGTCAGAGCAGGGATTTTTTATTGAAAGGATTTTATCATGTCAAAGAAACTCAATCGTAAAAAACAATTACGAAATAGCCTCCGTCGTGCAGGTGTTTTTTCAAGTACTGTGACTAAGGTTGTAGAAGAGACAAAAAAAGTCGTAAAACGTGCAGAACAGTCAGCAAGCCAAGCTGGTAAGGCTGTTTCTAAAAAGGTTGAACAAGCAGTAGAAGCTACCAAAGAGCAAGCTCAAAAAGTAGCCAATTCTGTAGAAGATTTTGCAGCAAACTTGGGTGGACTTCCACTTGACCGTGCCAAAACTTTCTATGATGAAGGAATCAAGTCTGCTTCAGATTTTAAAAACTGGACTGAAAAAGAACTCCTTGCCTTAAAAGGAATCGGCCCAGCTACCATCAAGAAATTGAAAGAAAATGGTATCAAGTTCAAATAATTTTTCTTGTGCCTTGCATTTCCGAAAAAATCTTGCTACAATAGAGCCATTAGAGGTGTTTTGAATCCCACATTTTACAGAAAGTGGCGGTGCTGAGAAGTCCACAAATGTGTCAAAACTAGTTGCTAATGGCTGAAAATGAAATAAAAGTGTCTTTTTGTTTTAAAGACGAGAGTTGCGGGCAACTGCCCGAAATTGGGTGGTACCGCGGATAAGCACATTCGTCCCTGTCATGTAGATGGCAGGGATTTTCTTTTGCGTCTTAGTAAAAGGAGGTTGTTATGAAGCAATCTTTTAAAACAAGTAAACTCTACTATGGCTTTCCTATTTTCATTTTGGGGTATCAGGATCAGAATTTTGGGCACAATATTACGACCTGTAGCTCCTCCTATAGTTTGGGAAATTGGCTAGTCATCGGTGTTGGTGCTGAGGAAAATGCGGCTGAGCAGATTAAGCATTACCAGATGTTCACCGTGAATATCCCTGATGAAAATCTCATGCTCGAGATGGAGCAGGCTGGTTTTATCAGCCATCGAGAGAAATTGAAACATCTGGGGCTAGACTACGAGATTTCTGAACAGACTCAGGCACCGATTTTAAAGGACTGTCCAGTAGTATTGGATTGTCAAGTAGATCGGATTATCGAGGAAGATGGAATCTGTCATATCTTTGCCAAGATTATCGAACGACTAGCTGATCCAGAATTTTTGGATGACAAGGGGCATTTTAAAAATGACCGTTTTTCGCCAACTTACTTTATGGGGGACGGCCACCAGCGCGTTTATCGTTATTTAGATGATCGTGTCGACCCTATGGGGAACTTCATCAAGAAAGCGAGGAGGAAGGATGGCAAGAACTGAATTACCTGAGCGAATCGAAACGGAGCGACTTATCCTACGAGTCCGTACAGTGGCGGATGCCGAGGATATCCATGCCTACGCTAGTCTCCCAGAGGTCGCCTACCCAGCAAGCTTTCCGCCTGTCAAGACCTTGGAAGATGAGATGTATTATCTAGAGCATATCCTTCCTGATCGTAATCAAAAGGAAAATCTCCCAGCTGGTTATGGAATTGTCGTCAAGGGAACTGATAAAGTCATTGGTTCTGTTGACTTCAATCACCGTCACGAAGATGATGTTCTTGAGCTCGGTTATACCTTGCACCCAGACTATTGGGGCAGAGGCTATGTACCAGAAGCTGCGCGTGCCTTGATTGATCTAGCTTTTAAAGAACTGGGTCTTCACAAGATTGAACTAACTTGCTTTGGATATAACCTTCAAAGTCAACGAGTCGCAGAGAAACTTGGCTTTACACTGGAAGCTCGCATAAGAGACAGAAAGGATGTTCAGGGAAACCGCTGTGACAGTCTGATATATGGTTTGCTGAGGAGTGAGTGGGATATGAAATTATTAAGTGACTAGATTGGAGTTTTTATGTTTAAAAGATTCTTCGATGATATTTTCATTAAACTTATTTTAATAATGATATCTTTAGTAATGACTGCTTTTTTTGTGAAAGGTACAATTGTAGTAAATATATCACTGTTTCTTCTTTTTATTGTTTCTTGTTTGTATATAAAGAATTGTTTCCAAGCAAATCGGCAAGATAGAAATGATGATTATGTAAAAATTATATTGATTGTTAGAGAAATTGTACAAATTTCTGCATATATATTTATACAAATAGGAATTTCTAAAATATTGTATTTTTTAATTCCCACTGAAACTATCGAACTCCTAGAAGTAATTTATCAATACTTTATAATCTATAAGTTTTTCTTGTCTTTTATAGCAATAATGTTAGGAGTGAAACTTTTTAAATTTATAGGAGTACTTTTATTCGTCATTATTCCCGTAATAGCATTTATAGGAGCTTTCGATGTTAAATGGTGGGCCGCAGTAACAGGTCTTTTAGTACTTTGGAATTATATTAATTCTAAAGATTTTCTTGTATTCCTTCGAAACGGTAAAAATATAAAAAATGCACCTTTAAAATTAGAATACGTATGGCAAAGAAATAAGCTATTCGCAAACATGGGGACTGTAAT
The DNA here is from genome assembly GCA_905221035.1 of bacterium. GTDB lineage: Bacteria > Bacillota > Bacilli > Lactobacillales > Streptococcaceae > Streptococcus. The sequence goes on along the minus strand of CAJNBP010000006.1, from coordinate 7,342 downwards.
ATTTTACATTTCACTAGTTATTTCTTCGTTTTTTGAAAAAGAATGTATGACGTTTATTGAGCGAGCAGTGCCAAGAATATATTCGTTAACAGGAATAACAGTGTTTTTATCATTTGTTTATCTATTTTTATTAATATATTTTGCTTTTTCTTATCGTAATTATCCAAATGGTAGATTTGGAAAATTCATTTTATGGATTGGAAAGAAATTAAAATTAGAGCAACTTACTAACTTAATTAATCTTTATAAAATAGCTATGAAAAAAAGGAGTGACACACATGTCTAAACAGCTTCCACCTAAACACACTCCATCCTATGTTTAAACAACTTCAAGAAGACGTTCTTAAAACTCGAGGAGTTCAAAAGTCTAAAACTTTTTTGATCACGATTTCCACCACTAAACGTAACTAGAAAACTCAGCCTTAATCACGCTTGGGGAAACCTTCAAAGTCAACGAGTCGCTGAAAAAACTAAGATTTACCATTAAAGCCTGTATCCTAGGCTGTAAGAATATTCAATACAGCAGAGGTAGAGTCGAGTCTATTGAAGAATGAGTTAGAGGAGAAAATAGATGGCTAAAAAGAAAAATAGAAAAAAAGAATTAAAACGCCAGCAAAAGTTGGATATCAAAGTTATTTCTGAAGAAGAGGCTGTTTGGACAGAAATCATGGCCAAAAATCCAACTTTTGTAGAACGTCGGACCATTCAAAATTTCGATGAACTACATACAGCAGTGATGCAATATGCTGATGAACACGGAGAGTATCCAGATGTTCAGCTAATTAATTACCAACTGAAAAATAGGACATTTGATTGGAATCAGGATCATGCTTTATTTAGAGAAGCTATGCATACTCCGAATACACAGAAGCGAAATAAACTGTTAAAGCAAGTTTTAAAAATTAATCCAGATTATTTTGCTGCTGATTTTCATTTATTCTTATCAGAAGTTGAAGATTTTGATTTGTCAACTTTTAAAAAAGTATTGGATTTTGAAATTCTAGTTTTAGAAAAATGGAAAATGAATGGATACAATAGTTGGAATTATTTTGAAGCACGCCCTATCCTGTCTGCTCTGATGTTTCTGATTGAGTATTATATGATGGAGAACTTCAATTCTAAGGCTATAGAATTGATTGACCTATATTTGAGTAAGCGACCAGAACGGTTTCCTCCTAATTTTGTCTTCTGTATGCTTTCCTTGTATCATATTACTGGTCAGGAACTAAAGGTTGAACGTTTCTATCGTGAAGAATTAAATAAAGGGAAACGGGATGATACCATTCTTATTCATGCCATCATCTCTGCTTTTTCTCAAGGAAAAATTGAGGAAGCCAGTCAGCTATTTGCAAAATTAGTGGAAATCAATGATGAAGCTGTTGAATTCTTTATAGAGGAAGATTGGCAATTCAAAGTTATAGATATCGAAGACCAAGAATGCTATTGTCCAAATTCAGTTGAATCGTTACAAGCTAGTTTGTATCCTCTATTTGATTATTTACTAGAAAATATTATTTTAACGAAATTTTTAACAAACGAAGCCAAGAAGTTCCGTCGTAAACCAGTATTTTCGAATCATTCTAGTATGATTCGAAATTTATCCGAGGTCACTGACTGGTATTCCTTTATGAACGAGGAAACAATGAAGGGAATTCGGATGGATCTTGTTCACATCTTTGTTGAAAATGGGATTCGTAGGTCTTCAGATTTCAAAAAATGGACTGAAAAAGAAGTTCTCGCTTTGAAGGGAATTGGTCCCGTAACCGTTAAAAAGCTGAAAGAAAACGGCATACAGTTTAAGAAAGTGAAGTAATTGTTTATGGAAGGGGGGAGGTGGAATTGTCTTGAATGAAATTTCTAATTTCATCCTGTATACTACACCAAATGGCGACGTTCAGCTAGATATCCTTTTACAGGATGAAAATCTTTGGTTGACTCAAAAAGGTCTTGCAGAGCTCTTTGGAGTTGAACGAAGTGTCATTACAAAGCACTTAAAAAACATTTATGATAGTGGTGAATTAGATAAGGTGTCAACTTGTGCAAAATTTGCACAGGTTCAACAAGAGGGAAATAGAGCTGTCCGGCGTGAACTTGAATATTACAATCTGGATGCTATCATTTCAGTTGGTTATCGTGTAAATTCCAGCAAGGCTACTCAATTTAGAATTTGGGCAACCAAGACCTTGAAAGAATTTATCATCAAAGGTTTTGTTTTGAATGATGAACGCTTGAAACAAGGACAGACAGTTTTCGGAAAAGATTATTTTCGTGAACTTTTAGAACGGATTCGTTCTATTCGCTCTAGCGAACGCCGAATCTATCAACAAATTACGGATATTTTTGCCGAATGTGCCATAGATTATGATAGAAATTCAGATATTACTAAAAATTTCTATGCTATGGTGCAAAATAAATTTCATTATGCAATTACTGGAAGTACGGCTGCAGAAATTATCTATCAGCAAGCCGATGCTAGTAAAGAAAAAATGGGATTAACTACTTGGAAGAATGCACCTGATGGACGAGTACTCAAATCAGATGTAACAGTAGCCAAAAATTATCTGCAAGAAAAAGAAATTCGACAACTAGAGCGAACTGTTACAGCCTATTTTGATTATATCGAGGGTTTGGTTGAGCGCCGTAATACTTTTACAATGCGAGGATTGGCAGATAGTATTGATCGCTTTCTATCTTTTAATGAATATGAAATCTTAGAAGGAAAAGGAAGTATTTCCAAGAAACAAGCAGACTCCAAAGCCATCCAGGAGTATGAAAAATTTAACCGAACTCAAAAAATCATGTCAGATTTTGATAAACATATTATGAAGATAATGAGAGAAAGTTAATGTAAAATTTTTTATCGTTTCTTTGCTTATAGGAGATAATGAGAAAAAAGATGAGTTGAATCAAAGTCTATCTCCTACATACTAATTTTATTTAAAGATATTAACTAGAAAGGACAAACACATGTCTAAAGAACTTTCACCTAAATACAATCCAGCCGAGGTTGAGGCTGGTCGTTACCAAAAATGGCTTGATGCTGATGTTTTCAAGCCTTCAGGCGATCAAAAGGCTAAGCCTTATTCTATCGTGATTCCACCACCAAACGTAACTGGTAAACTTCACCTTGGTCACGCTTGGGATACAACTTTGCAAGATATCATTATCCGTCAAAAACGCATGCAAGGTTTTGACACGCTTTGGCTTCCAGGAATGGACCATGCGGGGATTGCAACTCAAGCTAAAGTTGAGGAGCGCTTGCGTGGCGAGGGCATTAGTCGTTATGACCTGGGACGTGAAAAATTCCTAGAGAAAGTCTGGGAATGGAAAGACGAGTATGCCACTACTATCAAGGAACAATGGGGCAAGATGGGGCTCTCTGTAGACTATTCTCGTGAGCGTTTCACTCTTGACGAAGGTTTGTCAAAAGCTGTTCGTAAGGTCTTTGTGGACCTTTACAAGAAGGGCTGGATCTACCGTGGTGAATTTATCATCAACTGGGACCCAGCTGCACGCACAGCCCTTTCTGATATCGAAGTTATCCACAAGGACGTTGAAGGTGCCTTCTACCACATGAACTACATGCTGGAAGACGGCTCGCGCGCCCTTGAAGTTGCGACAACTCGTCCTGAGACCATGTTTGGGGACGTTGCGGTTGCGGTCAATCCAGAAGACCCACGCTACACGGACTTGATTGGTAAAAATGTTATCCTTCCAATCGCTAATAAATTGATTCCAATCGTTGGGGACGAGCACGCAGACCCTGAGTTTGGTACTGGTGTCGTGAAAATCACACCTGCCCACGATCCAAACGACTTCTTGGTTGGTCAACGCCACAACTTGCCACAAGTCAACGTCATGAACGACGACGGAACCATGAATGACTTGGCTTTCGAATTTGCAGGCATGGACCGTTTTGAAGCTCGTAAGGCAGTCGTTGCCAAGTTGGAAGAAATCGGTGCCCTCGTCAAAATCGAAAAACGTGTCCACAGTGTTGGTCACTCAGAGCGTACAGGTGTTGTGGTTGAACCACGCTTGTCTACCCAATGGTTCGTCAAGATGGACCAATTGGCTAAGAATGCCATTGCCAACCAAGACACAGATGACAAGGTAGAATTCTACCCACCTCGTTTCAACGATACCTTCCTCCAATGGATGGAAAATGTCCACGACTGGGTAATCTCACGTCAGCTCTGGTGGGGTCACCAAATCCCTGCTTGGTACAATGCTGAGGGTGAAATGTATGTCGGTGAAGAAGCTCCTGAAGGTGACGGATGGACTCAGGACGAAGATGTCTTGGATACGTGGTTCAGTTCTGCCCTTTGGCCATTTTCAACAATGGGCTGGCCTGATGTCGACTCAGAAGACTTTAAACGTTACTTCCCAACTTCAACCTTGGTAACAGGTTACGACATCATCTTCTTCTGGGTATCTCGTATGATCTTCCAATCCTTGGAATTCACTGGCCGTCAGCCATTCCAAAACGTGCTTATCCACGGTCTCATCCGTGACGAGCAAGGACGCAAGATGTCTAAATCTCTCGGTAATGGGATTGACCCAATGGATGTTATCGAGAAATACGGTGCCGATGCCCTTCGCTGGTTCCTTTCAAACGGTTCTGCACCAGGGCAAGACGTGCGCTTCTCTTACGAGAAAATGGATGCTTCATGGAACTTCATTAACAAGATCTGGAACATCTCTCGCTACATCCTCATGAACAATGAAGGCTTGACCCTTGAGCAAGCAACTGCCAATGTGGAAAAAGTTGTCAACAAGGAAGCTGGAAACGTCACAGACCGCTGGATTCTCCACAACCTCAATGAGACAATCGGAAAAGCAACTGCCAACTTTGATAAATTTGAGTTTGGTGTAGCTGGACACATCCTCTACAACTTCATCTGGGATGAATTTGCGGACTGGTATGTTGAGTTGACTAAGGAAGTCCTTTATAGCGACAACGAAGAAGAAAAAGTTATCACACGTTCTGTTCTCCTTTACACCTTGGACAAGATCCTTCGTCTTCTCCACCCAATCATGCCATTTGTGACAGAGGAAATCTTTGGACAAATCTCAGAAGGCTCTATCGTGACAGCAGAATACCCAACTGTCAATCCAGCCTTTGAAGATCTCGCGGCTCACACTGGCGTGGAAAGCCTCAAAGACTTGATCCGTGCCGTTCGTAATGCGCGTGCAGAAGTAAACGTAGCTCCAAGCAAGCCTATCAGCATCCTTGTTAAGACAAGCGATAGCGACTTGGAAGCCTTCTTTAACAGCAATGTCAACTACATCAAACGCTTCACAAATCCAGAACACTTGGAAATCGCATCAACTATCCCTGCACCTGAACTCGCTATGTCAAGCGTTATCACAGGAGCAGAAATCTACCTGCCACTCGCTGACCTCCTCAATGTCGAAGAAGAACTGGCTCGTCTCTACAAGGAACTGGCTAAATGGCAAAAAGAACTGGACATGGTCGGCAAGAAGCTCTCTAACGAACGCTTCGTAGCCAATGCCAAACCAGAAGTCGTCCAAAAAGAACGCGACAAACAAGCCGACTATCAAGCTAAATACGATGCGACCGTAGCACGTATTGATGAGATGAAGAAGTTGGTGAAATAAACATAGAAACACGGTGATGAGCCGTGTTTTTTGGTATAATGAAATCAATATCTATTGATGGAGAAAGTAATGTCTAAACACCCTCATTATGAATTGTTAAATTTAATTGGCTACGGTCTTGCCAAGTTTGACAAGCTTTTTATAACAGAATTTCAATGTTCTAGTAAGTCGGAGTTTTATCGCTATGTGGTTTCTCTGGGAATTGCTGAAACAACTGGAATTGTAAAAAATAGAATGGATTTATTTGATCCTTATTTTGACAATAATCGAAAAGGTTGGTGGCAGAAAGCTGAAGTTTACCGTTTTCGTAAAGATTTAATTGATATGATGTTTGGGAATGAAGATGTTCATAGTTATGCTGAAATAGTAAAAATGTTACTTGCCAGTGAAGGAAAGGAAACAGGCATTACTACCATTGAAAAGCCAATCATTCGAACTAAATTCAAACGTCTACAGGAAACTGGAATGGAAGCAGAAAATTATTTTATCCTTCATTTTGATAAAGAAGAAAAATTCCAAGGTGGACAGTTAACCGATGCCCGTCTTTATGGTGATGGATATGATTTCCAAGTAGATGTTCAAGAGCATTCCTACCTTGCAGAAGTAAAAGGTATCCGAAAATCTAAGGGGCGTGTGCGTTTAACTGCAAAAGAATTTGAAAAAGCCAAAGAGTTTCAATCGGATTTTATTTTATCCTTGGTTACCAATCTAGACGATATTCCAAAGTTAGTGTTAGTCGATAATCCATTAAAACATTTTGAGTTTAAAAAGAATATTATCAAAAATGAAATTATTGAATACAGAAGCTTAGAAGATTGGTAAATTCCCAAACTAAGTTCCACCGCTAATCCAAGTGGAAGTTGGCCTGATAAAAATCCTAAAAACCAGTGGAAATCCGTGTCAGGGTAAGTTCCACTGGTTTTAATCATGCTTGATTTTATTGCTTTTGTAACCAAAATGAATCGAAAAAAAGAGCGCACAAAATCCCCTCATCTGAAAGCGTTTCAGATTAAGTTCCGCTATGGTGGAAGTTAGTGTGAGACGTTTGAATGGGGTTAAAGGTTAGTTTTTAGAACTTATGTTGGAGTAATTTAGATGACTGGCAGACGTCTTCTGCAGGTATTTTAGAAATACCGAGAAGCTTAGGAATCTCTTCTCCATATGTAAAGGCAAAGAGCTCATAGGCCGACTTTCCATTCAAAGCAGCACGTTTGACACTGTTGACATGAGAACAAACGAGATTGATGTCCTCTTGAGTTAAATTGTCAAAAGAAGTTCCCTTAGGTAGAATGTCTCGAATCAGCGTGTGATTTTTCTCAATTCTCCCTTTCTGGTGAGAGCGATTAGGATCACAAAAGAAGAGTTTACTCTCTCCTCGCACATCCGTTTCGATATCATCAACCCTGGCAAACTCTCCACCATTATCGGTAAGAATGACAGGAAAGAGTTGGAAGAAATCTTTATCCGCTTCATGAAGAGTGTTCTTGATGTTATAGAGGTGTTTGGTAACCTCAAGGGCAGTTTTATTATCCAGAAGTCTAGCAAAGATAAAGTTACAGAAAGACAGGTTGAAGGTGAGTAGGACTTTACATCCCATCCTGCCCATAACTGTGTCCATTTCCAGCCAAGAGTCTAGTTGATTCAGTACTAAATAGTTTTGGAAATCCTCATAGGAACGGCCTTTTTTAGCTTCTTTAGGGATGGAAGGTAGCTTACTTTTCCG